>CAWKAM010000006.1:0-180793 GCA_963847605.1 uncultured delta proteobacterium | reverse complement strand
AGAAGTGCCCTGAACACCATAAAGATTAGATGTCCTATCGCTACTCATCAGGATCCAGGTGCTGCCGTTATAGTGCAGGATTGAACCTGCATCACCGACGACATATACACTGGCTGCCGAACTGCACCAGATGCTTAGAAGATCCTTATGGGTCCCTGTACTCATGATGCTCCAAGAGGAACCATTATAGTGAAGGATTGCACCATCATATCCAACAGCATAGACATCGGTTCTCGAGCTGCCGCAGATACTTAAAAGATCTCTGCTCACTCCCGTAGACATGGTAGTCCATACAGAGCCATCAAAGTGAAGGACCGTACCATTATATCCAACAGCATATATATCGTTGCTCGAACAGCCCCAAACTCCCCTCAGGGTGTTAGTGGTTCCGCTGTTCATGTTTGTCCATTTGATGCCGTCATAATGAAGGATGGTTCCATTATATCCAACAGCATAGACATCTTGCCGGAAACGCCCCAGACTCCCCATAGGTAATTTGTGGTCCCGCTGGCCATGCTGTTCCAGGTATGGCCGTCATAGTGCAGGATCGTACCACTGTATCCAACGGCAAAGAGATCGTTATTTGCAGTACCCCAGATACTCCACAGGTTATTAGTGGTCCCGCTGGGCATGCTGCTCCAGGTGTTGCCGTCATAGTGAAGGATTGTGCCATTATATCCAACGGCAAAAACATCGTTGGTCGAACAGCTCCATGTGGCATTTAGACTGTTACCCTGAGGAAGGGGGTTCTGCCATTCCCATTCCTGGGCAAACCCTTTCCCAGTGAATAAGAAGACTAAACAGACCATTATACTTATTATAATAGAAGACCGTGAGGTCTTCCATGACCTAATTATCCCCATTCAGAGCCTCAAGTTAAAATGACTGCATTTGCATTCAAAGAGAAATGCATCTATCGACAAGTGGATATATCTCTCCTCAGCAGTCTATTTTTTATACGCAAAAAAAGTGCCAAAATTTTTATGACAAGATTTCATTCTTTTAGATTTATTGTATGTCTATCTTACAGGAAACATGGGAATTAATTTACCTCATGCATGGAACTTGGTTTCTCATTTATTCACTCGTCGTTCATTATGAGGTCGCGGGGTATTATTGATATCAGCCTTGAGCAAGGTATCAGGCTTCTGGTATTAACGAATACATCATGCAATTACTGATTGTGCTCTTGGGTCTTATCGTGCTTGTCTATGGGTGGAGGCTTTTTTGGCTTTTTATCGCCATTGCAGGATTTCTGGTAGGTGTTGAGATTACCCATGTGCTTCTTGCCAATCAGCCGCAATGGGTTATCCTGCTGTGTGGTTTTGTAGCAGGCCTGTTCGGTGCATTACTTTCTATCCTTATAGAACGCCTAGCATTCGTTCTAGCAGGGTTCTATGCAGGGGCATTCCTTATTTTATTATTATCTCATTCTTTGGGTTTTATAGGAAAAGACATCCTCCTTTTCTTTATCGGCGGAGTAATCGGTGCAGTGTTTTCCGGCTTACTCATGAATTGGGCGATCATCCTGCTCTCCAGCCTTGTCGGAGCAGGTGCGATTGTCGGTCAGTTGGAGCTCGATCCAACCTTCCGGACTATCGTCTTCGTTGTTTTAGTAATGATAGGCACCTTTACGCAAGCAAGGAGTATGGAACATCCCTGAGTACACTCCTGCATCATCAGCTTAGATTGACCCCGACGATCCGTCCGACTCCGAATGTAATTGCAGCGGCGGCCAGTCCGAAAGCAACCTGGCGTAGTCCGGAGATTACTGCATTACTCCCGGTCATCAGTGTGATTGCAGCACCTATCACGAATAGACCAAATGCGCTGGATGCAGCACTGGCTATGATCCCGGCAATACCGGAGAAGAATATATAGGGAAACACGGGTATGACTGCACCCATGGAAAATAAAAGGAACGAGGTGATGGCAGCCTCCAAGGCCGAGCCGCCTAGCTCCTGCGGATCGATACCAATTCCTCGCGGGCCAGTGTTTCGAGGGCTGTCTGCTTATCGGAAAGCAAACGCTGCGCCATGTTATGCGCAGCCCCAGGGGCTATGCCCTTTGCCTGGTAGATCAGTGCAAGTTCTACCATCTCTTCGGCGGAAACGCTTTATATCTTCGGGTGTGCTCATGTATGTATCTCCATGAATATGCAGGACACGCCTGCAAGAATACCTCTGTTCACCTTACCCAAGGTACGATGAGGGAAAGGATTGCGTCAAGGGGAGAACCTCATATGAACAGATCAGTGTGAGTATCTTGAAAACGGGTAGGGCAGGTGCCCCTGTGCTTTAGACAGCTTTTCTCCCTGTACTCACAGTTGACTTGAACCCCTCTTTGCTTAATCTAAGGGAGGTGTCGTCAAATACCTTCAAAAGGAGGAAAAAAATAATGAAAAGGAATACTATAGTCGCGGTGTTCTTATTAAGTGCATTTGTAACATCCGCCTTTGCAGGGGATTTTAAACTTAAAAGCCCTGAATTCAACCAAGGTAAAAGGCTTGGCATGGAGCAAGTTTTCTCCGGTTTCGGCTGCACGGGAAAGAATATATCACCTGCTTTACAGTGGGAAGGAGCTCCAAAGAATACTAAAAGTTTGGCAGTTACTGTTTATGATCCTGATGCACCAACCGGAAGCGGGTGGTGGCATTGGATAATCTTTAATATTCCGGCAAAAATTACTTCGTTATCCAAGAATGCCGGTGATCCTGCATCGGGATTAGCGCCTGTAGGTAGTGTCCAAAGCAGAACGGATTATGGCACACCCGGTTACGGCGGTGCATGTCCTCCGGTAGGGGATAAGCCGCATCGGTATCAGTTCACTGTATATGCATTGGATGTAGAGAAATTACCACTTGATGCAAATGCATCAGGGGCCATGGTAGGGTTTAATCTCCTTCAGCATACATTAGCAAAATCGAGCATAACTGTTTATTATTCCCGATAAGAAATGAACCGATGTATTACAAGAGGAGAGCTTGGATACTTTAGTACAGATGTGGGAAGACTGATATGTCTGTAAATAAGGGCAAACGATGGGCGCTGAGCGATCTTGGATTTCTTATCCTCATCATCGCGGGCGGCATTATTGGTTTCTACGTTACGGTTGGAATCCTGAAAGATAAGGTAGTATAAGCCCTGGGGCCGGACAGTGAGGTCAAGGACATCCGGGTGGGCTAGACCAGTGTGAAGATGGAAGGGTTGCGGATCAAGGGCTCAAACGAATGGCCTGCAACCGATACCCTGTGTGCAGATCAAGTAATCCTGGTACCCAGCCTTCGCAGCCTCCTTTCCGGTCAATACCGGGTCCGATCCATTACCATTATTAATCCCTATCATTCGGTATACAGGACAAAAAACGGGAAGATTTTGGCAATACCAAACTTGCTGACAAGAATGGATCAAACAACAGCCTGTTCGGAAACAGTCACTGCAAAACCAGCAGTAAGCATCGGGCGCATCAACTTGCAAGACGGAGTTATTGAGCTACTATATGATGCTACTGTGGCCAAGCCTCCTTTGAAAATCCGGTTTGAATGGATCCAGGCCAACATGGAAGACTTGGTGGTCCCAACAATGAATCGCAGAAACCGATTTAATATTCAAGGATTAGTGAAGGGTATTCATAACAATGGAAGTGTTGATATCGCCGGCTGGGCCGAGATCGCTATCAAGGATTCTTCAGTAAATCTTAAGCTGGGGTCTGTTGAACTGTTCGCACTCCAGCCATACCTTATCAAGGCGAGTGATACCAGAGTTCGGAAGGGCACCCTCAACCTCGACCTGCGATCGAATATCAGCAATAACTATCTGAAGGCCCTCTATATGACTTAGTACAGAATAAGACTTTTGTTAGATTGATTTGGTGTCTTGCCAAGGCATGCGCAATAGTGCAGCATGGGTATAGAATGTTGAGAGGTAGCGGATATGCATCAAGTCGAATGGAAAGATGAATATTTGACTGGGATTGATGAAATCGATCTCCAACATAAGGCATTTGTGAAACTGATCAACCGGCTCAACATCATACATGATTATAGCAATAAAAAGGCGATTGCAATCCGACTGCTTTCAGAAATAGAGAAATATGCCCAATACCATTTTATCAGTGAAGAAAACATCATGTTTCTAATCAAATATCCGGAAATAGATCGCCAGCAACAGGCCCATGCAGCACTCTTGGATGAGTATTTGCATAGGATGCAGAGCTATTTAAATGACAAAGGAACTATTGAAGATGTGATCAGATTCTTGGAAAAATGGTTTGTATGGCATACTGTTGAGGAAGACCGTAAGATAGGTGTTTATGTAAAAACTACCCTGACATAAAATATAGCGAGAGTCTACTTGGGTTATATTGGGAATGCTTTTGGGAGGAGTTGATTATGGACTTCAAGAGCTCAAAGTCCCGCAAAACAGGAGCCACCAAATTAACAAAAGAAGAGATGGAACAGATTGTGGCAAAAGCCCGCCAGGCCAATACAGAGCGCATGAAGGGCTACAGGGAGCAGTCCTTAAAGATTCACCCATGGGTATGCGCGCGTTGTGGTCGGCATTTTTCGATCAAGAATCTCCACCTGCTTACTGTACATCACAAGGACCACAATCATAACAACAATCCTCCGGATGGGAGTAACTGGGAGAACCTGTGTGTCTATTGTCATGATAACGAGCATGGGAGATATGATTACGAAGGTGAAAGCGTAGAGCAGACTGATGAGCATACCGAGACCATGATCCACAATCCTTTTGCCAAGCTTGCGGATATGTTGAAGGACAAGAAAAAATAAAAATGGGTTATTAGCTTTTAAGCCGCGACCTATTCTACACCTAATATTTTGTGAGGAGGATGAATACTTAATGAAGAATTTAAAAAAGGTGCTGGTACTGCTGGGCAGTCCAAGGGAAAAGGGAAATAGCGCACTATTGGCGGAACAGATTGCCAAGGGGGCCAGCTCGTCAGGGGCGATTGTGGAGACCGTCTATCTCCATGGTCTTGACATCGCCCCCTGTAAATCCTGCTATGCATGCCAGAAACCAAACAGCAAGGGCTGTTCCATAAAAGACGACATGCAAAGAATCTATAAGACCATGCTGGGTGCACATGCCTGGGTTATTGCCAGCCCAGTCTACTGGTTTAATATGTCAGCCCAGACTAAGATCTGGATGGATCGATGTTTTGCACTACCCGCCTATGGGAATGATCCGTTTACTGGAAGGCGCATTGCTATTGCTCTGAGCTATGGCGGGGAAGACCCTTTTGACTCAGGATGTGTCAATGCCCTTCGAACTTTTCAGGATGCCTATGGGTTTACAGGATCAAAAATTGTAGGAATGGTCTATGGAAGTGCCATGGGGGCAGGGGAGATTAAATCAAATAAGGCATTGATGAAAACAGCAAAGGAATTGGGGAAAAAGATCGTGAGAGATGACCAATCCTAACCCAGTGAAGGTAACATTATTGATGCTGTTTCTATTTTGCAGATGCCTTTATGATTGAGTTCGAAATCATACCCCAATTGTTTTGATAGATCATATAGCGGGGAAGCTCATAAGGATCTTTGTTCATCTTTATCGGAGAGAGCAGGGTACCCCATTGGATGGTAAAGGCACAAATATAACCTGCCTCCATTAATGTCTTCTTCGTGATGTCAGAACGAACCCCATTGGGATAGACAAATATTGAAACATTTCTATTCAACTTTTTTTCCAGGACCTCTTTAGAGAGATAGATCTCCTTGGTAAAGGCTGACCGATCTTGGTCATAGAGCTTTTGATTCAGGTGGAGGTGGTAGTATCCATGGGCTGCAATATCGCATCCCTCTTGCGAAAGTTCCTTTAGTTGTTCCCAAGTAAGGGCAAAGCTTTTCTTACTTATGATGCTTGGATAGATGGCAAGTATGGGTTTGATATGCCGGGGTTTGAAAATTTCGTTATAAACATGGTAAACGCTTTCATTTCCATCATCAATAACGATGAGGATATTGCGTGATCCTGTTATCGTATCATTGATAATGTCTGCAAACGAGATAAAATGAAACCCTTTATTCTTGAAAAAATCTATTTGAGTACTGAGTTCTTGTGTGGAAACATCACCAGCAAATCGCTTGTTGCCGAGAAATGAATGATAGCAGAGCACAAAGACCTTCTGATCTGCCGCAGGTACCTCATCACACCAAACAAGGGAGAGTGAGCATATAAGTATAAGGGCTATAATGAATGTTGGTAATTTATTTTTATGCATAGTTTTATCCTAACCAACGATTTCAATCAGTTATTAAGCAAAAGCTGATGTTCTACTTGAGGCCTTTCTTTCTCAAGAGTTTCTGCTGTTATAGGCATAGTTCGAATTTGTAACATATACATTAATACCGCTGATGATGCCATTAACGATACTGTTCTGATAAGATTTTTTCTGCAGGAGTTTGCATTCTTTGGCATTAGTGATGAACCCGGTCTCTATGAGTATTGCCGGCATTTGTGCACCCATAAGAACATAAAAAGGCGCCTGTTTTACGCCATGATCTTTATATGTATGACCTGACTTCCCCAGAGAGGATATAATAGATTTCTGAATGGATGTGGCAAACTTTGACGATTCGTTTATCTTTGCATTAAGCGTCAGGTCTTTGATTATGAACTGAAGATCGCTCATCGATTTAGAGGCTATTGCATTCTCTCTATCCGCCACCTTGATGGCAGAAGGATCGGTTGTCAGGTTGAGAAAATATGTCTCTACGCCTTGCAACGACGCTTTATCGTTTGCATTCACATGTACAGATATGAAAAGTCCTGCCTTCATTTTGTTTGCAAAAGCTGTACGCTCCTCAAGGGGGATAAAGGTATCCCCTTTTCGTGTAAGGAAGACTTCAAAACCTTGTTCATGCAGGCGCATGGCAAGTTCCATACTTACTGCCAATGTGATATCTTTTTCCTTCTCTCCCCCTGGCCCGATAGCACCTGGATCCTTCCCTCCATGACCGGGATCAACCACAATCCTCAATATCTTATGTTTATCTATAGCACCTGAGGCAGCCTCAAGAGCCGGCTTTGAAATATCCGGAAGCAAGAAAAGTATGCCCAAGGTCACTATAATAAATATGATACTTTCTTTTTTTATTTTCATATCTTCACAACCAGGTTACGGCCTGTGCAATAACTCATTATTAATAATTTGAAAAGTAATTCTTTGAGTTCTCATAAATCATAAGGGAACCAATTTTCCCATGACTATGAAAATATTTCTCTTAAAAAGGAATATCCTCGGCTCACTTGCTGAATAAGTCATTGAAATTGTAACGGTCATAGATTCGTATGATTTTTGCATTGCACAAAACTAGGTTGTTTCTCTTGCTTCATTGAAGCGAACTGGAGGAGGTTATTCTCGATAAACAAGGCATACCGCGTTTGCCTTTATATATAATGGCGGGCTTCGGGTTTGCAGCCATAATATTTTGTTTCTATATCCTCATACTCATTGGTGCGACCTTGATCTCCATCGGGTCGATATCAGCTGCCAGCCCGCCTAAGAATGAGGATAGAATCATCTTTTCTAAGAACTCCCCTATGGGTTACGATGTGACATTGGACAGCTCTCTGTTTGAGGGGATTGAAGGTGAACCTGTCTCGTATGAATGGCATGGTCCGTTCCCTCCGGCATCGGGCCCCAATCTAGATGTTGTCCTTCCTGAAGGAATTCATGCTGTGTCTTTATTTACCTATGATGGCCAGAATCGCTCCGGACCGTTCACATGCTACATCGCTGTTGAGCCTGCCTTCTCCCTTTCTTTGAATTCAAAACGTGCTAAGGTGTTTATAACTTGGCCTAAGGTGGAGGGCGCACAGAAGTATGTGATCTACCGCTCCTTTATAAGTAATCCTTCAGGCTTCAAGAAAATCGTTGAGCTGCCTCAAGCCGATCTTTCCTTTACTGATACTGCAGTGACTGACGCCACATACCTGTATGTCGTTGCTGCATTATCAAATGGGCAGTGGTTGTATTCCCAGGTAAAAAGTGCACACCCCTATACCTGGTTACCCAGGTGGGACTATCCACCTGTCATCTATTCTATACCCATAACCCATGCAGTGGTAGGTTTGCCATATACCTATAATGTTCTGGCAACAGGTATGCAGGGGGATAACTTGCTGTATTCCCTGGACAATCCTCCTGAAGGCATGGGAATCGATCCGCAGACCGGTCTCATTGAATGGGTGCCCGCTTCACCCGGGGATTTTGAAGTCAGTGTAAAGGTTAAGGATAGAAATGGATCTTACACCTCCCAGAGATTAATCGTAGAGGTAGACAGTCTTACAACTCCCACAACATTTCCTGTTGCCCAGGCAGGTGGGCCGTATTCCATTGAGGAAGGAGAGGATATCGCCTTTAACGGTTCTGCCTCCTATAGCCCTAATGGTCCCCAACTGCTTTATGAATGGGATTTTGGTGACGGCACCCACGACGATGGTGTTTTCCCCATCCATGCATACAAAGAACCTGGGAAGTACAGGGTTACCCTTACGGTTTCCGATGGCAGAGGCGGCATCGCCTCGGACACCGCAATGGTAAAAGTTCATAAGTGTCTCATGCCCAAGGTGCAACTCTCTGTAAATCCATCGGCTGTACTGCCTGGTGAGCCGTGCTCACTTATTTGGACGTCGCAGAAGGCAGATCAGGGTACCAGTATCGATCATGGAGTCGGCCAGGTAGGTGCATCAGGCACACTCATGGTATATCCAGAAACCACCACGAATTTTACCATAACAGCGGCCGGCCGATGTGGAAATACAACCGATTCCGTCACAGTCATTGTGCACCAACCACCCACAGTGAATATAACCGCTTCTGCGAGCACCATTGGTATAAGTGATTCTTCAACACTTTCCTGGTCTTCCATCAATGCAGACACCGTCACCATTGATCACGGCATAGGTACAGTGCTTCCGAATGGATCTTTAAATGTTTCACCAACATCAACGACTAGTTACACAATTACCGCTATCGGCCCGGGTGGTATAGCGAAAGAAACCGTCACTGTAACTGTAAACCAGAGTACGGTTGTTACTATTAAAGCATCACCTGTCTTTATTTCAGGGGGTCAGACATCAACACTTTCCTGGTCCTCCTTCAATGCTGACAGTGTGACCATTGACCATGATATCGGCTCGGTAATGCCGCATGGTTCCTTGATGGTGATGCCTTCAGCAACTACCTCCTACACCATTACAGCCAAAGGGCCTATGGGTACAGCCACTGACACGGTTACTGTCACGGTGGAACAACCGCTGCATGTGAGCATTAACGCTGACCCAGACAATATCCTGGAAGGAGATTCGTCCACAATTACCTGGGCATCGGAGAATGCTGATTCCGCAATGTTGGACAACGGCATCGGCCAGGTGGATATGAATGGATCGATGACAGTCTATCCGGCAAATACCACTACGTACACGATCACCGCTCAAGGGAAAGGGGGTTCAACAAGCGCCAATGTCACGATAAAGGTTCATCCAAGGCCCGCGGTATCTATCTCCGCCACACCCGATATTATCAATGAAGGCGAAGCATCTACTCTGAGCTGGAACTCACGTAATTCTCAGAGAGCAATTATCGACCAGGACATAGGACCAGTAGATGTGAACGGCTCCATTCAAGTGAGCCCCTTAAAGACAACAACGTACACCATCACGGTGACTGGCGATGAGGAAAAGACTACAACGGCCCAGGTGACAATCACTGTTAAAAATCAGCTGCCTAACACTTCAGGAGACCCGCCGGGTATATTCGATGACAAGCCACCGCCTTGATCTGGTTTTCCATTCTATGTATTTTAAACTATGCAATTCAATCGGTTAAGCGATATGCAGACTCCGGTTATATTGCTGATACCACAGTTTTTCACCTTGATGAAGGGCTAGGGGGCTGAAAGGTATTGGCAATAATATAGACAGGGTAGAGCCCTGGAAGTCGTCCATGAGGGATTTTCCAGGTAGTGGGTGAGAATCGTGCCAGTGTAGATCTGAATCCCTTCCTTCGTAAGGTATCTTCTCGTATCCAGAATGAATTCATCCTTGCCTGGTTCCTTGAAGCCATCGCTGTGAGTTACGGACACAAGGTTCGCCCGAGTCTCTTTGAGAGCATGGTAGTTAGATTATGCCCTCATGTAACCCATGTATTCTTCGTAAGAATTTGTAAGTTCTCTGGCCATGGATAATGTCTATTGCCCTTTTTTCTCCATATTTCATTATTATTCTTATCTGGTTGATATCGAGTTTGTTGAAAGCGGTAAAAACAAACCATCTTAAAATTTTAGCATGCAAGAGTTCAGGAAATACATATCTTTGCAGGAGATTTATATATGTCTTGTCCAGGGATGCTTTAGTCTTCAATGATTTGTATATGCTCATTGCTGCAATTTCTGCACTTCTTTGGGCTTGGTAGATACCTTCTCCGGATATTGGATCTGAAAATCCGGCAGCGTCTCCCACAAGCATAACATTATGGTAGATCGGCTTTCTCAAATAATTGCCGCTCGGAACCGGATGGCCATGGATCTTGATATGTTGAATGTTTTTAATTTTATAAAATAGAGTAACGGCAGAGATATATTCATGAAATAACTGAGCAAATCTTTTACTATTCTTCCTATTGAGACCGCCTGTACCTACTATAACTACGTCTTTATTGGGGAATATCCAGGAATATCCCCAATCAATGTAACCAAAATGGATGACCGGGCGGTCTATGTTTTGTTGAATCTCTGAACGAGGAATAACAATCTCTAGTGCTGTGGACAGATTATATTCCCAGTTGTTTTTACGATAATATTTGTCGGGCAATCCACCTCTTATAATACTATGAGCACCATCTGCGCCAATGATAAACTGGGCTTTTAAATTCCTCCCTGTCGATGTCGATAATATGTTGTTGTTTAGATCAATGCTTTTTATCTTTTCTCCCTCAAGTACTGTAACACCGGCACTCTTTGCTTTTTCCAACAGGTAATAATCATATGCATATCTATCTACAAAGCAAATAGGAAAATGTGAAATCCCATGAATCAGCAATTGATCTTTAAAGTAAACATCATAATCATATGACTTATAGTTAATAATTTCATTTCTCTTGAGAGAAGTTTCAGTTTCGTTGAATACCCTTTGCAAGAGCATGAGTGTCTTATGGGTTAATCCTCCACCGCATAGTTTTCTTCGAGGGAATATACTTTTATCAATGAGTAGAGTATGCAAACCCAATTTTCCTAAAATGTGTCCAGCCGTAGCACCAGCAGGTCCACAACCTACTATAATAACGTCATATATTTCCATATATCGCATTAGTGCCCCTTCTCATTTATCTGCATTTCCATAGGGGAGGGGGGCTAATAATAAATAGTACAGGTGATAACTTACCATATTTACCTATTATCGCTATTTCCTTCTGACATAATTTAACACAAAGCCAGCAGTAACGGTATGAGGTTCTTGGAGATTAACAAGCAAAATCAGAACCCCCTTTTATATAAGACGAGAACCAGATTTAGCCGATATGGGGTTATCAATCTGGTCATAGGTAGGAATAATTTGGAAAACTTGGGTAAGATTACTTGACCAGACTTCACATACCTTTTAAATCATTACCAGGAGCCAATCCATGAGGATGCCTTCACCATTTGCCCAGCATTGCATTATTTTAAGGAGGGTAAGGGGGATTCTATTACCCCATTTTGCCGCTTTCAAAGTTTTCATCATTAGTAATTCATTTTTTTGTGATCAGTGGTCTGCAAAGTAAGAATCCCAAAATTTTATTTCCGATTAATTATAGGTCAGTCAATCGGATTGGGTGCCCGGATAAATATCCCTATTTCTTATTTAACATAACATATATTATCGGTCCTATATATAGGCTCATGTTTTTTGCTGGTTTACAGGGGACATATTATCATATGTTAAGTCCTGTATTGGGCATTGATCTCAACATAGCGGTATGAGAGATCAGTAGTCCAGGCTGTGAAGCGACCAAGGCCCTTTCCAACGGAAATTTCAATGGTAATTTCTTTATCATCGAGTGCGCGCTGGAGAGCTTCTTCAGTATAATCGGGGGTCAGTACACAATCATCTACAACTTTAATTCCCTGTATTTGAACTGATATTCTTTCCGGGCTTATAGGAACCCCTGAATAACCTACCGCTGCTACGATACGTCCCCAGTTTGGATCGGCTCCGAAAAGGGCAGTCTTTACGAGCAAAGAATTCGCTACTGTCATGGCTATGGTCTTTGCATCGTTATCATTGTTTGTCCCTGACACCATAATGGTGACGAATTTTGTCGCGCCTTCGCCATCCCGCACAATCATAAGTGCCAGTTCTTTTATCACTCCAGTAATTGCATACCTGATCTTATCAAAATCAGCATGTGCAAGACCAGATGCCAGTGCGATCAAGCTGTCGTTGGTGGACATGTCGCCGTCAATAGTTATGGCGTTGAAGGTCTCATTTATGGCAGAAAATATAATATTATCAAGTTGATGCTTGTCTATCTGAGCATCGGTGAGTACCACGGCCAGGGTAGTTGCCATATTCGGTGCAATCATGCCCGCCCCTTTGGCAAACCCCAATACACACGCCTCCCCTGCCCGCCTTGAAGCAATTTTAGGGAATGTGTCGGTAGTCATAATGGAACGTGCAAAACAATCTGCGTCATCGGATAAACCCTGCACGAGCTGAGGAATCTTGGGAAGAATCCTGTCCACAGGCATCATAACGCCTATAGTGCCGGTGGACATCGGAATCACCTCGGCAGCCATGACCCCAAGTTGAGAAGACACTGCTGCCATCATAGCACGTGCATCGTTCAATCCCTGCTGGCCGGTACATGCATTCGCGTTTCCTGCATTTGCAATGACAGCCCTAGCATTCCCTCTCCTCGCCTGATCCATTCCGATGATGACAGGAGCCGCCTTCACTATATTTTGTGTAAACACACCTGAAACAACAGCCAGAGTTGAGCAGCTAATGAGTCCTAGATCGAGTCCTGTAAAAGCAGGGGTTTTGATTCCAGCACTTATTGCCGAAAAGGTGAATCCTTTAGGGATCATGCCTCAGCACCGCAGCATTGCTTATATTTTTTGCCTGATCCACAGGGACATGGATCGTTCCTTCCAACCTTCTTGCCTCCCCTCTTCACTGTAGATGGCTTTTCGCCGACCCCCCTGCCCATCTGAACGCGCTGTCGTCGCTCACGCTGAGAGACTTTTTCCACATCCTCCTGTCGCTGGATCTGAACCTTGAAAATTCTTTCCAGGGAAAGTTCCCTTACCCGGGATAATGTGGAGACAAACATATCAAAGCCTTCCCGCTGGTATTCCCTCAAGGGATTTTTCTGTCCATATCCGCGTAATCCTATCCCTTCTTTGAGATGGTCCATGGACAAGAGATGGTCTTTCCACAGTGTATCAAGTGTCAACAAAAGGAAATGACGCTCCACCATACGCATCACTTCAGGCGTGAATTCCTTTTCACGCGAATTATAGTAATCCATAATCGAGCTTCGTATGGAATTATAGTGATCGTCGCTGGTTACTCCCTTTGCGGGGCCAAGATTGGGTGTTAGGTCAAAGATGTTCTTCAACCAATTATTTAACCCCTCCATGTCCCAATGTTCTGACGATCCCTTCCTGGGTATGAAGATCTCAATGCCCTCTTCCAATACCTCATCAATCATCTCCTCAACAAGACTTTTCAGATTCTCTTCCGAAAGGATCCTGCGACGTTGTGAGTATACGACCTCTCTTTGCTTGTTCATTACGTCATCATATTCGAGGAGATGCTTGCGGATCTCAAAATTTCTGCCCTCAACCTTTTTCTGGGCGCTCTCTATGCTCTTGGAGATAAGGTTATGCTCGATCGGCTCATCATCCTTAACGCCAAGCTTGTCCATGATTGCACCGATACGCTCGGACCCGAAAATACGCATGAGGTTGTCTTCCAGGCTGAGATAAAACCTCGATTCACCAGGGTCTCCTTGCCTTCCTGACCTTCCCCTGAGCTGGTTGTCGATACGCCTGCTCTCATGCCTTTCAGTTCCCAATATAAAAAGCCCGCCTTGGGCAACCACTTCCTGGTGCTCCTTTTCACATTGAGCAGAGAACTGATTGAAGATATCGCCATAGCCCTCATCGTCTGGGTTGAGACGCTGCCTTGTTAAGTATTCAGGATTGCCTCCGAGTTTTATATCGGTACCCCTACCCGCCATGTTGGTAGCAATGGTAACACCGCCCCTCCTGCCGGCCTGAGCAATGATCTCAGCCTCTCGATCGTGTTGTTTGGCATTTAAGACATTATGGGGTACACCTTTGCGCTTGAGCAGGTTGGATACTTTTTCAGAGTTCTCAATGGAACTGGTGCCCACCAATACAGGTTGACCATTTTCATAACACTTGGTTATTTGTCTTATGACGGCATTGTACTTTTCTATTTCCGTCTTATAGATCACATCAGAGTTGTCTTTCCTGATCATGGCCATATTTGTGGGAATCACCATGACGTCTAGCCCATAGATATTTTTGAATTCTAATGCCTCGGTTTCGGCGGTGCCTGTCATACCGGCGAGCTTTTCATACATGCGGAAATAATTCTGGAAGGTGATGGAGGCAAGTGTCTGGTTTTCATTGGCAACCTTCACCCCCTCTTTTGCCTCAAGGGCCTGGTGGAGGCCTTCTGAATAGCGTCTGCCCGGCATGAGCCTTCCGGTGAACTCATCCACGATGACCACTTCGCCGTCTTTGACCACATAGTGCACATCCTTTGAGAATAGCAGATGTGCCTTTAATGCCTGGTTGAGGTGATGAACCGTTTCGAATTCACCAGGATCATAGAGATTAGCTTTGCCCAGACGTTTCTGTATGAATTCTATGCCTTCTTCCGTTAGGATTACACTGTTGATTTTCTCATCCTTGACATAGAGCTCATCTGCGTTCTTTTGTCTGATAAGATCGATAATAGCATTATTCGCATCGTAGTATTTCGATGTCGACTCTTCGGCTGGACCGGAGATGATGAGCGGGGTTCTCGCCTCATCAATGAGAATGGAGTCCACCTCGTCCACTATTGCAAAGAAGAAATCTCTCTGTACGTAGTCCTCAAAAGCGAATTTCATGTTATCGCGCAGGTAGTCGAACCCAAACTCATTATTTGTCCCATAGGTTATGTCGGCATTATAGCCCTTCTTGCGCTGAGAATCATCCAGCCCGTGGACTATGACACCCACCTCCATCCCCATAAAGCGATAGATAACCCCCATCCACTCGGCGTCCCTGCGGGCAAGGTAGTCATTTACCGTGACCACATGCGCACCTCTTCCGGCAAGGGCATTCAGATACACGGGCATGGTAGCCACGAGGGTTTTTCCCTCACCGGTTTTCATCTCCGATATCTTACCTTCGTGGAGTACAATGCCTCCAAGGAGCTGAACATCAAAGGGTCTCATATTGAGAGTCCTGCGGGATGCCTCACGTACAGCGGCAAAGGCTTCCGGGAGGATATCATCAAGGCTCGCACCGGCATTGAGCTTCTCTTTTAGATATGGAGTCATGGCCTTGAGCTCGGAATCACTCTTGGCATGCATCCCATCTTCAAGGGAATTTATTTTATTTATAAGGGGGGTTAACTGCTTAAGCTCGCGCTCATTTTTACTGCCGAATATCTTTATAAGCCATTCTAACATGTTAATCGGTCCCTGTGACTTCTTATAGAGTTCTTATTCAGGCTTGATACATAGAATAGCAGGTGTTTCATTTCAACAGATATCTTTTTCCTAGTGACATATCAGCAACTTACTGGGAACTTATGTCAAGTGCATCCACAAGTATTGATGGGCAGAGCACATGCCCAAAACTCCTTGGATCGTCCCCTACTGCCAATACTCTGGAGAACATTTCATAGATATTACCCGATAACGCTGCTTCACGCACGGGATAGGCCGGACTCCCTCTTTCCAGCAGGACCCCGTTGATGCCGACGGACAGTTCTCCGGTGATTGGATTTGCTGTGTGCATGCCCATGATATCTGTTACTTTCAGCACCAGGGGCAGATCCGCAAGGTATGTGGAAATCGGCGCGGGGGAAGGCTCCAGGCAGAGGTGCCGGATGCCGAGAGATGGCCATGACCGGTACCCGCCGCGCACCGAGCTTCCTGTGGATTGAGTGCCTGCAAGAGAGGCCCAGTAGGTGTCATAGAGAAATGCCTCCACAGTCCCTGCCTTTACCAGAGCGGTATTTAGGGAGGTGACCCCTTCTCCATCAAAGGGGCATGAGTCTGCCGCTCGAGAGTCCAAAGGATTGTCAAAGATGTTGATACAATCGGAGAAGCATTTCTTTCCCAGCTTATCCTTGAGGGCTGACTTGCCCTTGATCACGTTTTCTCCAAGAAATGCATCGGATATGAATTCAATCATCTCTGCAGTGCTTGTTCTGTCGAATAACACAGGTATCTTTGTAGTCTTGAGCTGACGCGCCCCTAGTATCTCAGATGCTCGCAATACAGCGGCCCTGCCTACCTTCTCGACATCGACTCCTTCAAGAAAATGGCTAAAATCAAAATCATAGCCTGATTGCACATCACTGTCCTGTCTTACCGTGACCATGAGGGATGCTGCAATCGAAGTTACAAAAAAAGATGATTGTATTCCGTAGGAATTGATAATCCGGATCTCAGAGGATGATCGGGAAAATGAGGCCTTTCTGACATTCTCCACTCGCGGGTCTGCATCCCGCGCGGACTGCTCCAGATGTATAGCCCTCTGTATACACCCTTCCGGGCTCAGAGAGGCAATGTCATGATCAAATGAATCCACACTCGGATATCCGCCACGAGGGCTTGGAAATCGGTTATGCCTGTCTTTGAATTGATATCTGGCAGAGGTGATGGCTGCTTCGATCAGGGTATCATTCGCATCCTTACTATGAGAGAACCCGATCGCACTGTCCATGAGCACCCGGATACTTATACCACTCTCGGACGAACGGTTGAGAAAATCCACTTCTCCATGTTTCGATTCTGCCCGTATGGCATCAGAAAAGATACCGAATATCTCAAAGTCATTGATTGATTCATGTTTGAGAAGGGCGACTGCCCTTTCCATGGTCTCGGCTAGTCTCACGTTTACCTCTAAAGCTCGTAAATGAGTGCAATCTCTCTGCAGTCCGGGAAGTACTGGCAGTGAATGCAGTCGGCCCAGATCTTGTTTGGAAGTTTTGCCTTGTCTACCTCGTGAAACCCGTTCTTTTTGAAGAAATCAGGCACATAGGTGAGTGTGAACACCTTCTTCAGCCCAAGGTCCCTGGCCTCCTTGAGACAGGCCTCCACCAGGGCGACACCATCACCTCTGCCTTGATATTCTCTTCTTACTGCAAGGGTTCGTATTTCAGCAAGATCAGCCCATGAAATATGAAGTGCGCAGCAACCATTGATAATTGAGGGTTCATCCTCTATGGTGTTTACCCAAAAATCTCTAATCGTAGTATAAACGGAGTGGAGCGATCTGGGGAGGATAAGGCCTTCCTTCACGAACGGGTCAATGAGACTTTTTATCTCGGTTGCCTCGGCTATGGATGGTTTCCGTATCATACTAAAATATTCCATAAATTTTCCTACATAGAACACCAGGGACTTGAAAAGTCAAATGTAAATAGCCTTTTTAATGTTCCAAGGCAGGTCGTCCCTCGTGCGATCTGACAAGTTCCTTGGCATGCTCTATCACACTCGAACTCGGCGAGTCGCCACCCATCATGCGGGCGAGCTCCATGACCCTATCAGAGCTTCTCACACGTTGGAGGGTAGATGATGTGGTCCTGCCCTCTACTGTCTTGGTAATCACGAAATGCGAATCCGCCACTGATGCGACATGGTGAAGGTGTGTAACAACGATTGCTTGGGCATGCCCGGAAATTTCCTTAAGCTTGCGAGCGATGGCAATGGCTGTCTGCCCGCTGATGCCTGCATCTATCTCATCAAAGATCATGGTCGCCTCAGATGATGACTTCTGTTGGGCCTTTATTGCAAGCATAATGCGGCTCAGTTCCCCTCCGGATGCAATCTTGGCAAGTGGTAATATATTTTGGCCGACATTAGTAGAGATGAGGAACTCTCCCTTAAGGAGGATATTGGGTGAAACCGCTCTGCCTTCCTGATCTAGGAAGGTCTTATCTATTTCATCGAGCTTCAGTTGCTTGACTCTGAAATCAGTGCCCGGCATACCGAGGTCTTTAAGATTAATATTGATCTTCTTGCTCAGATTGTTCGATGCACGCCAACGTTTTTCCATGAAAAATTTGGCCGTGTCATTGTATTTTTGGAGAGCTTCCTCTACCTTTATTTTTGCTGCAGAGGTACTGTTCCCTGACTCATCAAGCATGGAGAGCTTTTGTTGCATCTCACTTGCTAACCTTAAAAGACCTCCCTCATCAGCGCGGTGCTTCCTCTTAAGCTCACGCAAGGTGTTGAGCTGTTCTTCGAGATCTTCAATGCGCTGCGGATCATGTTCATAGGCATCTATCCTGCTCCTGAGCTCCACATGCATGTCATCAAGCTGAGCCATAATCTCGTCCATGGAGTGCACCAGCCTCTCCATGGATGGGTCATTGGTCACAATACGGTTTATATGATGACGTGCTTCTGCAGTAAGGTCTGTGATGGAGTGGGTACCCGTATAGATGATCTCCTGGGCGGCTAAGGCGGTTTGCTTGAGTTCAGAGGCCTTTTGCGCAGTCTGGAGTTCCTGGGCAAGCCTCTCCTCCAGGCCTTCTTCGAGGCGGGCTGCAGTCAATTCCTTAATACAATGTTCCAGGTAATCCCGTTCCTGCACAAAGGAA
The DNA here is from genome assembly GCA_963847605.1 of uncultured delta proteobacterium. Lineage (GTDB taxonomy): Bacteria > Desulfobacterota > Desulfomonilia > UBA1062 > UBA1062 > MWEI01. The sequence continues at coordinate 161,921 of CAWKAM010000006.1, read as the reverse complement.
TCAAGCAGGTTTTCGAGCTCTTCGCACATCTGAGTTGCCTCGGCATATTCCTTATATGCTGCCTCAACCTTATCCCTGTTGATCCCTGCATAATCCTCCAGTATCCTCATGTGCTGCCTTGGGTTCAACAGGTCCTGGTATTCATGTTGGCCATAGATATGAATAAGCCCGGAAAACTCTTCAGCAAGCCCGGCAGCAGTTGTCAACTTCCCATCGATGTAACACCGGCTGCTGCCTGTCGGATAAATCTCTCTTCGCAAGACTATCTCCCTGCCACCGACAGTAAATAGCGCTTCGATGATGGTTTTTTCGCTTCCGGGCCTGATCAGTTCACGCCCTGCCCTGGCTCCCATAAGCAGGGTGAGTGCATCCAGGATGAGGGATTTTCCTGCCCCTGTCTCCCCGGTGATGCAATTGAGCCCCGGGGTGAAATCTATTTCGATCTCATCGAAGATAGCCATGGAAGAGATTTTTAAAAAATCAATCATCTCTCCTGCCACTTAAGCTTGCTTCTTAAAATCTCGAAATAATCCCTCTGCGGGAATCTCAACATGACAGCCTTCCTGAAACCCCGCTTGACAAGAAGACGGTCTCCTGCCTGGAGCGGGTGTCCTTTCTGTCCGTCGAGCGTGAGATAAATGTTGTCCGAGGCCTTGCTGGATTTCACTACAATAATCACCTCCTGGAAATCAGGAAGCACAAGGCTCCTATTGGAAAGCACGTGCGGGCATATGGGATTAAGAATGATAGCGCTCACCTGGGGATGCACAATGGGCCCACCCGCGGCAAGGCTGTACGCGGTTGATCCGGTAGGAGTGGATATGATGAGACCATCGGCTCGATAGCAGGTGATGAATGTGGAGTCGGTCCATACCTCAATATCGATAATGCGCGCCAGGGCACCCTTGTTGATGACAACATCGTTAAGCACATGCTGTGATGCGATTGTTTCATCAGCTCTCATGAGCGTAACTTCGAACATAGTACGCTCATCCCTGATGTACTGACCATTTTTCAGGGAATCAAGGGCTTGGAAGACTTCGTTTTCAGTAACTTCTGTAAGAAACCCGAGGTATCCCATATGGATGCCGAGAACAGGTATCTCCCTCGGGGCAGCCATACGAATGGCCCTGAGAAAAGTCCCGTCACCGCCTATGGCAACAAGGATTTCGGAATGCGTCCACACATTGTCGGTGTGATTTATCCTAAGATAATCAGCGATGTGGTTTTCGGTAAGGCAGAACAATCCATTGTCCTGCATCCAGCGGACAACCCGCTCGGAAAGGGCAAGGGCTTCTGGGTTATCCTCTTTGCATATGATCCCTGCGATCATCAAGCACCATATACAAGCCAGTGGAATCCTTTGTCTAGCTTAAAAAAACCATTTTTTCCTTTATACAGTTGAGACCTGGATGTATCACCGTTCAAGGACTGAAATCGATTCGATATGAAAGGTCTGGGGGAACATATCAAAAAAACGTATAGACTTTAATCTGAATCCCTCTTGAATCAGAACAGCAAGATCCCTCGCTAATGTTGATGGATTGCAGGATATATACACAATCCGACCTATTTTCATCTTTGACAGTATTTGGATGACATCCCTTGCCCCTTCTCTGGGAGGATCAAGGACAACAATATCAAATGTAACTCCTTCCTGTTCAAGCCATCTTAAGGTTATCGCAGCCTCTTCATTTATAAATCGTATGTTTCTACATCCGTTCCTCCGGGCAATAGCAGTTCCTGCCTTTACCAGGTCAGGATCTTGTTCTACAGCGAGAACCTCATCAGCATGGGACGACAGGGGAATGCCGAAATTACCGGACCCACTATACAAGTCAAGCAGCCTATGGGAACCTGTTGCACAATCAAGTATATAAGCCACAAGTTCTTGATTCACTGCCATATTTGCCTGGATGAACCCTCCGAAGCTGCTTGCCAGGGAGACCTTCCTATCATAAAGAGCTATCTCATAAGAACAGAAACTTTGTCCAAAGATTCGCCTGCTGCCTGGATCATTCTTCGGGAAATATGACAGGCCGCTCAAGGCAACATCCTGATACACCCACCGGAGTATATCCACATCGCTCTTTTGTGGTCTGCCTTTCATAATAACCTGTACCAACACCTCATCCTGAGGTGCATGTATCTCAAGTGAACAGAGATCGGAAATGGGATGGGTTCTCAATAACTCACTCATCTGGTCCAACACAGTCTGGCAACCCTCATTCAGGATTAGACACCTCTTTATGGGCACAACGGCATTAGATTGCTTTCTGAAGAACCCTACTTCAAATCCAGCTTTATTTGTACACTGCACAATGGCATGGCATCGATATCCGTATTCTCTTGAAGAGATCACCGGCTCCTCAAAGCACAGTTCGGTCTTGGGGTTTTTTACTTGTATCTGCGATTTCAATATTTCCTGTTTGATCGTTATCTGTTTGGGATACATGATATGCTGCCAGTCACATCCGCCACACATGGTGAAATAAGGGCATGGTGCCGTTACCCTGAACTGAGATGCTTCAAAGAGTTCTTTCAAATCAGCCTCAACATAGCTGTTATGCTCTTTCACTACGTATGCAGCCACCGTCTCTCCAGGTATAACCATGGGGATGAAAACTACTTTGCCATCCCCTCTCCTTCCCACCCCTTTGCCACCGTAAGCCATGGAATCGATGTGCAGATGAAAACATTCAGTATCCAAATATAACTCCTTCGCTATACATTACAGCATACGACCGAGGCCTTTGTATCTCTGGAATGGAATTATTGCAATGGTAACAGAGGTGCTATATGATGAAGAGATGGAAGCAATCATTCAATGGCTTGTTTATACTATTGGTCAGCTGGGGTATAAAGGTATCCTTGTGCTCATGTTCCTTGAGAGCACATTTTTCCCGATCCCGAGCGAGGTTGTGATACCTCCTGCTGGATATCTCGTCGCAAAGGGTGAAATGAACATATGGATCGTTATCATCTGCGGGGTCGTTGGAAGCCTGCTTGGTGCACTCTTTAATTATATGCTTGCCATACTTCTTGGAAGACCCCTCCTTTGTAAATACGGGAAATATATACTGCTCCCTCAACATCGGTTTGACAAAATCAATTTATTTTTTAACGCCCATGGGGAGATTAGCACTTTCACAGGCAGACTCATCCCAGGAATCCGTCATTTTATCTCATTTCCCGCCGGTCTTTCTCATATGAATCTGTCAAGATTCTGTATTTATACCATGCTCGGGGCGAGCTTATGGGTGACTATTCTTGCTTACATAGGTTATTTTGTCGGCAACAACTTGGAGCTCGTAAAGCAATATTCACGTATGGCACTCCTTGTTGTTCTCGCGTGCATGGCAGTCGTATTTATCGTCTATATTCGCTCATACAGAAAGAAATCGATGATCAAAAATCGTGAAGCATCCGCTGGCAGTGAATGAGGCCTCAATGTGTGTAACTTACGATATCTGTTTGTTTTCTATTAACTTTGTTTAATATATTCTAATTATTGTTTGTTTTTAATAATCATTTCTTGTTGCAACTATTGTACTTGACTTTTGTGGAAGATATGAGCTAATCTATACTATTCCAGTTTCGGGAGGGTCTATGGGAAGCAGATATCCGTCTTCGGATTTCGAGATCTACACCCGAAAGATCAAAGACTACTCCCTTCTCACCCCGGAAGAAGAGTCGGATCTAGCTCGGAAATACAAAAAGGGCGATATCGATTCTGGCAAGAAAATCATCACTTCGAACTTACGTTTTGTAGTGAAGATTGCCCAGCCCTATTTCCACCTTGGTTATGGTCCGCTCGAGATCGTGCAGGAGGGGAACATGGGTCTCGTCAAGGCCCTAACCCGCTTTGATCCGGGCATGGGGGTGCGTTTCATCTGCTATGGCATATGGTGGATTAAGGCCTACATAAAAAATTTCATCCACAAAAGCTACCAAGTGCATACAGGGAGGCTCACCCATGCCAAAGGCCTTGTCTCGTTGGACTGTACTGTTGCCATTGATGCCGAACACGAGGAAAGCCTTCTGGATCACCTTCTGTACGAAGGGCCCGACCAGGACGATTTCTACTCATACAAGGAACGGCATACCTATTTGCTCAACCTCTTGCGATCCGACCCACCCATCTTAAGTAAGCGGGAGGTGTTCATCATCGAAAAGAGGTTTTTCAGTGATCCGCCGGCCACCCTTAAAGATATCGCGAATCTGATCGGTGTTACCAGAGAACGTATCCGTCAAATTGAGATGAGATCTTTACAAAGGATCCGGGATGCTATCGATAAACAGCACTCAATCCTTTCCGAAGACCTTCATATAGGGCACGAGTATCCGATGCGGAGGAAAAAGTTCTAACTCTCGAGCGAAGCCTGGGACATTAATGCCTCAGGTCAAGCTCGTCGAATTTAGTGTATTCCGGCCACCACTTGAGCTTGATGGTCCCCGTGGGTCCGTTTCTATGTTTTGCTACAATAATCTCGGCTATACCTTTCTCCGGACTGTCGGGGTTATATACATCATCCCGGTAGATGAAGCAGATCACATCCGCATCCTGCTCGATGGCACCCGATTCCCTGAGATCGGACATCATGGGCTTTTTTTCTGACCGTTCCTCAACTCTTCGGTTGAGCTGGCTAATGGCGATGACCGGGATGTTGAATTCCTTGGCAATAGATTTCAGTGTTCGTGATATCTCGGATATCTCCTGTTCCCGAGAGTCGGTCCTGCCTTTAATAGCCATAAGCTGAAGATAATCCACCACCACCAACCGCACGTTCTCCTGAGATACAAGCCTGCGCATTTTGGCCCTGATCTCCATGGGGGATATCCCAGGGGTATCGTCAATATACAGGGGCGCTTCCGAAAGCTTTCCGGAGGCCTGAAGAAGTTTACTCCAATCTTCCTTTTTGAGCATGGACAATGATGAAGCGGAGCGAACATGGCTCTGGTTGATCCAGGCCTCAGACGCCAGCATCCTCAGCACGAGCTGTTCTATGCCCATTTCAAGAGAAAAGACCGCTACGGGTAGCTGTTCGGTGACGGCAACATACTGTGCGATATTCATGGCAAGGGAGGTTTTTCCCATAGAAGGCCGGCCGGCAACAATAATAAGGTCGGATTTATGGAGTCCTCCAAGCAACTGTTGGTCAAGATCATTAAACCCTGAAGGAACCACACCCTGGTCGATCTCGCCTTTAGCCATGCGGCTTAGGTTGTGATAGAGGTCATGCAAAGGCACGCCGATCCTGGTGAGGCCGCCTTTCTTGTCCTTTACCTGCTTGTTTATGGCATAAATAATCTGCTCGGCAATGTCCAGAACATCAGAGACCTCTCCGGCGTGTGTCCTGACGGATTTAATGATCTCTCCCGCACCCGTAATCAATGACCTGAGGATGGATTTGTCTCTGACGAGCTGAGCATAATATTCAATGTTTGCGGTAGTTGGGATATTATCGGCAAGTTGAGATATATAGGAGGCACCACCAACCTTATCCAGCCTTCCTTTTTGCTCGATGCACTCGGTGAGTGAAACGAGGTCTATGGGGAGACCCTTGTCCATGAGGTGGATCATCTCCTCGAAGATGATCCGGTTTCGCTCTGCATAGAAGTCTTCCGGAGAGATGATCTCCGCAATTGTGTCAAGCGAAGAGTTCTCCAGGAGAACCCCGCCGAGTATATATTCTTCTGCCTCCCTGCTGTGGGGAGGAGAAACCGGCGAAGAATCCATCTTACTCGCCTTGTGGCTCTGGGACCACCTCCACCTTTATATGTGCAGTCACTTCCGGATAAAGCCTTACAGCGACTTCGTGTGTGCCCACATGCCTTATCGGCTCTGCCAGGACGATCTTCTTCTTGTCCACTTCGAATCCCTTATCGTTGAGGGCATCAAAGATATCTGCATTCGTGACTGAGCCGAATAATTTGCCTTCCTGACCTACCTTAACCGTGAATTTCAGGGCAACTGATGAAAGCTCTTCTGCAAGCTTCGCTGCATGGTCCTTTGTCTTTGCCTCTGCCCGGATGCGTGCCTGGATCTTATCCTTAAAGGCCTTAAGGTTGGTATCGGTTGCAAGCAATGCCATACCTCTTGGAATGAGAAAATTCCTTGCATAGCCGTCTTTTACCTTCACCTCTTGGCCAACGCTTCCCATGCCGTCGATCGTCTCTAAGAGTACTACCTTCATTGCATATCTCCTTTTGGTGTTCGTATCCTTTTCCTGAAGTCAAACCAGGTATCAAACAGACCGAATCCGGCTACAATAACCATCATATATATTTGGATCAAGATTAAAATGTAAATAGGCCATCGAATTATTCCAGGCCATTTGCGTGCATCCATGAAAACAGAGATAATAGCAAGGCCCTGAAAGAAGTATACCTGCCCCACAATTACTAAAAGATTAAGCCCTATTGCCTGAACATATTTCTCCTTAACGAGAGTCAGCAATCCGGCAAGGATGAAAAAGGCAACAACCCAGTCAGGGCTTTTCCATTCTCGAATTGATATCGCCTTGTATCTCCGTTTTATAATAAGCAGATTTATCCACATGATTATTGCAGCGCTCGTTACTACAATGGAGGGGAAAAGGGTTACAAGCCTTTCTTGGAAAATAGGCAATTTTTCTCTAAATTCGAATAGTTCGGAAGAAGAAAGGGCCCCTTCAGAGAACTTCTTCATCTGGCTTATCACTTCTGCAGCCCATTTGGTCAGAACTTCTTCCACATCCAGCCCGCTCGTATAAGACATCACGATAAAGCTTGCAGTAACCATTATAAAAATCAGTAAGGATGGTGCTGCTACGGCAAGGCCTATGCTTCCTCTCTTGAGATAGAGATACATTATGAGTGCAGAAATGAGGATGACAGCGTAGAGCGCGGAACCAAATGAGTAGGCTGGAATTAGCGACATCACTAGAGGGATACCGGCGATTAGTACGGGCCATCGCAGCGGTACCCGTTCTGCAAAAAAACAGTACATAGCAGGATAAATAACTGCGGCGGGCAAGGCCACCTCGGTTGCGGTGACGATCAAAAAAGAGAAGATTAGAAAGATCCCCGTGATGATCCACGGGATCCTCCTGTCTCCACCCAAGAAGGGCATGTCTCTAATCGTGGACGGTGAAGGGGATAAGGGCCATTATCCTGGCCCTCTTGATCTCCGTAGCCAATTTCTTCTGGTGATGTGCACAGGTGCCTGTTATACGTCTCGGCAAGATCTTTCCCCGTTCAGTGATGAAGTCCTTAAGTACATGAGGTGCCTTGTAATCGATGGGCAGCGTCTTCTCTTCACAGAACCTGCACGTCTTCCTCTTATAATACGGCTTCTGTTTACTACCTGTTTGAGTTCTTGGCGGTCTGTCCTGCATGTTAGGCTCCTACCTCCCCCTGTTCTGGTGCTGGTGCTGGTGCTGCCTCAGGCTGCGGCTCAACCTTCGGCTCAAGGTCCTGTCTTGAAACGTGCTTGTCTAGTTTCACGACTACGAATCGAATTACATTTTCATCGATCCGCAGGAATCTCTCGATCTCGGCGATCATGGATCCGGGGCCTTCCAGGTTGATAAGGAAATACTGCCCACGCGATTTCTTTTTGATCTTGTAGGTAAGACTCTTGAAACCTAAGTCGTCAAAGCGGATGATGTCGCCCTTGTTCTTGCTGATGATTGTCTTCAGGCGTGTGGTCAGCTTTTCTCGTTCATCTTCCCCGATATCAGGGTTCAAGATGAACATAATCTCATAGAGATTCATGGATTCCTCCTTGTGGTTTTGTAGCCCCATCTAGGAGCAAGGAGCGCATTTTCATTATACTAAAGGTTTATCTTATGCAAGCATGAAATAAAATCAGTAATAACGTATGTTAAAGGCCGTGTATTCCGCATCCGGGTTCACTCTGCTTATATCAATAAGATCTACCCGGGCACCCGGAGGACCCTGATAGCACCAGGAGAGCATCTTTTCAACGGACGAATCTTCACCTTGTATATGGGCTTCAACAGCGCCGTCAGGTGTATTACGCACCCATCCTTTAATTCCGAGCTGATTCGCAACCCCCTGGGTTGATGCCCTGAACCATACGCCTTGTACCCTCCCATGGATTATCAAATGAAGGGCATTCATAGCATCAAACCTCCTTACAAAGTGTCAGGAATTCATCTTCCGTGAGTATCCGAATCCCGATTGAGCGTGCCTTTTCTAGTTTGGAACCCGGGTCAGCGCCTACAACAAGGAAATCGAGTTTCTTACTCACTGAATCTACAACATGAGCACCCATGGCCCCGGAACGTGCCTTGGCCTCGGATCTGGTCATAAAAGACAATGAACCGGTGAAACATATACTTTTACCGGTGAATACGGTTACCTTTTGATTTTCTTTTGAGGGTGCAGATATTGAAATGCCGCAAGAAAGGAGTCTTGAAATAATTGTCCTGTTCTGCTCATTGGAAAAGAAGTCTTGGATAGACTGCGCAATTTCACGTCCAATGCCCCGGATATTCTGCAAATCATCTTTCCCGGCAGTAATGAGTGCATCCAGCGACCTGAAGTTCAAGGCCAGCTGCTTTGCTGCAACAGACCCGACATGCAAGATACCCAGCGCGTAGATGAAACGATCAAGTGTTGTGGATTTACTTGATGCAATTGATGCGAGGAGATTTGAGGAGGAGAGCTCTGCAAACCCATCCAGGGTCAGGAGATCCTCATTCGACAGCTTGTAGAGGTCGGAGACGTCCTTTACCAGGCTTCTTTCCACGAGCTGCTGGATGATCTTTCGTCCCAGACCCTCTATATTGAGCGCCTCCTTGGTCGCAAAGTGAAAGATCTGTTCTCGTACTATTGCAGGGCAGGCTATGTTCACACACTTGAATATACTAACACCTTTCCTGTCTTTCTCTTGTTCATCTTGTTCATTATATTCCACGAGTCGCGAGCCGCATACCGGGCATTCATCCGGCATCTCAAACGGCATTGAGCCATCGGGCCGCTTGGATCTCACCGGGCCCACAATCTCGGGGATCACATCACCGGCCCGCTGGACAATCACCGTATCACCTTCACGGATGTCTTTGCGCACTATTTCATCTCTGTTATGCAGGGTGGCCCTGCTCACGGTTACCCCACCTACCCTCACAGGGTCAAGCAAGGCTACAGGGGTGACGGTCCCTGTCCGTCCCACCTGGAGTCCGATCTTTTTCAGTACGGTTGTCACCTGTGTGGGGGGGAATTTTAAGGCAACAGCCCACCTGGGAGATCTGGCCTTTATTCCAAGCTTGTCTTGTTCAAATATGGAATCGACTTTTATAACAACCCCATCAATTTCATAAGGGAGCGCCTCCCGTTTTTCATGCATCGACTGTGCAAAGGTCCATGTCTCGTTAACCCCACGGCATAACCTCCTTTCGGGGTTAATTTTAAAACCAAGTTCACCAAGATGTGCCAGAATTGAATATTGCGAATCGAGTCCAAGGGAAGAGGCATCGGAGACACCATAGGCAAAAAAGACCAACGACCTTAAGGCAGTGATCTTGGGATCGAGCTGTCGCAGAGAACCTGCAGCAGCGTTTCTGGGATTTGAGAACAACGATTCTCCCTGCTCCGCCCTTTCTTGATTAAGTTTTTGGAAGGCCTGTTTTAACATGACCACCTCACCCCTTACCTCAAGCAGTTCAGGGTTCTGATCACCTCGAAACCTTAAGGGGATACTTCTGATGGTCTTGAGATTCAGGGTGACATCCTCACCGGTAACACCGTCCCCTCGAGTGCCTCCACGAATAAGTCGCCCTTGTTCATAGATCAGCTCTACTGCCAGGCCATCGAATTTAGGCTCACAACAATATATGATTTCATCTTTTTCCAGCCACCGTGTAATCCTCTGGTGAAATGCGATTACTTCATCCCTGTCCATGGAATTATCCATGCTCAGGAGTGCCACTCGATGCGCCATGGGGGAAAACTCCTTGAGCGGTGCTGCACCTACACGCTGTGACGGAGAGTCCTGAGCGATAAGATCAGGGTGTTCTTCCTCAATCTTTAAAAGCTCGCGCATGAGCTGATCATATTCGTGATCTGATATTTCAGGGGAATCGAGGACATAATAAAGGTGATTATGCCTTTCAATGACTCGACGGAGTTTGTCCATCCGCTCTTTAATGTGGAATGGGGCATTGGACATGGATGTCATTATATGACCCTGATTGACCTTTCTGTATAAAAATCGTGCTCTAACATAAAAAAGACTTGATCTAAAGAATATTATGATTAATACATATAAGAGCAAGGAAAAAAATTAGGAATACAAGCACAACATACAAATGGTTGTTATAACGAGTGGATCCCTCGCCATAAGGAGGTTGTAATGGGAAAAGTTGTGTTTAACGTACAGGATCAGTTTCTGAATCAGGCCCGGAAGGAAAGGGTTCCCATCATAGTTACCCTCGTAGACAATACTAAGGTAGAAGGGTTTGTGAAGAGTTTTGACCCCTTCTGTATATTAATTCAGACCGAGAAGCCTATCCTCATCTATAAGCATGCAGTGGGACGGATTGAACCGGCAGAGATCAATTCCAAGCTGAAAGATTTCCTTGCAGGATGAGCATCTCCCGCCTTAGTACGTGCGGGGTTTTCTGGCTGATCCTCGCAGTATTCTTCAGCCTCAGCCCCGCACGGGCAGAAGTGTCGCTGAGTGTATCCGGCATAAGCGCCATAACCGGCGGAAATATATCACAAGCTGAGAAGATCGCTTTTGAAGATGCATTTTACAAGGCGTATCTTGATTTAGCCCTCAGGCAAGTACCGGGAAGCTCTTCTGTCGATCTTGCACAGAAGCTCAAAGGTTTCGTTACCTCACGCGGGACCCAAGACATCATCCAATATCAGATAGTGTCCCGTTCTCAACAGGATAATGTCCTTAACCTAAGCTTGGATCTCAAAATAAATGACGCTCCTCTGAAGGAATGGCTCCAGACGCAGACGTTTACAACACCTCTTGGACTGAGACCTTTAATCCTTCTCGCCATAACAACCCGCGGACCCGGACCGGCCGAACGATATGAATGGTGGTCCGCAACTAAACCCAAGGGATATTCTCCTTTTGAGACACAGCTTGCCTTACGGCTTAAGAATGCAGGCGAGAATGTATCCGACGTTCCCCAGCGCATCGATGTGTTGACTGCCGGGCCTGAATGGGCCCTTTCTTTGGCATCGATTTCAGGCGCCAACCTTGTCATTACCGGATCTGTAACTCACAAGTCTGCTGATTCAATTAATATTGAATCACGTATGGATATCTCGCTTATCGACGTCAAGACAAAGCAACGTCTTTTTAGTTCCTTCATAACCCTCAAAGGCACTGTTGATGTTAAAACCATGAACGAGCTTTTGATCACAGCAATCCTTGACCAGATAAGATCAGAGATCGTTAAAAAGGTGGTAGTCATACGCCCTATAATGAATGAGAAAGGTCTATGTATTGAAGATATCAAGGATTATGATACCTATCAGTCCATGATGAACGCACTTCGTTCAATGGATGTAATTACCAAGATCACTGTTTCCAGCATTCAGGGGCATGCCATCTGTCATAGCATCCAGATCAAAGGCAGCCTCCAGGATATCCTCGACGGCCTCAAGCAAAAACAGATCGCCCAGGCCGATATGATGGTAGAAGGTGACATGGCATATATCCATATCCTTAATCCATAATGTTTTATTTACTCACTCTAGCTGACATATGGATATTTGCAAATATAAAGCAAAACTCCCCGCAGAAAGCCGCGGGGAGCCGCATACATAGATAACTCGTTCTGCCTTTCTAATTCTTCATCCAGAAATACCGTTTTATGGTTTGCTGATCATCAGTATTAATAGCTAGTGTTCCTTGCTGGGTCCCAACCATTATTAATACTCCTCCATTGTTATCAGAGCCCTGGGTGATGACGAGTGTCGGCTGAGAAGGGATACCCGCGCCCAATGACACGCTCCTATCAACCTTTGTTGCGCCGGAGCCGCTCCCGCCCGAACTGCCGCCACCCGAGCTGCTCCCGCCCGAACTGCTTCCGCCGGAGCTACTCCCACCCGAACTGCTTCCGCCGGAACTACTCCCGCCGGAACTGCTTCCACCACTTGAATTGCCGCCGCTATTAAACCCGGCAAACGCTGCCTCACCGTTCAGGTAGTTTATAGCATAGAGCCTTCCTGTTCCTGTTCCGGTACCAGCAGAACATTTATCCGTCCCTGAACCCGAAGATGAGGTGGGGGAATATGTCGTGAAGTATATTACTTTGTTGTAGATGATCGGCGTAGAAACCACTTTCTCCCCGGAATTCTCAAGGTTGATATACCAGCCGGACATTGTCTGAAGCTGATTAAGAATATTCTGTTTTACAGTCTGAGATACCGATGAATCCTGAAGATTGTCAGCTGACAAATCCACAAGGTTCGTATCAGTAAGGGGAGTAGTATCGTCCCATGTAGCAGGCCATGTATTCTTAATGGCATAGAACCGGTTGTACTGTACGGTCGTATCCGATGGATGCTCCCTGTCGCCGCTTCCGATAAAGACATAATCGCCCACAGCTCCATTGATATAATCTTGTACTATCCCCGGGGCATACAAGAATTTTCTCAGTGTAGCAGTGGTTCCGTCGGATGAGGCAGCATTGAAAAGCCGCATCTTTGACCAGGCATATGTACCACCTGATTGCTTCGTGTTCCTGAACGCGAAAATGTCCCCGCCTGCTGAAGGTGCATAGATGGTGTCTTCGCAGCCATCGGAATCATTATCATATGATGTGAAATCAACCATGCAATACTTCATTTGGGGATAGTTATAATAATTGTAATTGAACAAAACGGATGAGCTGGTCATTTGTCCCAGACCGCCTGCCTCTGCATTGACGGCGAATATGGCCCTTCCCCATGTGTCGTTCGTCCCTGGATTCGAGCTGTCCTGGTTGATGTCATACCCGCCTGCAAGGAGAAGCACATCTTGAGATACAGGAATTTGATTCCCGCTTGAATCTGTTGTAGTTCCTGTCCTGAATTTACAGTAATGCGGGGTCGACCACGACTGACCGAGTTTTTGTGTCGTAGTGCCGCTGGTTAGAATGGTTGTAGGGATCCAGGCAGCAAGCGATGGCGATGTATAATCGTTCATATTAAGAATGAAATACTGGTCTGCGACCTCTCTGCGTGTCGATGCACTTTTTGTGGTTAGGTCCATACCACCCCGCCTTAATCCGAATGCCAGATATTTGTTATTGGTACTCGTTTGATATACCGTCGGAGAACCGTCAACATAATAGTCGTGATCGGTATCTGGTGTGATATATTGTGTTGAATTAAATGAGGGAAGATACTGGAGCCCGGGCAGAAGGTCCCAGGGGGTGAATGCCCATAACTCCTGAATCGTATCATCAATAAGGGATGTGGTGCCCAAAGTCACTGTCCACGAAGCAGTGCAGGAATCCGTCATTTGCCCCTACAAAGATCACGTTCTTGTTGTTTCCCTTGTCATAGAGGATCGCAGGCTGTGAATGGACGATATCGCCGAGAATCCATGCCCTGGGACTTACCGTGGATGTCGGAGCATAATTCCCGCTCGCCGTGACAAAACTGACCAGATCATTACGCATATTGATGTTTGCGGTGACGGTGTCACCGGATGTAGTACATAAACCCAGATCCGACGGATTCATCGTGGATGTACTGAAGGCTATTTTCCCAGTGCCGGTCCCGGTGCCGTATTTATGAGTCCAGATGGTCCTGGTGGACTGCGTCAAGAGCTCGGCCCCTGCCCCTCCCTTATCCACCTGCATGCCATCGGGATTGCCGCTGCCCACGTCCACCCAGGCGGAATGGGCACTATCCATAATGGTTCCATCGGAATTTGTTGCTATAGTTTCCGTTCACTGTCGAGGATATCCCCGCTTGTGTCAAACCCGAACTTTTTGAGGTTCCCTTTCCAGAGGCCGGGGTAATTGCCGTCGGGTTTGAAGAGCCCTATGTAGAGACCATTGTCGGCATAGGTCTTGTTCATCCTGTTTACAGGCACTACAGGAGAGATGTACTGTGAATTAGTCGCCAGTATATCGGTAATAATGCTGTCAAAAGCCGCCTCTAGATGGGTATCGTCGCTTACGAGGAAAGACTTGCCGTGGCCGTGATTAGGGTCTGCGGCCCTTGCCAAATTTTGTTGTCCAAATGCGGAGATTACATCACCGCCATTGTCTGAAGTTATTCCGATAGTATAGGTAACGATATTCTGTTTGGGATAGTCGGTGTTGTCATAGGAGATTCCCGCTGTATCTTTACCTCCGCCAGGGCTCGATGCAGTCAGGATATCATTATTATAGAGGAAGTCTGCCACCTCGGCGAGGTAGAATGACCCACTTGGTGCGTCGGTCTGGGGAATTGATTGTGTGTGCCCACTGCTGTCTATCCATTGTGTTCTTAAATTTATACCGCTATGATCATAATCACCAATAGTCTTGTTATTCAGGTAGGTACCCGTGAGTATGCTGTTAGTTGGAGGCGTATACGAAGATGTCTGAGAACCGTAATCATGGGTTGAATCACCATCCGTCATGATTATGACATAATTTTTCTGACATCTCCATTGAATCGCATAGGGTATCGTGGTTTGGTTTCCATAATCAACCGTGGGATCAGACCATGATCTCTGTCTGGCAAAGTAAAGGCCCACTTCTGCCAGGGTCTCAGCAAGCGGGGTCCATGTCTGGGGGCGCAAATTTGCATTGCAAGCGGTATTATCAAAATCGGTGTAGCAGGAATTGCTGGGATTATTAGCAGAAGGATATCCTGTATAAAAGTAGCTTAGCAGGGTATCCAGTGAGGAAGACCAGTCCTGGCACGGTATTACGAGTTTTCCTCCATGGTCTTGTGTGCCTGCGGGGTTAAAAACCATTACTCCCCAACGCACATTGGGGTTTGAACGTATGAGGTTGAAGATGGTCTCTCTTGCAACATTGTATTTTTGTCTGTTATTACAACCCTGACTCGTTAGATAAGTCACATAGCTGGCCGTGGCATACGTAGTACCCCCACTGCCACAGGTATAGGTATAGGTGGTAGTACAATTTCTATGGTGTGCTGTGCCTGTACAGGTTTGATTTGAAACGATGTTAATAATACCTATCGTCGTTCCCGTGGTTTTAAGGAGAGAATATATGCTCGTTGACCCACCCGTGCATGTTGCGCAAGAGCTCAAAGCGCCCAATTGTACATGTCCGGGTCCGGTCGTTCCAAACACCTGCCAGTTGCCGTTGTTGTCTTTATAATAAATATAGTCACTATCAGAGCTTCCCCCAAAGGGGCACGGTGAATGGCAGGCCGTCACATTGTTTGCCATACTGCCCGAATTATCGAACATGATAAGGACATTGGGCGGTACACTGACAGAGCCTCCGAAGATATCGGTGTCGTCTGCTTGGACATTACCGGCTGCCATAACAATTATACAAGTGATGCCGAGTATTAAGATATTTCTTAGCATAACATCACTCCTTTTTCATTTTTAAGGCTCATTGCTCGACTGTCTGCCCTGAAGGGAATACCTTGTATGCGCCTATGGTAAGACGCTGATCGTCTTCACTGTCTGTCGACACGATTGTATAATACCTGGTCTTGAAATTAGTACTGTTGCCTGTTCCCACCAGAGGTGGACCGATATTCGTGAGAGTCACGGCAACACTCGTCCCTGTCGGCAATGAATTCCCCGCCGCTGCCACGGTGGTAAATGTATTACCAATGCCATCAGACACTGAAGCAATTGATTGGGTATTGTCTATCAGGATAAGGTTTACAGCGCTCTCGAGATCGGCAAAATGGGTGAGGTACCTTTGCTCGTTTCCCGCTATTCTCGATTCCTGGACTGAGGATCTGATGATCATCACACCCATGATGATGGCAGCCACCAGGACGATGAGCACGAGTATGAGAACCACGCCTTCCTGATCTTTCAAGACATTTTTCATCATATCAACGGCTCCCTGGGTCTGTTCATGGTGTAAATGTCTCTTTAAAGTCGAGGCTGTGCGGAATGGCCTTTTCATTCCATGTAATTTTGAGCTCTACCTTCCTTCCGAAACTGGTTGAATCAGGAGCTGCCGTTACCCACCATTGTACTGTATACGGCACGCCCATCGATGTGACAATTACGGGATTATGGGCACCTATGGACATGGAGGTGTTATTCACACCAAGTCCTCTCAGGTAATCGAACTTATCCTGTGAAATGTTCATGGCCTCTGTAAGCTGCATGCTGAAGTTATTGCTTTGTACGGAGGCCTGGTGCATCTTCAAAATCCCTACGAGGCCAATTGCAAAGACGAGTATGGCGATGACGAGTTCAATGAGCGTGAACCCGCCCGGCATCTTATGAGAGGAATGAATGATCACATTATCCATATGTTTCATGATTATTATCCATTACGTTTGCAAACAGTGCGCTCAAGATGCCTGGTGACTGGTTGATGTGTCTGCGGATCAACCTGATCACTGTTTTTTGTGATGGCCACCTGAATAAATTTAACCGACTGAGCCTGAGCATCAGTGAGAGTCCCTGCAGGGACGATGGGGGTATATTGTGAGTCCAAGTAGGTGAAAGCCAATTGGGTAACATTGTTTGCAATGACCTGGGTAATATTTCCACCCGGGTTGACACACGTCCGGGTAAGGGTAAGACTTGTCCCTGGCAGACTATAGATGACATCCTCACCTATATCATTTGCGCCGTTCGTGGTACCATTATCATTAAGATCCATCACAAGCTCCAGTGAGGATGCCCCGCTGGTATTGATTACGCCGTTCGTGGGTTTAGTGGTATTGGCTATACCCTGGAGCTGCTGCTTGGTTACCGGATAGTCTGGGTTAGCGCCGGAATTCATGATGTCAATGGATATGATGTCCATTGCAGCCCTCAAATCCTGCTGGGTGGCTACCACCTGTGTCTGTGACTGACCGGAGGCATGCTGGAGCTGGTAAGTCAGGTATACAGCCGCCATAAGCAGTAACGAAAGTACCAGGACGATCATGAGTTCCACAAGCGTGAGGCCTGTATCATTGAGAATAGGTCTTATAATTTTCATGGCGTAATACTCAAAACCCCACCAAGTGAGAGGGTTATAGTCCTATCGCTGTTCGCAGAGGGAGCTGATGTGCTATGGATTGTTACCGATCCCTGTTTAGTTGCAAATCCCCGGGAGTTAATGCCTGATGTGTCCACGGTAGCAAAGGTAGTATCTGCTATTGTAATTTTATTTGGCATGGTCGTTTGCGGAATAATCTGACTATTAGTAGAATCATGTATCTCATACCAGCTGCCATTTCCTTTATGTATTTGAATTGTGACTGTACGGCCTCTGGTTATGGCCTCGCTCCGGGCCCGCTGAAAATCGGAGAACATTTGCAGTGAAATGGAATCGAGGTCTTTCTTGCCGAACCAGCCGGACATATTCGGTATTGCTATTGCAGCAGCAATGGCAATGATTATGACGACAACCATCAGCTCAATGAGCGAGAACCCTGCTTTCTTGTTTATTTGATAATCCTGACCGGAATCTGTATGCAATCCAAGCCCTCCTGATCCTTCTTATTAATTATCGGCAGGTAAATAGCCCAACTTAACATTGAATCCGGGTGACAAAGATGTAATCATTACCTCTCCGTGCTGATCTGTCCTGTATGTCTTTATACCCCGGTTTTCGAGCCGCATGACGGTTTGAAGGGATGGATCACCATATACATTATTACGACCGCAACTGATAACAGCAAATTTAGGCCTTATTTCATCAAGGAACGGATCGAGGCATGACCTTATCCCGCCATGGTGGGAGACCTTGAGCACATCGGGCCTGATGTTCTTTCGCAGATGCGCAATAATAAGCTCGCCGAACATGTCCGCATCACCCATGAAAAGCCCTTTCATCTTGTCATCACCAGCCAGCACAACGACTGACTGCATATTTTGATCCAGCTTCCCTTTTTGGGCATCAAACTGTGTGAGAGGGCCCAAAACTTCAAGGGTCATATTTCCCAGATAAGAACTGTCTCCAAGACAAACACTTTTCATTTGAATGGATCTCTCTTTTGTTATGCGCATAACCTCCTGGAAATTGGGATTGTCGATCTGTGAGGCATTTGTCCATACCTCTCTAACAGGAAATCGTTCCAGTATATAGGGGATCCCGCCAACATGGTCGGGGTGCATGTGGGTAATGATTACCAAATCCAGTGATCCGATACCCCTGTTCAGAAGATGAGGCGCCACAACATACCTGCCCATATCAAACCCTGCCTGTCCAGGACCGGCATCGATGAGCACTGCATGAGGTCCTTTTGTCAAGAGAATACTGTCCCCTTGGCCAACATTGATAAAATCAAAGCAAAGTGGACTTGCAACAACCCTGCGGTACTCTATGACCGGGATGAATACTACTGCGATACATAAGGCAGTGAGGCAGACGTTACGCCATGCTGATTTCGCAGCAAAGAAAGCAATGATCAGACCTGCATAACAGGAATATACCCAATAGATCGATGGTCTCGGTACGGCAATTAAAGAACCGAATGTATGGCTTGTCAACATCAACAGGCCTATTGCATCCTCGGCGAGTGAGAATAAAAATAAAGCAACCGTGTGCGAGATGGGGAATATGATAAGTCCGGCAGTCCCAAGCGGCATGATAGCAAGACTAAAGAAGGGTACCATAATGATATTGGCAATGATACCTCTCCACGAGATAAACCCGAAAAGATAGATAATTATGGGCATGGTGAATACGGCAACAACAATCGGGATAATTATGGCATGTATCCATTTTGGAAATGCAGCGCCCTTCTGGATCGTGGCAATAATACCCAGGACAGCTGCGAATGTAAGAAGGAAGCTCGCTGAGTATAAGGAATATGGCCATTTGATCAGGATGAGGATTCCGGCAATTGCCAGGCTCTCAAGCACATGCGGCTTCCGGAGCAAGAAAAGGCCAAGAATGACACAACTGGCCATGATGGCTGCCCTTAATGTGGGGATATTGGGCCCCACAAAAATAGTATAGATGATGACGCCTATGATCCCGCAGATCTGTGCTACACGGGGAGTGTCAAGCCTGAGGGAAAGTGGAGGAATAATCCTCAAGAGGCTGAAGACAATCGTGTAACCAATAAAGATGACAATGGTCATATTTAGCCCTGAGATGGCTATAAGATGTGATATACCAAGAGCATTGAAACAGTCTTGGATCGAATCTGTTATCCCCGATGTATCCCCTGTGAGCATGGCTTTCAACACCTCGGCATCGGGCCTGGCAAATAGGGAAAGAGAAGTGTTCACTGCATATCTAAGGCCGCTTGGTTTAATATATCTCTTGATGGTGAGAGCATTTGATCTACTCACAACACCCGTCATCACAATACCTTTAGTCTTGAGAAAGAGCTTGTAGTCGAACTCACCAAAGTTGCCGTATCCCATCTGTGTTCTTAATTTTGCAACAGTACTCACTACAGAACCCGGCGCAATATCGGCAATATCTTGGTAGACGCTTAACTGGGCATGTCCCCTCACCTTCTTCCCATCCACCTTTAGATTTTCAAGGACCATTCTATGGGTACCTTCAGAATACTCGGATGAGTACAAGACACCCTCAATTTGATACAACCCTTCATCGAGAGATACCCATGAAGGGGCAAGCCAAACTGAAACAATCCCCAATACAAGTCCTATGCCGGCATGGATGATCCTTTGCGTAGAAAGAAGGCAAACAAGGATGACGGAGCAGAAACCCAGTGATGTGATGTCACGAAGCCACAGGAAAATTCCGCAACAGAGTGCGGTGAACACTACGACAAGGGGATTGGACCGCCCTGTTTCACGTAACATGACAAGGCCTCCTCATATTCAATGTTGAAGGAGGGTGGAGGTTCTTATCCGGTCTCAATGGCCCCGATGAGATCGGTTATGGACTCGATATGGTATTCCGACATGTATGAACGGATTCCATCTATAATCTTCAGATAGCAGAACGGATCCCTCAGGGCGGTGCTGCCTATCTGTACTGCCGTAGCACCAGCCAGCATGAACTGAATAACATCCCGGGTTGTTGCAATGCCACCTGAGGCGATAACAGGGATGTTAATGGTTCGATGAACATCCCATACAATCTTGAGGGCAACTGGTTTGATGGCCGGCCCAGATAGCCCTCCGACGATATTACCAAGAACCGGCCTGCGTGTCTTTTCATCTATGGCCATCGCAGGCAGGGTATTAATGCATGTTATGGCGTCGGCATGAGCTTCCTGCACTGCAAATGCAATTCCCGTGATATCGGTGACCATGGGAGAAAGCTTTACGATCAGCGGTTTTCCGCAAACCCCGCGGACCCTCTTTACAAGGCCATAGAGGCCCTCAGGATCTCTACCGAACTCGATGCCGCCCTTTTTCACATTGGGGCAGGAAACGTTCATCTCCAGGGCTGAGATCCCATTCTTGTCAAGGGCCTGGGCGGCTCTGACGTATTCATCTTCAGTTGTACCAAAGAAGTTTACGATAATATGGGTATCAAACTTTTTTAAGAATGGGAGCTTCTCCTCCAAAAAGATTGGAATGCCTACATTCTCAAGCCCAATGGAATTTATCATGCCGCAGGGGGTCTCTACAATCCGTGGTGTGGGATTACCCTCTTTGGGTTCAATGGACAGTCCCTTGGTGACGACACCTCCAAGCAGCCCCAGATTAAAAAACTCGGAAAACTCCTCCCCATAAGCAAAGGTCCCTGATGCACTCATAAGAGGAATTTTCAGTACAAGCCCGGAAGTAATTCTAACTGATGTATCCATGCTCAACTCCAAATGATCTCAAGGGCATTGAAAACAGGCCCTTCCCGGCACACTCTTTTATTGCCTTTTGTAGTTCTGACTACGCAGCTGGTGCATGCGCCGAAGCCGCATGACATACGTTCTTCCAGTGAAAACTCGCACAAGACTCCCGCCTTTGCCGAAAGCCTGGACACTTCCCGTAGCATCCCTTCGGGCCCGCAGGCATAAACAAACGTATCGTCACCTTTTTCTCTGTCCAACGCGATATCCTTCAATGCATCTGTTGCTATACCTTTATTTCCGAGTGATCCGTCCTCGGTCATTATGATAATCTCGGTTTTCGGGATGGCCTTTATCCTCTGAAGCAAAGGTATGTCACATATATTTTTGGCCCCGATGATAAAACGGCCGGATTTGATGCGCTCTGCAAGAGAGAGGATCGGGGGCAAACCGGTACCACCGGCTATATAGATAATATCCTTTCCATCATGTCTTGTGAATCCTCGTCCTAAAGGTCCAAGCACCTTGATGCTATCTCCCTCCTTTTTTCTGGATAGGAGTCTCGTACCTTCTCCCCTGATGCGGTAGAGCAACTCCTGATGCATGTTCTTCTGTCCAAGAATTGCCAGAGGCCGCCGGAGAAACGGCTCATTCGAACTACTTACCTGCACCATTGAAAACTGCCCCGGCACAGATAATGGCATCTCTCCCTCAAGTTCCATATAAAAGGTTTGAGTTGCTACTTCGGCATTTCTTACAACCGTGCACTCCACATCTTGAGCCACATTTGATCTCAAATCCTTCACCATAATGGCTGCATCCTCGTTCGTATCAGTATAATATCTGTACCATGTGCTCACATGAGAAAAATCCAGGGACTCATAGAGCAATCGCGCCGGCACATTGGATTTTCTCACCTCCAATACAGCATATATCTTGTCCCTGGCAACGGCGTCCATAAGTATCTCTTTTATAAGCCGCCTAGCCACGCCACACCTGCGAAAGTGAGGGTGCACCGCCAGATTGAGGATGTGAACCATGGAGGTGAGTCTCAAGCCAAGACAATAACCGACAAGCATACCATCCTCAACAGCTATTGCAGAGATGCACCTTTCATCTTCCAGTGTGTTGATAAATGTTTCCTCATCCCAGGGGGATGGAAATGACATGCACTCTATTTTTATTATATCAGGGACATTCTCTGAAGATGCTTTGTAAATAGTTATAGAATCCATGTGAGCAGGAGTACAAGGGCCATACCCAAGACAAATACACCTACATGTGACTTCCTGGGCATCTCCCTGGAGACAAGAGCGGCAAGACCTATGATAAT
Source organism: uncultured delta proteobacterium (assembly GCA_963847605.1). Taxonomy (GTDB): domain Bacteria; phylum Desulfobacterota; class Desulfomonilia; order UBA1062; family UBA1062; genus MWEI01. The sequence goes on along the minus strand of CAWKAM010000006.1, from coordinate 139,753 downwards.
ACAGGTAAATGGTATGTACATGAGCGGTGTAAGTACTGCATCCGGTAGAGTTGTACTGATGATATGCGCCATGACCGCAAGTGCTGTTACACATACAGATAGCACTACAAACGCCATGATGAATGTCCTTACAATGGCTTTTTTCATTACCGTTGCTACATCCTTTTCTGAGATCAAGCCGTCTGGAGTAATCAGTCTTTCATTGATAGTTCGCAAGCGTGTATCAAGAGATCTGCCGACAAGACTTACTGGTAAGCTCAAGAGAATCGACAATCCTGCTGCAGCAGTATGGTCCATGGACGAGCCTGCCAATACGGCCACAGGGACCGCAGCGGCAGTACAGAAGCTCTCATCGTTAGGAAGATAACTCCCCACAGGCGGGGCATTAAGCCATAGAAGCTCTAATGACGCCCCAATAAGTACCCCTATCTTCATATCCCCCATGAGAAAAGCAATAATCGGCCCCATAATCAAGGGGCGGCTGAACATAAGCTGGAAAATGAAAACCCTGTCCAGCCAGAGGAGAGATCCTGCAAGCACCCCCCAAAAACCTGATATAATCATAAATCTATCATATCAATTATAGACTTCATGTCAATAAGACGCTCTCGAGGTACGGATTGGAGCGTTACTTGCACTCCCTTGTCCATGAGTGCCTTCACAAAATCGAGGTCTTTCCTGTCCACCCATACTGAGTATGATAGCTGTTTTGAAGGGCCTGAGGCCTTGTTATTCCCAATATTGAGTCTGGTGAAGGTGAACCCACATGAAAACAATCGGTACGCATCTGTTATAGTAGATACGATTACCAAACATCGTTTTTCATTTAACTCCCGGTCATCTTGGAGGTGTACTGCATCTTTCAGGCACACGATCTTAAGTTTGATTCTTTCGGGTATTGCCATAGACATGATTGTCTTTTGAATCTGATCGCCGGCAAGTCCATCATTGGCAACAATTACACCCTGTGCTTTTAAGTGTGGTATCCATGATTCAAGGATCTGCCCGTGAATAAATCTGTCATCCACTCTGACAAGTACTACATTCATTTTTCAGCCACGTTCGTTGCAAGGATTTCGGAAGCTATATGGATATTCTTAGCCCCCCCCTCCTTCAACATCCGCGCAAGTTCTCCTATATCTTTGTCTGATCTCTTTGTGAGCGCGGTGATTACCATGGGGAGATTCACACCCGTGATCACCTCGATCTTTCCGTTTTCTAGGAATGAGAGACTTATATTGGAGGGAGTCCCTCCGAACATATCCGTAAGGATAATGACACCTGCGCCCCTGTTTACCTCTTTGATGGAGGTTTTAAGCATCTTGCGAAGGCTGTCCACATCACTTCCTTGGACAAAAGAGCACGCCTTGAATGCCTCTGCGGGCCCTACGATCATTTGGGCTGTTTCTGCAAAAGCACGGGCAAGTTCACCGTGCGCAACAATAATAATACCGACCATAAACCAGGACCTCCTCAGAAGATATCACGATGTTTCAGCCTGCTCGGATATCCGGCATTTTCAATTGCTTCCTTGATCGCTTCGGCAATCGCCACTGATCTGTGTCTTCCGCCGGTACAGCCGATTGCTATATTCAGATATGCCCTGCCCTCTTTTTTGCAAAGCGGGAGGATGAATGTAATAAGATCCTCAAATTTTTGCATGAACCGGGTATAGGTATTAAACGAGTTTAAGTATTGCTTCACCTCATTGTCAGATCCTGTCTTATCCTTGAGCTCTTCAATAAAATACGGATTGGGAAGGAATCTAACATCCATCACAATGTCCGAATCCATAGGAATACCTTTTTTAAAACCGAAAGAGCACACCTCGATATACATGTCCCTGGATCTGTCTTCCGTTGAAGTTATCTCTTTGACATTAGCTACAAGCTCATGGACATTCATCTGTGAGGTATTCACAATGAAATCCGCCATTCCTCTCAGAGGAGACATAAGGTCAATCTCTGCTTCAATGGCATCCAGCAGGTTCGGATAAGAATCGCTTAAAGGGTGCCGTCTCCTGGTTTCCTTGTACCGGTTTAAGAGGTTTTCTTTGCTTGATTCCAAAAAGATAAGCCTGACATTATCGGCAAAAGACCGAAGTCTAGAGATAAGCCATGGCGCCTTCTCCGCAAACGATGGTGCCCCAACTCTCACATCCATACAGATACATACTTTGTGGATATTAAAGGAAGCTGAGTCATAAAGTTCCAAGAATTTATCCATGAGATCGATAGGCATGTTGTCCATGCAGAAAAAACCCTCATCCTCAATTGCCTTCAGGGCTGTAGACTTTCCTGAGCCGGATAAGCCCGTTATTACGAGGATGAAGGCATGCTTCATGGGGCCTTTCCACCTATTGTTTGAATAACACTAATAAGGGATCTTAAGAATACGGTTTGATTATATTGCCTTTTCTTCACTCCAACAACCCCTTTCTCCGTCGGATCTAGATATAACTCATTTTGACGTGTGTCAATGTGCATGTTTCCCATGAAATTCCTGACTTTTTGTATTCTTTCATCATGATCATCCCTACAAGACAATAAAGATTAAGATCTGACTTTCCGATTGGTACTGGCATGGAAGAGCATATCCTTTTAAGTACAAGAGTGGACATCTAACTAGGAGGCATTGCATGGATGTGACAACAAAGACAACTGGTGATACCCTTTTCATTAAAGTCTCCAGCGCAGTAGACACCAGTGCGGCCGAGATACTAAGGACGGAACTGAATAAGATTGCCGGTCAAAAACCGAAAAAAGTGGTGATGGATCTATCACTTGTTCCCACCATGGGATCATCCGGCATCGGCAAGATTCTTATGTTCTTTAAAAGCCTGGATGGCTCAAAGGCAAGCTTTGAGATCAAGGGTATCCACGAAAATCTCTATAATATCTTCAAGGCTGTGAAGCTTGATAAGCTTTTCCCCATATCCATGAGGTGAGAACAATGGAAATCAGCACTGATAGCCAGGGCGTGATCGTCTTCAAAGGCTACCTTGTGGTGTCAAACATAGAGGTTGTACATTCAGCACTTGAATCGGTTCTTGAGGAGTCCTCACGAAATATCGTGATCGATATCAGTCAGGTTGAGGAGATCGATATTGCAGGGCTGCAGCTCCTTTTTTCCCTTAAAAAAACCTTTGAAGGTGACGGCTCGATGCACATCAGGTCTTTGAATCAATCCATCAGAGATATCCTTGACCTCTCCGGCTTCAGCTTTACCTTGAAGGAGGCGCTTCCATGAAAAAGAAGATCCTCATTGTTGATGACTCCGCCACACTACGGGCATCGGTAAACTACACATTGAAATCGGCAGGGTTCGAGACCATCAATGCAGTGAACGGGGCCGACGGGCTGGAAAAGCTCACCGAAGCCCACAAGCACGGTGATCAGATCTGTATGATCATCAGCGACATCAACATGCCGGTAATGGATGGAATCACCTTCATCAAGGAGGTGAAAAAGACACCTTACAAATTTCTACCGATCCTGGTTCTTACCACTGAATCCCAGGAAGAAATGAAGCTCAAGGGCAAACAGGCAGGCGCCTCCGGTTGGCTCGTGAAGCCGTTCAAACCGGAACAGCTCGTATATGTTACTAAAAAATTTATGAGGTAAGTCATGGCAATGGATGAGCTTGTCAAGGTATTCATGGAAGAGAGCGAAGATGAGATTCGTGAGCTGGAGTCGGGCCTCATCAGGCTTGAAGAAGAGTGTGAGGATGAAGACACTATTAACAGGGTCTTTCGAGCAGCCCATACCATCAAGGGTTCCGCAGGCCTCGTCGGATTTGAGAATGTCAGTAATTATACCCATACTATTGAAAACATCCTAGACAGGATCAGGAAAAAGGATCTGACCATTACAAAAAAGCTCATTTCTACGCTGCTTTCATCGGTTGACTTCTTAAAGAAGATGATCGCCGCTGGCAGTGAGGGTGAAGAGATAGATAAAAATGAGATTGAGCAATCCACCCAATTGCTCAAGCGGTTCTTGGGTGTTGCTAAAACTCCCGCTGACAGCCTAGAGGCACAGGTAAAAGCAAAAGACATGATCGGGGAAAAAGTCCTTTCGATCACCATGAAGTTCAGACCGGATATCCTCGCCACCGGCCAGGACCCTATCATGCTCATTCAGGAGCTGAAAGATATCGGCGAAGTTATCGAATCCAGGGTGTATACCGATTTTATCCCTGACTTCTACAACCTCATACCCACAACCTGTTATACCTCCTGGGAAATAATCCTGTGCACAAAACGATCCATCGCTGATGTGAATAATGTCTTCATCTTTGTAATGGATGAGAATGAGATTTCTATCGTCGACATTTCATCCCAATATAAAGAAGGTGTCGACCTCACATTAGCGGAAAAGCCGATTGGCGAGATTCTGGTGGAAAAAGGCCTTGTTAAAGAGAGAGATGTGGAAGAGGCGCTCAAAGAGCACAAAACTACGGGCCAGGCCCTTGTTGAAAAGGGTAAGATATCAAAGGATGCCGTTGAGAAGATGGCACTTGCTCAATCCCAGAGCAGGAAGATTGCAAAATCTTCCACAATCAGGGTTGATACCGACAAGTTGGACAAGCTCGTAAATCTGGTGGGTGAGATGGTAATCTCCGTTGCCCGTATGTCACAATGCGCCAGCGAGATCGCCGATTCAACGCTCTCCCGTTCCCTGCAAGGTGCTATAGCAGCACTTGAGCGTATTTCCCGAGACCTTCAGGAACAGGTTATGAGGGTCCGTATGGTGCCGGTTGAGGGCACATTCAACCGCTTCCGCAGGGTAGTCAGGGACCTTTCATTCGAGCTGGGCAAAAAGATTGAGATAAAGATGTCCGGAACCGAGACCGAGCTCGATAAGAACGTTATAGAACAGATCAGCGATCCATTGAAGCACATGATCCGAAACTCCATTGATCACGGCATCGAATTACCCGAAGAAAGACGCCGCATAGGCAAATCAGAGGTCGGTACTATCTGGCTCAAGGCATTTCAGCGTGAGGGTAATATCTTCATTGAGATCTCTGATGACGGCAGGGGTATCGACAAAAAAAGAGTGCTGGCCAAGGCCATTCAAAGAGGTCAGGCTGAAGTGGGAAGGTCCTATGCCGACAAAGAGATCTTCGATATGCTCTTCGCCCCGGGCCTGTCCACAGCGGAAAGGGTCAGCGAGCTTTCCGGCAGGGGCGTAGGTATGGATGTGGTGAAGCGAAATATCGAAGAGCTTAGAGGCAGCGTAGAGATCTCCTCAGGGGATGGCAAAGGCTCTACTTTCAGAGTGAAGCTTCCTCTGACGCTGGCTATTATTGACGGCATGATGGTAAAAGTCGGTTCTGAAGTGCTCACCATCCCGCTCTCAGTCATTGACAAATCCGTGCGGCCATCCCGGACCGAGATTAAGACCGTTGAGGGTAAAGGTGAGCTTGTGGACATCAGAGGGGACTACCTCCCGCTGGTTCGTCTCTATCAACTCTTCAACCTCCCCTCCGTCAAGATCGACCCTACCGAAGCGCTTGTTGTGGTCCTCCATGGGGCTGAGAACAGGTTCGGCATTCTGGTAGACGACGTTCTTGGTCAGACACAGGCTGTGATCAAGAGCATAGATAAAAATTTCAAAAAGATAGAGGGTACATCCGGGGCCACCATCCTCGGTAACGGCAGGGTTTCATTGATCCTGGACGTACACACTATTGAGCGTATGGCGTTTAATTCATGAATAAATTCCGGGTATGAGAGATTTTAAAGAAATTTTTTAAGGCAAAGGAGTCATATATGGCACTAAAATGGAAGCTCCGAGAACGGCTGGCGTTTCTTGTACTATGCGCTGGCTTGATTCCACTGCTCATTGCCATCATTTATGTTGGAATCAGCACAAGCAGCTTCATGCAGAAGCAGGCTCTCGCCTACCTCAAGGTCAAGGGTGATGCCTTTGCCAGAATGGCCGAGGTGCGTAGTGCGGCCATTGAGGGGAATCTTGATATTATCAAGGAGCAGCTCATGAAGTCCCTCAAGAACGACCTCATCAACGAGGCCGCAAAGGAGCAATACTTCAAATCAGGCTATCTTCTTATCTTCCAACCGGATGGTATGTGCATTTATCACCCCAAGGCCGAATTTCGCAACAACAAGACCATATACGACACCTATGACTGGGCCAAGAAGGGAGTTGGACAGAAGCAAGGGATCATTTACTACACCTTTGAAGGCGTCGATAAGGTGGGCTATGTGACGTACATCAAGTCTTTAAACTGGGTCTTATGGGCTACAGCCCCCGTATCCGAGTTCCTTGCCGATGTCCGAACCATGCAGCTCCATATGTACATATTCCTCGCTATTTCCTCTCTTGTCGCAGCCCTCATAGGCTCAGTGTTCGCGGGCCGTATCGCAAAGAGGGCAAGGGATATCTCCAACACCATGATGGACATTGCCCAGGGCGAGGCTAACCTCTCCAAGAGGCTGCCTGTTCTCTCCACAGATGAAATCGGTGAGATCGCATCCTGGTTCAACACCTTTGTAGGAAACCTCGAAGAGGTCATCACTAAGGTGAAAGACGCATCGGACCAGGTAGATTCATCCACCAAGGAAGTGGCGACCGGGGCCCAGGGGCTCTCCCAGGCAACACAGGAGCAGGCATCCGCCATTGAAGAGGTAGCTGCAACCATCGAGGAGATGACCTCGTCCATCAAACACAATGCCGAGAACGCAACAGACGGCCGCCAGAAGGCGACCGAGATGGTACGCATGGCCAATGTTAGCGGTGAATCAGCGCAGGAACTGGTCAGGGGCATGAGCGGAATCTCTGAGGCATCCAAGAAGATCGGTGATATCATCGTCACAGTCAACGAGGTGGCCTTCCAGACCAACCTATTGGCCTTGAACGCAGCTGTTGAGGCAGCACGGGCTGGTGAACACGGCAAGGGTTTTGCGGTTGTCGCCGAAGAAGTGCGTTCTCTGGCCCAGAGGTCAGCCGATGCCGCACGGCAGATCAAGGCCCTGATAGAAGACACAGTCAACAAGATCAGTGCAGGTGATGTTATGGTGAAGAAATCCGGTGAGTCCTTGGAAGAGATTATTAAACATATCAAGGAGCTCTCACAGGTCATGGAAGAGATAGCTGCAGCAAACAGCGAACAGGCAAGCGGGGTGGATGAGCTGAACCGGGCGATAACCCAGATCGATACCACCACTCAACAGAATGCAACCACGGTTGAAGAGCTCGCAAGTACTTCGTATAGCTTAAGCAACGAGGCAAAAGAGCTTGCCAATACGGTTGCACGGTTTAAGGTTTCCAAGGAAGAGCAAAGAACAAAAGTGAAACAAAGTTCCTACAAGAAACAGCAGCCTGTTAAAGCAAAGATCGAGCCCATAAAGGCAGCCCCACCCGCTCCGGATTTCGAAGACGACTTTGAGGAATTTTAATATGGAGAGTGCACCCATGGCTAAGCAGATTGAAAAGGCAAAAGCACTGTCCAATCAGTATGTAACCTTCCAGCTCGGGGCGGAGACCTATGGTATATCAATACTCAAGCTCAATGAGATTATTGCATACCAAAGTTGTATTACAATCCCGAACGTCCCCAGTTTCATCAAGGGAGTGCTCAATCTCAGGGGGATTGTGGTGCCCGTCATTGACCTGAGAGAACGCTTCGGCATGGAGATAAAGGACCATGACCAGTTTACGGTAATCATGATCCTGGATGTATCAGGCAGGGTCATGGGGCTTGTGGTGGATGCCGTGAGCGATGTCATTACCCTCAACGGTGAGGATGTTAAACCACGACCACATTTCTCTACAGGGATCAGCACCGAGTTCATCCAGGGAATGGGAATCAAAGATAACAAGTTCATCATCCTCCTCGATGTTGACAAGCTGCTCTCAGATGAGGAGTTGAACATGGTCGATGGTGTATGACAACTACGTTGTGCGCACAACCATTCTCCATATCCGAAAAAGAGTTCCAACTCTTCAGGGAAATCATCTGCCGGGAGACCGGTATCCATATGTCCGAGAAGAAGAGGAACATGGTTGTCGCACGACTCTCCAAAAGACTCAGGGCACTTAACTTAAAGACTTTTTCAGAGTATTACGAGTATCTTAATAATAGTTCGGACACAAGAGATGAGATCAACAACCTCATCAATCGCATAACAACCAATAAGACCGATTTTTTCAGGGAAAAGCACCATTTCGATTACCTTATAAATGAAGTCTTCCCGGCGTATATCGAGGAAGCAAAAAAAGGCAGAGAGCGTCGATTAAGGATCTGGTCTGCCGGTTGCTCATCAGGCGAGGAGCCTTACACCATCGCCATGGTAGTTGCAGATGCCTTCAAGGTCGAACGGGGCTGGGATCTCAAAATCCTTGCCACAGATCTTGATACTGATGTGTTGATGAGGGCCATCAGCGGTGTCTATACCAGCCAGCAAATCACGCCCGTACCAATAGGCTATTTATCAAAATACTTCGTAAGATCTACTCAAGGATATGAAGTCAGCCCACACATCAAGGCCATGATTTCTTTTAGAAAACTGAACCTGATGGATACTTTATTCCCCATGAAGAAACCTTTTGACATCATCTTTTGCAGAAATGTGATGATCTATTTTAATGATGAGACCAAACAGGACCTCTTTAAAAAATATCACAGCCATCTCAAGGATAATGGCTATATGTTTATCGGACACTCGGAGTCTCTCATGCATATGAAACACCTCTTCAAGTTCCTCAAGCATACGGTCTATATTAAGGTATAGCATGTATAAAAGACATAGCGATAAGTTCAAACGCACCATGGTGATCATATACCCTGGAGAGTTCTATGTTAGCTCATCAGACGTTATTGCAACGGTGTTGGGCTCATGTATCTCGGTCTGTATCAAAGATATAAAGACCGGCATGGGGGGCATGAACCACTTCATGCTGCCGGGGGATGTCCGTTCCGAGGACATGTTTTTGTCTGCATCTGCGAAATACGGCATGTTCGCAATGGAGCAACTCATCAATGACATACTCAAGAAGGGTGGTTCACAGAAGCACTTCCAGGCAAAGGTATTTGGCGGCGGCCATGTGTTGAACTTCCGGAAGACGGACGGCAATGTGCCCGAATCGAACATAGATTTTGTAAGGGCCTTTCTGAAAATGGAGCAGATTGAGATTGTAAAAGAAGACGTTGGTGGCTATACGGGCAGAAAGATCCTCTTCTTCCCCGATACAGCCAAGGTACTACTCAAGAGGCTCAAGTCCACGGTAGACTCCAAGATCATAGAAGCAGAGCAGGCATATAAGACAAAGCTCTTCCAAGAGAAAGAAAAGCTCCAGGTCGAGGGTGGAGAACTGACACTATTTGAGTGAGATAATTATGGATAAGGTAAAAGTACTCATTGTAGATGATTCGGCACTCGTGAGGAAACTCCTCAAGGAAATCCTCGAGTCAGATCCTCTTGTCGAGGTAGTGGGGACGGCCCCTGACCCGCTCATTGCAATCCGCAAGATCAAAGAACTCAAACCCAATGTGCTGACTCTGGATATCGAGATGCCCAAGATGGACGGCCTCACCTTCCTCTCGAGGCTCATGCGTGCATCCCCCATGCCCGTGGTCATGTTCTCATCGCTCACCGAGCAGGGCGGGGATGCCACCATGAAGGCGCTCTCATTGGGAGCCATCGATTTCCTGGCAAAACCCAAGGTCAAGATAAGCGAAGGCATCGAAAATCTGCGGATCGACCTCTGCGCCAAGGTCAAGGCCGCATCCACGGCTAAACTGAGAAAGGCCGTATCTCCCCCGAATCTTGTGTTTCCTCCGAAACTGGGCATGGATGCCGTTATCATGGCAGAAAGAGCTGTCCCAGTTAAAGAAGGAGAAAAAATATTTATCATAGGTGCATCGACCGGTGGTACCGTAGCACTGGAACAGATCCTCAACAAACTCCCTTCCGATGCTCCGCCTACATTGATTGTGCAGCATATGCCCCCGGTATTCACCAATTCCTTTGCCAAGAGGGTGAACGGGCTTTCTGCCATGACCGTCGTAGAGGCCAAAGATAATGACGAGCTCAGACAAGGTCTGGCGCTTATCGCACCGGGCGGCAAGCATATGATCGTGAATAAAGGCCCCCGCGGCTATTTTGTGAAGGTAAAAGACGGCCCCCCTGTCAACCGGCACATACCCTCGGTTGATGTATTGTTCAGATCGGCAGCCAATACATTAGGTCCCAATGCACTTGGCGTCATTCTTACCGGTATGGGGGATGACGGGGCACGAGGCATGCGCGAGATGAACCAATCAGGAGCCTTTACAATAGCACAAGATGAAGAAAGCTGTGTGGTCTTCGGCATGCCCAAGGTGGCCATCGAGATGGGGGGGGTTTCCAAGATCCTCCCCTTAAGTTCTATTGCCGGATTTATCATGAATATTTGTAAAAATGAGAAGGTCGCATAAAAACCACCTTCAGCATCGGAATCGGGTTACTCAAAAGGCCGTGCTGTTATGAAATTAGTATGTAATATACTCATTATTGATCCTGATAAATCTTCACGGCACCTGGTGCGAAAGCTTTCCCGAAAGGGATTCAAAGCTGCTCATGCATCTTCTCCAAAAGATGGTTTGACTCAAGTAACCTGTGACAAACCTGATCTAGTTATTCTCTCCCTTGATCCGGCAGATGATTCAGGGCTTATCCTCCTAAAGGAGATCGTTCAGATAAATCCGATAACCAAGGTCATCGTAACGGCCGACAGAGTGGATGGTTTTCTCTCCGTGGAGTGTATGAGGCTGGGCGCCCTGGATTATCTCATAAAACCCTTAAGCATCGCATCTCTCCTTGAGTCGATACAGATGATACAGGATCATCAAGAGTCTTTTTGCTTAGGGATAGAGCATGACAGCGAGAGTGTCATACGCGAAGTAAAGACCATTACTTTCGGGAACGATCTGGAGAGAATCCCTTATATCATAAACCAGGCCGTCTTGAATGCCGGGAAAGTTTGCAGTGATATAGAGATGCTCAAGATAGCACTCAGTGAGATCCTTCTCAATGCCATCGAACACGGTAATCTTGGCATCTCCATGGAGGAGAAGGCAAAAGCGGTTAAAAAAGGCACCTTTGAGGAACTGGTTAAACAGAGGAAGACAAACCCTAAATATGCAAACCGTGTCGTGACATTTAATGTTCAGATGGACCAAGACTTCCTCGAATATTATATCACGGACGAGGGTGAAGGGTTCGATTATAAAAAAAAGTTCGATACAGACCCCAATGCCCATATCGGCAGTGGACTTGGAGTGCAGATTGTCAAGAGCTTCTTTCACGAGGTTGTTTATGAGGGCCGTGGAAACAGGGTGAGACTTCTCTATCGCAAAGACAACGGTAACTGGTTTTCACATGATCAGGTGCCCATATTACATGATGATTTTATTGTTCAGTTCACAAAATCATTTCCTTTAGGCCTTCTCGTGGTGTCTGACCAGGATTGTATCATCATCTGGAACATGACTGCCCAGAACATTACATCGACCAAGGCATCCGAGGTCTTGGGTAAAACCGTTACTGAGGCACCCAAGATTGTGAGAGACCTTCTGGAAGATAATAACAAGCAAATAAACCTTGAACTCGGAGATTTTGATCTTCGCTATATTGAAAAAACTATCCATACCGTTGAACCAAAAGCAGGTGGTAAATTTATAGTTGTCCTTTTTTCGGATGTTACGGATACCTTCAAACAGAAAGAAGAGATGGAGAGGCTCCTCATGGAGAGTGCAGAGACAAGAGACCTCATGGAGGAGCAGGCTGCAAAACTCACTATCACCCTTGCTGAAATGGAAGAAAAGAATGAGATCATTCATGCACAGAACCAGCGGATGATCGACGAGCTCGAGATGGCGGCCAGACTTCAGAAGAGCCTTCTACCAGATACTTTTGAGAATAAGAATGGGGTGAGCTTTACCTGCAAGTATATCCCCTCCATTCACATAGGCGGTGACCTCTATGATGTAGTAGACCTAGGGCAGGGCCAAACCGGCTTTATCATCGCCGACGTCTCAGGTCATGGTGTGGCTGCTGCCCTCATTTCATCCATGTTCAAGATGAGTTTCCATGCGTTGGCCGCTACAGTGGCAAGCCCCACCATCCTCATGCATATGCTCAATAGTGAGCTGAAACCGGTTCTTAACGAAGACTACATTACAGCGTTCTTTGTACTAACAGACAGGCATGCCAAGAATATCACCTACTCTAACGCCGGCCACCCTACCCCGCTACTCTTCAAGAGATCCACCGGTGAGATCCTGGAACTCGACACCAACGGTTTCTTCCTTGGCTCTTTTGAAGATGGTGGATATGAAGAGGGGTGTGAAAGCAACATTGAAATAGGTGATGCCCTCCTCATGTACACCGATTGCATATTGGAGACCGAGAACGCCAGCAGTGAGCAATATGGCAAGGAACGTCTCATTCAATGCTTCCATAATGCCATACAAACCCTGCGAGGCAACGAGGTCATTGACGCAATTGAAACGGATGTGCGTGCCTTCAACTACAAGGACACCCTTGATGATGACTTCACGGTTATGCTCTTGGAATTTTGGGAAGAGGTGCCTGCAAACGAGTCCCTGCCTGAAGAAGATGCCGGCGGGGGTTTTGTGGAGTTCTGAGCTTGGTGGAGTTCTGAGCTTGTAGGAGCGGCTTGAAGCCGCGAAGTTTTTCGCGCCTAAAGCCGCTCCTACAATCATTTGGTACCCAAGTACGGATTAAAATATCCTCTGCGTAGCGGGATGCTCTCGATAAGATGTTTGATCCCGATGCCAGCAGGCAGGATCTGACCGATCTTCTCTAAGTAGACATCAGGGTCCATATTGAGGTTGCGCCACTGAATCATATCAACCCCTGTTCGTTCTAAGAACTGTTTCAGGGCCTCCACCTCTTTAGGAGCATCAGTAAGTCCAGGGAAGACAAACAGGTTCACCGACACAAACCTGTGCCTTTTCTTCATTTCAAGTGCGCTCTCAGCAAGGGCCTCAATAGAATATGATGGCCGGAAATATGCCGCATATGTATTGTTCCTGGCAGAGTTCATGCTGATGCGCATGCTGTCAAGCCCTGCATCGGCTAGCTCGGCAACCTTGTGGGGAAGACTAGCATTCGTGTTCAGATTGATGGTGCCGTGGGAAGTCTTTTGCCTGATGAGAATGATTGCGTCTCTGATAATATCGCTCGCCATGAGCGGCTCGCCCTCGCAACCCTGGCCAAAGCTCACTACCGGGTCTAAAGCCTGATTGATATGTTTCAAGGCAACCTCAGCTATTTCCTCAGGTGTAGGCACAAAGGCAATCCTCTCCTGGGGTGATGGGGGTCGGCCACAGGGCTGTTTGGAGATACATCCCATGCAAGATGCATTGCATGCCGGTGATGCAGGCAGCGGAGCCTCCTCCCTTCCCTGAAACAAGTTGAGTGCCGCCGGGCAGCCGTATACCGTAGCACAATGGCTTAGGTGCTCAACCAGTCTGTTATGCGGAAAATCCCCCTTCCATTGTCTAATTCCTTCCCTGACTTTCTCCTGGTCAAACATGTCCGGGTCCTGTCTTCGGGAGAGGTCAGTACGTAATGCTGTACTTACAAACCCGTCATTCCATCCCGAGGCCGTATAGGCGAACAAGGGGAGTTCAGCAATACCCTCAGAGCGTTGCCAGGCAGCAAGGTAAGTCTGGGTGTGTGCGGCAGGAAGAAATGCTGCAACCGCGTAGACAGGGTATGATCCGTCATAGGGGTTTTCCATCAATACAACAATCTCTCCGGTCTCCCGGTCATAACCTATGGGATGTCTTCCTGGGAGCACATAGAGCTGAGCCCCCTTGGGCAAAGGGATTATGTCTTCCTCCGGGACAGGCAGGAAATAATCTCCACTGCGGCCCACTATGGCGAGCCCGGGGAAATCCATGATGTTTCCATTGCAATCGGCAAATACAAGGTTGGGCATGGATTCAGTCATGGGCAGGACTTAGTTCATGTGATATCCGAATGCAAGAAGATCCTTCTCTTTCAGATCATTGTTTTTGTAATTTTCTCGTCTGTAGTCGCTATTCACCGGTCACAAGTCATTGTTCACTCTTCATCCCGGGGTATATCACCCCACCCCTGGGGAAAGATACCCCACCATCATGGCCTATTGTCGGCAGGTAACATAATTTAGCTAATAATCATAAATGGTTAAACCTGTGGTATCGAAATTGCCTAAAGAATAACCGATGATCTTTTCAGCTTAACATTGCATGGAGGAGGTCCATATGGGTGATCACTCGCAGAACATGTATGACCTGCAATCCGTAACGATCGCAAGGGCATTGCCTCAGATAGCAGATCACCGCCTGTTCCAGTTCAAGCTCGATAACGGCTGCAGATGGGATGAGTTCGGGCATCAACCAGGCCAGTTTATTGAAGTATCAATCTTCGGCAAAGGCGAGGCACCCTTCAGTATATCATCTCCTCCTACCAGGTGTGACTCACTGGAAATCTGCGTGCGTCGTGCAGGGAAACTGACGAACGCATTGTTTGAGTTGGGCAAGGGTTCAAAACTTCACATCCGGGGTCCCTACGGCAGGGGTTTCCCGGTAGAAACACTGAAAGGTCATAACCTTCTCCTCGTTGCAGGTGGCTTGGGGCTCGCACCTCTTCGTTCGCTTCTTCTCTATGTGTTGGATAGGCGAAGCGAATTTGGTGATCTCATACTTATGTATGGAACCAACAGCCCGGACAACGTATTGTTCAAGTACGAGCTCTTAAGCTTTTTCGACAGAGAAGACATCAAGTATCTCTACAGCGTCGACCGGGACGATGAAGGCATCTGGAAGCAGTATGTGGGAGTGGTCACCGGGCTGTTCGACCATACCGCCCTTTCTCCTGCAGACACCTATGCCGTCTTGTGCGGTCCTCCCATTATGTACCGCTTCGTGGTCGAAAAACTCCTCAGGCTCGGATTTTCCAAAGCACATATCTACATGTCGCTGGAGCGCATGATGAAATGCGGCGTAGGCAAATGCGGGCACTGCGCCATTGGGGACAAGTACTGCTGCACTGACGGCCCGGTCTTCAATCTTACCGAAGTCGAGCATATAAAGGAGGCCATATAGTCATGGCAAAGATCCCTACCATATGCCCCTTCTGCGGATGCGGATGCGGTTTCTATCTCGTAACGGAAAGAGGAAAAGTCATGGGTGTGGAGCCCAACCCCAATAATCCTGTCAATAGAGGAATGCTCTGCGCCAAGGGATGGAATTCCTATGAGTTCATTCACTCTCCGGAAAGATTGACAGCACCTCTGGTCAGGAAAGAAGGTGAGCTTGTTGAAAGCACATGGAAAGATGCTCTGGATCTCGTATATTCGAGGCTATCCGGCATCAGGGAAAATTTCGGCCCGAATTCATTGGGCTTCCTCTCTTCCGCCAAAGTGAGCAACGAAGAGAACTATCTCTTCATGAAGATGGTGCGGGCAGGGTTCAAGTCAAACAATGTGGATCACTGTGCCCGGCTTTGTCACAGCGCCACCGTGGCCGGTCTGGCCGCAACATTCGGATCCGGGGCCATGACGAACTCCATCGGCGAGTTCGAAGATGCAGATCTGTTCCTGGTTACCGGATCAAATACTACGGAGCAACATCCGCTCATCGGCACCCGCATGATAAACGCAGTGGAGGAGAAAGGCTCAAAACTCATCCTCATCGAGCCTAGGGAGATACCCCTATCTTCCTTTGCCAAGCTCCATCTGAAACAGAACTTCGGTACCGATGTGGCGGTATATAACGGAATCATGAACATCATCATCTCAGAAGACCTCTATGACAAGCAGTTCGTGGAGACAAGAACCGAAGGTTTTGAGGCATTGAAGTCCCTGGTAAGCAGGTATACCCCGAAGGTGGTGGAGCAGATCACGGGTATAAGGTCATCCGAGCTCTACCGAGCAGCAGTGATGTACGCCCAGGCCGATAAGGCCATGATAGTCTATGCCATGGGTATAACCCAGCACATCACCGGCACTGACAATGTAAAGACTTTAGCCAACCTAGCCATGCTCACCGGACATGTTGGAAGACCATCAAACGGTGTGAATCCTCTCAGGGGACAAAACAATGTACAGGGGGCCTGTGACATGGGCGCTCTGCCGGGTGTGTTTTCCGGGTATCAAAGGGTGAACGATCCGGCCACCGTAGAAAAGTTTCAGGAGGCATGGGGTATGGAAGGTCTTGATACGCGCCCTGGGCTGACCATCACAGGAATGATGAATGCCGCCCACAAGGGCGACTTGAAGGCCCTGTATATCATGGGAGAAAATCCGCTCATGAGTGACCCGGACACTGCTCATATCGAGCATTCACTCTCAAATCTCGATTTTCTCGTTGTCCAGGATATCTTCCTCACCGAAACAGCAGCACTTGCAGATGTAATCCTTCCGGCAGCTTCCTTTGCGGAAAAAGAGGGCACCTATACCAACACGGAACGCCGTGTCCAGCTTTCCCGCAAGGCTGTATCACCCCCCGGACAGGCACGTGCGGACTGGGAGATCATTGCTGATCTCCTCCTCAGGTGCGGCCTGAAGGCGGATTACAAAGGACCTTCCGACATCATGCCAGAGATCAACAGGCTTACGCCGTCGTATGCAGGAATCACCTATGAACGACTTTCAAAAGGATACGGGATTCAGTGGCCCTGTCCCAACGAGGACCACCCCGGCACGGTCTTCCTCCACAGAGACCAGTTCACCAAGGGCAAAGGTACTTTTCTGCCCTGCGAGTTTAAACCTGCATCAGAGATGACCGATGAGGAGTATGATTTCACCCTCACCACCGGCCGTATCTATTACCAGTACCATACCGGCACCATGACAAGACGTATCAACATCCTGGAACGTGAGTCCCCGGAAGCGCATGTTGAGATCAATCCCGAAGACGCCAAGAAGCTGGGCATAAGGAACAACGACATGGTGGAGTTGGAGTCACGACGCGGCGCCATCCGGCTCAAGGCGGAAGTTACCCCCAAGGTTCCCAAGCGAGTCCTCTTCACCTCGTTCCACTTCCGGGAGGCCCAGGTTAATAAGCTCACGAACTCCGCCTTTGATCCTATTTCCGAGATCCCGGAGCTCAAAGGGTGCTCGGTCAAGATCAGGAGGTGCACATGAAACTGATCGCCAAGAAAGATGTCGTTAATGTCCTGCGTTCATGGTCAAGCTCATATTCCATCTTGAGCCCAACCTTCAAGGAGCAAGGTGACTGCGTCTTCGACACCTTTGATCCGGGCACCTTCACCCTTGAATACCGCAAGCCATCCATGCCCTTTAAATCATCGTTTCTGCCCCAGAGCGAGGTTATCTTTACCGTCGATAAAGGCAATTTCACATCGGTTCTCCCCAGCGAAAAGGTGCTCCTTTTCGGTATCAGGGCATGCGATATGATGGGCATACTCCAGTCCAGGAGTTTTTATGGGAGAGATAAGGAAGATGATTATTTCAGGGCTCACAGTGAGAACACCGTCATCGTGGTGCATGCCTGCAGCTGGCCCCAGAACGAGACATGCTTCTGCACAACAACCCATAGCGGACCTTATGCCAAGCAAGGATTCGACATTCAGCTCTTTGACATAGGCAACGACTTCCTTGTGGAGGCTGGCTCTGAAACAGGGCGCAGCCTCATATCATCAAAACCTTTTATCGATTTAGTGCCTGATGATGCCCAAGAGCGTATAAGCCGCGTCAAGCACATGGCATACAATTCCATCCCCCTGGTTCCTGAAGTACCTGAGGCCATGGACCTCATGAACAGTGCCTGGTCAAACGAAGGCGTTTGGGAGGAGTTGGGCAGGAAGTGCATTGCCTGCGGCGGGTGTGTCTATGTATGCCCCTCGTGCACCTGTTTCAATGTCACGGACGGGGTCACTTCCCTGGAAACAGGAGAGAGAACAAGAACCTGGGATACATGTCTGTATGGCGGGTTCACCCGCGAGGCGTCCGGTCATAACCCCAGATCAACCCAGGCCTTGAGGCTTAAGAGGAGGCACGAGCACAAGCTCCTCTACTTTAATAAAACCGACAATCAGGGGGCTTTGTGCGGCTGTGTGGGATGCGGCCGGTGCTCTGATTTCTGTCCTGTACACATTGGAACGCTGGAGGTTGCAAAGGCAATTGTGGAACACATCTATTGATCACGGGGAGGTATCCCATGCCAGAGGGAAAAAACAAGAAAATTCTCATCATCGATGATGACAAGGATTACGGAGATGCTCTGAAAATAGTTCTGGAAAACAATGGATATGCAGTAAAGCACTCGCTTAATATCAATGACGGAAGGGCATCGATCGAGACTGACCCGCCTGACCTTATAATCCTCGATGTCATGTTGGAGAAACATACCGACGGGTTCGATCTCTGCGCCGACCTCAAGAATGATAAGGCCTGCTCCATGATACCCATACTCATGGTCACGGCGGTCACCGAGAAGACGGGTTTCAAGTTCTCGCCCGAGACGGACGGTGAATACCTCCCTGCGAATGATTACATATCCAAACCCGTCCCTGTCTCAGTGCTCCTCTCGCGCGTTAACAAGCTCATAGCCGAGGGATAAGCGTGCTGGGAAGGCACGCCCCCTCCCCTTTCCTCTTCTTCAAGCCCGCCAGGTCCCCGCATGATCCGTTGATAAGGCTCACCCACAGTGTTATAGTATCTAACATCAGTCTACCCTTGAACAGAATGAGGGGTAATGTTTTATGATATCATTCATATGAAATTACAGAGCCGCCTGGTCATTGGTTTTTTAATCGCCACATGCCTCACGGGTGTAGTGGCATCGGTGGTCGGGATCCAGTTGATCAACAAGACCGCCCTGGATGAGGTGCAGCGAAAAGTCCAGCAGGACATCAACACAGCCAAGCTTGTCTACCGGCATAATCTCGAGCGGCTCGAATATCAGCTCCAGTTTATAGCGCTTCGCTCACCTATCCATGAGGCAATTCTGACGGGAAATCTCCAGCCGCTTGAGGACCTGAGGGTCCTTATCAGAAGCGGGACCTATCAATCTTCAGAGCATATGGCCTTGGACATGCTCACCCTTGTGGACACGAACGGCAGGGTTATCTACCGGGCAGCAAACCCCAATGCCAAAGGGGATGTTATACTCTGGGATTCCGTAGTAAGGGCGTGTCTCAAGGAGCAGAAACCAAAGTCTTCAGCCATCATCATGCCCTATGACGTCATAATTGCACAGAACCCCAATCTTGCCAACAGGGTGAAAGTCGCCATCGTAAAGACAGAAAAGTCGATAGAGATAAAGGAAAAGGTCCTTACCAGCGGCATGGTGCTCAGGGCGGCCTACCCTATCATGGACAAGAACCGGAATCTGTTGGGAGCCCTTGTGGCTGGGGTACTTTTGAACCGTGACTACAGCATTGTGGATACCATCAAGGAGACCGTTTACAGAGATGAGCGCTACAAAGGCCGTGATATGGGTTTTGCTACGATATTTTTAGGCGGTGTGAGGATCTCCACCAATGTTATGAACAGAAAAAACCAGCGGGCTGTGGGGACTATCGTATCGAAAGAGGTCTACGATCAGGTCATCGGACAAGGTAAGGACTGGATCGGTAGGGCCTTTGTGGTAAATGACTGGTATATCAGCTCATATACCCCTATCTGGGATATCGACAACAACATCATCGGTATGCTCTACACCGGCATCCTGGAGGCAAAATACCGCGACATGAGGATTAAGACGATGCTCATCTTCCTGGTTATTACATATCTTGGAATGGTGATGGCCTTTTTCATCTCCTTCCGTCTTGGGCAGAGCATTATCCGAAGGATCAGGATATTGAAGCAGGCCACTGACGCAATCTCTTCAGGCAACCTTGCCTACCAGCTCCCCCCGGGCCGCTCATCAGGTTTTGACATGCTGGATGAGGCTTTCAACAATATGGCCCGTTCGCTGAAAGACCGTGATGACCGACTGCAGAAGGCCTTCCAGCGCATCACGAGCACCGAACGGCTTGCCTCACTGGGCCAGATGGCGGCAGGTGTGGCCCACGAGATCAACAACCCCCTGGGCGGTATTCTTCTCTACAGCAACCTTGTTCTGGAGGAGATGGACCCAGACCATGCGTCCCGGAAAAATATGGATAAGATCATTTACCAGACCGAGCGTTGCAAAAAGATCGTCCAGAACTTGCTCGATTTTGCCAGGACACCTTCCGGGGACATGGAGCCCCTGAGGGTGAATAAAGTCATTCTTACTTCACTCAATCTCATAAAGGATCAATCCATATTTCAAGGCATCGAGGTTAAAACCGATCTCATGGATAACCTCCCTTTAGTGATGGGCGATCTATCAAGACTCGAAGAGGTCTTCCTCAACCTTTTTATCAATGCAGTGGATGCCATGGAAGGAAGAGGAAAAATAAAGATTTCAAGCAGGATCTCCAGCACCGGCATGGTGAAGATCTATATTGCTGATACGGGAAAGGGCATCGATAAGGCCTACCTGCCCCATATCTTCGAGCCCTTTTTCACGACCAAGGAACCGGGCCAGGGAACAGGGCTTGGATTATCCATTACGTACGGCATCATCCAGAAGCATGGCGGCTTCATCGATGTGGAGAGTGAGCCCGGCAAGGGGACCACATTTATCATTACGCTTCCTCCCCACAACAACGGAGATATGAGGGAAGCCGGAAAGGAGGAATGCAATATTGGTTAGAAAGACCAGGCGCACCCTGATTATTGACGACGAAGAGTCCATACGGGACGGATGCCAGCAGATCCTCACCCGGATGGGACATGAGGTTCAGAGCACGGGTAATCCCGAACAAGGCATTCAATTGGCCTTACAAAACCGTTTTGATATCATCCTGCTGGATGTACACCTTCCAAAAATCGAAGGCCTCGATGTTTTGAAGATCCTGAAAAAAGAGCATAACGTGGTCTCCAAGGTGATCATCATCACCGGATATGGCACCATTCCGCTGGCTGTCGAGGCCATGCGCCTCGGGGCCATGAACTTCCTCACCAAACCTTTCGGTGCTACGGAGCTCAGGAATGCGATTCATGAATGCCTCGATGTTTCGGCCTGTACGGAAAAGGAAGACACCCTGTCCATGCTCATCGGCAGCAGCGACTACATTAAGGAACTTAAAGACACCATCAGGAGAGTCGCAAAGACCGACAGCACCGTGCTTATCACTGGCGAGAGCGGAACCGGCAAAGAGCTGGTGGCACGCACCATTCACAACATGAGCAGGCGCTGCGACAAGCCGTTCATCCCGGTTGACTGTTCATCTCTGGTTCAGAACCTCATGGAGAGTGAGCTCTTTGGCCATACAAAGGGCTCGTTCAGCGGCGCAACAGACACACGCGACGGCCGTTTCCAGATAGCCGAT
Source organism: uncultured delta proteobacterium (assembly GCA_963847605.1). Taxonomy (GTDB): domain Bacteria; phylum Desulfobacterota; class Desulfomonilia; order UBA1062; family UBA1062; genus MWEI01. The sequence goes on along the minus strand of CAWKAM010000006.1, from coordinate 118,344 downwards.
ACAGGGACCTTATTCCTCGATGAGATTGCAAATATCAGTCTTGACATCCAATCCAAGCTCCTGAGGGTCATCCAGGAGCAGGAGATCCCCAGGGTAGGAAGCTCCATCCCGGAAAAAATTAATGTGAGGCTGATCACGGCCACGAACAAAGACTTGAGGGAGGAGATAGATTCAGGAAGATTCCGCGAAGACCTTTTCTATCGCATCTCCGTAGTGCCCATACACATCAAGCCTCTTCGCGAGCATAGATCGGACATCATCGAGATTGCCCAGCACTACCTCGAAATTTATCGCGATAAATACAATTCTGCCGCAAGCCGCTTCTCAAATGAAGCGGTAAAATCATTGAACTCTTATACATGGCCGGGGAACATACGCGAGCTGAGAAACACTATCGAGCGTTTGTGCGTACTGTGCGACCACGAAGAGGTGAGCCTGTCTGACATCCTCTATTATGGCCAGGACACCCGCGCCAAGGCACCTGTTGTGGACCCGTTTTCGGGTAAGATGCGCCTTGTGGATGTGGAGAAAGAACACATAGAAAAGGCACTGAAGCATTTTAACTATCATATGATCAATACCTCAAAGTTTCTCGGCATCGACCGCAAGACACTACGTACCAAGATAAGGACTTACGGTATCATTACCGACATCAAGGATGATAACGGCGACTAAGTCTTTTGGGGGACATCCTCCTCACCCTTGGGGAGTTTTGCCCCTGCACTAGGGATCATATATATCCTGCTATGTATTTGTTGACGTAATTTCAATGGGATGAAACATGGCACTTTCCTTGCTCTTTTAGAAAAGATCCTTGAAGGAGGTGGAGACTATGGACTCAAAGAAAAAGGTACTCTTGATTGACGACGACAAGGACTTTTTGCTTGCCACAAAACTCATCCTCGAAAAAGGCGGATATGAGGTATTCCTGGCGGAGGATGGTAGGGCCGGTGTGGATATGGCCAAATCGGTTTATCCTGACATTGCCATCGTTGACATGATGATGGAGACCTGGAGCGAGGGCTTCAATGTAGTATCGAAACTGAGGACCTCTGATACCGGCAAGAAGATCCCCCTTATCATGCTCAGCGCCGTTGACCTGCAGGGGCCCTACCAGTCATTCGAGCCGCCGGACGAGCTCCCCACCGTGGATCTCGTGCTCCATAAGCCTATAAAGGCGGATGATCTCTTAAAGCATGTAGGGCTGCTCCTTAGGTAGATCGAGATGGATGACAAGGCTGAGTTTTCAGCCCGGGTTCTCATCATCGACGATGAAGAGTCAATCCTCGACGGGTGCAGGCAGGCTTTGGAGAAATCCGGCTATATTGTGATATCCACATCCGACGGGCCGGATGGCATAAGGCTGGCAAGGGCTGAAAAGCCCGACCTGGCCTTTATTGATCTCAAAATGCCAAGCTGTTCGGGCATGGACATCATCGAGTTGTTATCCAAAGAAATGTCCGATATTGTGCTGATCGTGATCACCGGATATGCTTCCATCGTCTCCGCAGTAGAGGCCATGAAAAAGGGGGCATATGACTATCTGCCCAAACCCTTCTCGCCCGATCAAATAAGGGCGGTGACCAAGAGGGGCCTCGAACACAGATTCCTGAAGATCGAGGCAGACAGGCTCAGGGAAGAAAAAGAGCGCATGGAGAGAAGTTTTATTACGTTTGTAAGTCATGAGATGCGTTCCCCGCTGGTCACTGTCATGCAATATTTCGAGACGCTGAAGGTTATTGCCGACGAGGGTCTTGCCCCTAACGTAAAAGATATAATCGATCGCTGTGAGAAGAGACTCCAGGGGCTTCATGACCTTGTGGAGCACTGGCTTGATCTTGCCAGGATCGAGGACGGCTCATTTTTCGAGGCCAAGGCTCCCCTTACCCTCACACCGATCGTAGAGAGGAGTATTGAGGAACTTACCCCGCTCTGCCAGAGGAGAGAGATTGCCCTTGAGGCATGCATGAATGGCTGTATGTCCAAGACCATGGGCGACCAGGAGAGCCTTCTACGGGTATTTTCCAACATAATTGGTAATGCCACGAAATATACGCCGCCTGGCGGGAAGATCACCGTGAACATGGATCATGATGATTATTACGTATATGTGAATATCTCGGACACGGGAATCGGTATTCCCCAGGACAAGCTGCCGTTCATCTTCGAGCCGTTCTTCAGGGTGAAAGGCAAAGAGGAACGTCAGAAGGGATCAGGCTTAGGGCTGACCTTTGTCAAGAAGATCATGGACGCCCACAACGGTAAAGTGATGGTGACCTCTCAGGAAGGTGTCGGAACTACTTTTACATTAATTTTTTCAAGGCTTTACGAGCTTTAACGTCTATTCGCTCCTTCCCTTGATGCCTTCCCACGGCCTGGTATTGTCAAGCAGGTATTCTTCGACGTTGCTCACCATGCATTCTCCGCACATATGTACCATTTTCATGCTGGCGATCTGCCGGACAATAAAGAGCTTCTGAGAATTCTGGTTGCACAAAAAACACTTTTCAGCGATGTCTTTCTCATGAAACTCGTAGCATTGCTCATCCATGTATGTGCATTTCATGAATTTGTCCCTTAATAACACTACCACAGAATACTGCCTGCATCAATACATGCTGATTTTTAACATCATGGGTGTGGGTATTGTTGTTAAATAGATATAGTCTGTCCTGCCATTGATTTATACAAATGCCGACACTACATGATATGGCGCCTGTTGATGGAAGGAAGGGGTAAATACCATGGATCTAACAAAACTACAGGCCAACAATTTTAATGTTGACCGTACAAAGATAGAAATATTTAAATTGCTTAGCAAATGCATTAAGGACATCGATAAGACGGTCTCAGCATCTGGTCTTACAATGCATGATGTAGGCATCAAGATCGAGAAGTATATGACAGGAGGTGATTCATATATCATAGAGCTGAGATTGCATATGTGAAAAGATAACACTCAGTAACCTGCATGTTAAATTAAAAAACCATAAAACAATATCGCATTACAGCGTTACAAATTAAATTATAGTTTCTTACTTTATTTCCCGAAAATATAGTATGAGGGCAAATGTGCCAATATTGAGATACCATAGAGGGATGTTTTAGTGATTAATTTTGAGGATACACACTCGAAGACCATAAGCCCCGGCCCCATTAAAGAGGAGTTGGAGGCTGCTAAGAAGGTGCTCGCAACCCTTCTTCTCGCCAGGAAGAACTACTCTTTATATCCCGAAAACCACACCATTTGTATGAACGCCATTAAACAGCTCCACTCACAACTTGAGACATACCTGCATAAATACGGAGATCTGCGACTCGAAATAGAAAGTGACCGGTTAGTTTACCAAGGTGAAATAATTCATTCAGAACCTCGTGAAGGGGGTGCGTTACCTTTTACCCTCTTTCGTGATGGCATCCGATGGCTGGAATTCACAGGTGGAATAGACCCCGGGGAACTAAAAGAACTCTTAAGAATTATCTACGAATACAGAATATTATCAAATGACCCAGAAGGCGATATCGTAACCGCTTTTTGGGAATCTAAATTTTCTCATATCAAATACGAGGTTGCAGATTTCTCATGGGGATCAGGACAAGACACAAACTATACACCTTCCTTTGATGACTGGGATAACGGCTCGACATCGCAGAGAGGAAATGAATCAGGTGAACGAGAAGTTGACCTTACGATTTCAACTGATAAGGGAGAGAAGGCTTCGACATCGCGGAGAGGAAATGAATCAGGTGCACGAGAAGTTGACCTTACGATTTCAACTGATAAGGGAGAGAAGGTTTCGGTATCACTTAGAGAAAACAAATTAGTGGATTGGGAGACTCTTACCGACCCCGCCATTGATCAAGCCTCACTTTTACTTACCCCGGAAGAGAAGGTAAGGGTTCAAGAAATGATACATCGTGAGGAACAAGCGGACCAGACTGAGTATCTGGATGCACTCTTGGATAGTCTCCTTGAGAATAAGGAACAAGAGAATTTCAAGATTGTTCTTGAGGTGATGGAGGAAGAGTTTAAAACCTCACTGACTCGAAGAGACTTCGATATTACGCTCAAGATTCTACGAAGCTTACGGTACGTCCTTGATACATGCCCTGCGGAGATACCCTGGGCCTCACCATTAATTGAGGACTTTTTTCTTGCCGCCTCCAGTTCTCAGACTCTGAGCCCTTTACAGGCCATATGGAAGGATTTGGGATCAGGCCAAGTAAAAAAGATCGAGCAGATTCTCAAGCTCTTAAAACCAGATGCGATCGAGACACTCAGCATCATTCTGCTACAGAATCATTCCTCACAGCATCGGCAAGTGCTTTTGGACGTGATGAGCTCACTGGCGTCACGGGATCCGCGTCTCTTGGAATCTCTACTCAAAAGCCCGGATGACAAGCTTGTCCAAATGCTTGTCCATGTGTTGGTTAATCTGAAGGGAGAACAATCTACAAAGGTCTTGCTGAAACTGGTTCACCATAAGTCGGAATATGTTCGCCTAGAGGCGGTAAAGGGACTCATGCAGCGAGGTCCTGCCCGTATTCAGGATATCTTTAAGCTCATCAATGATAAAGACGAGACTATCCGTCGTCTGATCCTGAGACAAATAGGCCAGTCGCGGGACCATATTACCGAGGGACTCCTTCTCGATTACCTTGAACACAGAAAATTCAAGAGTACCGATAACGAGCACGTCATTACTTGCTTTATAACGCTGGGCCAATGTGGTTCATCACGATCCATACCTTTTCTTCGTCGAACCCTGCTCGGTTGGGGATGGATGCCCACCTTCTGGAGGGCAGCTCATCGAAATGGCGCTGCCATGGCACTAAGCATACTGGGGATGAAAGAGGCGCGGCAGGTATTGGAAAACGCCGGTCGATGTCTTTATCCAAGTGTGCGTCGTATAGTCCGGAAAGTCAAAAAAGACCTGACAAAATTAAAGGCGGCATAACAAACATGTCGGATCAAAAGACACAACCTGGACTGTTGGAAGGGAGGCTGATAACGGCCTTATATCATATCATCAATACTGTAAGGATTCATCAGGATAACAATCAATTAATCAAGGACTGTGTTACACAATTCAATAACGCCATTTCTGATTTGTCTCGAGAAGAGGCCGTAACCATCCAGATCTGGCGGGGAAGATTCCATATACAAGGCGAAAAACTTCTTTTTCAAAGGGAGAACTTCCACATCATCAATGAGATTTTGGAATATTTCTCTGAGCGCGGACTCAGAGGTCTAAGTTTTCTTTCATCTTATGGTAGCGTTTTAACCGAGGATCTCATTGCATTTACACGTCTCCTCAACGCATCGGTTGCACACGAAGACCCTGCTGGTTGGCTTGATCAACAAATGGAAGGAAATGATTTCTCATGGGTTGAGATCTTCAGAAAACAGGAGGGAGGCCCGAAGAATCTTGGTATGCAGGGAAAAGAGAAGGCCTGGCATGCCTACTATCATGCTCTGGAATCAGTAAAAGAAATAGCTGAGAAAGCCTCAAAGGGTATTGCCGGTGTTCGTAAGGCGAGACGTCTGGCCCAGACCATTGTGGATCTGGTCGAGGAGGATAGCACCCTCATGCTGGGGCTGGCTACAATCAGAGACTACGATGATTACACCTATACCCACTCTGTAAATGTCGCCTTGCTTGCCACATCCCTGGGAAGACATTTGGGTTTGTCTCAGGTCTTGCTTGAACACCTTGTCGTCTGCGGACTATTTCATGACTTGGGGAAGGTGGAAATATCGAAAGATATCCTCCTCAAACCCGGTGAGCTGAATAATGAGGAGTGGGATATAATGAGAAAACATCCACTTATAGGCGTGAGGAAAATTCTCAGATTACAAGCACCTCATTCCCTGAAATCGAAGATAATTCTCGGGCCTTTCGAGCATCATCTGAACCCTGATCTTTCCGGATATCCCAAAACCCATTTTATGAAGAAACTAAGTCTTTTTGGGAATATCTTGCATATCGTGGATGTATACGAGGCACTAACCTCGGATCGAAGATACCGTCCCAGGGCATTCACCCATAATGAAGCCTTGAGGCGCATGTGGAGCGAGAGGGAGAAAAACTTCGATACGATCTTATTGAAGAACTTTATATTCATGATCGGCATATACCCTATCGGTTCAGTCGTGGAACTGGACAGCGGCGAAATCGGTCTGGTCATGGACTATCCTGACGAATCCGAAAAGGCCCTCCCCCTGCTTGTGCTTCTCGTGGATGACGGTAAAGGCGGCATGACCGAGGGTGAAATGGTCAATCTTGCAGCTCAAGGCATGGATAAAAGTTTACCCCGAAGGAACATCGTGAGGAGTATTCCTTCCTCAGTACTTGGAATCCAGCCTGCGAAGTTCTTCCTGCAGGAGATGGGGGCATTGGGGGACATGAATTCTCACGGGATTTCATGATCTACTTAAGCTCACATTGATGAGCGTGTTGAAAAGGGTTCCACCGCTGGCAGTGATGTTTCGTTCATTGACACCGATGACTACATAGATCCCTGCGTCCTTCGCGGCCTGACACAATTTGTCGGTGGCCGGACCCGGGATGACAAGCGACTGTTCCAATAATTCTCCATCCATAATGGGAATGACTTACTGTGAAAAAATGTATGTAGCTTGGCTATTTTTCTGATAGAGGATAGTCATGATGCTTAAGATCCGCTCAGAGAGGCCCGGAATGATGCCCAGGTGAACCGGGTGCGTAGGTGCGTATGAGAAAGGCCCTCAAAATCCTCCTTATCGCTGTATGTGCTTTGGTAGTGCTTCTCGCATGCATTGTAGGAGCTGTGCACCTCTACCTCCTTACAGACCCGGGCAAGCGCTTTTTGTTGCATTCTTTGAACAGCCTTTTCCCGGGGAAGATCATGGTCACGGGAATGGAGGCCTCGCTGATTACCCATGAGGCCGGCCTGGAAAATGTCGTACTCCTCGGACCTGACGGTAAACAGATCCTCAAGGCGAAACATGCCTACATCAAGATCAATCTTCCTGCGCTCTTCAGGAAGAAGGTCATATTCGAAGCCATTAACATAGAAAAGCCCGACTTTGTCTTGGAGGTCGACAAGGATAACTGGCTCAATATCGAGAGCGCCTTTGTCGCAAAGACGCCGGGCCAAGGCCAGTTCAACGTGTACATCAATTCGCTCACCAGCAATGGGGGGACATTCGCTTACAAAGGCAAAGACGGAAAACCCATTATAAGGCTCGAAAACTTTGATTTTCGCATGAGCTCCGCCTTTGAAAACGACACTACCATATACCTGTCAGTACCAAAGGCCCTCATGACCCTCTTTGTATCAAACAGGAAGATCGATCTCGGCACAGGCTACGCATCCTGCACCATTTTCAATGACCGGATCAGAGACATCCGTATAGCAACAAAGAAGGGCTCATCGACAGCCACCTTGGCCGGCTCGATAACCGAAATGTCCAAGAAGGCTCAGCTCCGCTGCGACCTGAACCTGGACTCTGACATGGCCGACCTCGGGGATGCCCTTGGCTTTGGCGACGGCAATACGGGGAGGGTCACAGGCCGCATCACGGCAAGTCGCGACTACGATAACCCGGGATTAATCTTTACACTTGCATATAACGGGGGGACCCTCGGCGGCCAAAAGATAGGCAAAGCCAATCTCGATGGCTCTTTAGCGGACAAGGTGGTTGCTATAAAAAGGCTTTCTGTAGCATACGCATCCGGAAATTTAGTTGCTGCAGGCACGGTTGACTTGAGACGTGTCTTTCCTGATAGCTATTTCGAAGGGATCAAGGAAGAAGACGCAATCACCTATAACCTCTCTATCACCGGTACGAGCCTTCTTATAAACGATCTCCCCGGAATGCCCAAAGGATTGAAAGGAACACTCAACCCAAGGATTGCCCTGAAGGGGATCGGGGTTTCTGCGAATTCCCTGCGCCTCGAAACAGAGTTCACGGCACAAGGACAGGGCATCACAGCAGGCACGGTCTTGAAACGCGAAGACCTCTCATTGGCAGGCAAAATAGCTTACAGGAGAAACACGCTTGATATCCGAAGCCTCAATGCCCGGACAGGGAGCATATCAGTATCTTCTCAAGGCAGTATCAACCTGGCCGGCCATACCTTGAATGGGATCATCACCATGGAGACTCCACGTATCGGAGACCTTCTGAGACGGGCAGGCATTGATGCAACGGGCGTCTTCAAGGCATCTTCACGCATCTCAGGGACTTTTGAGAAACCTGTTGCCGACATTATGGCAGGCACCCAAGGAACAACCATCAACGATATCCCGCTCGGGACCATCGATCTGAAGGCGCTCCTTGATCAAAACGGGAAACTCAATGTCAGTTCCTGCACGATCTCCAACAGGTCTTCAACCATCCAGGTACAAGGAAATGTCCAGGTCTTCAAACAATTCCCGACTATTCAGACCGACCCGGCTCTATCTCTCAAGGCCGATCTGAAGAGCATAAACCCTGGTGATTTCACGTCGAATCCCAAACTTTCCGGCATATTCAACGGATGTATCAGCGCCGATGGAACTGTGAGCGATCTGAGGGCCACAATGAATCTGGCCGGGAAAGACCTCTCAGCAGAAGATATCCACCTCGGTGATGCCGTCCTCATCGGCTCCCTTTCACAAGGGCTGCTCACCATATCCCGCCTCGAGCTTACCCGTAAGCAATCAAAACTCTTGGTAACCGGTGACGCCGCCCTCATCGATCAGACCCGGAAGCACCTTAATTTCGACCCGGACATTCACCTCAAGGTACAAGGAGACTCCCTGCATATCGACGACTTCTTCGATCGTGCCAAGGGCACTTTCTCTGTAAGCGCCCTGATGGAAGGGAGCTTGCGGCATCCTATCGGTGATGCGATACTTACGGTAAAAGACATCGACCTGGGTTACCAACGCTTTCAAGAATTGTCAATGAATATCCAAGCAGATGGAGGACGCTTTTGGGTCGAGCCGATAAAGCTTGTTATTGCTAACGGCGAGAATATCAATGGCAGCGGGTGGATCGCAACGGATGGTACCTACGCCTATTCCCTCGGTACTCAGGGGCTGAGCCTGGAGAATCTGGATTTTATCAAAGGTCACGAGTCGGCCAAGGGCAAGATCTTCTTCAATACCTCCGGAGAGGGAAACCTAAACAACCCTGTTATTGCCGGAAGGATAGCTGCTACGAATATCATGTTCAATAATAAACCCATTGATGACTTGACCTTGTCTTTTGAGCTCCAGGACCACAAGGTAAACATGCAGGGTAATTGGAACTTCTCTTTGAAGGCAATGCACGACCTTTCTTCAGGCGAGTTTTCCACCTCAATCATTTTTGCAGAGACCGATCTTTCCCCCTATTTCATCATTTTCAATAGGCCCACTTTCTCAGGCAGGCTGACAGGGAGGATCGATACCCGTGGGAATATACGATCCCTCAAAGATATTGATATGATTGCCGACATATCTTCTCTGGACATCCTTCATGAGAATAAAAACCTTGTGCAGGCCCGCAATGTAAGCGCCTCCTATAAAAACGAGGATTTCTCAATTCCTGATACCCGCATTGTTTTCGGAGAGAACGGCTGGTTCGATATAAAAGGCCGGGGAGATATAAAAAAGGCCTTCAGCCTTGATGCCAATGGTGTCATCCCCACTGCCGCGCTGGGTATATTCTTTGAAGACCTCTCCGACAGCCTGGGCACTATCCGTGTGTCGTCACAATTCAAGACCGATGGTACCCACCACGAGGCATCGGCTCAGCTTACCTTGGAGGACTTCGCATATACCATACCGGAAAACGGCCAGCATCTGCATGACGTGGGCGGTAAGATAGGGCTGGAAGGCAGTAAGATTATTATCAAAGAGCTTATCGGACAGCTCGATACCGGTTCTTTCAAAATAGGCGGTAGTGTTGTCCTGGACGGTTATGCTCCAAGGAATATCGAGTTGAACTCCCAGGTAAGATCTCTTCCCATCACTATCCCGGGTATGATGGATCTGACCGTGGATGCAGAGACCGTCCTCAATGCATCTCTTGATCAATCCTCTCTTAAATCCGATGTTATCATCATCGATGGGACATATTACAAAGACGTTCAGGTGAACCTCTTAACCGGTGTCATTGAACGCATCCTCCCAAAACAGAATCTAGATAAGGGGCAGTTCATACCTACCCCCTGGCCCTTTATGAAGAACATGGCCCTTGATGTGGCCATCAAGCGCAGGGGAGACGTGAAGGTGGAGAACAATGTTGCGGAACTCACCCTCAATCCGGATCTTAGGATCATCGGAACCCTCATCAACCCCATCCTGACCGGCAGAATAGCAGTTACTGATGGGACCGTAACCTTCGAGAACAACGATTTCACGGTTTCCAAGGGAGACATCGATTTCCTGAATCCCTACAAGACCCAAGCGAGAGCTGATATCATAAGTAAAACCAAGGTCCGTGATTGGGATATAACCCTTTCTGTGGAAGGGGACCTCGACAATCTTGAATTCAAGCTGAGCTCGACCCCGACTGAGGAACCACCGGATATCCTTTCCCTCCTTATTCTCGGCAAGACGTCCCGTGAGCTCACCCAGAACCAGACAGGGGTGACTGTCGCGCCGGGAGCAATGGCGGCAGAACTTCTTGCAAAGACTTACGGCGGCGATATCAAAAAGGCCACAACCTTGGACATTCTTGAACTCAAATCTTCCGAACTCACTACCTCAAAAGGCGGAGAGAACCTCAAACTCACCCTGGGCAAAGAGCTCTCCCGGAACATCACCCTGAAGTATGAGATGGAGACTACGAGCACCGGGACTATACAATCGGGTGTTGCAGAATATAAGCTCCTGGATAATCTGCTTATCAACGGCAGTCAGGCAAGCGACGGTGTCTTCGGTGCAGACATACAGTACAGGTACGAGTTTCGCTAGAAATATATGCACACTTTTCTGAAAATCCTCTCCCTATTTTTTACACTGATGATCCTCATATCTTCATCCGGGTTCTCTCAGGAAGTCTCCGGAAAGGAAATACAGGCACTGGGCGACTATTCTCTCTATACCGGCATGGTGGTCAAGAGCTTGAATATAGAGTTCAAGGATTGTCAGTGGTGCGAGGCCTCTATGAATAATCTTGCACGTGACCTCATCGCATTGCGTGAGGGTGTGCCGTTCACCGAGGAGCTGTTCAGGCAATCTCTGGATGACCTCATGCTGAGTAAGAGATTCGAGGAGGTTATCCCGGAGATAGAGCGGATTGAAGACGGTATCAAGGTCACCTTTCTTCTGACCCCCTTCTGGGAAGTCAAGGATGTCAAGGTCCACAGCGAGTATCCTCTTTTCAAAAGCGAGATCTTGAAGGCCATGAGTGTATATCCGGGGGATGCACTGTTCCCTGATACGCTGAGCGAGCAGGAGACACGTTTAAGAGATCTCTATAAAAAAGAGGGCTATATCAATCCGGAAATCACCGCAACAGCAGATAAGAACCCGCATGAGGGATCCGTTATAATCAATGTGTATGTCAATGCAGGCGCCTATTATAGCCTCGACTCCCTTAAAATCAAAGGAAACCACGCCATTACCGATGCCGAGATCAAGTCACGCATGAACATTTGGAGATCTTCTTTCTTCATTAGGGATTCAGGGCGTTTTAGGGAAGCGGATCTTATTAGTGATATCAAGGACCTCACAAGCCTCTACTGGCAGAGGCGATACCCTGAATGTGAGATCCACCAGACTATCTATAAAGATGAAAAAACCGGCAAGGTTACAGTTGAAATATCCATCTCGGAAGGACCCCGCTACGACCTCGCATTCTCCGGAAACAAGAGGTTCTGGGCTTATACCCTGAAGAAGGACATCCCGATCTTCAAGGAGGGAAACAGGAGAGATAGGGGTATCAGGCAGGGCATCAAGAACATCAAGGAAAGATATAAAAATGATGGATACCTTTTCACAGAAGTCGAGCTCCTCGAAGAAAAGATCACTATGAAGAGTACAAAGGTCCGCAAGCTTGATTTGTCCCTTACCGAAGGCCCCAGAACTTTTGTGGATTCCTTGCGATTTTCCGGCAACACCTTTTTCAACGAGGAAGAACTGAAAAAAGACATGCGGACCGGCAAAGCCGGTCTTTTCAGGAGTGAGATTTTTAATCCCGATGTCCTTGATGAGGACCTCGCAGCCGTTCGTTTACGCTATCTTAAGCAAGGATACAATGCAGTGTCTTTGACCCCTGAACTTACCTGGTCCAAGGATAAGACAGGCGTATCGATTGTTGTCAAGGTCTCAGAGGGCGTCAGGACCCTCGTCTCATCGATCAAGATAGAGGGTCTCAAGACCATACCGGAGAAAAGGGCCCTCCAGGTTTTACAGCTCAAGGTGGGCAAACCCTTCATGAACGACCTCATCAAGGCCGGCGAAGTGACCCTTTCCGACCTTATCTCGGAAAAGGGCCACCCATATGTGTCTGTCAAAGGGGAGGCGGTGTTGAGCAAAGACTCTACAGAGGCAGCCGTATCTTATCATGTAGATGAAGGTCTTTATGTGACAATGGGGAATATCTACTACCGGGGCAACTTCAAGACAAGCACAAGCGCCATCATGAAGGAGCTCGGTATAGAGCCGGGTCAGCCATTTTCGCTTAAGGCGATGTTGGAAGGACAAAAAAACATCCGAAACATGTCGGTCTTTAATTCAGTTCAGTTTAAGACGATCGGCATCAAGGAGAACAGCGACCACGTCACCCTTCTTATCGATATGGAAGAAATTGATCCCTACTATATCCAGGCAGGTGCCGGTTATGCGAGCGACAAAGGGTTGTACGGAAACGCCAGGGTCGGAGACAAAAACCTGTTCGGTCTGAATAAGGACGCTTGGCTCGGCGGCGAAGTGAGCCAGATCGGTTACCGCGGTGAGTTCGATGTCACCCAGCACAGGATCTTCAACTCGCCGGTGTCGAGCACCTATGTGCTGTCCTATGAGCGGAAAGAGGAGCTTAATCAGATCTTTGGTACATCTGTCTGGACCTCATCGCTCACCTTTCTCAAGGAATATAAACCACATGTCACCACTTCACTGGGGTTCAGGTATGAGCATAGAGACCAATTCCTGAAGGATACCTCACAAACCATTCCACCTGAGGATGCCGATTCATACAAGCCGAGAGGTGTCCTGGTGACCACACCATTCATCTCCTATGATACAAGGGATTCCTTCGTACGACCCAAGGAGGGCTTCTATTCATCATATTCGGTAGATATATCGAAGGGTTATCAGGATTCCCTGGATAATTTCCTTAAGCATTATCTTAATCTGCGTTACTACTTCAGCCCGGTACAAAGGGTCACGCTGGCCTGGCTTGGCCGTTTAGGCGTTATCTATACCTTTAAAAAACACAGCCAGGTACCGGATGATCAGCTGTTCTATCTCGGCGGCACAATGGATTTAAGGGGATTCGATGAGAATATGCTGAGGTACGATGCCAGCAGAAACCCGGTGGGCGGCTGCCTATCCATGAACGGAAGTATGGAAGCCCGTATCGAGTTGACGCGTGAGTGGGAGACAGCCTTGTTTTACGATACGGGTGCGGTCAGAAGAACATTCGTGGATGCCGGATCAGACGAATTCAGGGCGTCAGTCGGTATCGGACTCAGGTACATCACCCCCATCGGCCCCATGGGCTTGCTCTATGGTTACAAGCTCAACCGCAAAGATGGAGAAAGCCCGGGCAAGATCAATTTCTCAGTTGGATATACGTTTTAAAACCTGATAGCTAACAGCTCGATATTCTCCCTTGAACCCCCTATCTTTTATTAGCCCCTTGACGACCTCGATTCATGTCCCTAATGAACGCCTGAGCTGATAGAATGATTGAAAGGAGAAAATACCATGAAAAAGTTTAAACCCCTCTTAATTTTAGTGTTTTTGGTTTTTGTCGCTTTTGGTGCAACCTATGCTGCAACCCTTAATACATCGAATATCAATGGGTCGATCAATGTCAACACAGCAACTGTGAGTGACCTCTTGATAGTACCTTATATTGATGATGCGGTTGCCCAAAACATAGTCGATGCTAGGGAAGTTAACGGTCCGTTCAGTTCACTAGATGATCTTCTCAAGGTCAAAGGGGTAGACAGCAAGTTGCTCGATGAGATCGGACCATTCATTAAATTGGATGGAGCGACAACAATACGGCGAGATGTAAAGTGACGTATCAAGCGAGGGTAAGGAGTAAACAGTGGGGTATCGCCTTGAGTAAGTGAAGTTAATAGAAGGTGGTACCCCATGTTACGTTCTTCTGTCCATTCAACTTGGTTATACATTCAGATCTTAAATCGAGTCTATATTCATCAGCATTGTTCAGAACAACGGGGTTTTATGTTACAAATATTATTCAGTTGTATCCCAGCCTACCCCAATACCTTGAGGATCTCCCCAATTTCGGGAAGCTCGGAGATCGGGTAGATCTTGATGAACATACCCCTGCCCTGCTCATCGATGAGCAAATTCGCCCGCTCGGAAAACCCATCTTTATCCCGGAAGATACCAAGCTGGATCGCAAGCCCTCCATGCGGCCAGAAGTCGGCAAGAAGCCTGGTGTTCTCAATTTTCAACTCTTTTGCCCAGGCCTTTTTGCATGGAGTGCTGTCCACGCTTACACCTACAGCCACAGTGTTTTTCTTTTCAAAAGAATCTCTATTCTCTTCGAGCGACTGCATCTGTTTGGCACAGATACTTGTCCACGCCAGGGGGTGAAATGAGAGAAGCACTTTGCGCCCTTTGAACTCTGAGAGGGTGAAGTCTTTTCCATGATGATCCTTGAGGGTAAAATCCTTAACTTTCTCACCTACTGCAACCATAATCAACCTCCTATTTCTCTTCCTTTAATGCCCTTCTCAGGGATTTCTCAATATAATCGATATGCTCGATGGTCGCAGCCTTGGCAGCATCGGCATCCTTATTTTCAATGGCATCATATATCCTCATCAACTGTTTTGTGATGTCCTTGGAGCTGCCGGGGACCATGGATAGTTTTTTTCTGCTAAAGGGGAAAGCACCCGTCAAAATTGTCGTAACAGATTTCCTTAGGTGCAGGAAGATAGTGTTCTTGGTCGAGTCGGCCAGGATATCGAAGAAGTCAGAGTAAAGTATCCCCCCTTCCTTTGAAGTGAGTATGTTCTCTTCCCCGATTTTATCGAGAATGCCGATGATCTTCTTGAAACGACTCTTTTGTTCCTTTGAAACATTCTTGGCAGCCAGTAATGCCGCCTCAGAATCGATGAGTCTCCGAACTGCGAGCAACTCCCAGATTTTTTCATGATCAATAGATATAAGGTCTTCAATGGAAGACTTTACATTATCGGTGAGAGACTTGACAAACTTTCCCTTCCTGTCCCTCGACTCGATATACCCCTTGGCCTCGAGTAGCTTCATGGCCTCCCGAAGCGAGATCCTACTAATACCGAAGAGCTCGGTCATCTCCTGTTCTGATGGGAGCTTATCACCGATCTTGAGCTTTCCCTGTGATATGAGCTCAATGATTTGATTCATCACTAACGTAGGTATATCAGGTGACTTTTCTATTCTTGAAAGTCCCGGCATTTTCATTTTTTTGTCCATCTCTCTCCCTCAAATCACAAATATAACATGATATAATTTGATTGTCTTACTATATCAAGATACACCCATATGATTTTAAAAAACAAGTATCAACTTCAAGGATTATCAGTATCATAGATGAGTTTCGGACGGAAGTTCAGAAAGTCCGCCGATACGAACTCGAAACGTGATGTGCCGATGGTCCGGTCGAATCCGTGGTAGTCAACCGTACCAAGGTGCATATGTCCGAATATCCAGATAGAGCATTTGAAGCCCGCTGCAACCAGGACCGCCCTGCCCGGCCTCCCCTCCAGAGATATAGGCGGGAAGTGCGTCATAATGATTCTTGGTTGTGTATCGTCAGGCAAAGCCTTTAAGGAGAGAGCGAACCTCCCGAGTTCCCGTTGATATATCTTGCGGTCTTCCTCGGTGGCTGCCTCGAGTCTGAGGTCTGGGTCTATCCAGAGACGGGAGCCTGCAATGCCGATATTTCCGAATCGGACAGCAGTATACTGAAGCGGGATGATGGATGTTGGGAGAATCTGTTTCACCTTGTTAAAAGAAGACCACCAGTAGTCGTGGTTGCCTTTTATGATGACCTTTGTACCGGGCAAGGAATCGATGAACTCAAGGTCGGTCACAGCGTCTTGGAGCTTCATGGCCCAAGAGATATCACCGGGGATTAAAACGATATCACTTTTGGTGATTGATTCGCACCAAGCTTTCTTTAAACGATCCGGGTGAGCCTCCCAGTGAGATCCGAATATGTCCATAGGTTTATCTGCATGAAATGAAAGATGGAGATCAGATATTGCGAAGATCTTCACGTAAATGCCTTTTCTTAAGGATATCTCGAGCCATGCGGCAGTCGGCCTCAATCTGCTCAATGAGGTAGCGCTTGTCGGCGAACTTGATCTCGCCCCGGATGTGCTCGATAAATTCCACGGTTATGTCGCTGTCATAGAGATCTCCCTTAAACTCAAAGAGAAATGCCTCGATAGAGGTACCTACATCACCAAAAGTAGGGTTGTTACCGATATTTACCACTGCATCCCATCTTTTCTCACCAATGTAAACGTGCACTGCATAAACCCCATATGCCGGGAATAAGGCTTTGTCGGGTTTTATGTTCGCGGTTGGAAACCCCAAGTCCCGTCCTCTTGCCATGCCATGGATCACCGGACCGCTGATACGGTAGGGATGCAGCATGAGTCGGGCTGCACCTGATACATCTCCTGACTGTATCATCTTCCGTATGAGCGTGCTCGAGATCACCCTCCCATCAAAAGATACGGGGTCTACACACTCAACAAAAAAACCCATTTTTGCACCAATGCGTTTAAGAAGGGGGATATCACCCAGGCCCTTCTTGCCGAAGGAGAAGTCATGTCCTACCACCACACCGGATGCCCCGAGTCTCCGTACGATGGTCTCCTTTAAAAAAACCTCCGGCTGCGTGTCGGCGTATTCTCGAGTAAAGGGTGTGATGATGAGGTAGTCCATGCCAAGGGACTCTATGGCCTTGATCTTTTCATCAACCGTATAGATGAGTTGGGGGGTGATTCCCTTAATGACGGAAGCAGGATGGGGATTAAAGGTGTACGCAACAGAGACTCCGCCGATGCGTGATGCATGGATACGAGTTTTACGGAATATCTCCTGATGGCCTTTGTGACAGCCGTCAAAATTACCGATAGTGACTACCGGCTTTTTCAATGCATCCCTAGGAATCGCTTCAATACCCCGGAATACTACCATCCACATCCGTCCTTGACTTTTACTAGGTTCCCAACTATAGGGGAAACACTGAATGTTTTCAAGCGAAAGCGTGCCGGGATGGCGGAATTGGCAGACGCGCTAGATTCAGGTTCTAGTGGGTGCAAGCTCGTGCAGGTTCAAGTCCTGTTCCCGGCACCATATATATTGTTCCCCTGGTAGTGGGTCAATTTGAAAATAGCCGTCCTTGATATGCTTACTCGCTCATGCTATCCTTAGTGCATGGCAGAAAAAAGGATAAAGCGTCCTCGTGATCCTATGCAACTAGCAAAGCTTATAGGGGACATTGCTACAGGTCAAGTTAAAGACGTGGTAGAAGACGGTAAGAATCCTGCTGCTGTTGCTCTTGGCAAGCTTGGAGGCGCTAAGGGCGGCAAGGCAAGATCTGAAAAGTTATCATCAGAAAGACGTATAGAAATAGCACAAAAAGCTGCATCCGCACGATGGCGCAAAAAAGACCAATAGTTTATATTCACCAACTCATAAATCTCACATTATAATCTAGACAACATATATTTATTCCACTCTATTATTATGCCATTCATGCAACAATTGCGACAACAGCTTACGCAGATTATGCAAGATAATAGTTGACAGCATATGTGTTTCATGTTACATTATAAACCAATGAATACGCAGATGGACTTGCTAAGATATAACGATTTATGTTAATGCAAACCGAAAGGGGGTGAATAAGGCATATGGGGTACGAAATTATTGGGCGTACAATTGTATATCAAGGATCGCCGATGATTACTTTGACGGCTAAGGGGCGATTATCTTTTAACAAGGCAGCTTCTAGTATATTACAGAAAGTAGCTGTGGAGAACGTACTTCTAATGTGGGATAAAGAAAGACGATATATTGGAATACGTTCAATAGCAAAAAAAGATCCGCGCTCCTATAAAATACATTGGAATAAACGAGGAGATGGTGCTGGATTTTCTGCTGCTACCTTTTTAAAGATTATAGAATACAATGCATCTGAAACCAGATCTTATGAGGTGCAATGGGACGAGCAACAGCAAACATTTGAAATCGAAGTACCTAAAGAATATTTTACAAAAGGTGGATTTGTTTATCCAACAAGAGCGAGAATAAAGGGGCGCATTAAACAATCTAACGCGACTCTGTCTGAAAATGATGATCCCTCTCATGTAGCAAAATGAGGGAGAAGCTAATTAGGAGGTGATGATTATGAGATCATCAGCATCAAGCGCCGCAACAGGCATATTATTATGCTGTGGTTGGTGGGCGGCGCAGAAACAAATAAAAAAGTAAGAAGAAGCCCTTTAGCCTGGCAGCAGATGACTTCTCCTTACTCCCGCAAATAATAAAGCATTTTTTTGTGCCCCCGTAGCTCAGTGGGATAGAGCGTAGGCCTCGAAACCTTACTGTCGCCAGTTCAAGTCTGGCCGGGGGCACCTTTCTCTATCGGTTATTGTAACATAAAAAAATCACATTGCAACAATTTTATTCAAAAGTGCTTGACATGCTTGATCGACTAAGCTATATATACATTATGAATAAATTAAAACCAGACAAACAAAAACAGATCGTGGCGGCCCTTGTGGAGGGTAATTCTATTAGAGCAACATGCCGTATGACTGGAGCAGCTAAGGGCACAGTCTTAAGGCTCCTGGTTGATATAGGCGAGGCTTGCTTTGACTATCAAGATAAGATGCTTCGCAATCTCACATGTAAACGTATCCAATGTGATGAAATATGGGCTTTCTGTTATGCCAAAGAAAAGAATGTTCCCAATGAACACAAGTTTGATTTTGGTTATGGCGATGTTTGGACATTCACAGCCATTGAAGCACAGACGAAACTTATTATTGCATGGCATATGGGCAGGCGTACTATCCACGATGCAACCATTTTTATGAAAGATCTTGCTTCTAGGCTCAATAATAAGGTGCAGCTTACGACTGATGCACACAAAATGTATCTATCGGCTGTTGAGGATGCATTCGGCGGGGATATAGATTTCAGTCAGCTAATAAAACTCTATGGTAATAGTCCTGAAAGTGAAGTGCGCTATAGTCCTGCCGAATGCACAGGTATTGAGAAAAAACATATTGAGGGCAATCCAGATCCCAAGCATGTATCGACCAGCTATGTAGAAAGACAAAACCTCACTATGCGTATGGGCATGAGAAGGTTCACAAGACTAACAAATGGATTTTCCAAGAAAGCATATAACATGGCCTGCGCGACCGCTCTGTATTTTATGCATTACAACTTCTGCCGGATTCATCAGACATTGAGAGTAACACCTGCTATGGAAGCAGGGGTTACGGATCATGTGTGGGAAATAAAAGATATACTCTCGCTTTTGGATTAGAAATGCTAAAATAACACCATGGGAGGTAAGAAGAAAAAACACAAGAGAAGAAATCAGCGTTTAAAAGCTAGTAAGAATCATTATATCAACGAAAACTCCACGAAATCAGAGAGCCCCATTAATTATGAAGATAAACAGCAAGAGTATATAAAAAATAAAATACAGCTAGAGGGATTGCCACGGCAATCAGAAATCCAATTATGGTTCTCAAGGTTTTGGAAAACAATTGTAGGTGTCTCTGTTTTATTAGGGTTATTTGTTTCATTTTTAGCGTTTTCTCCTAGTGTTACGGTTGTACCTACCGAATCTCTTGATGTATATGATCCTTTGGCAACGCCTTTTATAATTACCAATGAAAGTTTGTTGCCTATTCATTCCGTAAAAATATTCTATTATATTAATGAAATATGTACACATTTAAGAAAACAATGTGTTGATGATTCAATCCTTACAAATGATGCGGATTTCATACCTGTTTTGCTGCATAAAGAACAAAAAACATTTTTATGTCCACCCGCATTCAAATTTCCGTCCCCTATAGAAAAAGGCGATATTGTAATACAGGTATTATATCGTCCTGCCTTTTTATTTTGGCACAGATATAGTTTCCAGAGATTTGTTGTGGGTAGAGACAAATTGGGCGTTCCGCATTGGTATCCAATGCCAGTGTCTGCAAAAAATTCAAACTGACCCACTACCGTTCCCCTGATTCCCTTTACCGAAACCCTTTTTTATGCTTTAATGATACTTTGGACTTACGTATGAAATACTTGTGGATAATCCTTTCATTCATGCTCCTCATGTCACCGTTCGGATGCAGCGGGAGCGGAGGTGGAAATCACCTGGCTCCTGGTATGCATTCTGTAAAGTACGAAGTGGACACCGAAACCCAGAATGTCAACATCGTATATCGTGATGAAAACGGCAACGATCAGGAAAGGGATAACGAAGATTCCCATAATAAACCATGGACCTACTCTTTCTCAGCAAAAGACGGTGCTCACCTCTCCCTCTCAGCTCAACTGCTTGGTGAACGTTATGATACGATCCTTGTTACAATTTATGTCGATAATCTAACAGTACAACAGCAATCTAGTTTTGGCTCTTCAGTGGGTGCACTTGTTGAGTATGATATACCAATTTCCGATTAGGGTTGAGGTCTTGCCTCTGCGAAGGATTTAATTCTCACTTCGGATATGTGCATTTCCATGTGTACTTTTATATTATTGAATACTATGCCAACAACCCAAGAGAATATTTATGCCTTCAGAACATAGGAAAAATCTTCTTCCGCACTCAATGTATCAAAAGCGCCTAAACCGGAGGACTATGATAGTCGATTCCGCAGAAAAGGTATTTGCTGAAAAACCCTTCTCAAAGGTGAGCATGCGGGAC
Source organism: uncultured delta proteobacterium (assembly GCA_963847605.1). GTDB lineage: Bacteria > Desulfobacterota > Desulfomonilia > UBA1062 > UBA1062 > MWEI01. The sequence continues at coordinate 97,226 of CAWKAM010000006.1, read as the reverse complement.
ATTGCCAAAGAGGCAGGTGTTTCTCCGGCACTCATATACCGCCACTTCCCGGATCAGCAGCACCTTTTTGTGGAGGCCTTCCTGCGCGGCACAAAACGTCTGATCGAACAATTTACAGACCTTCTCTCCAGAGATGAAAGGCCTCAAGTGGAAGAGGCGGCAGATATATTCATCGCATATCTTACGGATCATGATCAGTACTTCAAGATGATGACACATTTCATGCTGGAAGGCACTATTCATGAAGGTCTACTGGACAAGCTGAATTTCATAGAACGTTCCATGCTCGACCAGTTCGGCCGGCTCTTTGAAAATACTGGGGCAAAGCACAATGTCAGGATGATCTCACATTGTTTCTTTGCCGCCTTGAACGGTATCCTCATCACCTTCAGGCAGCATCCGGGAAGGAGCCCCCAGGAGGTGCGTGAGCACATGCATCACATTGGGCATATCATGGCGAGGATGTTCCTTCATGCGGCCCGTTCGGGAGAAACTGATATCTTTTCAAAATACTAAACGTAATACTTCTTTAAGGGCACTGTCCTGGTATGCATGGTAGAGCCTGTGGCAGAAGCTGTCCCACCTGCTGCAGACATCAATGGTCTTCTGGTCCATGGTAAAAAGACTCGGATGGGAGATAAGGTCATCCATTTCGGCACCGATCTCAGTAACGAGGGTTTCATCGGACCCTGCGAGGATATCTCTCACAAACTCCCCGGGGGCATACCACGCCCTGGCCCTCTGGAAATCCCTATGGATCTGGGTTAGTAGTACATTTCTGGGGCCTTCCCATAACTCGTTTATGGCTGAGTCGCGGAAAAGCCTGGGAAGTGAGGAAAAGTCCTCCATCACACCATGGCCTCCAAAAACCGACATAGCCGTTCTGATGACATCAGTACTGTCCCAGGAAGCTGTGATCTTCTGGAGCATGATAAGCTCTCTTACTGCGAATCTCTTCTTCTTTGTCATAGGAGATTCATTGCTTACCAGGCCGCCCTTGAGACCTCCCTCAAGATGCAGAAATTCCCGATAGAGCTTGAATGCCGCAGCTGTGGTCCTCATGGCGCACGTCTCGATCCATTGAAGCTGATTTGCAAGCATGGGGAACTGTGTGATCTTCAGCCCAAAGGCCTCTCTGAATTGCGCGTATTTCTTTGCCTCCCGGACCGACCTGGTCATAAAGGCTGCAGCCGAGAGCCCAACGGTGAGCCTCGAGAAGGTGAGCACAATCCCCACTACGTTCGCAACCCCCCGGTCTAAAGGGCCTAAAGGATACGCTCGTGCGCCATTGAAAGTAATCTCTGCAGTAGTGAGCTCGCTCGTGCCCATCTTCCACTTTATCCTATCTATGGTGTAGCCGTTCCTGATCTCTCTTTTCTTGTCACCAGGAAGCCATGAAGGTACTACAAACAAGGCAACCTTCTCCGTATCTGTAGGTTTGGCAGTCACCACGGCATAGTCGGCGTGGGTGGCAGAACAGAAGAACTTTTTTCCATAAATATGCCAGGTTTTACCATCTCTAACCGCCTCCAGTACATTACTGGGGACATCGGATCCGCCCTGGATCTCGGAAAGGTACTGTGCACCTATGGCAAAGTCGCCGTCCTCTCCCTCCTTGCAATGCTTAAGAATCCGTTTTGTATCAGGCGCATCAGCAAACTTTTCCAGCAACGCCACCAGCCCCTCGGTGCAGGTCAAGGGGCATGCAATACAGGCCTCGCCGTTCTGATAGATAAGAAACATCTTGGCGAGCTTGAGCCACGGTAATGTCTTGTTCGAAAACAAGGCCTCCGAAAAGACCTCTTGTTCCATAAGCTCTGTCTGGGCCGGCCGCACAATCCGGTCAATGCGGTGGTTATGTCCATCAAAATGCATTATGTATGGTCTCTTCTCCGGCCATGCAATAGCTTCCGCAAAGTCCCTCCACCGGTATGATACCTTCTCGGACAGTTTTATGAGCTCATTGTGGATGCGATCCCACTCACTGCCGGAATAATGCCGCACGACCCTCTGGAAGAATTCATCATCGAGGTAATAATTTACGGAGTTTCTCCACTGGAGGTACTCATCAAATGAGTACTGATTGTTCCTGTCGGGAAAAGACATGGCTGCCCCTTGTCTGAAAATGAATATCCCGGCAACTGCCAGGACTTTATAAGACATTATAAACTAGGCAATGTACGATGTAAACAGTGTTTACAGTTTCTTATAAATTTCAATTGTCTGCTGATTCCAGGCCTGAGAAAGTTTATATGAACGTCCCTGGAATGGTTTTATAGATCTACTGGGCCTGACTGCCGAGCCATTCAATAAGCTCATCTGGCGCGGTCCCTAAAAACTGAACCGGATATTGCTTGTTCAGGGAAGGGTCTGATTTGAATTTTTCAAACCAGCGGACTTGAGCAGGGATGATGAGGCTGAGCTCCGTGGCATCGTCCATATTGAGACGCTTGGCAAGTTCGACCTGTCCCATGAACAGGGGCCTGTCTGCGAGGCCGGTTACAAGGTAGGTGAATTGTGTCACCCTCACGATTGCAATCTCTCGACCCTTTTTATTGCCCTTCCATACCGGCGTATACTCTTTGCCCGATGCAATGGCGGAGCGCAGGTTTCCGAGGCCATCCGCAGTGATATTCGTGCAGAAGTCCATAACTTCTGCTTTGGTGAAATTTCTGAATTTAAGGTTTATTTGGCGATACGGCCTCATTTGATACATGACCTGGTTGTAATTCTTGAGGATTTGCAGAGAAGGCCTTTTCCCTATCTCCAGCAGGTGACGGTTGACCTTGATGCCCCTTATGTCCTGGCGGCGTGATTCAAGAAAAGCAAGCAGTTCCCTCGGCGTTCTGACGTGGGTATAAGTAAGGGGCAGGACCCACTCGCACGAAACCGCCATGAAGGATAAAATTCCAATAAAGCCTGCAGCAATAATCCTCAGAAGAGTGGTCGTGTTTTTGTTCACTTCAGTCATTGCCGTTTCCTTCAAGACTGATCAATGCGCGTATTGCATCTGCGAGATCAGGGTTTTTGAGTTTTTCCACATCCCGAGGATCTATGTCAGGCCTCCTGATTACATGGGTGGTTTTTATTTTTTGGGGTGTTTTTCGCACTATGCCGAATTTGCCTTCTACCTTCTGCACCCTAATACCGGTGATATCTTTTATTTGCTTTTCAATCACCTTTGACAGCATGCCTATCTGCTGGGCCCATGCCGGTGAATCGCACATGACATGGAGGATCTTTTTATTGATCACCACAGGCTCTGTATGGACCGCCAGCACTTCACCCGTTATCTCTTTCCAGCGGCTTCGTACCTTCATAATCTGGCCGATCTGCTCATTGCTTCTTGCCAGTATATCACCAATCCTTCGCATGAAAACATGATCGGGCATAGGTGGATGATTGTCAAGGGATTAGGCATAATTAAGAATTACTCGTTCTCTTTCATCCAGAATCCGCATAAGTTCTTTCATGTCTTCCGGGATTTCGCTCTTGAATTCCATTTCCTCTTTGGTGAGCGGGTGTATAATTCCAAGAAGCGCTGCATGGAGCATCTGCCTGCCCAAGGCTTTTATATAATGCCGAAGATATGCATCAGCGATGGAATTAGCCCTCTTTCTGCCTCCGTACTGTGCATCCCCAACAACAGGGTGTCCTATATCTGACAGGTGCACGCGAATCTGGTGGGTCCTTCCGGTCTTGAGACTGAGAAGCAGAAGGGAGAACTCCTTCCACTGTTTGATCATCGTCCAATGGGTTACAGCCTTTCTCCCTTCATCAACTCTTGAGGTCATTCTTTTTCTATCCTTGGGATTTCTCTGAATGAAGGTCTCGATAGTACCTTGCGCTTTCGGCATGTGCCCAAAGCAGACGGCCATATATTCTCTGCGGTGCTCATGGGTTTTAAAGGCATTGACCAGGAGGCTGTGAGAATCGCTGCTTCTTGCCGCAACCATCACGCCTGAAGTCAGTTTGTCCAGCCGGTGCACAATCCCTGGTCTGTTGGGGTCGCCCACATCCCTCATCTCCGGGTATTTAGCCAGAAGGGCATTCACTAGGGTGAAACCAACATTGCCCGCACCCGGATGGACCGTGAGCCCTGCAGGTTTGTTGATGACTACAATTGAGGGGTCTTCATAAATTATGTCTAGGGGGATTTCACATGCCATTAACGGAGTATTGAGGTCCGATAGGCTATATGCCCCATGCACCTTCATGCCATCCTTGAGCTTGAAGGATGGTCTTCTTACTCTTCCCTCCACCATCACACGGCCTTCATCGATGAGTCTTGCGGCAAAGGAGCGGCTTATAGGGAAATGCCTGGTAAGGAAAACATCCAAGCGGAGACTGTTGTCTTCACGCGCAGCAGCGATCTCTATCTTCTCATCCACAGCAGTGCCTTGATCTTGGATGCCCTCAATGTTTTCTTCAATGACGGGACAGCCTGAGTGCCTGCATAATATCCGGCAGAGATGTAATTACCTATGTTCTCGAACTCCGACCATTCAGCGTCACCTACAATCGGGTTGATGACAAAATCCGCATCACGTATCCGCACGGTGTTCATGAGAGAGCGGGTGATATCACCGGCCCTAAACAGAATATCCATGCTGTTCTTGATCTCTTCCTTATAATCGATGGGGGTTGTCTCACGTGACACATCTACTCCGATGACAAACCCTGCCCCGAGCACCCTGGCTGCAGAAACGGGCACCGACTCCACCCAACCTCCGTCCACGCACATCCTGCCATCGATCTGAACCGGGGGAAGGATGCCGGGCACGGCGCTCGATGCCTTGACTGCCTGCCTTACCCGACCTGAATGAATGATCTGCGGATAGCCCGAGACAATATCCAGGGCCATACAGGCAAAAGGGACCTTGAGCTGTGAAAATTGCTTATCAGGGATGATCCGGTCTATCTCGGAAAAAAACGCCTCAGCAGAAACAACCGATTCTCTGAAGAGAAACCGGTAAAAAAAGTACCCTTTTTTAACTGTCTCAAAAATCCTGTCGAGAAAGCCCCGGTCCATCTCTCCTGAGCCGGCAAGTTTGTGGAGCTTCTGACGGAATTCCTCAGAATTCAACATACCTTTGATGGTCCGCTCAACATGAGAGATATCGCCGCTATCGGCATAAAGCGAACCCACAATGGCGCCCATACTTGTACCTGCAACAATGTCCGGAACCATGCCGGCTTCCAGAAGTGCCTTCATGACACCGATGTTGGCCAACCCCCTTACCCCACCGCCGCCCAGGGCAAACGCCGTCTTAAGCTTCATGGGAGAGCACCTCGTTGATGTGGCGCGCCAGCACGCCAATTTCCTGCAGGTCCACGGATTTCAGGTCAAAGATGAGCCTGTCTTCCTCTATGCGGCAGAGTACCGCAGGACGGCACGCCCTGAGCCTTACATGGGCCTCCTGGGCCTGCGGCGTTCTCACAAACACACCATAAGACGGAAAACTTTTCGTGGGCGCCGATCCCCCTCCGATTACCGCCTTTGTAGGGATGATCCGGGCACCCTTGATCTTGATGAGCCTCATAAGACGCTGGGCGCGCTTCTTCACATCGAGAATCGGTTCAGTGATCATCCTCAGCACAGGGATGCGATCGGTCTTTCCCTGGGCAAGAAGCCTCAATGTTGCCCCAAGGGCTGCGATGGTGAGTTTGTCAATCCGTATGGCCCGATGAAGGGGGTGTCTGGCCATCTTCTCAATGAGATCTGTCTTGCCGAGAATGATACCGGCCTGAGGACCACCGAGCACCTTGTCTCCGCTGAAGCTTACGACATCCGCCCCTTGCTGGAGACACATCGGAATAGTCCACTCGCCCTGAATACCCCATGCGCCAAGGTCAAAGGGTACTCCGGAGCCCATGTCAACGAATAGGGGCTTGCCAAGGTCGCGGCTCAGACAGGCCAATTCATCAATACCCACCTCATCGGTAAACCCCACAATGGAAAAATTGCTCCTATGAACCTTCATAATGAGTCCGGTTCTGTCGGTTACGGCATTTTTATAATCAGATATCCTGGTCTTATTTGTCGTTCCCACCTCTTTCATGGCTGCACCGCTTATTGCCATCACCTCTGGCATCCTAAAAGAGCCGCCTATCTCCACAAGTTCGCCCCGGGAGATGATTACCTCACTACCATGAGCGAGACTTGCAAGCACAAGCATAACTGCCGCGGCATTGTTGTTGACTACAAGGGCATCCTCGGCACCAAAACAGGCTTTTGTCAAGATCCGGATATGTTCCTGCCTGGAGCCCCTCTTACCCTCCGCAAGGTTGTATTCCAAGTCGGAATATGTCCGTGCTGCTTGGAGAACCGCATCCATGGCCTCCCTGGCCAGTGGAGCCCTTCCGAGATTAGTAAAGGCGACAACGCCTGCTGCATTGATAACACTTTTAAGCCCTGATTCCATAATGGATCGGATATGTTCTGCCACTTCGTGTGCCACTGTTGATGCATCAGGGCTGACAGCGAATCTACCCTGAGTTATGGCAGTCCTTATGAATTCGAGTCTTTCCCTGATGAGCCTCTTGACAATCCGTTCATCATAGCGCAGCTCCTGCAGGATAGACTCTTTGAGTACTATATCCACTTTTGGTATGCTCCGGTATGATTCGTTCTCGGGCATATCTCCTCCTTGATATTGATTACATGCCGGCAGTTGCCTTTTTAAGATTATACAATGAATATCAGCAAACCTGCTATAAAACAAAGTATGCCATATCATCTCATTCAGTCAAGCTGACCGGGAAGAAAGTATTAGGTATTTGGCATGATGTTTTAGGCAAAGAAGGTTCCCCCATGATCTAGAACTTTCTGTCTTAAACTTTTAAGCCTGTGGGTTTGACAGCTCTGTATCCTCTTGCACTGGCTCTGCTTTCCATATACAGAAATTACAGGGGATCGTGAGCACTCAAGAAGCCTTGAGAGATCACTGCCCCATGGAGATTTTTTATATGGGAAAGCCGCAAACCATAGACCGCCACCTGTGCCACGGCAAGGACAAAGAGGAGAAGTACAAAGATCTCACCGCTCTTGACTACTGGTGGGGCCTGAGGGAACTGGCAGCCGATTTCGATATTGCAAACTATCTAAACATCGAGGGCCCCGAACTTTTACCAAGACAAGAGAAGGACATCTCATATATCCAACTACTCCATTATACAGTAGAGGTAAAACTAGCAGGCGCCTTCTACCAAATCGATACCATGGAAAGGCTCTTCTCCTCCAGTCTCGAAGACGGTACCAGTCTCGATTTGAGAGTGTTCGAGGCCAAGGAGGCCTTTGACGCCCTTCATGGCGATCTCTACCAGGCTGTCTGCGCCGTTGCAAATGAGCTGTTTATGCTGCTCAACCGCTCAAATTACACCCCCATCAAGGTGGACCATACCAAACCCATCGCCATGAGCCCATCGGACCTTAGATATTGGCTCAAGCTCAATCGCCATAAGGACTACATCACTATCAGTTCAATGGTTAATGACTGCGACAACCTTCTGGACATACGGCATCACGCTACGCACTACGGCGCAGTGCCGGTTTATGCAAACGCTAAAAATGGAGTCCTGTACCTTCAGAAAGATTTCCATATGGGTGGCATGCTCACAAAGTACGATCTGGGCAGACACTTAAAAAAGGGCGGTGCAATGAGCTCACTTGTGGAGATATCACGCCCCCGGGCCGTGAAGCTCTGCTCGCGCATTAATGATATTTACAAGTTCGTTTACCTCTCCGACATCTTTGAGCAATTCATGGTTGACCAGAAGATTGCGATAAATGAAAGCTACAAGCCGTATTGGGAAAAGCAGTAGAGAGTAACCATTAATCGAAAACAAATTCTTGCTCATTCTGATCACTAAAATATAATTTTGCTCATCACTACTTGCTCTTCACTAGTCACTCTTCTCTGTTTCCCGATTACTATCAGCTTGCTACATCCGGAAAATTCGGGTTGAATTTAGAGATGATAACCGCTCTCGTCTTATCAACGAGGTCCTGGATGTTTTCATTGCTGTAGCCTGTTGTCTCTATAGGATCGGACACAACGACCTCTATAGTGCCGGGGTGAAAGACAAGGCTTTTCTTGGGCAGCACCTTTCGACTGCCGTTGACCGTTACAGGCAAGACAGGCATGCCCCTTTCCATGGCCATGATGAAACCACCCTTTTTAAAGGGCTGGATGGTGCCGTCCTCCGAGCGTGTGCCCTCTGCAAAGAACATAACACTCACCCCTTCAGGAAGACGTTCCAGGCTATCCCGGATGCTCTTCATTGCAGCTACTCCTTGACCTCTATCAATGAAGATGTTGCGCGATTCATAGAGGGCATAGCCGAACAGAGGTACCTTGCGGAGCTCCTTCTTGATGATCCAGCGGAACTGTATGCCGAGCTTAGTGACAATGGCCAGGATATCGTACTCTGATTGGTGATTGCTGATGATGATGTATGACTTCCCTTTTACAATCTTTTCTCTTCCCCTAATTACCGGGTGAACACATGTAGCCTTCAACATGATGTGCGCCCAGATCTTTGAGAGGGTGAATGCAATGTTTCCTGTTTTGCTCAGCATGGCTGCAATGGTAACCGGAAAAAACACAATGAGGGTTGCAATGGCCGCCCAGAGGCTGATCCAGAAAATTTTAAGCATGTCAAGGAAGGAACTTTTGCCCGTCTTCATTGATTCCATTCCATATCCTTTCAACAATAATATTTAAGTATTACCAGGTGCGGATCTGCTTTGTTCAATTATAAATATAGTACGGTGAATATAAATACCAATAGCATTTTTAGATAATTCATTAATCTATTCCGGATATAGCCTTTACAAATCTTTACCATCTGCTGTAGACAAATGTGGTATCTCAAAAAAACTTGAGAAGCGGTATCGTAGATACATTAAGGGAGCGTAAGTGGAAGCTATTAAATATCAATTCAAGACCTTGTGGAGAATATTTTTCACATGCGTTGTCGTTTTTCTATCGGTTCTTGCTGTTTTATCTTCAGGATGCAGTAGCAGAGGCGGGAGTTCAGCTTCTTTATTCAGCATATCCGGCACGGTGAGCGGCGATATGGGGCAAGGCGTCACTATTACATTATCAGGTAATGGTTCCGGTACTACGACTACAGATGCAGGTGGAAACTACAGTTTTACTGGCATTGCAAACGGCTCATACATCGTCACACCAGCTCTTGCCGGTTATATATTCACCCCTACCAGCCGGTCCATTAGGGTAAGCGGTGCAAACGCAACTGCCATTGACTTCACATCCGCAACAAGCGCAGATTCCTTGTATAGCATTTCCGGGGTCGTAACCAATAGTGATAGTGATGGTGAAGCCCTGAATAATGTGACCATGACCCTGAGCGGCGCAAACTCAGGAACAGTAACGACCGACACGAACGGCTACTACATCTTCAGTGGTCTTTCCAACGGAGGTTATACCTTGATCCCAAGCCTCTCAGGCTATGTCTTTAATCCGTCCAGCAGTTCACAAACCATTGGTGGAAAAAATATCACCGGACTTAACTTCAAGGCCACAGTAAAACCGACTCCTACCTACACCATATCCGGGACTGTAACCTCATCAGGTGTAGGGTTGCAGGGTATTACCGTGAGCCTGAGCGGTGCAGGCATAGAGTCGATGACAACCGATGCAGGAGGCAGATACACCTTTTCCGGCCTTGCGAACGGCGACTACATCATCGCACCGAGTGAATCATCAGGTGATACCTTTGATCCGGAGAACAGCTCCGAAACAATTAACGGTGCAGACATCACCGGTGTTAACTTTATCGACACTACAACTACTTACAGTATCTCAGGTAAGGTTAGTGGTGCAATAAGTGCCGGTGTAACCATGACCTTGAGTGGTACAGTTTCGGGAAGTGTTATTTCTGAAAGTGTTATTTCTGACTCAAGCGGAAACTACAGCTTCCAGAACCTTGCAAATGGATCGTACAACATAACTCCAACTCTTGCCGGTTACACATTCACTCCTCCCAAGCTTGTAGTTGGTGTCAGTAATAGAGATATCACTTCCATAAATTTCACATCCTCACCACAATAAAGCTATATGGAGATGATTGATTATTAAGAAACAGCGGTAAACTTAACATTCATTTTTTTTAAAAAGTAGTGTCTGATGACCAATCGGGAAAACATATCCGCTTCGATCCAGAAATGACTTTCAAGAACTAGAAGACATCCGATAGCGATTCCTTCACCGGTATTCCGGTTCTGGGCATACCCCACGAACCAGTTTCTTTCCCCTTTAGGTTGATCTCCATCGATGCTCCCACTCTTCGCACCTATGTCAAGATATTTGAGCACCCTGTCTGAGGAGATTCTCCGAAAGGACTTGGCAACTGTACCTGCCCTGACTGTCCTTTCCATCATAGCACTCAGATCTTGAGCAGTCTCTCTTTTCATGACCTGGATCTTCATCACATTCGCATTCTGGGTCCGTACAAGCTTAGGGGTAACCATGCAGCCGCCATTCATAACGGCCGTGACCATCTGGGCTGCATGGAGAGGTGATATGCGTGTCTGTTTGTTGAACCCGCATGCGAGCTCTGCTAGATTGTAATCATCTTTTGGTATTAAAATGGTACTGGGCGCGCTTTCGAATTCTTCCAGGGGTGATTTCCAGAACCCCATTCTCCTGGCCGTGAGATCGATAGGTGCCACACCCAGATACATAATTCCAAGCTTGGCAAAGACGATGTTATTGGAGCGTGCGAAGGCATCGGCCAGAGAGATATCCATGCACCATTTATTTCTCTTGTTGGTGAGTTGTTTCTTATAAAGAGTATGGGCATTGCCGGAGTAATAGAACATGCTCCGACTCGTAAATCCTCTCTGATCCATTGCCGCTGTGACCGTTACCAGTTTAAAAATACTTGCGGCAAGATCTGTTTCCAGGCCGAGACTGCAATCCTGGCCTGATGTATTTTGGCCATAGAGGGCCAGGACATCGCCGGTTTGAGCATTTATCACGACTATGGAGCCGTAATATAATTTATACTTGGCCGCAATTTCAGCGATGAACTGCTGAAGATCCCAGTCAATAGTAAGGTTATGGTTTTTTATGGTATTCTGATCAATCCGGACAAGATCTTTCTTTGTGAAAACACATGCATTTTCTCTAGCGGGTTCAGTCTTTTTTGGGGGGATAGGCCCACTCGAGATCTTCTTCACGGAATTATGACCTGGAAAAAAGAAAAGCGATACCAAGATCAAGATGAGGAGTAGAAAGTACCGGAGACGGATAAACCTTCGTTTCCGTGTCCTCGTTATTGATGGATAATCATCAATTGGGAACAGCCTTTTCATCTATCGATTTTTATCCTGTCCCAACATTTATCCGGGGTTTTACATAGGTAGTTAATGGAAGTCAATGCCGATACCAAAAGAACATAGGTGATCCTGATATAATGATGACTTGTTTTGCATTCCATTTCATGCATTACAAGAAAGCATGAATAGACATACTTTTAAAGATAATCTACTTAAGATGTGGGGCTTGTTGTTTGCTTGTCCAGCCTGGTATCACCCTTCATGGCTTCATAACCTGATACGATGTCGAGAAGCTCCTCAGTGATGGTCATCTGCCGCTGCCGGTGGTAGTCGGCAAAGATCTCTTCCAGGTGTTCCTGAATATTCTTTTCGGCATTCTGCATTGCTGCAAGCCGGCTCGCGTTTTCACTGGCGAGCGATTCGGTGAAGGCACGGTAGATGGATACGAAGAGGTATTCGCGGATGAGAGATGCGAACAGCGCATCCCAGTCCATGGTGAAGAGCGGCAGGGTCTTTGATTCCCACTTCCTGGCCCTGAGGCTCTCGAGCCAGGTTCGGTCCACCGGCAACAGACGCAAGGTATGCGGCTTGAAGGTGGCGCCTGAGAGGTAATGGTTGTAGAAGAGGTAGATGTGCGGGATATGCAGCACAAAGTGCCATTCCTGGAGGATCATGACTATCTCCTGCACCATGGGTGTAATCCCGGCGGTGGAGCTTGGAGTAGGAAGATTATCATAGATGTCCGCCTCGGAGCGTTCCATGTGGTCCTTCACCCGTTCGCCCACGGTCAGGATGTAACGGCCCTCTTCCGGGGCACCGAATGCATCCAGCTCATCCAGGGTATGGGCTACGACCTGGGCATTGAACTGGCCGCACAGGCCCTGGTCAGAACCGAATACGATGGCCCCAACCTTGGTCATAGGGGTCGGCCGGGGGGCCATCCGGGCCTCCTCTTGGGCTTGCAATACGATCTGGATACCTCTCTCCACGGTGTCGTTGTAGTCCACCAGGGATTCCACTGCCCTCTGGTATTGTCGGATGCTCACTGCAGCCAGGGCCTTCATGGTCTTCACCACCGAGAGCAGGTCCTGGGTGCTCTTGATCTTCCTCCTCAAAGATTCAATGGTCTGCATCCGTCTTTTCTCCCATGGGTGCAACCGAGGTTTGTGCGGCATTTAATATGGTATTGAAGTTGTCGATGGATAGTTTCTCTCCGGTCTCGATCCTGACACAGAGGTCGCTCAAATGCTCGGTTACATCCTTGCGGACCGTCTGCTCGGCCTTGCTGATCTGGTTGATAGGAACGCCATCGAGTGCTCCCCCGTTTACTGCGAGCAGGGCTGCGATCTGTTCGGCAACCCGTATAGGTTTGAGCTGCGGCTGTTTCAGGATCTCCCGCACTCGCCAGCCGCGTTCCAGGCGCCTGCGTGTATCATCGTCCAGCCGGGTCCCGAAACGGGAGAAACTCTCCAGTTCCTCAAACTGTGAGTAGGCAATGCGCAGGTCCCCTGCCACGGCCCTGTAAGCAGGCAGTTGGGCCTTGCCGCCCACCCGTGACACGGATTTTCCCACGTCGATGGCGGGCAGCAACCCCTTTTGGAACAGGCTGGGCGAGAGATAGATCTGCCCGTCTGTAATGGAGATGAGATTGGTGGGGATATACGAAGATATGTCCTGGGCCTCGGTCTCGATGATGGGTAAGGCGGTGAGAGAGCCTCCCCCATACTGCTTCCTTAAATGGGTGGAGCGCTCGAGCATGCGCGAATGGATGTAGAATATGTCGCCCGGGAAGGCCTCCCTGCCGGGAGGCCTGCGCAGCAGGAGCGAGAGCTCGCGGTATGCCCGTGCATGCCTGGTCAGGTCGTCATAAATTACAAGCACATCGTGTCCATGCTCCATAAAGTATTCCCCCATGGAGGTGGCTGCATAGGCTGCCACGAACTGGAGCCCGGGCGGTTCTTCTCCGGCGGCCACCACCACGATGGAATAACGCATTGCGTTCTGTTCTCTGAGTGAGTCTATGGTTTTAGCCACATCTGATGACTGCTTGCCGATGGCGCAGTAGATACAGATGACATCCTTGTCGTGCTGGTTGATGATGGTATCTAAGGCTATCGCGGTCTTGCCGGTCTGACGGTCACCGAGGATCAGCTCGCGCTGGCCCCTGCCGATGGGGATCAAGGCGTCGATGGCCTTGATCCCTGTCTGGAGAGGAACCGTGACCGGGTCGCGGTGCATGATAGGCGGGGCCTCCCGCTCCACGGGTAAGCGCTCGGTTGTTACTATCTCGCCGAGATTGTCCAGCGGCCTGCCCAGGGCATCCACCACCCTGCCGAGCAGGGCCTCCCCCACCGGGACATCAAGTACCCTGCCGGTCCTGTGTACCTCGGCCCCGGCGCTGATATGCTCGGATGCATCCAGCATGATGATGCCGATCTCATCCGGGTCTATGTTAAACACCAGCCCGTAGAGATCGCCGGGAAAGCGGATGAGCTCTTCGGCCTTCACGCTGTCCATGCCTGCCACTCGGGCGATACCCGATCCCACATAGGTGACAATACCCACTTCCTCGGGCTTGAGCTCGGGCTTTTGCTCTGAAAGGGCCTTGTCGAGCTTCTGGAACGTGTCATTGAGAACCACGTTCAGTGCCCCTTCGCTATGAGTCTTATCCATTGGAACCACCTTTCGTCCTTCGCTGTTTATCCATCGGGGGAATATACCTCTGATAGTATTCAGACAGCCTGCTCTTCTATGCGGATCTCTTCCTTGAGTGCACGCACGAACTTCTCCTCAAGGCTCGCCAGGTAGTCCTCGATGCTCCAGGATAGTTTATATCCGTGTGCCATTATCTCGATCCCGGCGCCGATGGTTCCTAGGATCTCGTACCTGATGGGAACCTTTGCAGCCACATAAGGTCTGATGGCATCTTCAACCATCTTCCGCTGGTCGGCTTTCAGTGCAAAGGCGCTTCGCACAATAACCACCGAACCCCCGTTCTTCAGGGAATCCCTCAGTTTAGCCTGCTGCCCCTGGTTCATCTCGCGTATGCGAGCATCGAAGATCCGGACAATCCTTTCTTCCAGGTCATCGCTGGCCATGTCGGCGAGAACGCGTCGTACAGTGTCATAGATATACGTGCCTGCCCTCCGGCGGAGATCTTCAAGGAATGCATTCTTCTCCCGGTTCAGTGTCTCATACCAGCGCTGCCTGACCTGATCCACCTCCTCACGAACCTTGTCCATGAGCTGTTCCTTTTCGTGCTCAGAGGCCTTTTGTGCCTGGTTCATCATCTCATCCGCCTTCTCCTTAAGCTCCCGGTTCTTCTGATCATAGGCTTGCGCAGACTCCTGCGCCTCGGCCTTAAGCCGCTCAGCCTCGTCGAACTGCAAAGTAATCTTGGCCTCGCGGGCATCTATAGCACCCAGTATCCTGTTATAGAGAAAGTACTTGAGCAGGAATACCAGGATCAGGAAATTGATGATCTGGGCGAGGAGAACGAACCAGTCGATGTGCATCTATCAACCCCCCTTGGTGACGGCCTTAGTAAGGGTGATAAAGTGATCCCAGAACGGATTGGCAAATATCAGGATCATGGAGATCACAAAGCAGTAGATGGCAATAGACTCGATCATGGCCAGGCTGACGAACAAGGTCCTCATGATCGTGTTCTTCTCATCGGGCTGCTGGGCTATGGCGCTCACCGCCTGCTTCGCCGCCCAGCCTTCGCTGATGGCTGGGCCGAGAGCACCGAGAGCCATAGTAACCCCTGCGGAGATAATAGAGACAACTGCAATTACGGTTAGACTATCCATGCTATTCCTTCCTTTCATGCTTTTATAATTTCTTGTTCCTCAAGCTTTTTCTCATGCGTCTTTTCCGTGTGGTGGTGGACCTGGGTTGCCGATGCGATGTACACCATAGCAAGAATGGAGAAGATATATGCCTGGACCATGCCTATCAACAGACCCAGGGCGTTCATGACAATGGGGAAAAAGAGCGGGGTGACGGCGAGCAGGATACCTATCACCTTGTCATGGCTCATGATGTTCCCGAAGAGCCTTATCGAAAGCGCGAGCGTCCTGGTGAACTCACCCATGACATGGAAGGGGAAGAAGATGAATGTGGGTTGGAAGTATTCCTTGAGATATCCGAGCAACCCGCGCTTTGTTATGCCATACAAGGGTACGGCAATGAATACACATATGGCCAGCGCTGCCGTAGTCGTCAGAGACGAGGTGGGTGCAATATATCCGGCAGGGAAAATGAGGAGAAGATTGGACAAGCCGATGAAGAGGAAGAGTGTCCCGATGAAGGCCAGGTAGTGATCGGGGTTGTCCTGGCTGATCTCCTTAATCTGGTCCCTGATGGTGGACACAATGACCTCGAGAAGATTCTGCCAACGTGTGATATGGATTTCCGTAGAAATCCTGCGGGTGGCCAACCAGGAAAAGAAGAGCAGCAGGGCCATGATTAACCAGGTATAGACCATGGTGGCATTGATTTTGGCAAAACCTAATTGCCAGAGGATAAGCTGGTCAGGGCTGATCTGGTTGAGTCTCAGGAGTTCCATGCAACTTCCTCACGACACCTTAGGCTGCCTGCCCAGACGGCGTACCATAATCTCACGTACAAGGACAAAGCCCAGAAATGCAGCGACGAGGCGCTCCCACCGGCCCGCCATGACCAGGTAGAAGCCGAGCACCACCACCAGCATCCTGAGTATGAAGTTACCGTACATAAAATACCACTGGGTTTGTTCATCGGTCATCCTTCGTACCGAGAACCAGAGGTTCAGCGAGAAGAATGCCCCCAGTGCCATACCCGCCCCAAATGCAAATACGAGATAATATGCTCCGCCCATTCAAACAAATCCCCTGCTCTTCTTCTGTAATCGCGACGTAAGGCGCACCTGCATTTCCCTTGAGCCCTTTGGTGAGTCTCCACCCACCCTACATCCTAGTCACTGTTCACTAGTCACTATCTTTATGTTTCCTCATCACTGTCCGTCTTCTCTCCCCACCTTCCGCTCTTGCGTACCCAGTACCATGCATTCAGGCATCCGATCATGACACCTCCGATCAGGAGCATGAGGGTCCAGGAGAACTGGCTCGGCCAGGCCTTGTCTATCCACAACCCGATGGCCACCCCGATGAGGGTGGGAATGGCCACCGACCAGCCGACGATACCGAACATGCCGAGACCGAACCAAACGGTCTCGCCTTTCTCTTCCCTCCCGCGGATCATGAGGGCTTCTTTCCTTTCCACCTCCTTGGCGAACTTTTTCATGATCTCACGCCGTCTTTTGCTGGAATCAGCCATATTTCCTCAACTCCATGAAACGGCGGACAAGGTCGGCCTCGAGTCTGGCAGCTGCGGTACGAGCCGCCTTTTCCTTATCGTCCAGGGCCTTGAACTGCTCATCCACAACCTGCTTCAATTGCCCGAGGTCGGGGATTCGGATGACATTCCTTGTAGAAACCATTACATTGGGGCCTCTCTTGACCAGGACCCCTTCATCGATAGCATAGAATTCCTCCCTGCCCTCGATACCCACAATACGCAGCAGCCCGGGTACGAGCGCTGCGACGAAATCTATATGCTGCGGGAGCAGGCAGAACGATCCGTTACCTGCTTCAGCGACCACTTTGGCCACCTCCTTGTTGAAAAAAACCTCGGCCGGGAGCAGAATCTTACAATTCATCCTTGTGGGCCTCGTCGATGGTGCCGATCATGTAGAGACTCGATTCGCTCTGATTTGCGAACTCGTCATTGAGAATCCTCTCGCACCCGTTCAGGGTATCCTCCAGGGAGACCATCCTCCCCGACAAACCGGTAAACTGCTCAGTAGTGAAGAACGGCTGGGTGAAAAATCTCTCCAATCTTCGGGCGCGGAAAACAATGCGCTGATCTTCGCGGGATAGCTCGGCAATGCCGAGCATGGCGATGATGTCTTTAAGCTCCTCATATATATTCAGCGTCCTCCTGATCTCCTGTGCGATGCGGTAATGCCTTTCACCCGCAGTACTCGGCATGAGCATTTTTGAGCCCGACTGGAGGGGGTCGATGGCGGGATAGAGCCCTTCACTTGCACGCTTGCGGGAGAGCACGATGGTGGCGGAGAGGTGACCGAAGGTATGGACTGCCGATGGGTCGGTAAAATCATCAGCAGGGACATAGACGGCCTGGATCGAAGTGATGGCGCCGGTAGATGTGTTGCAGATACGCTCTTCAAGCTCGGCCAGCTCCGTTCCCAAGGTGGGCTGATAGCCGAGCCTTGAGGGAAGCTGCCCCATGAGACCGGACACCTCGGAGCCGGACTGGATGAAGCGGAAGATGTTGTCCATCATGAGGAGTACATCCTGGTGCATATCGTCGCGGAAGTATTCCGCAGCAGTAAGTGCCGCATGGCCGACCCGGAACCGGGCACCGGGCGGTTCGTTCATCTGGCCGAAGACCATGAGGGTATTGTCGAGAACCCCTGCTGTCACCATGTCGCGATAGATCTCTTCACCCTCGCGGCAGCGCTCGCCGATACCGCAGAATATGCTGACCCCGTGATGCTTCTTCACGGTGTTGTTGATCATTTCGGTGATGAGCACGGTCTTTCCCACTCCTGCGCCGCCGAACAGGCCCGCCTTGCCCCCACGCTCGAGGGGGGCAAGAACATCAATGGCCTTAATGCCTGTCTCGAATATCTCCGAGACCGTGGACTGCTCTGTCAAGGGGACCGTCTTCTGGTGGATTGAGCGCAACTCCCCCTGAAGATCGCCCTTCGTGTCGATGGGGTGGCCGAAGACATTTATAACCCTTCCCAGGAGGTTCTTCCCCACCGGGACCTGGAGAGGATTCCCGGTATCAAGAACCACCGACCCTCGTGCAAGCCCCTGGGTGGGTGTGAGCGCTATGCCGCGGACAAGGTTTTCGCTCAGGTGTGTATTCACTTCGATAACAATATCCTTGTTATCACCGGCGAGGAGCACATGGTATATATCAGGTATATGGGAAGAAAACTGGGCATCAACTACACTGCCCCGAATGGAGACTACAGTTCCGGTATTCGATTGTTCACCCATGGGCGTCTGGATACCTCCTTCCCTATGTGAATCATACACTCATCAAATTCTATACACATCCCCTTGAGGAAATGAGAAAAAGCTATTTATACTTAATTAAAGGGGATTCGCTCTGAGTCAAGGGTTGACGTTTGTTTCTATGAATAAAAACATCTCAAGAGTAAAATTATACTGCTGGGAAATGGTTTAGACATATCGGCTTGATAGTTCAGTATTGCCTATTGCAGATTCAGCGAAGATATGTACAAGCCCCATAGAAGCGGTCGCGATAATAGGAACTGGTAAGTGAATCGGCACAGATGGTCTTTCCTGTTCCAGGGGCATGGATAAACTTGTCATCACCGATGTAGATGCCGACATGGCTGACGCGTCCGCTGCTGGATGTGGCAAAGAAGACAAGGTCCCCTTTTTCCAGCTGGTCCTTCGTGACGGGCATGCCGCTCTTGTACTGTTCTTCAGAGGTGCGCGGCACGTTTAAGCCGTTGAGCTGGTAGACGGCCATCACAAGCCCGCTGCAGTCAAGCGGGGCATTGAGCGAACAGCTTCCCCACTGATAGGGCAGGCCTATGAAGCTCTGTGCAGTATCCACGAGCTCATCCCTGACGGTTCCTTCACCTTCATGTCTGCCGCGTGCGATTGCATATTCGCCGGGTTTCACTACATAGAACACATCGATAATGCCGAGCTGCTGCAGCCTGCGGGCCTCGCCAAGGGCATTACCCTGGGATGCGTAGTTCCCGAATCGGACCTTGTACAGCCCGGAGCTGTGGGCGAAATAGAATGCATCAAGTCCCTGCTTCTCCAACTTCTTGGTGAGTCGGGCGGCATTGTCCACCTGTGAGAAGGCCCCGACCTGGATGGAATAGCCCATCTTCTGTGGCGCAGTGTAGGTTTGGGGCTTTACCTTGAACCTTGTTTGGTATGGAGGAATTACCATCTTATGGGTTGCACAACCAGACAGAAAGAGTGAGAATATAAGTATAACCGGAATAGCCAAGATACCGGCCCGCAACTTAAATCTTCCCATCCCCCTCCCTCATGAGTACCAGGAGTGCCGCCTAAACACTGGAATGCAGATGAGTTCTGTTTTGTTTAATAACAACTTGCAAGGCCTTTGTCCATATTCATTTTTTTAAATCGGCTTGTGATGCAAGGCTGTGGGGAGTAAGCCTTTCACTCCTCATGGATTCAGTAATCGCTAATCACTATTCACTAATCACTGTTAACTGATCACTGGTTACTCTTACCATCCATCACCTCAATGAACCCTTCCAGCCTCGTCTTGAGCTGTTCGGGTTGATAGCCGCGCGTGTCGGAGATGTCCATGTCCAGCATGAGAAATGGGATATCAAGTTCTGTGAAGGTATCCTTAAGCAGCATGTGTGCGCTGTTGGAATGGCGGCAGGCAGGGGTGGCAAATAACAGCGCACCATCGATCCCATACCCCTGCACCACATTTTTCATACTATCTGTCCTTCTGCCCACAGGGCCGATGAACGGGTTCCTAAGGCACTTCAAGGCCAGGCCCTCAAAGGGCTTGTCCTCATCGATATCATCCCAGAATACCCGGAACGTCTCGCACAGGGGGATGCCGACCTGCCGGCTCTTCAAGATTTCGAATACATTTGCCTGATAGGTGGGAAGCCAGGCAAACCAGAAGATACGATGCTTCTCAGGCCTGCCACCCCCTTTTGCCATCTTATCCCTGATCTCATCGATGAGTTGTTTATCCAGCATCTCCTTGACCGGACTGCCGCAGAAGAGATTCCCGTGGAGAGAGTAGCCGATCATATCCCTGGGATTCATGGGCATGGGCCTGGTCTTGAGAAGATCAAGGATCTCAAGCTGGAGCCTTCGGGACCTGTTGGAGCTGCGTATTGCCTCTTTCAGTCTGTCCATATCAAGCCTTTGACCGGCAACCTCGCCTACCTTTCGGGCTGCTTCCATGAGTTGTTTTTCCACGTAGCGCACAGAATCCTTCGTGATCTCCTGGGGCACATCGAGAAAGAAGGATTCTTTTTTCCAGAGAAATGAGAGGATGTCATTGGTCTTGCCCTTGCCATCGCAGTAATAGGAGGTGGTGGTCAGCAGGTCGGCCTCGGGTAAATAATTCTTGAAATATCCGCCAAGACTTGCCCTATGGAACGAGCACATATCCTGGGAATATCCCCGCTCTTCGGCCTCTATCATCAGGGGGACCCCTTGACTCATGGTTGACATAAGGGCTCCTGCAAGCTCAAAATCAAATGGTACTACATCGAATGCAGCCAGTAGCTCCATGGGGAATGCATAGATGGATGTGTAGATGACCGTGGAGTCCGGTTCGTATGCCTTCAAAAAGAGGCTGAACCATTCCTTGTACCACATGGTTTGAAATCTTTTTCTTTCCTTCAGCCCTGTTTCCATGAGCTGTGTCATATTTTCCAGCATAGCCTTGAACATATGAAACCCCCCTTAATCAAGCATCTCAAGGAATGCCTCGACCTTGATCCTTGCCTTCTCAACATCCGACCACTCGTAATCGTTCTCCAGCACAAGACACCTGGCGCCTGCGGCAGCAACAGCCTCTTGAAATGCTGGAACATTATACGTGAGGTTGTCGCAGAACTTCACCTTGCTCACGATCACGCCATCTGCCTTGGTTGCTTCTATGGCCTTTTTTAGGTAATCGATCTGGTCCGCAATGCCCATCATCCTGGCGCATTGAGGCCTCAACAGATAGCGCCCGGCAAGGGCATCAAAGGGATCTTGCGTGCCCTCCTCCACCATCAGCTCGTAATGCCTCATGCCGAAGCAGGTATCAAAACCGACTATTGCACCCCCTGCTGCCTCGATCATAAAGACCAGTTCCGGTCTGTTCAGGATGTTGCCGGTCACAAGGATATTCTTGCCGTTCCTGGCCGATGTCTTGCCTGTATGTGCCTGCAAAAAGCCTGTAATTTTATCTTTAAGCCCTGCCGGATCAAGTCCTGACTCATCATGCATCAGGGTAAAAACATCCGTACCCAGGATAGGGGTTTCATGGTTTTTCAGTGCCTTGTACAGTTCCATCCATGCCGAGCGGAGATCATTCATCTGCTTTATGGCCGCACCCAGCCCTTCATTTGTCACGGGTAACCCGCCGGGAAGCCTTTCAAGCTGAGATGCAAGCCTCCTAAACTCGGATGCGAAGAAGGTAATCGAATCGGCATCTCTTTTCTTGGGGATGTCCATAAAGAGTGCCACGGGCTTCTTTACACATGCCTTCCAGAGATCGTAGAGCTTCCTCATGGCATCGCATGAGTTTGCAAGGATGACTGCATCTCTATCTGAGAATGCACCACCCAGAGCATCTGCAAACAAGCTCTTCACATAGCAGCATGTGTTGGGATAAATCCGGCTGTCCGCATCAGCGCACTGCCCGTGAGGGATGAGCCTCCTCGGTGTGAAACCTGCAGCCATGACCACCTCCACAGGCACATAGCAACAGGCATAACCCACTGTCATTGATCCGTTCATGCTCATGCTTTGTTCCTTCCTGTTATGTAATTATACCCATCATGAAGGACCCTTCTCCCCTTGTCGCCTCAAGATAGGATTTTGAGACCTATTAAGCCCAGCGCCAGTTTGCAGACAGGCCGGAACCGATCCGGCACCAAAGAAGGAAATGATGAAAACATGGTTCTACTATCTACGGGTAGAATTTTCGGAACCCATGATCACCGTATGCCTTTATTCAGGATCATAACTGGAACTCAGACCTACACCATAGGGTTTGTGAAGATTAATTATAGGGTGATCTATTTTGGCAAATCGGCACCAAATCTCGATGTACGCTCAAGCCCATGAGCCATGCGGAAGACTTGGGTGGATTTATGGGGATTATCTCGAATATCCTGAATAAAGTTTGCTTTGATAATGCCACTAACTCATCACTGATTGACGGCATTGAGACTTGCTCTAGCAGGAATTGGCAAGAATTTGATCAGGATTACCAGTCAGCCTGATTATGAGACTTAGAGCTGATCCGGGAGGAAAAGGGGCAGGTTATTAATTCTATACATAGAAACAGAGCAGCTGTCGGTAAGAGTTATGCTGAGCAGGTGATATGCTTAGGCCGGGGGTATGGCACGTGATCTATGCTCACTCTGATTTCTTGGGCTTCCATTTTGCTGCCAGCCTTTGTGCTTCGGCAATTTGAGCCGGTGTCATCTTCTTAGCAACTATCTCTCTGTTTTTGGAAGCATCTTCGTCCCCCTGTGCAGCAGCGAGATTAAACCACATGTGAGCCTGAACATAGTCTTGTGGTACACCCTTACCATCGTAATACATCAACCCCAAGGCATATTGCGCCCGGCTATAACCCTGGTCAGCCGCCTTGCGAAACCACTTAATCGCCTCGGCATAATCCTGTGGTACACCCTTACCATCGTAATACATCACCCCCAATGCATGTTGTGCCATATCATTACCCCAGTCAGCCGCCTTCCTGTACCACTTCACCGCCTCGGCATAGTCCTCTGGGACGCCCCGGCCATATTCATACATAGAACCTATCATGAATTGGGCAACGGAATCCCTCTGGTGGTCAGCCGCCTTCCTGAACCACTTCATCGCCTCTACATAGTCTTGTGGGACACCCTTGCCATAATAGTATATCCACCCTAGACGATCTTGTGCCTCGTCATCCCCTTTTTCTGCAAGTGGTCGCAATTCCTTTAATGCGGCTTTGTAATCCCCCTTATTTAGGGCTTCATGGTAATCCCCTCTGGACACGCTCGGAGATACAAGGATAAGTAGAGCGATCAGAATAATTGCCTTTTTCATGTAACCACCATCATATTTAACTCCTAAATACACCCTGGAAAAATCCATCTCATGGTAAAATCGATTTAAGCATATCGTATCACTATCCTATTGAAGGAACAAGCATGGGCGAAAGCAGGAAAGTATTTCCATGAAGCATTATGGGTAACAAAGGGTGAATCGGGGAAGGGTTCATATTTTTACGCATAGAGATCTATACTGGCCAGATGATATTCACGGAACAGAATGATAACCTATTGTTTATCTGAACATTACAAGTCGGTTAAATAGACAGGCGGCTGTTAACGTTGTAGACACTCCTGCCGATACGAAATAGACAATGAACATGGAGGTTCCCAAGATGACCAGTGCCATAACAAGTTCAACCCAAGCTCAACCTGTTGCTCAATCTACGGAAGTGAGCCAACCATCGCCTCAAACGAAATCGCAGCCCACCACCACGGACACCGTTCAGATAAGTAGTGCCGCCAAGGCAGCTTTAGCAGAAGCTACAGAGACCTCCGCCCAAACAGCCAAAGAAGCCCGTTCTGGTGATATTCAGGCTAAGAAGCTGCTTGCGAAAGAAGAGGCTGCAAAAGCAGCAAAAAGCTAAACTGCTCTACGACAATTGGGAGGAATTAACCGGCGACTAGCGGCTCCAGACAGTCGTAGACTGCCACCCGTGCCGTTGATCTTTGCCGATGAATACCCCTGGATCCATCATTCCTTTGCTCAGCAATCATATGTATCACCTCAAAATCACAACCATTGCACCCCTGCTGTCCTCCTGTTATAATTTCCGATGGACAATGGATAGAACACCTACGTTTGGTTGTTTGAGATTGGCTGTGAAAAAAGTATTTATCGCACGACATCCCACAGAAGCACAATTGGTTAAAGGCCTTCTAGAGTTGGAAGGTATAGAATCCGAAGTACGAGGAGAAGCTCTCTATGGCTCTTTGGGTGGACTTGCAATAACTGAAGACACTCTACCATCTGTTTGGATTCATGATGATAGTCAGATAGATCAGGCAATGAGAATCGTCTCCCGTTATGAGCAAGGGTTTGGTTCACATGTCGTCATAGGCAAGTTGTGGAGTTGTCCCAAATGTGGTGAAATACTTGATCCTCAGTTCACTTCTTGCTGGAAATGTGGAACAAATCGCAAATAAGTCAGCAGTGGCAAATACAACAAACGAATCCACCTGACGGGCTTACAGCCGCTGCTGATCCGATGTTGAGTGGATCATTTCATTACAATGTGATATAGATATCTTCAGTGTCGTGATATTTCATCTGTGGTTCCCTCCAAGACACCACATTAAACTACGGGGGTTAATGCATTCAGTTCCTTATGTGGAAGATGAGGCCATGAAATACAACTGTCCTAAAGCTTCTTGGTTAACGATCTTCTTCATAGCATTACACATATCAATACCTTACTTGAGGAGAAAGCATGAAAAAATTGTTTATAATCATTGCGATACTCTGCATGTCATTGCTTTCTTGCTCTAAAGAGAAGGATGTAAAAATTGCTGAGCTTGCAAAGAGGGTTGAGCAGCTAACGAAGCAGAAGGAACAAGACTCCATCAGGGAGACATATGAGTTACAAGAACATTGCGGAAAAACGTGTGAAGAGGTTTTTAAAAAAGAATACGGTGAACCTGAGCAGGGATGGCTTTGTAACTACACAAATCATTATAATAGAAAATTGAATAAATGCTTTATATTAATCACAGCTACTCATTATCCTGGTAAGAAAAAAGACTCATTAGGTATTACAACAGATATGAGCTTATGGGACATTAATGAAAGAAAACAATATGGACAATTCTTCAATGCAGTAACGACTAAATCTTGCTTCCAATGCGAAGTATCAGGAAAGCATTGTAATTCTGAACAGGAATGGGATGATCTTGTAAAGCCTTACATGGAAGAGTGATCGGATAAAACGCTATACGTTAGACATGATATGACATACATGATTAGGATATGTGATGACAACGAGTGACCCTCAGGAAGAACTACTGGAGATCGCTGATCGGCTTGAGGAAATATCACAGAAAGCCACAGCGGCAGAGATAAAGGAGCCATTGGATCGACTTGAGGGTGCTGTGGATAGCCTTCGCAAGGCATGGAGCGGTTCCTATCTTGGTTACCATGCTCGAATCTACTACAAGGATCTGCAATCACCTCCACCGGGTGCCCATTTCAGCCCAGAATGGGGTATGGAGGATTCGTCTCCGATTGTGGCCACTACGGGCGAATGGATCGAGTACGATCCCGGCGAGATCAAGAAGGAGATATATACTATCGCAGGGAAACCCGACCTGGGGCCAGCGCAAAAGCTGGCAGCCCATGCCGAGAATGCATTCGAGAGTAGCAAGCTGGATGTGCTATCGATCCTTACCAGCAGCTTATCAGAGCACGAGGACACCTTTCTCGCTTCAATTAGAGAACAGGTCGAGCATATAACTATCATGTCGCGAACTCAGCTGCTACATAATTGGATACCACCTGGGCAGTTGATCTCGAGAGACTCACTGGCTGCAACGCAAGGTATTAAGGCTCCGCCTCACTTAGATATCCTGTCTGAAGTCATCTCCCTCAAACGAGTGTTCGATGCCTGTAGCCGTTTGGAGCAGATTGCACGAAAGGCTGGTTCCCATCTCGCACGACAACAACGGCGATCCAAGCGATCTGGGGAGATAGGAACGAATATCTTTATCGGGCATGGGGGGTCTCCAATCTGGAGAGAATTGAAAGACTTCATACAAGACCGATTACACCTTCCATGGGATGAGTTTAATCGTATCCCTGTGGCAGGCGTAACGAATATCGCACGTCTGTCTGAGATGCTCAATGCAGCGACTATCGCTTTCTTGATCATGACAGGAGAGGATGAACAGTCTGACGGAAAGTTCCATGCACGAATGAATGTTATCCACGAAGCTGGGTTATTTCAAGGTCGCCTGGGATTCACACGAGCTATTGTCCTCCTGGAGGAAGGATGCGAGGGGTTCAGTAACATCGAAGGGTTGGGGCAGATTCTCTTCCCCAAGGGAAATATCAGGGCAGTCTTCGATGATGTTCGTCGAGTACTAGAGCGAGAGAACATTATTGAAGAGCAGTAGATCTTTGTGAATGTCTAATAAATGGTTGAAACTCCCCTTGATGTCTGAGATAAATCAATTCTTGTCAGAGGATGTTGCAACCATGTATTGAGGCATTCATAATGATTTACCAGGACAGCACCAGCAAAGCGTTCAGTGATAGGTGCATACAGTGCAACGGATGCATAAGGTGCGGGGAAGAATATTGCATCTTCAACTCACATGGTAATGCAGAAGAATGCCATATGGTGATTTGTATATACTGCGAGCGGTTTTTGCAGAAACAAAGGTTGTTCCTGAATAATGTGGGCTGAAAGAGCAATAAAGCATTTCAGTTCGCTTCGCGGATCGGGGTTACGCCTTCAACGGCGCCTGTGATCCTGGCCATGAGTTTATCGCTGATTATAAAATTCACCTCCGGGCATCTGGCAAATTTCAGCCGGTAGCCCTTGAAAAACCTGCCGTGATATTTGCTTGATGAAATCTCCGACCACGGGCCCATGAGATTCGGGTGGGCAATCCTCATGGGAAACATTATGGATATATGGAGGCCATCACGAGAAGGCCCGAATGTCAGGCAGTTGTTGTAGCCCATCATCCACCGCATGGATGCGCTCTGAAAGCGGCGTCTCCTTCCTTCATAGGGAGATACGTCCTGGTAATACAGGGCCAGCTGCGACCACCCGCTGATACGAGAGATAAGGTACATGAGGGCAAACCACGAAACAATGATCAGGGCCGGCAAATAATATCCCGTCAGGTTTTCCATCTCCAAACCTTCCAAAACGCTTTGTCCAACAATACGCGACTCAGGCAGTGTAATGCAAGCCACTCCGATCAAGTCCCTCCCCGACATTTCAATTTCTTGTCAATGCCCATTTTCGGCATTCATGGGCAAGTTTTGCCTTGACTGCCCGCGGAACTCGCCGTACCTACATGCGCAATGGCAAATCATCCTGTGCAATTCTTCGACTTCGATACCCCTGTAGACCGCCGCAATACTGCGAGCCTCAAGTGGGACAAGTTTAAAGGCCGGGACATCATCCCCTTATGGGTGGCGGATATGGATTTTAAGGCCCCTCCGGCCGTTATTACGGCGCTGCACAGGCACGCGGACCACGGTGTCTTCGGCTACACCATGCCGCCTGAGGACCTCCTGGAGGCTGCCATGTGCATGCTGGAGCGCACACATGCATGGACAGTGAAACCCGAATGGATCGTGTGGCTGCCCGGCCTTGTGAGCGGTCTGAACATCGCCTGCCGAGCCGTGGGGGAGACCGGTGATGAGGTCATCACTACCACCCCCGCCTACCCGCCATTCCTGAGCGCCCCTTCCCTCTCACAGCGCTCCCTCATCACTGTCGCCCACGCGGATGACGGCAGCAGATATATCTTCGACTTCCCCGGAATCGAGCGGGCCATGACACCGCAAACAAGGATGTTCATCCTCTGCAACCCGCAGAACCCCACCGGCCGTGTCTTTACCCGTGATGAGCTCTTGCATCTGGCCGAGATCTGCCTTCGTTATAATATCATTATCTGTTCTGACGAGATCCACTGCGGACTTGTCCTTGACCATGACAAGAACCATATCATGCTGGGCTCCCTTGATAAAGAGATCGCCCTTAAGACCATTACCCTGCTCGCCCCCAGCAAGACCTATAACCTTCCCGGCCTTGGATGCTCCTTTGCCGTCATACCGGATAAAGATCTTCGGTCTCGTTTCAGAAAAGTGATGAATGGCATTGTGCCCCATGTAAATGCATTCGGGTATACCGCTGCCTTGGCCGCATATCGCGACTCCGAGGACTGGCGCCTGGCCCTCATTGACTATCTCAGGCAGAACCGGGACATGGTGGAGAATTTTGTTTTACAAGCTCACGGCTTAAGTATGCACCATGTCGAGGCCACCTATCTTGCCTGGATCGACTGTCGCTGGGTTGGGTGCTGCAAACCCTGCTGCCTTGTTCGAAGACGCCGGGGTTGGCCTGTCAAATGGTTCTGACTTCGGAGCCCCCGGTTTTGTTCGCCTCAATTTCGGATGTCCGCGCAGTTTGCTGGCCGAGGCGCTCGGGCGCATGGGGGATGCAGTAAGGTAATAAGCCAAGTAAACACGTAAGATCATACTTCGGGTGAAAATCATGGACGCACGGCCGCTGGGCTTGACCGGCAGCCTCCCTGAGAGTAGATGTGACTGCATGAATCCGGAAATGATGCAATACCTTCAACCTACACCGGCCGTGGACAACGACAACCCGGCGATTATTGAGTTCGCTTTAAACAACTCCGGCAACTTCCCCTGACCCGAAAGATCAGGCTGTCAGCCTTTATTACGCCGTACGGGACGGCATCCGGTATGATCCTTATACCCTCGACCTCTCGATCGAAGGGCTCCGGGCAAGCACCACACTGCGTTTAGGCAGTGGCTGGTGCGTGGCCAAGGCAATCCTGCTCGCAGCATGCTGCCGGTCTGTGGGGGTTCCTGCACGGCTCGGTTTTGCCGATGTGCGCAATCACCTTACCACTGCGCGTATGCGCGAGGTGATGAAGACCGACATATTCTACTGGCATGGGTACACATCCATATATTTGTATGGAACCTGGATCAAGGCCACACCGGCCTTCAATATCGAACTCTGCGAGAAATTCCGGTTCAAACCCCTTGAGTTTGATGGTCTTACAGACTCGATCTACCACCCCTTTGACCTCGATGGAAACAAACACATGGAATATCTTAAGCATCGAGGAGAATTCTCGGATGTGCCCCTTGACCGGATGATGGAGACGTTTCGCAGAGAATATACTTCAGACGAATCCTGGAAAGAAGATGCGGACTTCGACCGCGAAGTCGAGCAGGAGAACAAGGAGTGAAGCCGGAGCTCGGGAACAAGAAAATCAGCACGAGGGTGAGAGACTACAAATGTCCGATGTCGAGATCACAAAAGGTTATATCCCCGGTGCCATAGGCCGGGTTGCCGAGCTTAACGGCACCTACTACCACAAGCATTGGGGGTTCGGGCTTATCTTCGAGGCGATGTGCGCCACTGACCTCTCGGAATTTCTCAAGCGATATGATGAAACGCGCGACGGGTTTTGGACTGCGCTATTAGACGGCCGCATAGAAGGTCATATCACGATTGATGGGACTCACTCTGAAGAAGGTGCGCATCTTCGGTATTTCATCGTTTCAGATGTCTTACGCGGAAAAGGCATCGGCAGCAGGCTTATCAATACGGCAATGGACTTCTGCAGAGACAAAGGCCATAAGCGGGTTTACCTCTGGACGTTCGAGGGACTGTGGGCTGCAAGACACCTGTATGAAAAGGCCGGGTTCAAGCTGGCCCAACAGCGCAGAGGGACCCAATGGGGTGTTGAAGTCAATGAGCAACGGTTCGAGCTTTTTCTATAATATTAAAGATCACTTCGTTGCCGTCTTTTCCTCTTGAGCCTTTTCCTTCTGATCACCAACCAGATTTTGTATGATTTCCTGGAGATAGGGCCTGTCCCTATTGCCGATGTACTTGACAGGGAACTTGACGATACGCAGCTCGGCATATTGCGTTATACCACCATCCTTCAGATCCTGGTAATCCTTGATGAGTTTTTTATCCAGCCTGTCCCTGAACATATCAAGGTCACGGATGGAAACATATTTCGTGAGGAGAACCCCTACCCTCATATCCATGTCAAGGACACTGTTGTCGATGTACGGCAAATCATAAAAGGTGATTACAAACGAAGGGGCCTTGAATGCCTGATCCGATGACTTGCTCTTGGTATATTCCAGTGAGATGTCCACCATGCCGTCGGAGATGTCGTCGGGTTTGATCTCCACCGGGATCTTGGTCCCATTTCCATTCGAAACGGATTCATCCTTTATGGTCTGGATATTGCCGTCCTTGTCCTTCAAAACGACGATCCCCTGCACGACTGTCCCCGGAAGGGATGCCAGGGCATTGAGCTGTTTGACCGAGAGGTTCCTGCCCACCCTGCGTAGCTCTGCGCGCATGGCGAAGTAATCACCACGCTGCCCAGTAGTAAAGCCTTTTTCATCGTAGATCTTCTTGGTGAGCTCAGTGTCGAGATCCTCGAAGAGCGGCCTAATGTCGACCGTGTCAAAGTTGCGGGACAGCAGGTCGAGGAACATTACCTGCTGTTTGATTGTGTGGACATCATCAGGGTTGATATCCTTGGATACAAATCCCTTTGCAAACATGGCATTGAAAAGCATCTCGAACATCTTGGCCCTGATGGTGTTGTCGGAGCTCTCACGCTCCGTCATGATATTCGTGTACACCTGCCGCATCTCGGAAGCCTTGTTGAGCTGGGCCTGCTGCAGATTGTACCAGCCGCCCATGACGGCCACCACGGCAGCGAGGAATGCCGGGCCAAGTGACTTCAAGATATCCCATATGTCCTTCTTTTCATGTATCTCTTCCGTGTGCTTCTCTTGGGCATGCTTTGCTTCGAAAATATCCATAATACCTCTGATAGGTTACTTGAGTGAAAAATCGCGCCTTGTTTCCCCGGGACCGACAAAGATCTTCCATTCATTCTTCTCTTTAATTGCAACAAGATATGTGCCTGGTTTGATATCCTTGAATGCATAAGAACCATCCTTGCCTGTTGATACCGGCTCACCGACCTGGATACCCTTGGCATCTTTGAGCACTATCTTTACAACTGCAGGCTTCCCGTCCTTATCCGTTACAATACCGTGAAGGTCGGCTGCATGAAGGACTGAGAAGCCGGCAATACCCAGTATAACCGCGAGCATGATGAACACCTTTTTCATCCCTGCACCTCCTTTTTCTTTACGTCGAGATATAAACCCAATGTATCTTTCTGTCATGACTATTGTATCATGTTTTAAAACAAATAATAACATTGTTGACGGTAAATAAGAGGTGTTGTAACGGCTTTCAGGGGCCAAAGATAAACCTTATGCCTTGCCCATCTGCAGACCCCGTGGTAATTAATGCTTAATCTTCAACAATCCGCCCCTGATGAGGAGGATCTTTATGCCTATGGAAAATCGCGACATAATGGCCTTTGCGAGATTACGGCTTCGAGGAAATTGGGGCGTGCCTGTTGCAACCTTTCTGGTATACCTGGTGATAACGTTCGGTCTGGGTTTAATACCCGTCATCGGGTGGATAGGCGGTTTCATAATCGCAGGTCCGCTCCTTGTCGGCTTGCATATCTTTTCACTTTCTGTTCTCCGTAACAAAGAAGCAAAAACAGGGCAACTCTTTGATGGATTCCCTCTCTTTGCAAACGGCCTTGTCGCCTACATCCTGGCCTTCGTATTTACCTGTCTCTGGACCCTGCTGCTCATAGTGCCTGGCATCATGGCCGCTTTATCATATTCCATGACATTCTTTATCCTCGCTGATAATATGCAACTTGACGGTCTTGAAGCAATCCGCAGAAGCAAAGCCATGATGCACGGGCACAGGTGGAGGCTATCCTGCCTGTTGGGCAGATTCACCGGCTGGATGCTATTGGGTATATTTACCCTTGGGATAGGTTTCCTCTGGATCGGGCCATACCTTATGGTAAGCGTTGCAAAATTCTATGAAGATATGCATGTTTTTGAACAATCGTCCCAACAGAGAGTCCCTGAGATAGCCCCGATCACCTGACTGAACGATTTTATGGGCAATTGTTCACTTTACTCCTCACATATACAAGATCGTGAAACATATTCCGATTAAAGAAATACCAATGGAGCGATTAATAATGCACAGGGGGCAGTGACGGTGCCGGGTCATTCAGATAAGTATGTCACTATAGCAACATACATCGGCGCCTGGGAGGCCCACCTAGCCCGGGCAAAGTTGGAGTCTGAAGGGATCTACTCTCTTGTTCTGGATGATCAGACAGCCAGTATAAACTGGATCTATTCAAGTGACACTCGGCGCTGTGAGACTGCAAGTAAGAGAAGAAGACAGCAAAAGAGCAATTCATCTATTGGAGAGAACTTCGGAGGATGAGCCTGCCATACAACAGGAATGTTCGGCTCTTGATACGACTGCTCCCATCTGTCCTGCATGCGGCAGTTCAAACATCAGTCGTGCAGGATTTTCTCGGCCCGCTGCGGTTCTTTCATGTCTATTGTTCGGCCTTCCTTTTCTTTTTAATCGCAAGCGGGTTGTATGCATGAATTGCGGCAGGAAATGGAGGCGGACACTAGGGCGGTTTTGAAATTAAGCGGTCCCTGCTCGACATGGAAGGAGTGATTTTCGACTCTATGGGCCGTGTCGTCATGGATGAGATGTATTACTAAAAAGATCTCTCTTTATAATGCAATCATTTCTGATACATCTTCTCAATCCTGTCCTTGTACTTTTCCAGGACCACCTTTCGCTTCACCTTCATGGTAGGTGTCAGCTCACCGGTCTCTTCACTGAAGGGGGCATCCAGCAAATCGAAATAATTGACCTGCTGGTAATGCGCCAAGGTGGCATTCACCTCATCCACCTCAGTCTGAATGAGGGAGCGGATCTTATCATTACTTACGAGGTCGCTGTTGTCCGCAAAACCGATCCCGTTCTTCTTTGCATAGTGCGACAGACTTTTAAAGTCGGGTACAATGAGAGCCGTGAGGTACTTCCTGCCGTCACCCACAAGGCAGACCTGTTCGATATATGACCTTGCCTGCAGGGCAACCTCGATAGGATGCGGCGCAATGTTCTTGCCGCCCGAGCTCACAAACAGGTCTTTTTTTCGGTCCGTGATGATGAGAAAGCCTTCTTCGTCAAAGTGGCCGATGTCGCCCGTCCTGAACCATCCATCCTCAGTGATGGCTGCCCGTGTGGCGTCTTCCATGTTCCAGTATCCCTTGAAGACCTGGGGCCCTCTCACCAGGATCTCGCCGTCTTCGTCGATCTTCTCTTCTGTCCAGGCCACGGGTCTGCCCACAGTGCCGGGCTTCACCCTGAGCTTATAGAGTATGGTGGAGTAGCAGAATCCGAGCTTGGCGGCAGAGATGGGGTTTGCATAGGGGGAGATCCCTTGAGCCTGTTTGACCACCATGAGATCCAGAACCGTATCCATGACCTTGTCGAAAAACCACTGATAGAGTTTCCCATGTTTCCCGGAATCAATGATCTCCGGTTCATTGAAATTGATCACCGGGCTGGTCTCTGTAAGTCCGTATCCTTCGTTCAATTGGATATTCAGAGACCTGAAGAATACACACACCTCTTTTGAGAGTTTGCCCCCGCCGGAGAGCGCCATAACGAGCCTGTCCATGCCCATCATCTTCTTCATGCGGTCGAACACGAGCATGTTGGCTATCCCGAACCCTGTAAGATTCCAACTGGGATATCCTTTTTCCTGTTGCCATGGCATCGGTGTAGATCTCACCCTTCCTGACGGCCCATTTGAACAGTTTTTGATAGACCTGCTTCTGCTTGGCTATAACCGCATTGATGGTCTCATAGGTCTTCTCGTAAAACATAGGGATGGAAGTAATGACGTTCGGCCTGACCTCCAGCAGGTTCTGGGCTATGGTACGGTAACTCTCTGCAAATGCAAGGGTGCCTCCCAGGTAAAGGCCTATCACATGGTAATCACCCGAGCGTCCATAAACATGGCACAAGGGCAGGTGCACCAAGGCCGTAAGTTTGACATCCTTCTTTTTCATACGCACCATAAACTCGGAACGGGAGGCTTGATGGATGTTTGTCACGAAATTGGATTGTGTCAGCACGACTCCCTTCGATCTCCCGGTAGTGCCCGATGTATAGATGATGGCGGCGATTGTATCGGGTGTGACGGATCGGATGCGTGCCTCGATCTCATCTTCCGATATAGATGCCCTGCCCTTTTGTATGACATCGGCAAAGCTGTAGATATCTTTCTGAGGCCCGCCATCAAAGGACTCCATGGTGATGACCGGCAATGTCCCCAGCTCTTTCAATTTATTCTTGAGACGGGTGATCTCCTCGGCTTTGGCAAGACTCGAAGTTATGACCATCTTCGAATCGCTGTCCAGAATCATGTAGGAGAGATCTTCCCTGCTCAAGGTAGGATAGAGCGGTACCCCTGTCGCACCGCACGCCTGGATGGCCTGGTCCGCTATAACCCATTCCGGTCTGCTTTCGGCAAAGAGTACACACCGGTCGCCTTTATTCAGTCCCAGTGAGGCAAGCCCTCTGGCAAGGTCCAGGACCTGTCTCCTCGCTTGTCTCCAGGTTATTTTCCGATAGTTTGGAATAGGCTTTCCATATTCATCATATTTTCCCATCAAAAAAATATGATCATCACCGTACCGGAGCGCCTGGTTATGAAAAAGCCCGCAAAGGGTATCATACCGGTATGACATAGAATCCTCCATGCAATATGGTTTTATGTGGATCGCATAAACTTTAGGACCGGGCACATCATGTCTAAAAAGCATTCAAAATCATTCCCGCCGCAATTTGAGCCTTTGTGAAGATATGAAACGGGATAAACACCCTTCCATGAAGGAGCACAGCCCATTGAGCTCAACTCCTTATTGTAGTCAAACTCTATGAAATTGCAATGGGAACTATGAAAAGAGAGAATCCAATTCATAGGAATAAATTAAATTTAAGTATCCGGCAAAGATGCATGAGGTGCTGATCTCCTTGTGATCACAAGTGATTTTATCCTTGAGATCGTCCATGAAATGGCTGTATAATAGCATGCATACAAGAGGACGAGGAGGTGTATTATGGCGGATGAGAAAAAACTGATCGGGAAGGTTACCCACTTCTTCAGCAAGATCAGCGTAGCCGGTATCCAGCTCAGCGAAACTCTCAAGGTGGGAGACAAGATATCCATCGAGGGCGCCACCACGAACTTTGAAGAAAACATTGAATCCATGCAGATCGACAATAAGGTCGTGCCTGAGGCCAAGGCAGGCGATCTCATCGGCATCAAGGTGAAGGATAAGACCAGGGTCGGCGACGACGTCTATCTCATCATAGGATGACCTGAGCCGGAATTTTCTTGTTTCTTCATTTCCTCACACCCAGGATCCTTTCCACCTCGACACTCACCCTTACCGTAGGTACCTGGTTATTTCTGAACCGCACTTTGTTTGGATATACAAGTCTTGCATTCATTGTCTGCGTAGTGGTGATCCCCGAGATATCTATGGGCTCGGTGCTGATGAAGATCTTGTTGCCGGTAAGTAAGAAGGGGGCAAGCACCCACACGGATTGTGGTTCGATATTGATCTTCTTCAGAGAATATCCGTTCGGCAGTTGGCCTAAAGTGTCGATTGAGACCCTGACCTCCCTTGGATAGAGCCGGTGGGCAACAATGGCAATCTTCTCCGGTTTTATCTTCATCAGTGTCAGGTTAGACGGGATATTTACCATGTCGGCAGAGAGCTTGATGACCTGCCTGCCTTCAATGATCGTAGAGAGATCGATGGATATCTTGAGTGTCCTGGGTTCAAAGAACCTGAAGGCCTGGGAAGAACCCATGAGGGTAATGGTCGCTTCCGTCTCCCTGGATTCCTCGATCTCCCATTCCTGGGAGATCTTGCGGTATTCTATGGGTATGGTATAATCACGCTGCACGGATTCCTTCTGGTACCCGAATACAAACCATAGTCCCAAGGCCAGGACAAGTGCCAGTCCTTTCTCCAATGTATTCTTCCTGAACCATTGGCCCGAGAGGATCTTTGCTTTTCGGGGCATCTTAGCCTCGTAAAACTTCTCGATAATGGAACGTAGCTCGGCGGCATTTTTCAGGGACTTTATCTCCCCGTTTAGCGCAACTGTTATTGTCCCTCTCTCCTCGGAGATGACGATACACAGGGCATCGGATCGTTCGGAAAGTCCTAAGGCTGCAGTATGCCTCAGGCCGAATTCTCCGAGTTTATCCGTGCATGTTGACAGGGGAAGATGGCACCCGAACTTCAATAGTCTGCCATCGCTAATGATGACGGCACCGTCATGGCCGATGGAATGGATATCAAAAATACTTGCCAGCAAGGGCTTCGTGACCAATCCGTCGAGCTGGTATCCACCTGTTATCTGCCGTTCGAGAGGGTCATGGCCCTGTAAGATAATCAATGCCCCGACTTTCTTTGAGGCAAACTCCGCCGCACTCTCAGCGATGGCAGAGATTGTATCTTCATTTACCAGATCGCCCTTTTTGTGGTTCTTTCCCATGGATCTCAACATGGCTAGCCGCTCGAAGAATCTTCGTATATCCTCCTGGAAGATAACCACCAGCGCAATAATAAAGATGGTGAAAAAACTCTGAAGAATGAGGGTGGTGAGATAGAGGTTGAACAGACGAGCGAGGATGTAAATACCGCCAAGCAGGCTGATCCCTACAAATACGAGCCTTGACGCCGTATTCTTAAACCAGATGAGGATGACATAGATGAGTGAGAAGATGATAAAGATGTCGAAAAAGTCCTGCGGCCGGAAGCTTTCAAAAAAGGAAAAGATGACATCACTCATATATGCCTCATCATCCCATATAAATTCCACAAACCCCCTACGGGCATGGAAAATATGTCAATAAAAAAATATTACTGTGCGTAATATCGCGATTAGGACTTTGTTGCAAGGGGGATAAGTCAGGAGTCAGGACTACTGATTCTTTCAATTCCGGCTCCTGAATCCTGACTCCTCCAATACTACTTTTTCAAAACCGTACTGCCGTTTTAATTGCCCTGTTCTTTCCCTTGTTCATGTTGACATCAATGAGCTCCTTATACTGCTCGATGGCGAACGTATGGGTGAGCATGTCCTCAAGGTGTATTTTTTTGTTCTGCATGAGTTCAAGTGCGATATCAAAGGCATGCTTCCTGCCACTGAGCGTATCATTATAACCATAGCCGTAACAGCCCTTGACAGTCTGGAGCTTCAGCCACAGGGGGGTAGGGTCAAAGGTCACCTTGTTGCCGATGCCTACCAGGCTTATTGTACCGCAGCCGGCCGTTACAATGAGGGCCATCTGCAGGGTGGGCGAATGGCCTACCGTATCAAATACCTTGTCAAAACCGCCCTGCACGATGCGCTCGCCTAACATGGGCTTGTAGGCCTTTGCCCCGGTGATCTTCTCGGCAGCCTCGATGATCCCGCCTTCAATCACATGATTGGCCCCTGCTCTTCTTACGTATTCCGCATTGAAGACCGAGGGTTCCACAACAGTGATAGTGCATCCGATACCAAGGCCCCGGATGGCCTTGACGATCATAGCCCCGATCACCCCCCCGCCGATGACAAGGACCCTGTCGCTATCCTTTGGCTTATTGTCCAGCACGGCCTGAAGTCCCACGGCCAGGGGTTCGGTGAGTGCCGCCGATTCTGGAGTGACACCCTCAGGTGTTTTATAGACCTGGCTCTTGTGCACCACCATATACTCGGCAAAGCCGCCTCCGATGTCCTTGCAGATTCCGGTGAACATTCCGGGAGAGAAGCCGCCTTCAGCAAACCTCTCGCAATTGCCTGGCCGGCCTGCCGCGCAGACCGGGCATTCAGGGGTAATCCCACGGGCTGAACAGCTTAAGCTGGGATTGATGGTCACCAGATCACCGACAACACAATTCTTTACCGAGCTGCCTGCCTCCACCACCTCACCGCATACCTCATGCCCGAAGATGCAAGGGAACGAGGTGAACGGCGATGCCATGGGCGAATCTTTCACCATAACGAGGTTCAGGTCGCTCCCGCAGAACCCGCACAGACGTGTTTTCACCTTCACCCATTCCTGATTGGGCAATGTGGGCTCCGGTACATCTGCAAGCCTCACCGTGGAGAAGGGTCCATCATAATAGAATTTCTTATTCAAGCGCCCCATAAATTGGAGTACCAGATAGTTGGGAACCGTAATATTAAATAACAGGGCTTTCATGGCATCAATCCATATTGAGCGACTGGTAAAACAGCGGGGTCGCCGGACTTGTTGCCGTCGGATCGGTCATGACGTTGATGCATGAGGGTTTTCCCGACTCAAAGGCCCGTTTTATTGCCGGTATGATATCTTCATCCTTTGTGACGAATTCACCGTAACCGCCGAGTCCTTCAACCATCTTCTCATAATGGCGCTCACCCAGCTCTGAGCACTGGAGCCGGTCGCACCCGAGCTCCTGGCCGTGCTTGATCATGCCCCATGCGGTATCATTGTTCACTACGCACACCACCGGGATGTTGTGCCGGACCATGGTATCGAACTCCATGGCATTGAACCCAAATGATCCGTCTCCCTGCAGGAGCAAGACCTTTTTGTCGGGCCGGGCAAGCTTTGCCGCCATGGCAAAGGGGATGCCGGTGCCCAGGCAACCGAGCAGTCCTGCGGCAGCGGCTATGACCCCCGCCTTTTCCTTGGAGGTGAACCCGACGAGGCCGAAATATGCGGTATCGCCGCCATCAATGACATAGACGGTATCATCTCCAAGGGCCTTTTGGATCTGTGCCACCAGGCGGATGGGGTGGATGGGGCTGGAAGGTGCCTCCCTCAGCTTGAGCTCGGGTTCGATAAAGGCATGGCTTGCGGCCCGCAGAGTCTTAAGCCAGGCACTGTGGTCACCCCTCTTGATGAGTGGAAGCAGCTGGTTGAGCACAGATGTCGTGTCTCCCACCAGACCCACGTCGGCAACCCTGTTCCTGTCGATCTCGTGCGGATCGATGTCGATGCGGATGACCTTTGTCTGGGAAGGAATGATGGCACCTGACTGCAAGAGCCAGTTGAAGCGCAGACCTGCGGCAACGATGACATCCGCCTGTGTTATGCCCAGCTGCAGCCCTACGTTTCCAATATCCCACAGGGAAAGGGGATGGTTGTCCGGGAGTTCGCCCCTGCCGAAGTTCATGAGGAAGAAGGGAAATCCCGTCCTTTCAATAAACTGGCTGAGCGCAATGCCGCAGCAGCTCAGGCCCACCCCGCTTCCGCCCATGAATAGGGGTTTTTTTGCAGCGTTTATGAGATCGGCTGCCTGCTTCAGGTCCCACTCATCCGGGTGGACGGTGTACTTGTGCGTCATGCGTGTCTGCATGGGCGCCTTTTCCTCCGGGATCTTCACATTGAGGATATCCGGCGGCAGCTCAAGGAAGACCGGACCAGGCCTTCCCACTACGGCATGCCTGAAGGCCAGCGAGAGATATTCGGGTATACGTTTCGTCTCATAGCAGGTCGCCGCCCATTTGGTAATGGGCTTTATTATGTCCATCTGGTTTATCTCCTGCAGGGCGCCTTTCAGATCGTCACGCAAGGGATGCCTGCCGCACAGCACAACCAAAGGTGCATTATCCAGATAGGCATTGGCAATGCCGGTTACCGCATTGGTGAATCCAGGCCCGGCCGTTACCAGACATACACCTGGCTGGCCTCGGTATATGGACCAGGCCTCGGCCATCATGGCTGCGGCCTGTTCGTGACGCACATCGATGGTGCGGATCTTATACTCCGTAAAGCTGTCCAGAATCGCTTCGATATGGCCCCCGGACAGACAGAAGACCGTATCGACCTTTTCCACTTCCTTCAGATATTTTCCAACCAGGTGACCGCCAAGTATCATTGCCATAAGTATACCCCCGAATTGTTTTTGGTACCATTAACCTGATATCTTGAATAACCATAAGGGCCTATAGGGTGTACGGCGCCTGGGGCATCTACATGATGAGCTTCACTGCGTCGTTGAACCACTGGATGAAATAGGCCATCCCCTCGACCTTGAGCTTGCCGTTGGCGGCAGCCAGGAATGAGGCCTCATCGGTCCCTGCGAGCATCACCTTGAAGGCGGTATTGGGATCGGCCCAGACGAGCGCTGCATCGCACTTGTGATTGGCGCCCCTTTGCGTCGATACCTTCCCTTTATCAAAGATGAAGAGCCTTCCCCTCTTCCCGTCAGCCGTCTTGATGAGAATCCGAAGCTGCAGGTTGCCTATGTAGTTCCGGAAGGCCTTGTTCGTCTTGGCAGCCCTTGAAAGCTTCAGGTATAACACGAATAGAGAGAAACGATAATTTCATGGACACCCCCTTGATCGTAGTAATTTATAGTTAAGGCAAAACACCACCCAGGTCGACCCGACTCAATGCCAGGCAGCGCATTACCTTGACGTTATCTTTTTCCGTAGGTCTGCCTCACCCATGCCCCTATCCTCTCCATAGCCTCAGGATAGGAGATCGTTGTCTTCCAGCCCAGTTCCCTTTTGGCCAGGGAGTTGTCAACATCGAGGTCCCTGCCGGTGATCTCAATAGACATGCGTGAAAAGGGCGGTCGTATTCCAAGCGGTGTGCAGACCAGGTCGAAAAGGCTTCCCAGCGCTCGTGCCGGCCAGTAGGGGATGCTTCCGACAGGCTTTTTCCCGATGAATGACCCGAGATCGGTGATGTACTGCTTCCATGAAACATCCCAGTCATCCCGCAGCTGGTAGATCTTCCCCTTGCCGATGTCCTTCGTGCCGGCCAGGATGATGCCTTCCACGAGGTTGTCCACATAAATGAAACTGGAGCTGTAACGCCCCCCGTCTACGAGCGGCATGGGCATGGCCATCATCTTTTCCACGATGTCCCTCACCCATGCGCTTCCCGGTCCTGTCACATTGGCGGGACGGATAATGGTGCACGCTATCCTGCCGCTCTTGTGAGCGCTCATCACGAGTTTTTCCGCATCGAGCTTGGCATCGTTGTACGGGATGCCGGATTTGAAGGCCTGATCGGTCTCCTTGATGCCCCTCATATGGCGGCCGAAGCCGATAGCCGCTATGGAACTTATATACACGAACCGTGAAGCTTTTCCTGATGCCTCCTCCATGATGTGCAGCGTGGCATCATAGATGGCGGTATAGAATTGCTCCCTGGTTCCCCAATCGGTGACACGGCCCGCAAGATGGAACACGATATCGACACCATCACAGATGCCCTTGAGTGTCCCCCTCTCGGACAAGTCGCCACGGCAAATCTCTACCCCAAGCTGATCAAGCGCATTTGTATTTTCACCTGGAAGGACCAGGGCGCTGACCTCTATGCCCTGTTTCACCAACTCCTTTGTGAGGACTGAACCGATAAAACCTGTCGCCCCTGTGACTAATACCTTCATCACCACCCCTATGCTTGTCTAATATGAGTAAAGGCTCACATTGTCAACATCAAATGTGAGTAATTACTCATATTTGATGTTGACACTTGGCTCCACTGCTATTAATCTGCAATAATCATGCATGATATCCTACTTTATTTTAAACGAGCTTTATGAGTTAGACCCGCAAAGCATTTATTTTTTCATGATGAGAAAGGGGCATCGATGCGCGTCAGGGTTCCCAAGCAGAGCAGGAGCAGGGAAAGAAGATCAAGGATCATGGAAACAGCCTTGGATCTGTTCGCGCATAAGGGAATAAACGGGACGAGTTCAAACGAGATCGCGCAGATGGCCGGCGTCTCCATCGGTACATTCTACAGCTACTTTGAGAACAAGAAGACCCTGTTCCTCGAGATCCTCGAGAACCACCTCGACAACTTCATAACCGGCATCTACACCTTGCAGCCGGACGATTCAATCCCCTTAAGGGACCTCATCCAAGACCATATCCACAAAGGTTTCCTGACCTTTGACATCCACCCCTCTTTCCACAAGGAAGCGCTTGTCCTGAAATTTTCGGACCCGGATGTGAGGAAGCTCTTCGACGAGGTAGAGCAGAAGCAGCTTGGCATCATCAGCTCTCTCCTCGTACCCTATTGCAAAAACAAAAACCCGCAGGCCCTCCAGGAAGTATCAAAGGTGATTCACAGTGCAGTAGAGAACGTTGCCCATTATGTAAAGTTTCTCGATTCGCCCCTGGACGAGGACAAGCTCATCGAAGAGCTCACCGAGATGATCTACCATTATGTAAATAATCTCTAAGTCAAAAAAACATCCCTTTGGTAATCAAGTCTTGACTACCCAGGCATTCTTAAGAATCGCCTTGTTCATTAACATAGCACCACCAAGGACTATTGGATGCCCTTATGCCTATTCAAGAAGGACACATAATACCCGGCTGTCTCCTGGGGCCTTTCCAACATGGGCGCATGGCCGCAATCCTTCATGATGACTATCTCTGAATTTGGCAGTGATTTTTTCAGCACCTCTGTGGTGGACACATGGAGTAACCTGTCTTTATCCCCCCAAATCACTAATACAGGCACATTGAGCCCGGCCAGCAGAGGGTAAATGTCAGTAGATTGGGTTAAGAAATCATTCCCTACCTTCCTGTAAAAGTCACTTGATGCAATATACCTATCGGAAAGCACAGAAATTATAGGCCAAGGGGCGAAAGGTTGCTTGTAGAAGACGTATTTTAAAAACTCGTCATATTCCTCTCGGGAGGTTATTATAAATGGGTTATGCCCTTTGCTCAGTGCCAGCTGTAAATCACTCTGTTGAGGAGAGGGGAGACCGGCATTATCCACGAGGCATAAGGATATAACCTTCTGAGGGTATCGGGTGGCATAGAATATGGAGATCCATCCACCCATGGAATTTCCTGCAAGATGGAACTTTGAAATCCCCAGGGTATTTACTGCCTGATCAAGATTTGATGCCATATAGTCGATGGTGTAGGTCTGTTCGACAGATTTATCGCTATCGCCATGGCCGGGCATATCAAAGGCGATCACTCGATATTCTTTGGGTATATATCGAACGAAGCGGATCCAGTTATCCTTGTTTGCAGTAAATCCATGGATAAGCACTATGGTCTCACCTTTACCGGGTCGCTCCAGATAGGATATGGTATGTCCATTGACGTTCACGGAC
This sequence comes from uncultured delta proteobacterium, assembly GCA_963847605.1. GTDB lineage: Bacteria > Desulfobacterota > Desulfomonilia > UBA1062 > UBA1062 > MWEI01. The sequence goes on along the minus strand of CAWKAM010000006.1, from coordinate 54,212 downwards.
GACAACGCAAGACCAGACCTGGATCGCTCTGAAGAGATCATGGAATCATACATGCCCTGCTTGAATGATGCGCAGCCGAATACCAGACAGGCTATCAGAAGAGCCGGGATGATCTTAAAAATCCTTTTCATACTCCCTCCTCAAACTCGATATTATTTTGTTAATACAAACGAATGCCCCCGAACTGTCATCTGCTTATATTCTTTTTCTTTCATAGAGAGCACTTAGCCATTGCCAGGACTAGTATGCCCAATACGGACCGGGAGTATTCATTCCCTCGATAGCGGTGTACACAGTGCGCCCATAAAAGAAAGGCAGGCCCCAGTCAAAGCTGTCAGTAGGGGTATTCGGCCCGGCCAGGGCGCTGAATGCAGCATAATCACTGGTTGAACCACTGAACATCGTCGACGCATTCCCCACGCTGAATGTGATCGTGCCACTCGTTCCGTTTGCTCCCTGGTTGGTTGCGGAAAGATTCAGTGTTGCAATTGGACAGTAATAGCCTGAGACATAGCCTTGAGTGCATTGCGGTATTGCATTATCCGAGAAGAAATAGCCGTTTGATCCGCTATCTATAAAGCTATTTGGCATTGTTTGATTTTTATAGATCGTGGTGATGGCGTAATTCTGGTTGAGCATATAAACGACGGCTGCGCTGCCGAGCCCATTGTTCGACTGCGTACCAATGCCAAAGACTAATGATCCGCTTACCGTTTCCTCAGCCCCCGAGACAGCCGGCAACGTGATGATTACGCCATTGTTGTCCTGGGGGAACAAAGCAACAGGGTTCTGCACTTGTTGAGAAAGGGGTACAGAGACGGGCTGGCAACCGGCAGAGGAGCATTCATAATACGCAGTCGACAGCGGCTCCCCTTCGGAGCTCTGTGCGCATGCGCTGCCGCAATCCTGCTGAAATTGCCCTACCCCCAGTATGCCATTGGCACCCAAGCTCTGCAGATCATCCAGTTCGGGACCACCACCACTCGATATATCAGTTGGAATATTATTGGGATAAAAATTGTGATCAAGCACATGAATCGGCACTGAGCTCGCTGACTCACCAGCTATCTTCACATCGGCAATCTGTATGGGTCCCCAAACATAGGATTCATCCGCGAATTGGACAGATTCAGCAAGAGGATTACCATCAATGGTCTGTGCCGGCAGAGAAAGCGTAAGAGCCCCCACCACTGGAAGACAACAGCATTAATCCTACTGATCCGGTGTCCACCAATACGCCGTCGATCGTCTGGCAATATGGAAGTGCCGGGAACACAGACCGTAACGCTGGTAAATGCAGCGTTGGGATAGGTATTACCTGAGGAAGAATCGGCAGTCGGGCCGCCATTTACCACGATCGGCTGGACGTTTTCACCTGAGCTCACCGTCGTTTTGGACCCGCCGCCTGAGCCCCCGCATTCCATGAATAATATCCACATGCCGAATACGGCCAGGATCAATGAGCCTCGGATGATGACCTTCCTCATCGTATCTCCTCGATATTCATCCCCTGCGGCACCTGATCAGGGAGGTAAGCCCTGCCGGAATACGCCCGCATATGTCCGCCGGATTGCACGACCAATCCCGGCTCCTGGATCAGGAGCGGCCCGCGGATCCGGGGACGGTTCTTGTTGCGGGTTTGCGATGCCTGTGAAAACCGTTCAAAATACCGGCCGAGGAGCTCTCGAAGATCCGGAAGAAACGGTCCCTGCCATGCCACGGCAAATATCTTTCCCGCAGAAGAAACATATTCCCTCACCACGGTGCCTTCAGAGGCCTTAATTTCGTGAACCGTGTACAGCTCGGTGCGCGTGGTTTTCTGTACGCCCCTCATACGTGCCTGATCGGCCTGCACCGATCCTACATCATCTCCCAGCGATGCTGATGCGGGGATCGGAAAAGCAAGCGTACAAATCGTGGCGAAAACCAACAGTATTCCCATATTCAAACAACGAACTATGGACTGCATACCTGTGCTCATCTCATACACCTACCAATCTGCTCTTCATAACCGCACTTGTCGATGTCCTGGATAATGAAATAGTTGGTGCTTGTATGTCAAGGACCGAGGAGATACGTGTTAGGCGTATCACTAATAATAATATCCTATAGCGTTTCTCATGCAAATGCTTCAAAATAAAAACATACGGGAGAATAAGGACATGGCATTCAACAGATCCCGCGGAAAGGGAATTGCAGACAGACCCTTGCGGGCCTCGATTACCATAGAACCGGAAGTGCTTCATGCTTTGCCTCGCACACAGTATGGTCATTCCCTTGAGCATCTCGGAAAGTGTATCAATGGTGGTATATGGGCTGAAGGCGAGTCACCGGAAATGTTTCTTGGCGCCGTGCGCCGGGAACTTGTTGATGCCATAAAATCAATTCATCCCCCCTTGATCCGGTATCCCGGAGGGTGTTTTGCTGACACGTACCATTGGCAGGACGGGATAGGGCCGAGAGCCCAGAGACCCAGGGTGAAGAACAAGGCATGGAATAGGTTCCCGCTGCTGGGCAAGCATCTTGGCCCGCTGGAAGATAATCACTTCGGCACAGACGAGTTCATGGAGTTGTGCAAAGAGGTCGGTGCGGAACCTCAGCTTACCGTCAACGTAGGCTCAGGCACGGCCGAAGAGGCCGCCGCCTGGGTGGAATACTGTAATGGACCGAGGGACTCACGCTGGGGTGCTCTGCGTTCGCAAAACGGCCATCCAGAGCCTTACGGAGTAAAGTATTGGGCGCTAGGCAATGAGATGTTCTCGTTTTTTGAGGCCGGACACATGAACCCGGATCAATACGTAATAACGTTCAATGAATATGCACGGACCATGCGGCGGGTTGATCCGAAGATAAAACTCATTGGATGCGGCACCATGTGGCCTTCCAGGAAGCGTGATGATGTCAACCCGATCATGATGGCTGTACTTGGGAGGCGTGATGACATCAATCGGACTGTACTGGCAGGGGCAGGAAAGGAGATGGATTATTTATCGGTTCACCTCTATGGACCCAGCTTTTTTTATACGATAAGATATCATATTCTCCACCAGTTTCTTCACCGTGAACGGAGCGGTTCCAGAAAAGTCTATTATGACATTCTCGGTTCTCTTAAGTATATGGAAGATTTTGTGGCCGATAACGCCAGAGACATCAGGACACATTCCCCGGCGGGGAAGAAGATCGCACTGGCATTTGATGAATGGAATCTATGGTATGCCTTTTACTCCGATGTAATCGAGACCAATTTTAATCTTAGGGATGGTTTATGGGTGGCAAGTATGTTGAACATGTTCCATCGCTACGCCCCGGAAATGCCCCTCGCCAACCTCTCTCAAATGGTAAATTGTATCGGTATAATATGCTCAAGCCCTCAGGGCACATTCCTCACCCCTTCCGGACTTGTCTTTAAAATATACACCGAGCATGCCGGCGAGATGCTCCTTTCAAGCCATGTAGATTGCCCTGTCATCCCTCACGAGACGGGACTTCCTGTGCTTGATCTATCAACGACTCGGACCGGTAACAAACTCTCACTCTTTTTGGTGAATCGGCATTATGATGCTGCAGTGAATGCCGCATGCCTCTTAAAGGGTATCAGGGTCGTCTCTGTCGATAACTATCTGGAAATGTCACATCCCGATCCTGTTCAATATAATACCTACACTGAACCCAATGCGGTACGGATCAAAAAGAGTCATAAAGCGATTAAGATTACCCGTGAAGGAAGTGGAGCTGCCTTTGATATTCAGCTCCCTGCTCACTCACTTACCTGTATTGAGATGAGTATTGAGGATCGTTGATGTGAATGTTTTATCAAGGCTTCATCAGAATCGATATCCCAGTGATGATGTAATCTGGGTTCTCCCGCTGAACCCATCTTCCAAGGTCAGATTCCAGTGTTTGGTGAACTCCACCCCTGCACCTATAAGGGCGTTCCATGGATGATCCGACCGTGCCTCTAGGGAGTATTCAAGGTTAGTCCCACCTAAATTATACGTACCCGACTGCCTTGCCTTGATATCCTCATTAGACGCTCCGGTGTAAACAAAAACTTTGTTTTCAAAGGCATCCGTCTTGTATTGAATCCTTACCTTCTGGATCAGGGTATCCACTGAGGTTTGGAGCCTATTAATATTGGTCCATGTGTAATTCACATCATAGCTGTAGAAGAAAGGCCCATATCCGCCACCAAACATAGCCCCAAAACCATAGACCGTCCCGTGGTAATCAATAGAAGATAGCATGTCTAGGTAGTTCTGTGCGAGGTTTAGATAACTAGTAGGAATCTGGTTTTTATTATTAATGTTAATGTCAAAGTTATTGGCGGTCCCGTTGACAAAGCCTCCGATGCCGTAAAGATCAAGAAAAGACATCAGCCAGGCGTCTACACGGACGGTCTCAGCCTGGGTCCTTTGATGCAATCTGTCTAGACTTACATTAGGTAATATTGGAGAAAGTTGTTCATTATTAGACTTGAGGTTGAATTTCCTTATGTCGAGATTCTCGCTCACATAGGTATAATTCACTGATAAGCCGTAAGGGAGCGGCAGCTGGCTACGTGTTTGCTCGGGGACAGATGACAGGTCAAGTGGCAATAACTGATTTTCTGCAGCGGTTGCTGTCCCGGAAAAAATGAATACAAAACTAATCACAAAGATGAAATGGGAAAATCTTATCTTTCTTGGAAGAATAGCATTGAACATAGTGGGCCTCCTTTTTCTAAACAGATTCCATTAACCATCCATATTGCCAAGCACTTTCCCGTGCCCATCTCATACACCTACCAATCTGCTCTTCATAACCGAACTTGTCAATGTCCTGGATAATGAAGTGTTCTATGCTTTAGAGATGTTAAGTACTTGGTGCCTGTATGTCAAGGACGCAGGAGGATGAATAACAAAACACCAAAGGGGAGATAGTCAAAACCGGGCTCACTATTCCGAAGGTAAACATAAACTTTTGGATTGCCTTAATGTCCCAGCAACTAGGTCATCCATTTTTTTTATCCACCCTGTCGACATCAACGTGGTCTTGATATAATGAGAATGGTCTATTTATTGTAACGGCTTCTGGTCCCGCATCCGCAAGTGTCGAGGTGGTTTATTCGTGATTACTTCAGTTTGTCCGGCCCTCTTTTGTTCGTTCTTTTTCTCAAGTCTGGTTACGCACTCTTCACAGATGCCGTGGCTGGATTTCAGTGAATGCCTTTTCAGTGCGTATTCTTCGAAACTCACCCATTCATCATCTACCCATACTTTCCTGCACCAGGCACAGACCCTTAAAAATCGCTCAGTCCGCCTAACTCTCCGCAGTAAGATCAGAGTTATGGGGATAACGACTATTGCAACAATTAAAACCGAGGCAGTCTCCAGGATGTATTCCTGAGGCCTGTATGGAGTCTTTGGAGCCCCAAGCAGACGGTATGGCAAATCCACAAACTCATCAAGCCATAAGACTATAGTGACAATGAAGAACAACCCCGCTTCACCTGCAATCACCATCCAGTCTTTGGTTTTTAGATTCTTCATGGATCTTATGCCGCCTAAGTCCTTTTATAATTAGAGACAGATTAATAAATATTAGGTTCACCTATAGGTACTTTTGAAAAAATTGGGGAGCCATTGCAGCTCCCCAAGAGGGAGGTAATTATGAGGAATAGGTTACTTATTGAGTTTGCCATTGTGATTAGTTATTCACGTTCTTCCGAGCAGGAGATCGGTCTTACTATTGCTCATTACCCCATGAACCTTGGCCTGCCTTGCCGTGTCTCTTTTTTATCATGTCGTGGAGCTGTTGAGTTTGATCCAGGGTGAGGATATTTATAATCCCCTCCTTCATGTTTCTTCCCATGTTGCCTGTTAAGACGTATGAGGTATTATTTCGTTTACAAGAAGACTGTGAAAATTTGTAAAGGCATTAATAGACAACCCCGAGCACTATAACTATTGTTACCAGACACAAGAAGCCTAACCCACTGATAAATATTGTGTCTGCCCATCTTTCATAGGAAGCCGGATGTTTTATAGAACGGAGCGAAAAATATGACAGAATGCAGGAACACATGAACTGAAGTATTGCAACCAAACATAGTTCATCGATCAAAGTTTTACCATCAATTCCTGATACCCTTATTATACTGAAAATTAAAAAACATATTCCTAACAGATTTGCTGAGGCCGGCAGAATATGATGACTTTTTGGATTTTCAGAATCATTCTGAGTCATTTTCTTCACCTCTATGTAATTATTTCATTGAGAGAAAAGGAATGATGAGAGATCCGGGGAATGTTGTTGGCCTCTAGTTTATCGTCTGAATATGGCTGTGCACATGAATATGACACCGGCTATATGCATACGGTTGATTCATTCAGTTTTTGGAAGATCAACTCCTCCATCCGTGCTTAATAAAGTGCGGTGAATAACATTCATTAATGTTATCTTGGCATGAGTTAATTTCATTTCTGATTCATAATCACGATGACTTATCTCTTTTATGCTGTCTTTTATCTGAAAATGATTTATGCAATTGCAAAACGGACACCTGGCCTCAATGTCAGCCATGTCATCACTCAATCCTCCGCCTCTGTCTTCTTTTTTCAAACGGAAAACCCCAGCGGATAAATTCTGTCGTGTTACAATGAACTCTACAGGAATGATTTCCTTACATGCAGGGTATCGGCATTTAAAAATGTAGTATCTGGTTTTTATTTCTTCATCAGGTAGTTCCGCTGCCTTTTTCTCAGATTCGATTTCGGATGGATACATACCAAAGGAAGTTACTTGTGTTGCTTTCATATAGCCTCCTTGGTGTTTCGTTCATATTGCTTAGTTAGACGTCTGTGCTGCTGCATTGTTTACAGGAAGAGTGTAAATCTTTGTAAAGGCACGAATCTGGTTGTGCTTATCAAGCTATAGGAATAAGATAGTGTTCTTCTATGCTCTCGTTTCCGTTGAAAACAGTCATGTAGACTAAACTCTCAAACTGTACGTCATAATGGTCAAAAGAAATGACGCTAAAGAGAAACGATGAGCGAATTACACGGCTTCAAGAGGCCAGGGCTCTCATGAAGCCAATTTAACTGTGGAAGGTACATGATATTGCCATGAAAAAGATAATGATTGTTCTCCTGGTGCTTATGGTGCTGCCGGATCAATCTGTCATGGCCATGACATATGCAGAGGAAACTAAGAGTGCGAATGAGTTTGTCAAAATGATGGAGGATAACAATCTCCTTGTTCACGACGAGGATATCGTCAGGCCGGTTCAAATGCTTGTAGACCGCTTAGCCGATCATGTAAAAGACCCATTATATTCTTTTAAGATACATGTCATCAAGGATAGTGAAGTAAATGCCTTCACAATCCCTGACGGTAACATCTTCATAGAGCTTGGCATCTTTCTCGTTGCAAAGGATATGGATGAAATATCAGCAGTCCTTGGCCATGAGATGGGCCATGCTCAAATGAGGCATATACCTCAAGATTCTCAGTATCAAAAACCGCTCTCTATTGCCACGGTTCTGGGGATAATTGCTGGCGGCCTGCTTGCAACAAAAAACCCCGATGCCGGTGCAGCCGTGATGTACTCCGCGATTGGGGGCAGCCAGAACATCATGCTCGCCCACTCCAGAGACCATGAATATGCAGCAGATAACTTCGGGAAAGAGACCTTAAGTGCTTCTGGACTTGATCCTGGGGCAATGGCGAGATTTCTCATCAGGCTCCAAACTATGAATGGATCATCGAACATGCCGGAATACCTTCTGACCCATCCATTTACGGGAAACCGAATTGCGATTCTGAAGGTTGAACCAGGCAAACCTAAACCAGACAAGAATTACTGGGTTCTTGAGGCAAGTGTCATCGGGCTGATGCTGTCGGAAGGCGAGGTCAATATCCGTGTTACACAGATGCCAGAGCCCTACAAATCGCTCGCCTTAGGCCTTTTACACACAAGACTCGGGAACAGCTCACAGGCCATTGCCTTGCTCTCAAATATAGATCTGCCCATTGCCAACGCATACAGGGGACTTGACCTCTATGCCCTTGGGAGAAAAACAGAGGCCTATCCCCTTTTGAAAACCTACGCCAGCTCGGCCCGCACCAAGATGGCCCTGGCAGATATTTACCAAGAGAGGGGGGAGTATAAGGAAGCTATAGATTTACTTTTACCTTACCAATCTCAGGATCAACGTGTGGACTACACCCTCGGGGGTCTGTATGATAAGACAACAAAGCCTGCTTTGGCCCATGTTTCCTATGCAAGATACTTTTTTAAGACCGGGGAATACCGAGCAAGTTTATATCATATTAATCAGGCGCTTAAGGCCAAGGATCAGCTTCCCAAAGACGTGGTCACCGAGCTTAATTCAATGGAAAAGACCATTAAAAAATCTCACGAGGGGAGGATCGGAAATTCTTAATGCCAATTGAATATCATTAGAAATATCTTCGGCCTTATACCTTTTGAAGGATCAGCGAGGTGGATGTCATCTAACTTCCCCATCACTTCTAACGGGACGATTACTTTCTTGGATACAGGAGGAGGGGTTCCCCCTTTCTGCCGGGACATGTCTGTATTCTGCCCATTGCAGGAAAAGAGGAGAACCCCGAAGGTGCAGATTAAAATTGCAAACCTCTTCACCCTCCATACACTCCTTTATTGTTACCTTACTGATCTTATTCTGCAGGTTTAGCTGTCGGCTTCTCCCCTGTCTTGTTTGCTACCTTCTTTGCCTTAACAACTTAAACCTTGTCAGCAAGAGGTTAATTCTTACTGTTCGTTAGCCTCATGATGGAATTCTTTACCCTGGGGCGAATGCCTCTTTCCCTTCATCTCGTGAAACTTGGCCATAAGCCGGTGAAAACGACCCGGGCCGAGGATCTTTCTCATGCCAAGCATGTACATGATACGCTCGTTCGAGATCATTAACCTGTCCTCTTCGATAACCTTGTTCTGGGCAAGCACGGATGTCTCATCAACGGTATCCTTCTCAATCATATCATGCAGCTTGAAGCGGTCTTTCATGAGAGAGCTCTTGAGATCGACAAACTTATCACGGTTCTTTATGAACAGATCATCCAATGACTGCTTCTCTCCAGTTGTAAGACGGAGATCCTTGGACAGCTCTGGAGACTGCCACCACTTGAAAAAGTGCATGCCCTGGCGCATACCGCAATGCATATCCTTTGCTTGGGCCTGTACTGCTCCAAAAAGAATCAGTCCTGTTGAACATATCAAAGCCATCATGAACAAAGACATTTTCATAGAACTCTTTACCGGTAGCCCTTTCATAGTGCCTCCTGTGTACTTTTCTATTGTTATTTAAGACGTACAGACTACCTGAGTTGTCTACATTGAGGAGAGAGACATTTGAGATTTACCAGAGAAGAAGCGGAGACCGCTTGCAACATTCTTTTCCTAAAAGATAGAGTCAGAGTACTCGGATGGGGATGAGCGGCAGATCCGTACTAGGGTCGAGGCAATGTTTGAAATGATGTGAGCAGACCGGACCCTGGGCTTTAGTACAATAAGTATCAGTGACTGGACTTTGCAGGCGCTTTCGGAAGCGGATATAGGGGTACGAAGGGAAACCTTTTGGGGTTCACGGTAAACCACATGTATTCGAAATTATAGCCTTTTATATCTCCTTTGGCCTGATCAATGGAAAAATAATAGAGAGGATAACCCTTGAAAGTGGTCTGCTTTATGCCATTATCTCTAGTAATCATGCCAATATCATCAGCATTTACCCCATTAGGCGGCGTGATCTTTTCCTGATAAAAGGGTGGCCACATCTGGATGCATTCGTCTACGCAAGAGCTCTTGCCTGGAGAATCAAACTTATGCCAGTACAGCGTTCTTCCATTTCCATCAGCCAGATAGCTGCCTATATCCTCATTACTTATGACCTTCAGCGTAGTCTCTTGTGCCAGGGCAGTTGTCATGATGACCAGTATAACCACGAATGTTAAAGTTGATATCACGAGTTGTTTCATCATACCCTCTTAACAATATTTTATTGTTCAATCCATATATTATTGAATTGCAGGCGAAATCATTTTGTTTCCATCATCATGCCCTTTTCAGGAATGCCGATTGGCAGCTTGCCGTCATTGCCGGACCCATGAGAATGATTGTCAGTTGCGGGTTGCAGGGCTTCGGTGCTCCAGCCGCCGCCGAGGGCTTTGATGAGGAGCACGCTGGCGGTCAGCCGGTTGCCGGTGATACTGATGGCGGTCCTCTTGTTGTTCAACTCGGTAATCTGGGTAATGATAACGTCCAGCGCGCTGGCCGTGCCGGCCTTATACTGGTTAGTGGTTACAATCACGGACTGCTGCGCAGCCGTTACCGCCTCATCCTGTACCCTGGCTTCTTCCTCCAGGATGCGCAGTGCAGCCAGATTATCTTCCACCTCTTGAAATCCGGTAAGCACGGTCTGACGATAGGACGCCACATTTGCATCATAAGCTGCTCGGGCCTGTTCGGTCTGGGCCTTTCTCAAACCGCCATCGTACACGGTCTCCATGATTGCAGGCCCGACCGACCAGAAGCGGCTCGGCCAGGTAAGCCATTCGGCGCTGCCGGAGCTTTGATATCCGCCCGATGCGCTCAAAGTGATTGCAGGGTAATATGCGGCCTGGGCCACCCCGATCTGGGCGTTCGCAGCAGCCATGCGTCTCTCGGCGCCTGCAACATCGGGTCTCCGTTCGAGGAGTTCAGAGGGCATCCCTACGGGTATGGGTGGCAGGCCGGCTGCAAGCTGCATAACAGGTATGGAAAAGTCGGACGCCGGTTTCCCGACCAGCAGGGCGATGGCGTGTTCCGTCTGTGCCCGCTGCACGCCGATGTCGATAGCCTGGGCCTGGGTGGTCTTGAGCTGTGTCTGGGCCTGGAGGACATCTGCCCGGGACGCTACTCCGCTCGCATAGCGATTCATCGTCAGCTTGAGGAATCTCTGATAAGCAGCACCGCCGTATCGAGGAGCTGTTTCTGTGCATCCAGGTCCTGCAGCTGGAAGTAGTCCTGCGCAAGCTCGGCCTGAGCACTCAAGCGAGCCGATTCGAGATCTGCTGCGCTTGCCTGGGCGTTCGCCTCGCCGGACTCTACGCTGCGGCGGACCTTACCCCAGATATCCGGTTCCCAGGATGCATCGAAAGACAGTAAATAGTCCGAGACAATGCCGGAGGACGAGCTGCCTGAAACAGTAGTGGAAGAACTCCGGGAACGCGTATACGAGGCCCCTGCCGAAAGGGTCGGAAAGTAGGCTGCCCGGGCAGCCTGAACCAGGGCGCGGGCCTGCCGGAACTGCGCCTCGGCGGCAGCCACATTCTGGTTTGAAATATTGACGGTCTCTTCGAGGGCATTCAGCCGGGGATCGTTGAACATCTCCCACCATTTCCCGCGGATCACGCCTTCTCTGGGCTGAGCCTCCTTCCAGCCTTTCATTTCCTTGTAGGAGGCGGGTGTCGGCGCGGAAGGTTTCACATAGTCGGGACCAACGGCACAACCGAAAAGCATCACTAAGCCGATCATACTAACGCCTAGATGCAATTGCTTATTCATCTTTGGAATCCTCCAGACTGCTGCGTTACCAGAGTATGTGTCCGGCCTTTGCGGCCTTTCGTGGACAGACACCAAAGCCGGAAACGGTCAAGGTATAAATAGACGACCGGCGTGGTGTATAAGGTAAGCATCTGGCTCACGATCAGTCCTCCGACAATGGAAATACCCAGCGGTCGACGCAATTCGGCCCCGTCCCCGGCGCTGAGCATGAGCGGTATCGCACCAAGCAGAGCCGCCATGGTCGTCATCATGATCGGACGGAAACGAATCAGGCATGCCTCATATATGGCCTCCCTGGGGTTTTTCCCTTGTTTTCGTTCCCCATCCAGGGCGAAGTCGATCATCATAATGGCGTTCTTCTTCACGATACCGATAAGCAGGATGACTCCGATCAGCGCCATGATGCTGAAATCCGTCCGGGATATCATGAGCGCAAGGATGGCCCCGACGCCGGCTGAGGGCAATGTGGAGAGAATGGTGATCGGATGGACATAGCTTTCATACAGGATGCCGAGCACAATATAGATAGTGAACAAAGCTGCAAGGATCAGCCAGGGCTGGCTTTGCAGGGATGCCTGAAATGTCCGGGCCGTTCCCTGGAAGCTGGCCCTTATGGAGCCCGGCACACCGATGCGGACCGTCGCATCGCTGATGGCTTTCGTTGCATCCGAGAGCGATATGCCGCTCAGGCAGGTTGAAAGAGATCGTGGAAGCTGCGAACTGCCCCTGGTGATTGACCGCCAAGGGCGTATTGTTCAGGGCGTAGGATGCAAAGGCCGGAAGCGGCACTTGGGCTCCCCCCGGAAACTGTGCGCTGGTAGGCACACTCATGTATACATCACGGAGCGCCTCGGAACTCTGCCCATACTGCGGCGCCACTTCCATAACGACCCGGTACTGATTAAGCGGATTATAGATAATGGACACCTCCCGCTGACCAAAGGAGTCATTCAGGGTGGCATCGATGAGCGCCGGGGTCACCCCCATGCGCGACGCTGCATCGCGGTCAATGGCCAGCGCGGTTTGAAGGCCCCGGTCCTGCTCGTCCGTGTTGACATCCACCAGTTCAGGGAGCCCTCCCAGGGCATTCTGTATCTTCTTCCCCCAGGTTCTCAGTTCGGTGAGATCTTCGGCTTGGAGGGTATACTGGTACATGGCGCCGGATGAGCGTCCGCCGACCCGGATATCCTGCACCGACTGCAGGAATAATCGTGCGCCGGGTTCCCTGGCCAGTTTAGGACGCAGTCGCGCCATCACCTTGTCGGCCGAATCTCTACGTTCGCTGCGCGATTTCAAGGACACGAACATGAAACCGGAGTTGGTCTGTCCGCCTCCTGTGAAGCCGGCGACATCCTCGACGGCCGGGTCCTTCCCGACCACATTCATGATATTGACCAGTTTTTTTTGCATGGCCTGGAAAGAAATGCTCTGGTCGGCCTGGATGCTGCCCGTCAATCGCCCCGTATCCTGCTGCGGGAAAAAACCCTTCGGGATAACCACGTACAGGTAGACGTTCAGGCACACCGTGGCCAGCAATAGGAGCATCATAAAAGGCCCGTGCGCGAGCGCCCAGCCGAGCGAGCGCTCATACCGGTTAAGCAAACCCGTAAACAAACGTTCACCTCTCCGGTAGTACCAACCGCGTTTCAGATCATCTCCGGGTTTGAGAAGGCGTGCACACATCATCGGTGTCGTTGTAAGAGAGACAACGAGTGATACGAGGACCGCCACCGAGAGTGTCACTGCGAACTCGCGAAATATCCTGCCGATGACACCACCCATGAGCAGGATGGGAATAAAAACCGCAATCAGGGAGAGGCTCATGGACAGCACCGTGAATCCTACTTCGCGCGCCCCGAGGAGTGCTGCCTTAAAAGGCTGCATCCCGTTTTCGATGTGACGCGAAATGTTTTCCAGCATTACAACGGCATCGTCCACGACGAAGCCGGTGGCAACGGTAAGCGCCATCAGTGACAGGTTGTCCAGGCTGTAGTGAGCGAGATACATCACCCCAAAGGTGCCGATCAAGGATACCGGCACGGCCACACAGGGAATCAGCATGGAGCGGACGTTGCGCAGGAACAGGAATACCACGAGAATCACTAGACAAACGGAAATCATCAGGGTACGCTCGACTTCACGCAACGATGCGCGGATGGTGGTGGTCTGGTCTGATGCGATGGAGATCTTGATGGCGCTCGGCACCGAGGCCCTCAACTCTGGCAAGAGGCCCTTGACACGATCGACCGTCTCAATGACGTTGGCGCCCGGCTGCTTGCTGATAATCAGCAAGACGGAGGGTTTGCCATTGTACAAGCCGGCGTTGCGCAAGTCCTGCACGGAATCGACAACCTCGCCCAGATCCTTAAGCCGCACGGCTGCGCCGTTCTGGTAGCTCACGATAAGCGGGATATAATCTTTAGCCGTTTTGCCCTGGTCGTTGGCATATATCTGCCAGTGACGATCTCCCTCCTCAACATCGCCCTTCGGTCTGTTGGCATTGAAGGCCACAATCGCCTGGCGCACGGACTCGAGGCCGATCCCATAGCGGTTGAGCAGCGTGGGGTTCAGTTCCACCCTGACCGAAGGCAGCGAACTGCCGCCGACGCTCACCTGGCCAACACCTTTGACTTGAGAAATTTTCTGCGCCAGGATGGTGTCGGCTGCATCGTAAAGCTGGCCACGGGTCATGGTATCCGAGGTAAGGGCCAGGATCATGATCGGTGCATCCGACGGATTAACCTTGCGGTAAGTCGGGTTGCTCGGCAGTCCTGACGGCAGCAGGCTTCGAGCCGCGTTGATCGCCGCCTGCACATCCCGGGCAGCGCCGTCGATATCACGGTCAAGATCGAATTGTAAGGTGATACGGGTTGAACCGAGCGAACTGGCGGATGTAATCTCACTGACACCGGCAATACGGCCCAGGGAGCGTTCAAGGGGAGTCGCCACGGTTGCGGCCATGGTTTCCGGACTCGCCCCGGGCAGCGAGGCCTGAACGGATATGGTAGGGAAATCCACCTGGGGCAGCGACGCCACGGGCAGGAGAAAAAAGGCGACAATACCGGTGAGCATCACCCCGAGCGTAAGCAGCGTGGTGGCGACAGGCCGGTGGATGAATGTGGATGAGGGATTCATGATTAGGTCTCGCCGGTTTCGTCATGCCTTACCGAACGGTTGTAAGGACCCGTCAACGCGCTTGCTGAGACGATCAAAGGCCAGGTAGATCACCGGGGTGGTAAAGAGCGTCAACATCTGGCTGAAGATAAGCCCACCCACCATCGTGATACCCAGGGGATGGCGCAGCTCTGAACCGACGCCTGTGCCCAGCATAAGCGGCAAGGCCCCGAGCAGTGCCGACAGGGTGGTCATTATAATGGGCCGGAATCGCAGCAGGGAAGCCTGGAATATGGCTTCGCGGGGTGTCTTGCCCTCCTTGCGCTCGGCATCCAGTGCAAAATCGATCATCATGATGGCGTTCTTTTTGACGATGCCGATCAAAAGGACGATACCGATGATGCCGATAATGCCCAGATCCGTGCGGGAAATCATGAGTGCGAGCAGTGCCCCGACACCGGCTGATGGCAGCGTGGAAATAATCGTTATCGGATGGATGTAGCTCTCGTAAAGTACGCCTAATACAATGTATACGGCTACAATGGCGGCGAGAATCAGCAACAGGGTGCTCGAAAGCGAGGACCTAAAAGCCAGGGCCGCGCCCTGAAAGCCGGTCCTGACGCTGATGGGAAGGCCGATTTCCTTCTCGGTCGTTTCGATTGCCTTGACCGCATCTCCCAGCGATGCTTTGTCCGCCAGATTGAAAGAGATGGTTGCCGCGGGAAACTGCCCGAGATGGTTGACAACAAGAGGCGCCGGTTTTTCCAGGATAGTGGCGATAGAACCCAGGGGCACCTGCGTCCCTGTTGACGACGCAATGTAGAGATCGTTAAGCGCCGCCGGCCCTCGCTTATATTCGGGCTGAACCTCAAGTACGACACGGTACTGGTTCGATTGGGTAAATATCGTGGACACAAGCCGCTGCCCGAAGGCATCGTATAATATATTATCGATGGCGGCGGTCGTGATGCCCATCCGCCCGGCGGCATCGTGGTCGATGGCGACGTAAGCCTGCAAACCCTGATCCTGAAGATCGCTTGCCACATCGGTAAGATAGGGTGACCGGGAAAGCCTCTCGACAAGACGGCCATTCCACAGGTTCAATTCGCTCGGATCGGCAGTCTCCATGGTAAACTGATACTGTGTACGGCTCACCCTGTCCTCGATCGTGAGATCCTGCACGGGTTGCATGTAGAGCTCTATGCCTTCAACCTGCATGAGCTTCGGCTGCAGGCGGCGGATGACACCCATCGCATCGGCGTCACGTTTGTCCTTGGCCTTGAGATTAATCATTATGCGTCCGCTATTGAGCGTGACATTGGTTCCATCCACGCCGATGAAGGACGATAGACTTTCCACAGCGGGGTCCTGCAGGATTACCTTGGCCAGGGACTGCTGACGCTGGGCCATCGCCGAAAACGAGATCGACTGCGGGGCCTCGGATATGCCTTGAATCATGCCCGTGTCCTGCACGGGAAAGAAACCCTTGGGGACGATGACATAAAGAAGCACTGTCAAGGCAAGCGTGGCAATGGCCGTCAGTAATGTTAACCCCTGGTGATTGAGAACCCAGGTGAGCATTTTACCATAGCGGGAGATCGTTTTCTCGAAGAACAGGCCGCTGATACGATAAAATCGGCCCTGTTCGGCTTCGGGGATATGGTGCAGCAGTTTCGCGCACATCATGGGCGTGAGTGTCAGGGAAACAACCGCTGAAATAAGGATGGCCACGGCCAGCGTGATGGCGAATTCGCGGAACAGCCGTCCCACAACGTCCCCCATGAACAAGTAGCGGGATCAGCACGGCCACGAGAGAGATGGTAAGGGAGATAATGGTGAAGGCGATCTGCTGAGAGCCTTTGATCGCCGCTTCCAGGGGGGAGTCGCCCTGCTCGATGTATCTCGAGATATTCTCTATGACGACGATGGCGTCATCCACGACGAATCCCGTAGCAATGGTAAGCGCCATCAGCGTCAGGTTATTGATGCTGAAACCTGCCAGATACATCACGCCGAAGGTGCCGACGAGAGAAAGCGGCACTGCGATGCTTGGTATCACGGTGGCCGAGAGGTTGCGTAGAAACAGAAAGATCACCATGATTACGAGCGCCACTGCCAGCATCATTTCGAACTGGACGTCTTTTACTGAAGCCCGGATGGTGGTGGTCCGGTCGGTGAGCAACGTTACGTCCACTGAACTCGGTAGTGATGCCCGCAGTTGCGGCATGATCTTCTTGATACGGTCCACGACTTCGATGACGTTTGCGCCGGGTTGACGCTGTATATTGACGATGACCGCGGGGGCATTGCTGCTCCAGGCGGCCAGGCGTATATTTTCAGCGTCATCGAGCGTGTCGGACACGTCGGACAGGTACACCGGCGCCCCATTGCGGTAGGCGACAATGAGCCGTTCATAGTCTGCCGCTAATTTGAGCTGATCGTTGGCATCAATCATCGACGAGCGCGCAGGACCATCGAAGCTGCCCTTGGCCTGGTTGACATTTGCATTGTTGATGGCGGTGTGCACGTCTTCGAGGCTCAGATTATAGGCGCCAAGCGCTTTGGGATTGGCCCGGATGCGGATTGCCGGCCGCTGTCCGCCGCTTATGCTCACCAGACCGACACCCGGCAATTGCGAGATCTTCTGAGCGAGGCGCGTATCAACCAGGTCCTGGATCTTCGGCAGCGGCAAAGTTTTGGAGGTGACGGATAAAGTCAGGATCGGTGCGTCGGCGGGGTTTACCTTGCTGTAGATCGGCGGCATAGGCAGATCTGTGGGCAGCAGATTGCCGGCGGCATTAATGGCGGCCTGCACCTCCTGCTCCGCCACATCAATGGACAGGCTGAGGCTGAATTGCAAGGTGATCACTGATGCCCCGCCCGAACTTGTGGAGGACATCTGATTCAGTCCCGGCATCTGACCGAACTGTCGCTCCAGCGGTGCGGTAATAGATGAGGTGACCACGTCCGGACTTGCGCCCGGATAAAGCGTGACGACCTGAATCGTCGGGTAGTCCACCTGGGGAAGGGCCGAGATCGACAGCACGTTGTAAGCTATGATGCCCGACAGGAGAATGGCCGTCATGAGTAAAGATGTTGCGACAGGCCGCAGGATGAAAGGACGGGAGGGATTCATAAGGTTGTCTGTTTCAATAAGTCAGTGCGGCAATGCCGGCGGTGATTGTGTGCACCATAGCTCGGTCCTATCCTTTAGCCTTTCCCTTGGGGACACCATTACGGGAATTCTTTTTTCCCTTTGCAGGAGTGCCTGCGGCCTCGTTCGTGACGATCGCCACCTTCGTGCCTTCGCGCAGTTTGTCCCCTCCGACCACGACAACAAATTCTCCCGGTGCCAGACCGTTTAAGACGGCGACGCTATCACCTTCCGTGGGACCAAGCTGCAATTGACGCACGTTTATGCTCTTGTCCGGCCTTACGACATAGGCAAAAGTGCCGATGGAACCGCGCTGCGTGGCCGCTGTGGGCATGACGGTCACACCGGACAGGGTATCAACTTTCATAACGGCATTGACAAATTGGTTGGGAAAAAGCGCATTATCCTTGTTGTCGAACGTGGCCTTGAGTTTCACGGTTCCCGTGGTTGTGTCGATCTGGTTGTCGACGGCCAGCAGTGTCCCCTTGGCCAAAAGGGTTTTACCATCCTGACTGTAAGCGTAGGCAGGCAACACTTCTCCGGCGCGCAGTCGTTTCATGATGGCGGGCAGATTATCCTGCGGCACTGAAAATACGACGGTGATCGGTTGGAGCTGCGTTATCACCGCCATCCCGTTCACATCGGTCGGTTGAACCATATTCCCCGTGTCCACCAGCCGCAAACCGATGCGCCCCGATACCGGCGCAATAACCCGCGAATAGGTGATCTGCAGTTTTGCGTTGGCGATCTGCCCCTGGTCCGTCTTTACTGCCCCCTTGTATTGCTGCACCAGCGATTCCTGGGTGGACACCTGCTGCTCGGGGATGGAATCCTGTTTCAGCAGCAGCTTGTAACGTTCCAGGTCTTTCTCGGCATTCATCAACAGCGATTCATCGCGGGCAAGCTGCCCTTCGGCCTGCATGAGCTGGACCTCAAAGGGCCTAGGGTCTATCTCGGCCAGCAACATACCTGCCTTCACACTCTGTCCCTCCTCGAAATGCACCCGTAAAAGCTGTCCGCTGACCTGGCATCGCACGGTGACCGTGTTCACGGGTGTTACGGTACCGAGGCCTCTCAGGTTGATATCCATATCCGCCTTTCTGGCTGCCACGGCCATGACCGGCAGGGGACGCTGGGCATCATTCTGGGCCTTGGCGCGCGCCACAGCCTGAGTTGCCGTCTGCATCAGGAATAGCTTATAAGCTGCGGCAGCGATACAGACGAAGATCACGAGCAAGATCCATCGACTTCGCATCATTTCAGAAAACAGATGCGTTCCTTTCATGCTCGGTTGTTGAGTGGGCTCATTCTCTTGGGGCGGATTCATTTTACTCCCTCGCTCCAGTAAATTCTTTGGACCACAAATTAATGACTATACTTTTAATTAATACGACTTTGTTGAGAAACAATAACATCCCGTTTATGTGTTTCCCCTATTGCCTTTTTGTCTCAATACTCCTTGGTCCGGATTATCTTCACCCGCACCTGCTGATGATTGCCAGCACAATATCCCAAATATCTTAATACCTCAATGGTCACGCGGGTTAAGGTGTTTCAACCCGAGATGCTATGCCTACAAATTCGGTTACCGTGTTATCGCCCCAATTGGCAACCCAAACATTGCCTGAACCGTCTATGGCTATGCCATATGGTTTGCTGCCTACCGCATAAGTCCCTTTAAGCACGCCCGAAGAACTGAACTCGGTTACATTGTTATTGGTACTATTGACAACCCAAACATTGCCTGTACCGTCTATGGCTATGCCTGTTGGACTGGTGTTCACGGTAAAAGTTTCTAAAACTAAGCCGGTAGAACTGAGCTCGGTTACACTGTCACTGCCCTGATTAGTAACCCAAACATTACCTGAATTGTCTAAGGCTATGCCTGTTGGACTGGTGCTCACAGTAAAAGTCCCTAAAACTGCGCCGGCAGAACTGAGTTCGGTTACACTGTCACTGCCCTGACTGGTAACCCATAAATTGCCTGAACCGTCTATGGCTATGCCTGTTGGACTGGTGCTCACAGTAAAAGTCCCTAAAACTGCGCCTACAGAACTGAGTTCGGTTACATTGTTATCGGTACTACTGACAACCCAAACATTGTCTGAACCATCTATGGCTATGCCTGTTGGAGCGCTACCTACAGTATAAGTCTCTATAAGCGCTCCGGTAGAACTGAGTTCGGCTACATTGTTACTGCCCTGATTGGTAACCCAAACATTGCCTGAACCGTCTATGGCTATGCCATATGGCTCGCTGCCTACAGGATAAGTATGAGGAGCTCGCGGCGTAGCGATTATCATTGAGCCTCCACTTTCATATCCCGCGCTATTCACCACCCTTACTTCAAAGATGTATGTGGCGCCGTTGGTAAGACCTGTAGCAGCATAACTTGTATTTGTGGTTGAACCAATCTCTGTGTAAGGTCCTTCAAAAAGGGTAGCTTCATATACATTATAACTTGTTGCGCCGGTTGATGCGGTCCATGAAAGGTTTATTTGGCTGGAAGATGCCGCAGCTGCAGTCAGCCCTGTCGGCGGTGTTATGGCAGATCCGGTGTCTTTGCAGCCATTCAGAACCATTGATAAACATACAACAAAGAAGCAGACCAAGACGACCCTGAGCTTTTCTATAACTTTCCTCTTTCGTACATTACTGTACTGAAGTTTCTCACATAGTATCAACATAAGTATAATCGAGATATTTTCAAGGGGATCCATGAGGTAAAAGAATGAATCAAAGTCAGTATTTGATGGGAATAGCCGGCTTGACAACATAACGAAATTAACCGATCAAGAGGCGGCCCTTTTTGGTGGAATACTTTGAAGTGGCTTCTTTGCGCATCTCCTGGGCCATATGATCAAGAATCTCTTTGGAGAAATTTACAACGTCTTTATTCGTGAACCCGTGGCGGATGAGTTCGCGGTAAAGGCTCTTTGCTAGTATCTTGGTGGCTTTATCCGTATCCATATTCTTCAATAGTATGTCAAGATTTCCTTTGCGTTTAAGACTACTGAACGGTCACGCTAACCGAGGCTGTGCGCTGTTTCTCCACTGCCTTCGGTCACCGTGAGCGTCACCGTATAAGTGCCGGCAGTGCTGAATTTTATTGAGCCGGGATTCTGCGCAGTGCTTGTGTTGGGGGTTGCACCACCACCGAAGTTCCACTAGGTAGGTGTATGGGCTTGTCCCGTTAAACACCATACTCTGGAAATTCACCGACTGTCCTGCAGAAATCGTTACATCCCCGGAGGGTGAGGTTATACTTACTATATATGCCGATGAAGGCTGAACAGTCACGACAACCGAGTCTTGCGCTGTAGCTCCACTGCTGTCGGTCACCGTGAGATTAACCGTATATGTCCCGGCAGTGATGAATGTTATCGGGCCGGGATTCTGCTCAGTGCTGTCGGTTGCGCCACCTCCGAAGTCCCACTGGTAGGTGTATGGGCTTGAGCCATTGGATACCGAGCATACGAAATCCGCCGACTGCCCTGCATAAATAGTTGTATCAGCCGAGGGTGAGGTTATATTCACTGTAAGGTTATTCTGCCCCCCTCCAATATTGCACCCTGCAATAAGCATTACAGTGGAGAAGATTCCGATTGAGAGTGTGATCATTGATAGTCTTGCTTTATCCATTGATTATACCCCTTAGGTACAAAGCAGTTTTCATATCCGATACTATAAGATCATCAATACCGGAAGTAAACCCTGTGTCGATGGAGTATCTCATGGATTTTTTAGCTATAAAGACCTTATTCATTAACCTATGTTACCGGCAAGAGGTTAACTCTTACTGTTCCTTGGGCTCATGACGGAATTCTTTACCCTGGTGCGAATGCCGCTTTCCCCTCATCTCGTGAAACTTGGCCATAAGCCGGTGAAAACGATCCGGACCGAGAATCTTTCTCATGCCAAGCATGTACATGATACGCTCGTTCGAGATCATTAACCTGTCCTCTTCGATAACCTTGTTCTGGGCAAGTACGGATGTCTCATCGACGGTATCCTTCTCAATCATATCATGCAGCTTGAAGCGGTCTTTCATGAGAGAGCTCTTGAGATCGACAAACTTATCACGGTTCTTTACGAACAGATCATCCAATGACTGCTTCTCTCCAGCAGTGATACCGAGATCCTTGGACAGCTCTGGAGACTGCCACCACTTGAAATAGTGCATGCCCTGGTGCATTCCGTGATGCATATCCATTGCCTGGGCCTGTACTGCTCCAAAAAGAATCAGTCCTGCTGAACATATCAAAGCCATCATGAACAAAGATGTTTTGATCGAACTCTTTACCGGTATCCCTTTCATAGTGCCTCCTGTGTTTTTCTCTTTTGCCGTTTAAGACGTCTGAGATATCCGAAATGTCTACAAGGATTAATTACTGCTCCGCTGTTGAATATGAAGAACCGGCAAGGTAATACAATGAGTGGTCCACTCCTCTTGGGAAACATCATAAGTCAACGCTGCCAGAAAATGGACCCCTGATAACAAAAATAACAGTAACCCAACATGACAGGATTAGAGTACGCAATGGGTACTTGTTTCTGAATGTTCAACAATTATTATCAACTCACAAGAAAAGCGGAGGAGGTATCTATGCTGAGTTGCGCTACAATGAAAAAAGGTGAGATCTACATGTGCAAGGAATGTGGTCTGGAGATTAAAATAGTTCAAGAATGCAAAGAATGTAAGGAGCCAGAAGGCTCTTCCGCTTCATGCTGCGTAAATGGATGCACATTTTCTTGTTGTGGTGAAGAACTAAAGAAAAAAAAGGCATAAAAACTTTAAGGTAACTCAAAATACATCCGATTGCCGCTAGCACCTCTCATTCATTGGATGTGCTGAAGAGAATCAGGATACCTTAGAATACATACGGCATTTTTGGTGGAGGTACCTTCTCAATTGAAGAGACCTTAACCGTTGGATAGGCCCCTGTCAGGTCATGTGCTGTTTTGATAATACCTTTGACCCTTACCCAATCATCCTTGGCAAAAGCATCAGCATTATCATATACGCACATAAGCCCCAAGACCTGTGCATCAGCTGTACAACAGGTAATAGCAAAGCGAGCAACCACGAATTGATTTTTGCGGAACTCTTTATTTTTATACACAAAACCTACAAAGTCGATTTTTTTGTCAACAAAGCTCTGAGGCTGTAAAGCCAGCATATACATTGCAAACATGAAAGTATTGCTGGTAATGACAGGGTTCCAATTGACTGCATAATTGTAAATCATTGCAGAACCCACTGATCTCCCGCTTATCTGCTGGTTATTCGTCAGGTTGATACCCTTCTGATTTACCATATATGAACTCAGACGCCTTAGGGGGCACGAGCAACCCAATGACTAACGGGACGACAAAAATAACATACATTCCCCATCCTCTTTTGAACCCATGATGCAGAATTTCTTGCGGATTCAATGTATTTATAAATTGAACCAGTGCTAGTGCATAAAAAAACCAATAGGAAATCTTGATTCCCACTATAAACCTGGGATGAATGTACAAAAGGACATCACCACTCGAAACAACGTGCATTAAAAAATATCCGAATCCCAACAAAAGCAATGCTCGTATTAGGCCTGTCAGTTTGGCAATAACCATATATTATTATACTCCGAACAGATTGACGCTGATAAGAGCATAGCTGAATGTTAAAAGGGTAACAATCAGGATTAAAAGCGATACAAAAGATGCCTTAAACTGACTGGACATCATCAGAGTGTTTTTCAAATCAATCATGGCACCATAAACAAGGAATGCGACAATTGACCCTGTTGAAAACGAAGAGGACATCGCCCTTGCTACAAACGCATCGGCACTTGAACAGATTGATAGTCCAAAACCAAATAGCATCATCACGGGTATTGACAAAACCATTCCATGACCCACGCTTGCTATTGCGCTTCTTGGTATGACGACCTGAACAAGGGAGGCAAGGAAAGCGCCGATGATAAAATACATGCCCATATTAAAAAACTCGCTGCAGGTATGCAATAAAACATCATTGAGCTTGGCAGAAAATGACTGAGAGAGGTGGTCATCAGGGTGATCGCTACAATCACGGTGGCTATGGTTGTCGCAGGTATCTTCTCTTAAGATGTTTTGACTGCCGAAGTATAAATAGGTCATCAACCCTGCAAAAACTGCCACAATAAATGTTCCGACAATCCTGTAAACCACCATTGGCCCTGTAGGGAAAGCCATTATTGTGGAAATCAAAGCAACCGGGTTGATAACCGGAGCGGCCAGCATGAAAGTAACAGCTATATGAAGGGGTACCCCTTTCCTTATGAGACGACTTGCCACCATGACAATTCCACATTCACATATAGGGAAGATCATCCCCATGAATGCTGCTGCGATCAGACCGGGAAGAGTTCTCTTTGGCAATAACCCAGCTATTGTCTCTTCAGAAATAAACACCTCTATTACTGCAGATACAAATGCCCCGATGAGGAGAAAGGGGAGTGATTCCAGAACGACACTTAAGAAGAGAGTTTCAAGGCTGCTCACTTGCACATAGTTAATCCTGCTGAATGCGGAAATCCCGTATCCGGCAGCCCATAGGTAAATCATAACGAACAAGGAAACGATGATTAACCCTATTGAGAATTTCTGCAGCCTCGATACAGGAACATGAAGGGAACGAAAATCCAATTCCTGAACAAAAGTCGATTTAACTCTTTTTGAAACAAGCATATACGGAACCCAAATTAAACATGTCAGGAAAGCGATACTGATATTTCTAATAAAGACAAGGTTAACTACAGGTTTTCCCGGCAGGATCAATTTAATTGCAAAAGTGTCTACAAATATTATGAGTAAAGACAAGACAGATATTGTCATGAACCACTTCGGAAAGCTTTTTGATTTCTTGAAGAATAAAAGAATCATATACGAAGAAGCGACAAACAAACCGATGTTGGTAATGACTTCCGATAGTATATATGGACCCCATAGCGGGTGATACGCATTACTGGTTGGGTCGGTTAATATAGTCCACATTCCATGAGAAAAAATCGGGAGAAATGTATTTATTAAAACGGCACCTGTCTTGAATGGAGCAACAAGTACACCTATTCCAACCAGGATTAACCAGCCTCCTAGACCATTGAGTTCCTTGTTTCCTTGAGTCATTTGCATTCGTCATTTCCTATAGCAGTTACATTCAGGTTGATATTTTCAGTACACTCAACTTAGTCCTTTATACACATCTATGCACATCTCCGGTCGATACTCAAAATGCAGGGAGTCATAGCTGTGCCAACGGCCTCACCAGATGAAGCTGTTTTTTTCAAATATATCTATAAAAAAACTGGGGAACATTGTTTCTGTAGCAGTAGGGCTCATCTTGATGATAGCCGATAAAAAGCGTTTTATTGTCGAACATTACGGCGCCACTTCCCACCCACCACCCAGGGCCTTGTAAAGGGCGATGAGATCGGTGACGATGCTGCGCTCGCTCAGCACCAACGCATCCTGGGAAGAGTAGAGCGAACGCTGGGCATTGAGCACGTTGAGAAAATCGGTCATGCCTTCCGTGTAGAGCTGCAGCGACAGGTCCACGGCCTTTTCGTTGGCCACAACAGCGTCGTTCAGCACTTTACGATGCTGTTGCTCCTTGGAATATGCGATGAGCGCATTCTCCACGTCCTGCAGCGCCCCCAGCACAGTTTCCTGGTACGTGATCAAGGCCTGGTCCCGGAGTGCTTCCTGCACGTGGATGTTCGACACGATGGCGCCCCCTTCAAAAATGGACCACGTGGCCGAGGGACCGACGAAGAATGAGCGATTGGTTTTTGTCAACAAGGAGCCGAACTGGTTATTCTTCCAGTCCACTTCTCCGGTAAGTGAAAACGTCGGGAAGAGATCCGCGACGGCAACGCCGATCTGGGCAGTGGCGCTGTGAAGCTGGGCTTCGGCCTCACGAATGTCGGGCCGGCGGCGGAGCAGATCCGATGGTATACCCGCGGGGATCTGCGCAGGGATACTGGGCAGGTTACCTGTGGGCGACAGCTGTAAGAGCAAATTCGCCGGAGGACGGGACAATAGCACACTCAATGCGTAGATGGATTGTTGCGCTTCGGTTTCAAAGACGGGGATTTGAGACTCGGTCGTCGCGGCGTTGCTGTCCGCATTTGCGACATCGAGCTCGCTGTCGAACCCGACTTTGTATAGCTTGCGCGTGATCTCTGCGGTGTGCTGCTGGCTTTTCAGATTATTTTGCGCAACCACGATTTCCTGTTGGTATCCTCTGAGTTGGACATAATTGAGCGCCACTTCTGCGATGAGGCTTACCTGCACGTCTTGGAGATTTTCAACAGCGGCCTCTATGTTCGCGTTCGCCGATTCGACCGCACGGCGCTGGCCGCCGAATATATCGAGTTCCCATACCGCATCCAGTCCGGCCTCATAAAGACCTTGTGAACCGTTCCCCGGCGTGACACCCGCCGTATGCTCCCGCTGGTAACTGCCGGATACTGTGGCTGACGGCCACAAACCGCCCGCGGCCACGCCACGCATCGCGCGGGCTTGGCGCAGTCGCGCTTCAGCGAGCGCGAGATCTTGATTCGCCTTGAGAGCCTCATCGACCAGTGCGGTCAATGTCGGGTCATTGAACTGCCGCCACCACCCCGTGAGGTCGGCCTGCTGCGGCGTCACGACGGACGGTTGGCCGGTCTTCTCCGCGCCGACCCACGCACCGGGGAGCGCCGCCGGCTGCGGAGTGTGATAATCCGGGCCGCTCATGCACCCGCTCAACAGCAACATAACCAAACCGAGTGCCCCAACCAGGACCAAGTGCCATTGTTCCTTCACCTTCATCGCTACCTCATTCATATCTCAGCGCGTCGATGGGATCGAGCCGTGAGCCCTTCCACGCCGGATAGAAACCGAAAATAACGCCCACACTTGCGGACACGACCACGGCCGCCACGATCGCACCCACAGAAGGCGCTGTCGGCCAATGGAGTACCTTAGACACAAGATAGGAAGTGCCACGACCGAGAATGATGCCCATGATGCCGCCAAGCAGACAAAGCACGACGGCCTCGACCAGGAATTGCTGCAGGATGTCGTTCGGCTCGGCGCCGACCGCCATGCGAAGGCCGATCTCGTGCGTCCGCTCGGTCACCGAGACGAGCATGATGTTCATGATGCCAACGCCGCCCACCACGAGCGAAATCATGGCCACGTATAGGAGTAGTCTGGTTATCAGCTCTGTCGTCGAACTCATCGCCTTGGTAATCTCGGTCATGTCACGAACTCTGAAATCGTCCGGATCGGCCGCTAGGAGGTGGTGACGTTCCCGCAGCACGGCCGTGATTTGCCCGATGGCGGAAGGAATCTCGTCCGCTCCCTTAGCGGCGGTCAGGATCTGGTCCACGTTGGTAAAACGGATAGGTTGCGGCAGGTCCGCCTGCTCGATGCTCGACGGAATCGGGTAGAGGCTCGAGGTGATGTTCGGATAGATTTGGCTGAGCGAATTGACCTCCGTGGTGTTCGACGTATTGGTGGCGCTCTGGTTGCCACTCGAAAGGGAGGTGGCAACTACGCGGTATTTGATCGTCGTCCAAGGAGCGAGGAGGGTATCGTCCTGGTCCTGGCCCATCAAGTTCGCTCCCTTTTGCCTCAAAACGCCGATGACCTTGAAGGTGACGTTCCGGATGCGGATCTCCTTGCCGACGGGCGATTGTCCGCCGAACAACTCCCTCACGATCGTTTGGCCGACCATACACACTTTGCTCAAGTTGAGGACGTCATGCTCGGTGAACGCTTCGCCTTGGTCCATACCAGTCCAATCGCGCACCTTTAAAAACGACGGGGTGGTGCCATAGATGGACGTAGGCACCCAGTTGCGGTTGCCGTACACGAGTTGCGCGCGGGCGCGCACGATCGGCGCCACGCTCGCGATAGCGGGACACTCCTTCACGATCGCATCCGCGTCCTGCGGCGTCAGCGTCATCATGCTCCCGACGCCCATGTTGATGCCGCCGATATTCTGAGCCCCTGGTATGATCACCAGGGTATTGGCGCCTATGCTCGTCATGGTTCGCTGGATGGCGATGGATGCGCCGTTGCCGATCTCCATCATGGTGATAACTGCGGCAACGCCGATGACAATGCCGAGCGTGGTCAGCAGCGTGCGCATGATGTTCCGTTGAAGCGCACCCGCAGCCGTTTTCAGGATGCCATACAACCTCATGCCGCATCTCCTGAGCGTTCTACAAGGCCATCCTTGATACGAACGACCCGTCCGGCGTATTGCGCCACGCCGGGATCATGGGTGACGAGGATGATAGTGATGCCGTCGTCCCTATTGAGCTGCTGGAACATCCGGAGTATTTCCTCGCTCGTGTGCGAGTCGAGGTTGCCGGTCGGCTCGTCGGCGAGGAGTATCTCGGGCTGGTTGATCAGCGCCCTGGCGATTGCTACGCGCTGCTGTTCCCCACCTGAGAGTTGAGACGGCTGGTGCTCGCTCCGGTCTGCCAGGCCGACCTTGCGGAGCAGCTCTACGGCGCGCTCTTTCTTTTGGTGCTCGCTCAGGTTCTCCCTCGAATACGTGAGCGGCATCAGGACGTTCTCCAATGCACTGGTGCGCGGCAGCAGGTTGAAGTTTTGGAAAACAAAACCGATTATCCGATTTCGCAGCCGGGCCTGTTCCCTGTGGGTGAGGCCGGAGATCTCCCGGCCGTCCAGTAAGTAATCTCCTGAAGTCGGGTGATCGAGGCACCCGAGGATGTGCATCAGCGTGCTCTTTCCGGAGCCGCTGGCGCCCATCAAGGCCGCGAGTTCGCCGCGGTTGATGCCCAGCGACACGCCCTTGAGCACCGGCAGGTCGACCTCGCCGAGATGGTAGGTCTTGTGAATGTCGTGCAGTTCGATTAGGTCCATGACTTTTGCCGCTCCCTTACCGGCTTGTTTAGTGTTCACTGCCGGAAGGCGGGGCTCCCTGGCTTTGGCCCGGAGACCGGCCACGGCCTATTTGAGGCGTGAAAGGGTTGCGGTCGGCGCTCGGGGCCGCTTCGGCCTCTCGCCTCCCTTCGCCTACGACCACGCGCAGGCCCTCGGTCAAACCCCTGCCCTCGACCTCGGTGGATGCGCCGTCCGTCAACCCGGTCTTCACGCGAATAGGTCGCACGAACTTGCCTTGCTCGACCCAGATGGTTCCACGCGCGCCGGCAATGTCAGAGCCGTGGTCCCGATGCCCGGATCTTTGACGAGAGTCCGGCGCGATCTGGTTGGGCCGCGGCGACCAACTAAGCGCCGCATTCGGGACCATAAGCACACCGTGCCGGCTGCCGACCTGGAATTGGGCGTTAGCCGTCTGATAAGGCAGGAGCTTGCCGTCTTCGTTGTCGGTCTCGACCGCGACAGTGTACGTGACGACATTTTGCGTCATCGTCGCGTTGAGCCGAACCTGGTCGACATGTCCGTGAAACACCCGGCCGGGAGATGCATCCACGGTGAATGTCACCGGTTGGCCTCTGGAAATGCTGCCGATGTCAGCTTCGTTGACCGACAACCACACCTGAATATGCTTAAGGTCGCTCGCTATGAGGAATAGGCTCGGTGCGCTCAGGCTGGATACGACGGTCTGACCGATGTTAACCCGCCGGTCAATAACCACACCATCGACCGGCGACTTGATGGTACAGTAATCGAGATTGATGCGCGCGGTGTTGAGGTTGGCCTTAGCCTGTGCCACCGCCGCCTTCGCCTGCTCCACGGCGGCGAGGGCCGCCGCCAGGTTGGCCTTCGCAACCTCGTAATTGGCTTTGTACTGATCGTAGGCGCTCTGCGCCAAAGCATCGGATGGCCCGAGCTTCTGTGCACGATCCCAGTTCGCCTGAGCCAGCAGCAAATTCGCCTTCATCTGGAGCACATTGGCACCGGCACTGATCTTATTGGCCTCGTTCTGCTGGAGTTGGGCCTTGGCGGTTTCCAGTGCAGCAGCATAAAGTGAATCGTCAATTCTCGCCAGTACCGTTCCTTTCTCCACGACCGAACCCCAGTCTATAGGTTTCCCGCGTCTATCCTTGCCAAAGGCGTTAATCACTCCTGCAACCTGTGCGCCTATGTCCACCGAGGCAACCGGCTCGATCGTGCCTGTTGCACTGATGGTAGTCACCAGATCCCCCCGTCTTACAGGGGTTGTATGGAACACCTGCCCCTTATTCCCTCCGGACCGGTACGACCACACGCCGGCGCCGGCAAGTCCGACAACCACCAGAACTACGATTACTCCTGTTCGTCTCATAATTCTCTCCCGTTACGATTATGGGCGTATGGATGACCGCAATACAACGCAATCCATGTGTTTTTTCTATAGTGGTTTAAGACGTCTGATATGTCCGAAATGTCTACAGGGATTAATTACTGCTCCCCTGTTGAATATGAAGAACCGGCAAGGTAATACAATGAGTGGTCCACTTTTCTTGGGGAACATTACCTGCGGGACCGTCTCCGATAATGATCACATCATGCATAACTTGAAAATCCTTCCATAGTAGTTATATGGATGTAAACAAATCCATCTGACTAAACGTCTTAGAAACAAAAGTGGCTCGATTTCATCTCATGCCAGCCACTCTTGTATAGTTACAAGAGAAACGATCTCACAGGAGGTCAAGATATGAAGAAGATTATTTCGATAACACTTGTCCTGATGGTTCTTCCTATGATTTCACAAGGTGCCGGGTATGTCCTTGCAAATTACGGCGATGGCGGCAAGGTCAATGCGTCAAGCTATGGGCTCGAGCTGGGCGAGATATTCCTTTCACCCTACCATCCCAATGGCGGGGCTTTCAGTCTCGGGATCGGCGCAAGCATAGCAAATACCAACGAACATCCATCATCAAACTTTACCGGCAAAGCAAATGACGGAAACGAGCAGGAGATCTATGCCTCCTTCGGCGCCGAGATCGTGCCTGCGTTCTTTGGTGTGGTCGGGGTCGGGTATGCCAGCCAGGATACAAAGACCCATAACGAATCCAACTCAACCCTAACGACCGGCTCGGGCACTGATCGTTTCGGCACCTGGATGCTCGGCATGCGCTATGTGGTACAATCGTTCGATATTGGTTTAGGTTACGATTATCGACGCGGGGTTACGGCAAGCCTTGGGGTGGCCTTCTGAAAAAAGGCCTTCATGATTTATCCGCAGGTAAACAATGGCCACTTTTCTCTGCGTCTATAGAGAGTATTGAACGGATATAGCTTGAGAACACTTGCCTTTGTACCCATTGTCTCTGTGAGCCTCCTGATTGCGGTATCCGGATGTTCGAGCCTCCAGAACTATACCAGGCACTCGGCGCCGGCCCGGGCATCGATCATGGCAGGCAACTTTCAAGGCGCCCTTACTTCGTTTCCCGAAGAGGCGGCAAAGGGGAAGGATGAGGTCCTGATAAGGCTCGAGCGGGCAATGATCCTCCAGGACCTCGGAGAGTTCGCGCAAAGCTCTGCCGAGTTCGAGCAGGCCGCGGGAAAGATACGGGAATTTGAAGACAGGGCCGTGATTTCAGCAAGCAAGACCGCTTCCGAGGTAGGGACCCTGATTCTCAATGAACAGGTCATGCCCTATGAGGGGGAAGACTTCGAGATAATTCTCCTCCATGCCCTCAATGCCGTGAATTACCTTATGAGGGGAGATCTCGAAGGGGCGCGGGTGGAAGTCAGGAAATCTTATGAGAGGCAGGAGCAACTCTCTGCAAAACATGAAAAAGAGCTGCAAAAGGCCCAAGCAGACGGACATTTCTCGGACTGGGAGCGGTCCTTTGACAAGGCGGACAGCAAGGGGTATGCACAGCTCAAGGAGAAGGCCTCAACGGTGGTCAGCCTTTATCAGAACGCATTTGCATCCTATATCTCAGCCCTTGTCTATGAGCTCGGTGGCGAGAGCGATGATGCCTATATCGACCTCAAGAAGGCATATCAGGCATACCCGTCATGCCGGAGTATCCAGAGAGACCTTGTGCGCCTGAGCGGGAAGATCGGTTTCGGGGAGGATCAAGAGCTGTGGGAGAGGCAATTCGGAAAGCCCAGGGCACACCCGAAAGACGCGGTCGATGTGTTCGTGGTTTTCAGCTATGGCCTGGCGCCTTATAAAGTACCGCTGAATATTCCCATCCCCATCTCCCGCGGCTTTACCTTTGCATCGCTGCCGCTCTATAAATTCAGCCCGTCAAACATCTTTGGCGGACTGGTCACAGCGGATGGCCTGAACGAGGAGACCTCCACGGTGTTTGATGTTGATGCCGTGGCTGCAAGGAACCTCCTGGATGATTACCCCATAATCTTTGTGAAACAGATCGCGAGGTCATATATCAAGGCTAAGGCTACAAGCCAGTTGGCGCATAACTATGGCGATGCCGGTGCGATCCTGGGCATATTTGCCTCGGCGATAACGGAACAGGCCGACTTAAGGGCCTGGTTGAGCCTTCCCAAACAGATCCAGGTGGCGAGACTCTTTGTGCCCAGGTCTTCGGCGGATATCTCTATCAGGAATTTGCCGGGAGGATTCTCTTCCACCGTGCAGATACCCCAAGGGGTATCGCACATGATCGTGTACTGCAGGACCACCCAAAATGGCCTGGCCATATATACGAAATCATTCTAGACAAGGAGGAACTCTATGAGAAAAATAGGCGGATCTTTTTTCATACTGACCTTATTCATGGTTGCCTGCGCGGGGACGGCCCCAAATATCCTCCACGTTCAGGCGGGCCCCATGGGTGTGAGTGCCAAACATGTGGAGATCAACGATAAATTTCTCGAAAGAAATATGAGCTTCGGCGATGTGAGCATCAAGCCGCTTGATGCGGCAACCTCCATTGAGGCCCAGGTGATGCTGAAAAATGAGAGCGACAGAGACTTGTCCTTCGAGTATCGCTTTATCTGGTATGATGCACGGGGGTATGAGATATCGGGTGTGACCTCATGGATACCTGCCGCGCTCGGGGGCAGAGAGTCAAAAGGGTTTCGCTCGGCCTCACCCGGTCCCAATGCGGCAGGGTTTAGACTTATGGTACGTAACCCCCATCCTGTAACGGACACGGGGTCATGAGAGACGAACAGGAGGTGAAAAAGAGATATGAAGAGATTATACCTTTTGCTTGGTGTTGCAGCGCTTGTGTCCATCTTCTGGGGTTGCGCCAGCACACCGGAGGTGACCTACGGCAATCCGGATCAAGTAGAGACGGTGACAGCGGATTTCGGCTCCACGGACCTGCAGATGATCGCCGAGAAGATGGTGAACTCATTGCTGGCAAGCCCGGTGCTTTCTTCGGGCAACCGGCCGGTGATCTATGTCCAGCATGTCCGGAACAAGACGGATGAGCATATCGACACCGAATCAGTCACGGATAAAATAAAGGTGACAATGCTTAAATCCGGCAAGGTAAGGTTCTCCGCCGTGGGAGATGTGAAGGACGAGCTTGTCAACCAGCTTGAGTTCCAGGCAAGCTCCGGAATGGTCGACCCCAAGACGGCCAAGTCCATCGGGAAACTGGTCGGTGCAGACTATTTCCTCTATGGCGAGCTCGCCTCCATCAGGAAGTCTGCCGGCCGGGTCAAGGATGTCTATTTCAAGTTTACCCTCAACCTGGTGAATATCCAGACCGGCCTCATCGAATGGGCCGATGAGAAGGAGATCAGGAAACTGGCCAAGAAGCCGCTTCTGGGCGGCTGAGAGTTCTTACCGGAACTGAAAGCCCATTGCAGAAGGTGATGAAGTTCTTACCTTTTCGTGGAAAGTTTTTTTAAGAGATGCCCAGAGCGGCATCATCCGCTTTGTGCTAAGCAGGTTTGGCTTGACTCCATGAAGCCGAAACGGATAGAAAGCTTTGACGAGCCCTTATGTTAGGATCTGCTGTGTACAACTTGGCATAATCATTATTGAACCGGCTCAATAGATTCTGCCACTTGGAAACCTTCCTTGTTGGTAATATAGCTCACTCTCACCTGCTGCCCAACTGTTAGCTTATCGAGTGGTATTGCTTTCCAATCTGGTCCATAAATTGTCGTAGTAGTCATGATAATGAAGATCTCTTGCCGTTCCCATGTTCCCTCTCACTTATCTCTTCTGAAACTCAATCGAGTGGCAACCGATCGGGGATAAATCAGTTTCTGCGCTCTTCTCCCATCCCTTCTCTACCGCCGCCGCCCGAGGGCAGTCTGATCTTACCACCGCCATGAGGGGTCGGGCTGCCCTTTCTGCCTCCACTAGAAGACGGGGTGGTAATTTTATTCTTGGACATCTTTTGTGTACGGGTCCCGTTAAAAATGGTTCTTTCGCTTCTCGGAACCCCCGTAGAGATAAAGTTCCCGCTATGAGGAGAACCTATGCCGGCAAAGGTTTTTCCATGGAATCTCGACACTGCATCGACACGAAAAACCCTATGCTCTCTAACGTCATTGAAATGATTAGATATGAATACCGTCCTATTATTTACGTATACGATCCTGTGAAAGTCTTGGAGGATGAAAAACCCGGCAAACCAGAAATCGGACCACCAGAACGGACAGGGAACCCATGAGTACATGTAATAATAGTCAGGAGGTGGTGCGTAGTATGTCACTACCGGCGGGCCTTGATTGTAATAATAGTTGTTTACCACCGTTTGATCGGGGTATTGCTCGGGACCCGATGGCATGGCAGGATGGGGTTGATTGGCGGCATAAGGCCTTATTGATAAATTGAGGTCCGCTACTGTGTCTTGGAATATATGCAGGGCCTCATCTCTTTCGTCGGGTAGCCTTTGGGCAATTGCGGCATCACTCACTGATTTTTGTAACTCGTTGATGATGTCGGGGGTAACCGGGTAATCGGCGATCCACCCATTCCGCGGTGCGATGCCGACCTCACCGAGTCGGCTCTCGGCCGCAACTTCATCCTGGGTTGATCCAAGGCCCAATGCGGTATCCAGCTTGATCGCAAAGTCTCCTTCACGGACTAGCTGCTGTGCCAACGGCGGCGAGGCCTGCCCGGCCTGCTCTGCTTGTGCATGAATCATTGCCGGCATCAGAAACAAAAGACACAGACTGACTATAAACGATCCCTTATACCTGAATGGCACCCGGTTCATTGAACTTCTCCTTTCATCTTTCGCTCTCCATATATATACTCTGGGCTCTGAAAATTCCAGTACCCGTGATCAGGAGATACATTTAATATTGTTCATGGCAATATCATGTACCTTCCACAGTTAAATTGGCTTCATCAGAGCCCTGGCCTCTTGAAGTCGTGTAATTCGCTCATCGTTCCTCTTCAGCTTCATTTCCTTTGAGCATTAAGACGTCCCGTTTGAGAGTGTAGTCTACACGACTGTTTCCAACGGAAACGAGAGCATAGAAGAACACTGTTTTATTCCTATAGTTCGATAATCACAACTAGGTTGGGTCTTTACAAAGATTAACAGTCTTCTTGTAAACGAAATAATACCCCATACGTCTTAACAGGCAACATGGGAAGAACCATGAAGGAGGGGATGTTAAATATCCTCACCTCTGATCAATTTCAACAGCTCCACGACATGATGATAAAGAGACACGGCAAGGCAGGCCAAGGTTCATGGGGTGACGAGCAATAGTAAGACCGATCTCCTGCTCGGAAGAACGTGAATAACTAATCACAATGGCAAACTCAATAAGTAACCTATTCCTCATAATTACCTCCCTCTTGGGGAGCTGCAATGGCTCCCCAATTTTTTCAAAAGTACCTATAGGTGAACCTAATATTTATTCAATCTGTCTCTAATTATAAAAGGACTTAGGAGGCATAAGATCCATGAAGAATCTAAAAACCAAAGACTGGATGGTGATTGCAGGTGAAGCGGGGTTGTTCTTCATTGTCACTATAGTCTTATGGCTTGATGAGTTTGTGGATTTGCCATACCGTCTGCTTGGGGCTCCAAAGACTCCATACAGGCCTCAGGAATACATCCTGGAGACTGCCTCGGTTTTAATTGTTGCAATAGTCGTTATCCCCATAACTCTGATCTTACTGCGGAGAGTTAGGCGGACTGAGCGATTTTTAAGGGTCTGTGCCTGGTGCAGGAAAGTATGGGTAGATGATGAATGGGTGAGTTTCGAAGAATACGCACTGAAAAGGCATTCACTGAAATCCAGCCACGGCATCTGTGAAGAGTGCGTAACCAGACTTGAGAAAAAGAACGAACAAAAGAGGGCCGGACAAACTGAAGTAATCACGAATAAACCACCTCGACACTTGCGGATGCGATACCAGAAGCCGTTACAATAAATAGACCATAAGTTAATGGTGGAGGCGGGGAAAATCGAACCCCTGACATGGGCTATATTGATGTATATATACATAGTGTTATGTATAGGCTACACATAGTTTGCACATAACAGTAGGATTTGAATATCATCAGGAAAGAAGATCTCAACTGAGGCTGTATGATTAAACACCCGGGGATGGTACCGCTGATTTATTGCAGAGATCTATACTTTCCAAACTTCTTAGGATTCTCCTATAGAAACACCTGCACGAGCGGGATTGATTTTCTGGCATAATACCTTATTACTTATTTGACAAGAACAATAGATGAATATCCTCAGATTCTTAAAGGAGGGGGATATGAAGCCAACAAAAATCTTGGTATTGTTTGTATTTTTTACCTTGGCGGCAGGTACTACACAGATGTATGCCCACAGAGATTTTGATGACAGACATTACTCGGGCGGGGAAGATAACATCTGGCTCTGCTCATGGTGTATTGACGACAATGGGTATAATAATTGGAATGAGGGTATTAACTGGTTTCAAGATTACAGGAATAGATATAAGATGGAGTTTGAAAAAAAATCTCCTAAACAAGGAGAAACTGTTACCATAGATCAGGCTCGTTATCTTGTAGACAATTACATTTACTTCTTAGGGATTCCCGATCTTAAGCCTGGAAAAATCTTAGAAAAAGACAATGAGTTCGATGCTGAAATTATCACAAAGGACGGCTCGTACCTGGACATGCTCATTATTGACAAACAAACCGGTCTCATTATTGACAAACAAACCGATATAATCAAATCTCCGTATTAACATAAAGGCCGGCCGTATGTAATGGGGCCATTGACATCATCAATTACCATTGTTATATCCTTTGGGTTTTTTTTGCAGCCAATCACCTGCAGTACCATTGACTTCATTCAATTAACGTTGGGACAGTAGTGGCAATTTTACAATCTCTACGGAGGTAAATATATGTTTCGTTTCAGTTGCCACACTTTGATATGATGTGACCTGTTGCGAATATCTTAACGTCAGATCTTCAGTTTTCATTCATCTTGGAACCGACATGAAATCACAGAAATCACTATTTTAGATAAATTAGCTATATTAATCTACTAAATGTCATTAGGACATTCCTATCGAGTTCACATGGGACATTATCAAAGAGAAGGGACGCACATACATCCATACCTTGAAAATCTCACACCATCTATTAATAAATAGTCAGTACCCTATACCACTTGATAGAATAGAGGTAATCTATGATATCCATTATGAGAAATCGTATCTTAGCAGCATTTGTAACCTTCCATATGTTCTTGTTTGTAACTTCTCCCGCTTTTGCAGCCCTGATACCATCTTTGGGTTCATCGACCCAGGAAAGAAGCTGTTCCTTCCAAAGAGATATGAACACGGTCCAGCAGGCCTTGGAAACAAAGATCGTGCAGGAGAAACTCAAATCCTATGGGTTCTCCGCAGATGAGGTGACATCGAAACTAACCTCAATGACACCTCATCAGATCCATTTGCTTGCCGTTGCGTCTTCCGACATTTTAACAGGTGGTGATGCTGGAACTGTCATTTTAGTTGTTGGAGTGGCTATGACGGTCTTTGCTCTTTATACACTTATTAATTTTCTCATTGGGAGTTCCACACAATAAATAGTGCAACCGTGGGGATTGATGTTGCACAGGGAAGCAGGATTAACCCTGCTCCCCATTAGAAACAACCTAAGCTAAAGTGAGGGTGAGAACTGGGGTCAGGTCTTGTTTTTTGCTTTTGACCCCCTTTGAACCCGATGAGTGAGTGAAGGAAAATTCAGGGAAAAAGCGGCCCATGTCTGAGCGGAGCAAGTTTGATTCGGGACATCCTTGTCCCTCACCCTTTG
Source organism: uncultured delta proteobacterium (assembly GCA_963847605.1). Classification (GTDB taxonomy): domain Bacteria; phylum Desulfobacterota; class Desulfomonilia; order UBA1062; family UBA1062; genus MWEI01. The sequence continues at coordinate 16,222 of CAWKAM010000006.1, read as the reverse complement.
GGCGCACTTTCGGTGCGTCAATTTCTTCTATCCTGAAGAAATTTATCCGCGACCTGAATTTTCCAAACGAGCGAACAAACCTGAAGGGCGGGTTCATGGGGTGCCCTTTCTTTGGTTCATTTCTTTGACTCAGGCCATCCATGGCCTTCGCCCTTCGGGCGCACGTGAAGTGCGTCCATTTTTGCCTTCCATGCAAAAATGTGGGCAAACAAAGAAATGAACAATTTTTTGGTGGAGGCGGGAAGAATCGCCTACTACGTCGCGCTCATCCTGCCCGCTCCTGCGTAGGCTCCCCTCCGCTCGCTGACACGGACATCCTGTCCGCTTTTCAGCCACCGGCTGCGCTCGCTCCGCTTCGATTCCCCATCTCTACACAAACAAAAAAGGCTGGTCGCATTGCGACCACCCTTCACTTTTGGTGGAGGCGGGAAGAATCGAACCCCCGTTATAGGGTTTTTAGATCGTGATTATAAGGTGTTATAATCTTGCTACACACGATTTACACAAATAAGGGCGAGGTCAGGAACAATTATTACAATAAAAAACCCGATGTAATCACCATAGGATCTAAGTATTGTCTTTCGATCTCGGCATAGCAATCAGGGATATCTTGATATTTCTGCATAGTATGTCGATAAAATGTCGACATACTATGCAGAAAATGATAATGAGAAAAAGGGTCAAGATTTCTCAGGTCACAAAGAGCTTACTCCATGCGAGGAAGAGAAGCATAGTTCAATGGGCATATTGTTCAATACTGATATGACCTACGAGGGAAGGAGAAAAGATATCATCAATGATCGAACAGATCAGGAAGGCTATCAACCGGGAGGAGTTTGACTATCAGGTGCTCATGACCTGCCTTAATGCATACTCACGCCCCAGGGACAAGATTACCGATCTCATGAGAAAAGGGCAGATCATAAGAGTCAAAAAGGGGTTGTACATCTTCGGACAGGAGTACAGGAAGCGGCCATACTCGCGGGAGATTCTTGCTAACCTTATCTATGGTCCCTCGTATATCTCTCTTGAATATGCCCTGTCTTACCACGGTCTGATTCCAGAACGGGTCGAATCTCTCACCTCGGTTACAACGGGACGGTCGAGGACATTCACCACACCTGTGGGGCTGTTCACGTACCGCATGATCCCCATGCCCGCCTTCCAAACAGGTATGACGAGAATCGAGCTGGATGATGGAGGGGCATTCCTCATTGCCACCCCGGAAAAGGCGCTTATTGACAAAATATTCATTGATCGTGGTGCAGATATGAGAACGCTCAAGGGGCTTGAGGAATACCTGTTTGAGAATCTTCGTATCGACCCTGATCTCTTGGGCAGGCTTGATATCGGCCAAGCCTTCGAGATTGTGGAGCGTTACCGCTCATCCAAGTTACGGGGCCTGAGCAATCTTCTCCGAAAGATTCAGAGACAAGGGAGTGAGGCAGGCCATGCATGAGGCAGTGACTCAGATGATGCAGAAGTACCCATGTACCAGGCTTGAGGATTATGTAAAGGCCCTGCGGGAGATCATCCAGGAGATTGCCCTGCTCGGTCTGTGGCGGAGCAAGTTCTTTGACAAGGCTGCATTCTATGGGGGAACGGCCTTGAAAATTCTCTATGGACTCGACAGGTTCTCGGAAGACCTTGACTTTACCTTACTTAAGCCCATGGGTGATTTCGATCTAGGTTCTTTCGGTTCATCCCTTGAAAAGGAACTCCAGGCATTCGGGTTTGATATGCATTTTGAGCAAAAATACAGGGCTGTTAAACGCCCTGTGCAATCCGCATTCCTCAAGGCAAAGACCTTCAGCCAGATGCTTGTTATCGAAATTGGTGAAGAGATACTCCGGGAAATCCCCAAGGGACAATTACTTAAGATCAAGCTGGAGGTCGATACAGACCCTCCTCCTCATTTTTCCACCGAAACAAAGTACATGCTGGCCCCCATTCCATTTTCCGTAAGGGTGCTCGTATTGCCGGATCTGTTTGCAGGGAAGATGCATGCTGTGCTGTGCAGGAGGTGGAAGACCCGGGTAAAGGGAAGGGACTGGTATGACCTTGTATGGTACATAACCAACCATCCAGAGCTTCACCTTGCACACCTTGAACAGAGAATGCGACAGACCGGTGACTGGCTCGGTGCAGAGAAACTGACAAGCAAGGCGTTTTCCCAAGTTCTTCATGCAGCCATAGATTCGCTCGACATCAACAAGGCACGAAGTGAGGTGTCACCATTTGTGAAGGACCCTGAAGCGCTGTCGATATGGTCGAAGGAATTCTTCCATGATATTGTGTCTAGGATAAGGCTGGCTGCGGGGGAATCGAACACTTCATTTAACTAAGTGTGTTCATTACATTATTGGTAATTCTATTTTTCAATATACCACCATAAATACCTCCAAAAGGTGGCGTCAATGAATTTTCTGAAATAGCTATGAGCTGATCTGACAAAGTGAAAATAAAGACTACAACATAGTCTGACATTGGACCCTTTTTACATTCGATGAAAGCAAAGATATTTTCAGCAGATCATCAGTTTTGAGATTATGTGAAAATTGACGATCTATTACAGTTATATGTACTATGATTCGAGCTTCAGGTGCTTATAGTGATCGTTATTTCATCAGCTTTGTCTACGAGTGTAGATTATGTTTCGTAATCTCTGGTCGAGTGTCTACTCATGGAACCATAGATTATATTGCATAATCTACACTTTGCCAAAACTGTAGATTTGTAAACATAATCTCTGGTTGAGTGCCGGAGGCGATTGGTTTATATAAATACAAAAGGAAAGGTTGTTAAAAAAGCAATGTCTAAAGAGGAAAGTTATGAATAAAGAAGAACAAATTACCTTCATGGAAAATTTAGCCGGTACTCTTATCCGTAGTTTCTTTTTTTCGATGGCGTTGTTGCTGATATCGATTATTTTTTATGCTATGGCAGGCGATTGGAGCTATTGCATGAGTTCCAGCTGGTATAAGATGGAATTGAGCAAGCATGAATATGATTTGATTTTCTGTTGCGGTTTGGCGTTTATTAAAATCTGCGCTATCACCCTCTTTTTGCTTCCCTATATCGCAATAAAGCTGGTCATCCGGAAAAACAAAAAGAGCATTTAGCATTTTATCTATCTGTTTTGAATCCCTTTACTGTTGATGTATTGGCTACGCCTCCCGGAAGTGCATATGTAACTCCTGCTACTGCAATAGCAGATAACAGAATACCAAAGAATACTAACTTTTTCATATAAAACCCTCCCTTTTTATCAAATGATAAATTATATAAGCTCATGATTTCTGGTTGTACAATTAGAACGCATTGATTCTGATAAGATGTAATCACGATATGGTTAATGATTTGCGGTCTGGTTGCTGAGTGTCCTGCAGAATAGGACAAAGCTTGCATCATAGGATTATTTAAAATCTCTGTTCCCTTTTCTAGATACATGCAGGGCTACATTTGTATAAGTACCTTTGATTGCTTCCACAAGTTTTGAGAACTGATCATAACGTGATAATCAACGAATCGCCTATACTGTAGGTTTCAAAACATAATCTACGAAAAAGAGGGTCATGCAAAACCATAGGTTACATACGAGGCAGTCGAAAAAGCCTTTTGAGTAGAAGATCTTCTCCATTCATCTGATACGTTTTCACATCATGATTACATACGGTCTCGATTTTTCACTTTCTTCAGGTCACCTATTCATCCTGATGATAACCTGGTAAGGATTCCTTCCCCCTTTGATGTTTTATGCGAAGCCATAGGTTGCGATTTTCTCTATATTGTGGACCATACAGTACAAGAGCCATTGTATGTTGACCTTGATCTTCCCCCTCAGCGTAAACCTGTTCATCCGTTTATTTGTACGAATATTCCCGAATACCTGTTCTACTATGGCAATCCGATGGGAGTAGATCTTACGCCCTTTCTCGCTCTCGATCTTCTCCACCATGATCTGTGAGAGGTTGATCCCATCAGGTCCGAATGGAACCATCAAGTTCTTTGGGCCACGACCATTCCCGTATATGCACTTGCCCTTTAGTCTGCAGTCTCTGCAGTCTTTTTCCTGTGCACGATATAATCGATATAAATTCCCAGTGGAACGATGGCACTTCTCCGATAGTTTAAGTATCTTCCCATTGGGACAGACATAATGATCTTCTTCCTCATTATGGAGGTAGTCCTCAAGAGCATAGTGGGTTCTGGTCATACGACCTTGCCGCCTCCATTCATCATATCGTGGGTCCCTCGTGCTTAATTGTTTATCAGGGATGTACGCATCCAGCTTCTCGTCCTCACATTTCTGGATATTGCTCTTGCTGTGATATCCGCTGTCCGCAGTTAATGTCTTTCCCGCAAAATATTCTTCAGAATCCGCCTGGCCAATCTGATTCATGTTCTCCTTGGCACCGTCTATCATCGGGGGAATGAGCCCCTCATCATGGCCTTCACCGAACACCTCGCCGTGGATGATCACCCGATGCTTCGCATCCACCAATGCCTGGCTGTTGTACCCCTGAATCATCCCGTGAGACGTTATCATCGTCGCTGAATCATTGTCTGTGACGTTGCTCCTGATCTCCCGTCCTTTCTTGCCGATCTTGGCTTCATTTTCCTTCAGCCATGCCTGTATCCGATCAGCCTGCTTCTTGAGCGCCTCGATCTGCTTCTCGCGATTACCTACGGAAAAGGGAGGCTCATCATCTTTCCGGTCCTCTTCTTCCTGCTCATTCAGAGTCTGTCTGACTCTCTCCTCGATCTTCTCCTTCTTCCTCTTCAGATCATCAACCTTACCGCTCCACTTCATGGATGCATTACCGGGAAGCTTGCAGCCGTCCAATGCAAAGAAGGTCCCCCCAAGCAGATTCATCTCCTCACATACTAAGAGCACATCCCGGAAAAGCGGCAGGATCTCATCCTTCATGGAGGCTACAAACGGGGCTATTGTGCTGTGGTCAGGATACTGCCCGCACGAAAGCGCCATGAACACCACGTTCTCCTTGCATGCCTGCTCGATCTTCCTTGACGAGATCAGTCCACGTGAATACCCCAGTAATACTACCTTCAGTAAAATCCGGGGATCGTATGCCTTCCGCCCTGTCTCATCATTGCGGTACTTGTCATCGAATATACTCACGTCCATACGCTCATCCACAAGCGTGTGGATCGCGAATTCCAGGGTCCCGGGCATGAGCTGTTCCTTTAGCGATACCGGTATCAGCATATCCTGTGCATAGGTGTAAGGCTTGTACTTCGCCATGGCTTCCTTCCGTATCTGAAATGGGAGATTGAATAATCCCTGCCCCTTGATTACAAACCAAATATATCACATAACAAATTGAATATAAAGGCTATTAGTGCTTTTTGCAACTTTTTTTGCCATCATAAAGATGTCCACAAGGTTGTTCCTCACTTTATGCAATCAGGGTTTTTCGACAGCCTCTCACAAGATCATCAGGTTTCAGAGATTTCAAAACCGTGATGAAATCGAAGAGATCTTCAAGTTGGTCCAATCATAATGAATGGCACGAAATCCATGGTCCATGTATACAAATATTCACCCACACCTATTGACTTTCATCAAGACAGGAATATCATTTTAAGTTATATTAATAGACAGTTTCTTTTTTTATAAATGCTATCTCCTTAATGCCAACTTTACCCGCATCTTGTCATCGAAAAAGAGAAAAGGATTAGGCAAGAAAACGTTTATTACCTAATAAGAATAAGGGAGGTGTTCCTATGGCTGTATCAGATCCCCAAAATTTGTTGGGTTTGGAGTTTCCCCCACCGGAGAAAAAGTATATCGATTTGCGCCGGATGTTTTACCTAGAGGGTAAACCGAATTTAAAAGGCAGCCTACCTGTACGCTTCTTTGATTCACTTCTTTTGAGGTCGTTGGGCTTGCTTATAGGTTTTGGAAAGAAAAGCTCTGACCCGGAGAGTGAATACAATAGATTGACAGGCAACTTCAGGAGAATGGGAAATATAGGGAGACTTATGGGCCACCTAGGTCCCCTAGGGCGGTGGCTCCTGGGTCTGAACTTCAGAACCTATGCGAGTATGTTAGTAAGGCAAGGGATTTGTGAGGTTGAGAAGCGGACTAATTATGTTGAAGCAGCAAAAGACTATTTAAAAATTATAGACCTTTTCAATTTCAAGGTTGTGGTATGTGGAAAAGATGATCATAAGGTCGAGTATAAACTACCGGAGTGTCCACTTGGCTATGGGCAAGATGACGACGTTAGGGTCTGCATGGCTAGCATGGAATTTGACAACCAGTGTATTCGCAGGTTGGGAGGAGGAAGATCGATCCTCAAGGAAAAAATACCCGGCGGGGGCAGAGAATGCCTGGTTCAGGTTGTCCCGGTTGGGAGTTAAGATTCCCTAGAATAGCGTTGCCACCGGGTTGGATAGTGGGTACCTACTATGATATGGACAACACGGTTTATGCTTTTGCGGCAAGAGCTGTCCCAAAATCAGCCACGATACTCCTTTTTGGCTCTAGTCTGCTCGGTCTCATAGGATTCAGGAAGAAGCTGAAGAGTTAACATCATAGTTTTAAGATGGCGAGAGCAGGTCAATCAAAAGCCCTGCTTTTTATTTTCAACTATGCAAACTCAAGATTAGAGATTTCTGCAATAAATGATCTGTTTCAAAAGACCTGGGAAACTGTTGATATTTGTGCCAAGGCCAATGTTTATTCCAGAGCATAGATTAGGTTTGGTAATCATCGAAAAAGAGGGGCATGGAAAACCATAGATTACATACGAGACTGTTGAAAAACCTCAAAAATCAATTTTTCTATTTTGTAACTTGTTGATTTTTCATTATATAAAAATATCAAAAACCCATGATTTGGGCTTTTTCAACAGTCTCTACCAGATGACACGCTCTGGAATGAAGCAATAAGTTTCGTATGTTTCAACACAAGATCATCAGGTTTCAGAGATTTCAAAACCGTGATGAAATCGAAGTAATTTCTACTGTAAGTAACTTAACTTAAATGTTGTGAGGGATATTTCTATTGAGTTCGGGGATATTATCAAAGAGTCTGCACCCTCTTGAAATCTGCATACTGCGCATTATTATAGCAAGTACAAATGTTGTGAACATCTAAGGCCATAACACCTTGTATTTTAGGTTCCAATGAGAGCATCATCGTCTTTTTTCTAAATGTAGTGTCCGGTATTTTCTTATACGACTCGAGAAAGTAATGAGGCATGCGGAAGTCGAAGGCATGGGATACAGAAGGAGGTGACCATAAGACAAGATTCTTCTCATCATATGGTCGCTGATCACTAATCGTTTGTGTGTCTCCCACGAGATGCACGCCTAGCGCTAAAGGAGGCTCAAATGCCAAAGTATCTCGCTCAAGTCAACTATGTCGGTGAAGGTATCAAAGGGTTGCTTAAAGAGGGCGGTTCCAGTCGACGAGCAGCCATCGAAAAGTTATTTGGGTCGGTCGGGGCAAAGGTAGAGGCATTATATTATGCCTTTGGTGATATCGATCTTTTTATCATTATTGATGCGCCGGACAACGTCACCGCGGCGGCACTCTCCCTGACAGTCAATGCTGCTGGAGCCGCCACCACCAAGGTCACAGTGCTCCTGACCCCGGAGGATATCGACGCAGCAGCGAAAAAGACGCCCACTTATCGCCCACCTGGAAATTAAAGTAATCAAACCTTAATCACAGCAGGTGAAGTCGCCGCTGGTCTAAGTCGTGAGATCAGCGGCGATGTGACTGCTACAGGCAATTGAATTACTGCGCGCAGGAATCAGGCGCCAGTACTGGGTAACCATGTATTTTGGCCTGCTATTAAACTAAGAAGATATCGAACATCTTCTAGTAACATTTACAATAACTGGCTGGTCTTCTTTTACCAATAAGCCCTGCAGGGACAGGCCTTCGTTATTGAAAATAATAATACTACTGTGAGTAATAAGATTTGGCGGTTATTTAATTACTTCTTCACAAGAGTATCACCTGACCGATCAATGGCTGCCTTTTCAAAGGATTCCTGGAAACCAGGGGAATAATTCATATATTGCGGTATCGGATATCGCAACCCTGCAGCATGAGTCTTCTCAAGTCCTTCCATCAGGATATCAAGTTTTTCTCTTGGGCAGGAAAACATGACTTCGTAATCCTGGGCTCCGCCCCAGACGCGGTCTCCATTGCCCAAAGTTACATACTGTGGCTTGTTCGTTTTTATTGTTTTAATCACACCTTCATGACAGGAACCGAATCTTCCTGCTGCGCTAAATTCCATTACCCCCCCTTCCATAAACAGATAACCTTGAATAAACCGCATTGCCTGGGCCGGTAGACAGTATACCAATATACTGTCTGGTATAATTTTAGTCCGTGTTAAGGGAGAAATAATCAACCCCACGAATTCACTATCCAGTGAATAAAGATGTTGCTCAAATTTGCTCGCGGTAACTCCGTCCCTCGCATATAGCCCGACGGTGAATGCTTCAGCCCACTTTTTTTCTTCCGTACTAAGTATATCCCATCCATAAATTGCTCGTGCGGCTTTGCAGTTTATATCCGCCTCAGTGATGGCAATGGTCCAGCCGTAGGAACGGGCTATTTTAAAATTCTGGCAGACAAAATTCTGTAATCCCATGTCTCGGGAAGGTCTTTTATACTCGGGCTGTATTTCAGTTTCAGATCTAATCAGTTTTATTGCCAAAGGAAAAGTTGAAGGGCGGATCAGTGCTTCTATCCGCTCACCGTAATTTCTGTATCGATCCAGTTCCGTTGTCATAAATACCTCCTTTTATGGATCAATAAGACAACTTATTGATTCTCCATACTAAATTACTTTGTATACTTCTTTTATCTTCATAACAAATAATATGTCGAAGCCATGATTATAAGTAATTATAATTTTGGTATAAGGACCTATGAGCCATAAAATGCAGGAGATCATCAGCCGTCAAACCATAACAAACCAAGGTTTCAATATATATATTATAGCCTATAGCCATGCAAAATCAATTGGATGACATTTTAAGTTAAACAGGTATAATTAGAAGCCACTGATTTTTGTGCCGAGGCCAATGGTTATTCCAGAGCATAGATTATTTTTCATAATCAACGAAAAAGAGGGGCATGGAAAAGCGTTGATTACATATTATTTGATAATCATCGAAAAAGAGGGGCATGGAAAACCATAGATTACTACGAGTCTGTTGAAAAAGCCCCCGAGCTCAGATGACCTAAGCAAATCAATTATTTCATAAAAAAAGTTAATTAGACCTTTATTATCAATATATTATATGATATAAAGTCATTGTCTTCAAGGGATAGAGCTCTTTCTGATTCTCCCAACTCCTGAAAGGAAAGGATACCATGGCTAAGTACAAACCTTACACCTATGCACAGGACATGCTGATACCGGTATCGTTGCAGGAACAGATCATGCCCGGGAGTCTGGAATATGCGATCCACACGCTTGTGGACGAGCGGATGGACGTGAGCCTGTTCGACGAGAAGTACCGGAATGATGAGACAGGGCGGCGGGCATACGATCCCCGGATCCTGCTGAAGGTGGTCTTGCTGGGGTATTCACGGGGTTTGACTTCATCCAGGAAGATCGAGCAGGCATGCCATGAGAATGTGGTTTTCATGGCGCTGAGCTGCGGCCAGTACCCTGACCACAGCACGATCTCGACATTCGTGAGTTCCATGAAGGATGAGATCCTGCCACTGTTTCGGGATGTGCTCTTAGTCTGCGAGGAGATGAAGTTGCTCGGGGGAACGCTCTTCGCATTGGACGGGTGCAAGCTAGCGTGCAATGCATCTCCGCAGTGGAGCAGGACGGTTTCCGAGTTGAGGGGGAAGCGTGAGAAGCTCGAAGTGAAGGTGAAGGAACTGCTGACAGAGCAGGAAGAGGAAGACCGTAAGGAAGATGATGATTCGACTCCCCCTGATAATCGTTCCCACCGATGCAGACAGATCGAGAAACTGAAGAAGGAGGCTGATCGTATCGAGGCCTGGCTTAAGGAGAACGGGGAGCGCCTCGGGGTGAATGGCAAGGAGATCAAGAGCAACATCACGGATAACGAGTCATCGAAGATGGTGACCTCCAATGGGACAATACGGGGATATAATGGTCAAGCGTTTGTGGACTCCAAGACACAGGTGATCGTACATGCGGAGGCATTTGGTACTGGGCAGGATCATGAGCTTGTTCCTCCGATGCTGGATGGTGCCATAGGAAATGTGGATAATATAGGTCTCCCTCATGATTACTTCAAAGGAGCGATGTTCACAGCAGACAGCGGCTATCACAGTAAGATGAACATCTTAAAGTGTATGGATGAGGGGATGGATGCCTACATACCTGACAAGAAGTTCCGAACAAGAGATCCTCGTTTTAATGGGAGGAAGGGGCGCTCGACCAGGACCCATTATGGGTTGAAGGATTTTCACTACGATGAAGAGAGCGATCAGTACGTGTGCCCCAATGGGAAGGAGCTGCGTCTTAAGGAAAAGTGCCACCGTTCATCTGGAATATTATATCGTGTATATCGTGCACAGGAACATGGCTGCAAAGATTGTAAGTTAAAGGTGAAATGTGTTTATGGAGACGGAACTGGGCCCAAAAGCCTGACGGTCCCCATCGGATCGGATGGTATTAACCTCACCAAGCTCATGATAGAGAAGATCGAGAGTGAGAAGGGACGCAGGATCTATCCACAGAGGATGGCCATTGTAGAGCCGGTGTTCGCAAACATACGTACTCACAAACGTCTTGACCGTTTCACCTTAAGGGGCAAGATCAAGGTGAATATCCAGTGGCTGCTGTACTGCATGGTACACAATATCGGGAAGATAGCGAATTACGGCTTTGCATGAAGAGCAAAATATGGGGACTGATATGAGAAACCAAAGAACGATCCTATAAAACCCAAAATTTGCGCCTATCGATTGCACAATAACCCAAGAACTGGGAAATCCTTCATTTTAAAAACAGCTTTTTCAACGGTCTCTACCACTCGATACGCACTGATATGGAGTGATAAGTTTCGTATGTTTCAACTCAAGATCATCAGTTTTCTGTCATCCTAAAACCGAGAAGAAATTGCAGAGATATTCATAAGGATTAACGACTGAGACAGCAGTCCGCGGTCAGCCTGCATGCACATGTTTTGCGACAACACATATTTATCAGCTTGGTTTCTACGAGCTCTTGCCAATCTTGGGACCAGTTTTAATAAAGACTCCAGTCGTGAAACCTTCATTGAATCTATCTTGTGAAAGCACCTCACCCTTCGTACTGCCACATAAGGGACACTTTTTCTTAGAGCTGGCAATCTGCGATACAACGCTATTACATTTAAAGCATCTGTAAAAATCAGACATCAAGTATCTCCACATCCAGCAATTCAAGTCCCGATGCTGTGACAGTCTTTTGGATATCCACAATACACTGGGTAAGCAGAGAGAATATCCTCTTCCGCATGTGCTCGATATTAGCCTGTTGTTCAACAATACGTTCTGTGACTTCCTCACTATCTGCTATTGACACGATACCCCTTCCATAGCGCAATACAATACAATTCGACATGAGCTTGGTGAAAGAAATGTCAAATTTTGGGACGCCCCGATAACTCTCCTTTTCTTTTATGATAAAAAATGGGGAGCCTTTGCAGCTCCCTAAGAGGTTAGAATCGGTCTCAAGAGAGATGGCAAATATATCTTGACCCGGTAATCTTCTTATCAACTTTGTACTGGGGCGATGTTACTGGTTATGCCGAATGATTCTTCATCTTGTGCCTCTCTGCTGCTTCTTTTATGCTCTGAAGCCGCTTGGGCCGATTCTGCAACCTGCTCATTTTCTTCTCTGTTAAGCCCGTCTTAACTTTTACTCTCATCAGTTATTTACCCCTATCGATCTGAACAGTAGGCCTGCTCGATTTAGCGCCGCTTTATTGAGCTTGCCGGATTGGTTATATCTCGAAAAAGAACATGTTAGACTTGGTGGAGGGTGCATAAGGAAAAGGGGCAGGCAAGCCTGCCCCTTTGAGTTGTTTAGGCTTTGTAAAGATTAGAAGCCTGAGGCCCTTTCGGTCCTGCAACAATGTCGAAGGTTACACGCTGACCCTCTTGGAGTGACCTGAAGCCTTCCTGCTTGATCGCTGTATGGTGCACGAATACATCTTCTCCACCGTCTGCTGTGACAAAACCAAAACCTTTTGCATCATTAAACCATTTTACTGATCCTTGTGCCATGAAATACCTCTTTTTATCAGATCCCCTTTTAGGGCTCTGTTTGTGAATTTCTGAAAAGGGAATGTATCTTCAGTGGAATGTTGTCTTATTGAGGTGTATTTGCAGATACCGTTCTTAAGGCAAGATTCAATCAAATATATTCTGATTCCAGATGTGCATGTACACTAGGTCTGTGAAGGTCGCCCTGTCAAGCATAATATAAATATAATTCTGGAGGTAATTTCTGGTTGACACCAACCGTAAATAATGTACCAAGGCCAATAGTTATTCCAGAGCATAGATTACTTTTCATAATCATCACAAAAGAGGGGCATGGAAAACCATAGATTACATACGAGTCTGTTGAAAAAGCCCCCGAGCTCAGATGACCTAAGCAAATCAATTATTTCATAAAAAAAGTTAATTAGACCTTTATTATCAATATATTATATGATATAAAGTCATTGTCTTCAAGGGATAGAGCTCTTTCTGATTCTCCCAACTCCTGAAAGGAAAGGATACCATGGCTAAGTACAAACCTTACACCTATGCACAGGACATGCTGATACCGGTATCGTTGCAGGAACAGATCATGCCCGGGAGTCTGGAATATGCGATCCACACGCTTGTGGACGAGCGGATGGACGTGAGCCTGTTCGACGAGAAGTACCGGAATGATGAGACAGGGCGGCGGGCATACGATCCCCGGATCCTGCTGAAGGTGGTCTTGCTGGGGTATTCACGGGGTTTGACTTCATCCAGGAAGATCGAGCAGGCATGCCATGAGAATGTGGTTTTCATGGCGCTGAGCTGCGGCCAGTACCCTGACCACAGCACGATCTCGACATTCGTGAGTTCCATGAAGGATGAGATCCTGCCACTGTTTCGGGATGTGCTCTTAGTCTGCGAGGAGATGAAGTTGCTCGGGGGAACGCTCTTCGCATTGGACGGGTGCAAGCTAGCGTGCAATGCATCTCCGCAGTGGAGCAGGACGGTTTCCGAGTTGAGGGGGAAGCGTGAGAAGCTCGAAGTGAAGGTGAAGGAACTGCTGACAGAGCAGGAAGAGGAAGACCGTAAGGAAGATGATGATTCGACTCCCCCTGATAATCGTTCCCACCGATGCAGACAGATCGAGAAACTGAAGAAGGAGGCTGATCGTATCGAGGCCTGGCTTAAGGAGAACGGGGAGCGCCTCGGGGTGAATGGCAAGGAGATCAAGAGCAACATCACGGATAACGAGTCATCGAAGATGGTGACCTCCAATGGGACAATACGGGGATATAATGGTCAAGCGTTTGTGGACTCCAAGACACAGGTGATCGTACATGCGGAGGCATTTGGTACTGGGCAGGATCATGAGCTTGTTCCTCCGATGCTGGATGGTGCCATAGGAAATGTGGATAATATAGGTCTCCCTCATGATTACTTCAAAGGAGCGATGTTCACAGCAGACAGCGGCTATCACAGTAAGATGAACATCTTAAAGTGTATGGATGAGGGGATGGATGCCTACATACCTGACAAGAAGTTCCGAACAAGAGATCCTCGTTTTAATGGGAGGAAGGGGCGCTCGACCAGGACCCATTATGGGTTGAAGGATTTTCACTACGATGAAGAGAGCGATCAGTACGTGTGCCCCAATGGGAAGGAGCTGCGTCTTAAGGAAAAGTGCCACCGTTCATCTGGAATATTATATCGTGTATATCGTGCACAGGAACATGGCTGCAAAGATTGTAAGTTAAAGGTGAAATGTGTTTATGGAGACGGAACTGGGCCCAAAAGCCTGACGGTCCCCATCGGATCGGATGGTATTAACCTCACCAAGCTCATGATAGAGAAGATCGAGAGTGAGAAGGGACGCAGGATCTATCCACAGAGGATGGCCATTGTAGAGCCGGTGTTCGCAAACATACGTACTCACAAACGTCTTGACCGTTTCACCTTAAGGGGCAAGATCAAGGTGAATATCCAGTGGCTGCTGTACTGCATGGTACACAATATCGGGAAGATAGCGAATTACGGCTTTGCATGAAGAGCAAAATATGGGGACTGATATGAGAAACCAAAGAACGATCCTATAAAACCCAAAATCTGCGCCTATCGATTGCACAATAACCCAAGAACTGGGAAATCCTTCATTTTAAAAACAGCTTTTTCAACGGTCTCTACCATAAGATACACTCTGAGTCTTTAGCCTGAGCACCATATGTTTGGAACCAAAATCAACGATCGTTATACAAGTTTATTCTCTCAAAAAGTACATATAACGTGAGGGTAGCGAAGATCAGCTTGTATTACACATATCACCAGAAGATCATAGTTACCCATATTGCACCAATAAATGTCTTGATCTGTAGTAGCTCCGATCTGACCTAAAAGTCTTCAGAAAGGGGATTATCCTGTCAGATCAGATCGAAGCTAGTTCACTTGATCCTCAAATTAAGGAAGATGGAATATCACATCAACTCATTGAATGGGAGAAACAGGGCCTGAAATCCGGCCATCCGAGGGTGTCCCTTTGCATTTCCCTTGTAGTCATCATGTCTCGGCTATCCCTTTGCCGCCTTGAACGGTAACACCACAGCCCCTTTCTTTAATCCATCAAGATAATCTGCCCACATCTGCATCATCTTCCGGCGTTCTTCAAGGTGGGCCGTTCGGTTGTATGCCCGTCCGTTCGGGTCTCTTACGGCATGGGCAAGCTGATGCTCGATGTAATCTGGACGGATATGCAGAACTTCATCAAGGATGGCCCGCGCCATTGCACGGAAGCCGTGGCCTGTCATGGTTTCTTTATCATACCCCATACGGCGAAGTGCTGCGTTGACTGCATTGTTGCTCATTGGTCGCATAGGTGAACGATGGCAGGGGAACACATAACGCCCCCCTCCGGTCAGTGGTTGCAAATCATGGAGACGATCTAAGGCCTGCTTTGCCAGGGGAACAATATGCGGCTGTTTCATCTTCATCTTTTCCCCCGGGATATTCCATTGAGCGTTGTCAAAGTCAACCTCGGACCATTCCATTTGTCGCAACTCACCGGGCCTGACAAAAAGCAACGGGGCCAGTTTCAATGCGCACTTAGTAACGTAGGTTCCTTTGAGACCTTCTATTGCTCGTAGCAGTTCAGCAACCTCTTTCGGCTCTATAAGGGCCGCATGATGTTTTTCTCTCACTGGGGGCAAGGCACCGCGCAAATCAGCCGCCGAATCTCTCTCGGCCCGCCCAGTGGCCACGGCATAACGGAGCACTTGCCCGCATATAGTCCTGATCCTATGCGCTGTTTCCAGAGCCCCCCGATTTTCTACGCGGCGTATTATCGCCAGCAGATCAACCGGCTTGATTTCAATGACCGGTTTATTTCCCAACCAAGGGAAGACATCCCTCACAAGCCTATCCATGGTTGTTTCGGCATGGCTTGGGGACCATTGCACGGAGAATTTTTCGTGCCATTCGCGCGCTACAACCTCGAAGGTGTTTTCTCTAATGTCTCTGCCTGCCCTTTTTTGTGCCTTCTTAACTTGTCCAGGGTCAACGCCATTTGCCAGCAGTTTCCTTGCATCCTCCCGGCGCTCCCGCGCATCGGAAAAAGTTACAGCTGGGTAGCCCCCTAATGCCAGAACCTTGCGCTTATCATCGAAACGGTAGTCGAATCGCCAGAGCTTCCCACCTGTTGGAGTTACCAGCAGATAAAGACCAAAACCGTCGTTCAGCTTGTAATTCTTGTCTTTAGGTTTTGCCTTGTTAACCTGAATGTCCGATAGTGGTGCAATCCTTTTAGGCATGCCATTCTTCCCCTTTTTGGAGGTATCCAGTTTGTGTTTTGGAGGTATCTGTCATGTAGTTTGGTGTCCACACTGCAATATATACCTCCAAAAGAGATGGATTTCAATACCTCAAAATGGACTTCTTTGGACGACAAACAAGACAATCATATTATTTTTAATACGCTTTTTGGATTTTCCTGGACTACACAGGACTATTAGA
>CAWKAM010000005.1:0-110638 GCA_963847605.1 uncultured delta proteobacterium | reverse complement strand
GACATATTCATAAAGGCACTCATATCCCCCATAAAGTGTTACCTATGTCCCTTCACGAAAGTGTTACCTATGTCTATAGACTGTTCCCAACAATTTCTTTTTGTTCTTTTCTTTGCTTGCTAATATTCATTGTTACTTTCTTTTGGTGCCAAAAGAAAGTAACCAAAGAAAAGGCACCCCGCTGAACCCGCCCTTTGGGCCCGTTCGCTCGCTTGAAAAATCCGGGCCGCGTTTAACTCGCTCCGTTTCACTCCGCTCAGACAGGAAACGCTTTCCCCCGGATTTTCCTGCACTCGCTCACCGGGTTCAAGGGGGAGAACTTCAAAACACCTTGATGTAACAGAAATGTTGGAGTAGGCTGTAATATCAGAAACCAAGAGGGCAAAGATACATCTCCTCAGGACCATTTTTCAGCATTTAGTTTGTATTATGCTCTTACAAAGAATTCTATAATACTAATATTTCTGCATAGTAATTTTTAGGCCTCAATAGAAAGGAGAACATATTATGGCAGCGCTAAGAATACTCATCGCTGATGATCAGATTCCTCCCAAGGGCATAACGGAACAGGAGTTTCGAAAGCGCTTCTTCCACCAGTATGGTGACAATGATCAGAATCGCAGGTTCATAGATCAATGCTCGTTCATGGGACAAATCATTCAAGCACTTAGCGACTCAGGGTACAACCTAACAACCGCTCGTACTTACAAGGAAGCACTAAAGCAGATCTCTGAGAGTGAATTTGATCTCGCTATCATTGATCTTGGCTGGTACATGGACTTTGCTATTCCTGAAATTAAACGTCCATCGGCAGGCTGGTCGCTATGCGAAAAGCTGGACGACAAGGCTGCAAAGGGGGGGGCGCGAATTCCTCAAATTCTATTTTCCAGTAGATTCCCAACTCATCCGGAACTCAGTCGAGATGCCGCAAGGAAGCAAAAGCTCCCTCTATTTAAGGAAGCTACTCCTGTTGTATTGAACTCTCTCATGGCAGCGGTTGGGTTTGTAGACGCTACATTAACCGCGCAGCGAGCGCAGGATATCAATGACCCGCATCGGTTCCAAAGAGAACTGGAGGAAGTTGCCTTGAACTTCTTCAAAGAGCCAATTTGCGACTATCGCCGGTGGGCACGGCTCACACTCATCTTCGTCGCAATTAGCTTTGCTTTGATATTCGCTGGCGTCGCCTTGGGTTATAGAGGAACACTTAAGGTCGATCCGTTAAGTTCTATAGCTAGTATCTTGTGCACCACGGTTACGACGCTGCTCTATGCACGCCTTGGCTCTGCGCAAAAAGCGATGGAGGCGGCTAGACGAGAGGTTGTGAAGGAATTACAGAAGCGCGATTCGAAAGGCGGATGAATGATATTAGTCACGTGTATGACCTAACCAAGACATTCACCGGACGGCTGTGCCACCGGTGATGCCTGCCGTTAGCCGGAATCCATATGATATAGAGAGGGGGCTTAAATGAAAAAACTGGCTTCTATTATTCTATTATGCTTCATTCTTGCAGCCTGCAACAACGCGAAGAACACACCTTTGCCACAAGACATAAGCAAAATGGATTCAATCAAACCGGCAATGGAAAAGCTCACACAAGAGGAAAAAGAGCTTGTGGCCGGTTACATCATGCGTCACACAATTGGTTCCGAAATGAGTAAATTTTTTGGTGGTTCCCAAGTTCACGGTATCCCTGAAGGAATGACTATTGGGAAAGCCATTGAGGATCAACGCAAATTCATTTCTGAACGGAAAGCTGAAGAAGAAAAGCAAGCTGCACTGAAAGCAGCCTTAGCGGCGAAGAAAGAGGCTGCTCTTAAACCATTGAGAGAAGCTGTGACAGTAACTCTTGTCTCTAAAGCTGTGAAACCGGAATACGGTTATAGCGGGATTCTTATGGATGAGAATTTTGTTGTGACGTTCGGTTATAAGAACAATACAAAAAAAGATATTTCTGGTGTAAAGGGCTATATATCCGTTCGTGATCTATTTGGAGACGAACTTTCCGGGTTCGCAATATCCAATGACACCACCATTCCTGCCGGTCAAAGCTCCACATGGACAGGCTCTCGTTCAGTCAAATTTGCGATGGGAAATAACAAAGACCGGAAACTCGCTGAACTAGATGACTCAAAGTTTAAAGTTATCTGGGAACCAAAAATGATTGTCTTCGCAGATGGAACAAAGCTAGAATTACCCCCCGATGATTAAGGCTAACCAAAGGTCGCAGCCGACGCCCTACGCGCGCGGCTGACCCTTACGTTCGGGACAGAAAGGACCCTAATATGACGACAGGGCATGCACCATCGGTGTTTGTGAGTTCAACATGTTTTGATCTCGCCCAGGTTCGAAATGATCTACGCATCTTTCTTGAATCGCTTGGGATGACACCAATCCTGTCTGAATTCAATTCGTTTCCTATAAACCCGAATCTTGATGCAATAGGAAACTGCCTCTCCTGCGTAAAAGACAGAGCAGATATTTTTGTTCTAATTGTTGGTGGAAGGTATGGATCGCAGACTGAGACGGGGAAATCAGTCACTAATTTGGAGTATCTGGAGGCGAAAAACAAAGGAATCCCGCGATATGTGTTCGTTCAGAAACAAATCCTTACCACTCTAACAATTTGGCAAAAGAATAAATCAGCCAACTTTTCAGATATAGTCGATTCTCCAAATCTATTCCAGTTCGTGGAATCCTTACTGGACCCAAAAGAAAATTGGATATTCCCTTTTGATTCGGCGCAAGACATTGCCGACACCCTCAGAAAACAACTGGCATTTTTATTTGTCGAAGCGCTCGCACTCAGACATAAGATTCTCGGAACTGGCCTACCCAAAACTCTCGATGGTTTGTCTGGCCGTGCCCTTATGTTGGCAGTCCAAAAACCCTTTGCATGGGAATATCGTCTTTTCAGTCAGCTCTTGAGTGACGAAATTTTAGAATCCTCAGTTATGAAAAAAGACCTCAACTATGGACTTATGCTGGGTCAGGCAGTTCCTTTACGTGATATATTACGGCTGCCCGAATGGGTTGAAGCTAAAATCAACGATCTTAATTCTTATGTTGCCGCTTTAGGTAACATCGTTAATGTTGCTTTTCCGCAAGCTGTGGGTGCACCTGGTGAACCAGGCGATGTTGAAGAAATTGTGTATGTAGCCAGACGATTCGGTCAAGTATATCGCCTCATATTGGATTGGACTGGAGAATTTCAACGCATCCGAGCAGACGATGAATGTCTGAAAGTTCTTGATATCGTCTCCCGTGCGTCACGAAATATCATTTCGGAACTCGAAGAATTTTCCAGCAAATTTCAACAAAAGCTATCAGATGCTTGTCAAAAATACGAAAGCACCAATGAGCCACAAACCTTGAAAATTACACTGAGTCTATCGTGCCCAGATATGAGTGATTTTCCAGACGCACTTAAACGCTTAGTCGAACATGCAGGCGTCAATGCATAAAGACAGTCCGAACGAGGCGTTTCACCGGAGCGCTGCCGCGCCCGGTGAACTTTTTGTTTTATTCCCCCTTTGAACCCGGTGAGCGAGCGCAGGAAAATCCGGGGGAAAGCGGCGGCTGTCTGAGCGGAGTGAAACGGAGCGAGTTCAGCCGCGGCCCGGATTTTTCAAGCGAGCGAACGGACCCGAAGGGCGGGTTCAGTGGGGCGCCTTTTCTTTGGTGACTTTCTTTTTGCGCAAAAAGAAAGTCACATAATTAAATAGATGAAGCCGCTCCTACATCTCTCTAACTGCCTTTCCCCTCCCTACAATCCCGGTGGTGATGAGAAGGACAAATCCCAGAAACGCCACCATCCGAAACGCCGTTTCATAGCCGGCCTTCTCGCAGAGAAACCCGAAGCCCACCGAGGCGATGAGCATGCCTAAATTGAAGCACCAGACGAACAGGGCGTTGGCGATGCCTTCGGATGCCGGATTGGCCTCTATCAAACAGGCATTCAGGCAGGGGTAGAGATAGCCGTAGCCTATCCCAAAGAGCAGAGAAAGGAAAACAAACAAATACACGGCAGCCGCCATGTGAATGCATGCAAGCAGCAGAACAAGAAGAACTGAAGAGGCAATCCGCACAATGGTCTCCGGCCATGCCCTGATGAGCGGGTAGATGATTGTCCACATGAAAAGGCTGCCCAGAACGAATGGAATAAAGAACAAGCTTGAATTCATCATACCTCTGGTGAGGAGATACGGCGGCAGGAAGACCGCCACCGAGCCGAAGATGACACCAAGGACAACACTCGAAGCGGATATCCAGGGTATAAATTTCATGGCGTGAATCCTCTGAAATGAGCCGAGCACATGTGGGGGGAGCAGGAACCCGAGCCCGGATGCCGCCATCCCTAAGACGGTCGCACTCAAAAAGAACACATGAAACCCATATCTGCTGATGAGGTATTCTCCCAGCACAGGGCCCAGTGCATGGGTGGAAATGCCCACCAGGGTGAGGATGCCGAGCAGGTATTTTCTCTCTGCAGTATCGGCACCCTGGGCCACCATGGCCCCGATGATCCCGAAGGCGCATGAAAAGCCTATGCCCTGGAGAACCCGTAAGAGAAAAAGTGCGCTTAATCTATCGGAAAAAAACACATATAATGCACCCGGCAGTGCCATGAGTGCTGCACCAGCTATGAACAGGGTCTTTCGTGGTATCCTCTCAGAGATGATACCCGCCACGGGCAGGGCGGTTATCACCGAGATGCTGAATGCACCCATGAGCATGCCGATCCCCGAAGGCGAAATCCCCATATGCTGGAAGTACTTGGGCAGCAGGATCAGCTCGGAGAAGTTGAGGAAAAAGAAGAAGTGGGCGGTCAGCAGGATGAGGCGTTCACGGGTGAACCTGCTCACAAATGATCCTGTCTACAAACTGGTCAAGGCTCTCAAGCGAGTCGTTAAGCCGCGGGCCCTTGCCCCTCCAGATATGATATGCCTTAAGCCCCGCCATTCGAGGGACTTCACAGTCGAAGCGGATGTGGTCTCCCACATGGACAACTTTGCCGCCTACATGTGACTTCAGGCGCAGAAAGGCTTCGTCTTGTGACTTCACCATGCCCCAGTCATCAGGCAGGGAGATGATGGTGTCAAAGGAATCTTTGAGTGAGCAGTAATGGACTTCCTTGTTCAGAAACACCCGCGGAGCATTGGAGAATAGTACAAGCGGATAGCCCTCGGCCTTGAAATGATCGATGGCCCGGATGGCGTCCTCAAAGATCCTGATACGCTGTGTGAAACCATCGATGAGGTCTTCCTCGTCCACGTCGTATAATCCGAAGTGATCAAGCCAGTGGGAAAGCCTATACCACAGAATCGACGCCTCTCCCTCGCTGCGGTAGGCATCCATACAGAGCTTTGCCGCTTCGGTGAGATCGATGCCGCGGCTGTTTGCCACGAGCCTGGGCAGGCCCTCGGTCCAGACACCATCCACAAAGGCCGGGTCGGTCAGTGTCCCGTCAAGATCAAAGGAGATGCTCAGTCTTCTTCCCAAACCTCTACCCGGTCTTTCCATTTTGCCTTGGCTGCATACATCGCGCTGTCCGCCTTCCTGACGAGTTCCGACTTGTCTGCATGGGCGCTCATAATAGTTCCGACCCCGATGCTGACCGTGACCTTGACGGTCGTTCCGGAACCAAAGGAAAACGGTGTGGAGCGTACATTCTGGCAGATCCTCTCGGCTGCGATGACCGCCTGTTCCGTATTTGCATTGGGCAGGATGATGGCGAATTCCTCTCCCCCATATCGCGCCAGGATGTCGATGGTACGAATCGAGTTTTTCAAGAGCATGGCAAGCTGTTTGAGCACCGTATCGCCGCACTGATGGCCGTAGGTGTCATTGAACCGTTTGAAATCATCAATGTCCAAGATCAAGAGCGATAGAACACCATCCTTCTGCCGGTTAAGCCGCTCAACCTCTTCACTCAGCCGGTCCTGGAAATGGCGGTGGTTGTATACCTCGGTAAGCCCATCGGTGATGGAAAGCTGGCCCAGCTTTTCATTGAGGGACTTGAGGTCTTCGGAGGCCTTGTTGAGCTCGCCGGCGCGGGCCTCCAAAGCATCCTTCACCTCGGCCATATCCCACAGCGTGCGCTCCATCTCGGCATTTTTCTCCAGCAGCTCGAACTCCAGGGCCTTCTTATCCGTGACATCCGTGAACATCATGAGCGCCCTAATGGGGTGTCCTTTTCTGAAGATCACCTGGGCATTGTACTCGATGTGGACTGCTTGGCCGCTTGAAGTGTTGATGACGCATTCGCGCTTTTTAATCTCGGAGCCTTCTATGAAGAGCCTGCGGAAATCTTCCTTGAGGGCCTCGGCCTGGTCTTGTATGACGAACTTGGTGAATAGGCTTCCATTGATTTGCTCTTTGGTGTAGCCCATTACTGCAGCCACATAGTCGTTACACTCTATTATCTTGCCTCGCGGGTTGATAAAGAGCATGCCCGTGGATGACCTTCCGAACAGCTCATGGTATTTCTGCTGCTCTTCCTTCAAGGTGCGTTTGATCTTTAGGTATTGTGTGATGTCATGCAGGATTATCCAGAGCAGTTGCCGGGAACCCCTCCCGACCCATCCTCCCTTAACCATAAAGTGAAGGCGGGTCCCACTTGCAGAGGTAAGCATGATCTCATAAACGTCATCCTGGGCAAAGTCAGGGTCATACCACCTCTGACAAGCCCTGACAAACTCCGGCCTGCTCTCATTGGAAATGAAATCGATTACTTTATTGCCGAGCACCTGCTCACGGTGCAGCCCAAGGAGTGAACTCAGGAAATCATTCGTATAGACCACCACCCCTTGGTCCACAACAAGACATCCCATATACGCACGGTTAAACATGCGGACAAAGGTATCACGATCGGCATACTCCATAATGGGCTTAAGTCTAGGCGGCTCTTCGCAAAAGGCAATCACGCGGCAGTCATCGAGCGGTATGGCGGTACATATAAATTTGTTCGCCTCGGTATTTGCCGAGGTCAGCAAGACGGTAGAGGGCATGTGCTGTATGGTTGTAAAAAGTTCTGGGAGGCCTTCCAAGTTCTTTTTCAGTTGCTCCGAGATGACGCCAAGCTTCTTTGCCAGACCGTCACTGACATATTCCACCCCCGAGTCCTTGATGAGGACGATATAGGGAGAAAGGATAGCCTCCAGTCTTGTTATATCAACATCCATAGCTTGCGAGCGTCCTCGACAACCTCCCGGGCAAGATGCATGTCGGATAAGACCTGTTCGATCTCATGCCTGGCTATCTCTACACCCATGGCCTCCTGAAGGATCCTGATGATGTCTTCAACACTCGCCCCACCCGTAAGCTGAAGCACCTTCTCGGTGAAAGAGAGCAGATCCTCGTGTTTCGACCATGGGAACATGACCCACATCCACTCGTCCATGGTCTTGGGACAAAAGTCGGACTTCAACCGAGAATCCGCCTTTCTCACCACCACTGCCGTACGGATGTCCTTCACCCGCGGTGAGAGGTATGTGACCACCTCTTCCATGGTTCCGCCTTCATCGGAAACGTCGTCTACAACGAGTACCCGTTTTGAAGTGAGATCGACATCGGGCAGGGGAAAGATGATCCTGGGTTTTTCGCTTAAGGAGGTATCACCGTCCCAATGCCCCATCTGGAAGGTGCATATGTACTTCTTCTGCAGGTAATCCATAAGGATGCGTGCAGGTGCAAGACCTCCCCGCGCCACACCGATTAAAACGTCAGGATCGTAGCCTTGAGCCTTCATGTCGAGAAAGATCTTCCAGAGAAGATCCTCAACCTCTTCCCAGGAAAGCCTGATGACCTGCGGGAAATGTTTTGTAAATATGTTCTGATCATTCATGTCATTGCCCCTCTGGCTCTATTGCCTTATCGCCTTGCGTATCATCCGGGACTGATCTATCAGGCGGACGGCGGTCTATGGATACAGGTGTCTGGCCGGGGGCAGCCGCCTCCTGTTTTGCCCGCTCCTGTTGACGGCGCTCAAGGGATTGCTGCACCTGGCTGTTTGCACCGACATCCTGTGCCGGAACGGCCGGCATACGGCGTCCTGGGGCGCCCATCATACGGAAACGCGGCCTTTCTATGCTGCCCCTGAGGCTGAACCTATTCCCCTGACCGGATGAGTCATACTCGGGACCAAGGGCCTTTTTCATGGATTCCGGAAGGTTCAACTCACCGGTAATGGCAAGCCGGGATCTTTTTATATTACTTGAAAATCGGATATTTCCATTCATGGCCCCGGAGAACTCACCCGTAAACTCAGCCTTTTCCAGGCTTAAAAGGCCATTGTCAATCTTGCCGTCAAGCTCCAGGTTCTCAAATACAAGTGCATCGAAGGGGAGCATTTCCATACCTAGCGGCAATGTACCCTTCTTCCAGGTCAGCGCCAGGTTTCCCGTTGCCTTGTCAAGCGAATCGCGTGGGGTGGTGAGGTTAAGCTCCCCGCTCATGCTCCCCTTGGGGGTCATGCTTGGAGGAAAAACCTTGGAAAACTTCGACAGGTCCACATTCGTCATATCAAGGGTGATATTCATGGGGCGTTTGCTCTTTCCGAAGGGTAATCTGATATGCCCGTCGGTCATTCCTGACACAAAGTCGACATGAAAGCCGAAGCCGAGGCCTCCCCAAAAGATGTCCCACGGCCTTGGTGTGATGGTGACCATCTTGGCCACCGGTACACCCTTGATCTCAAGGCCGTCTACCGTAAAGCCCCACAGCACATTGGGGTGGATATGACCAAGCATGACCTGGTTTCCGATGACATCCGTCAAGGTATCTTCAACCTTGTATTTGAGTGAATCATAGGAAAAGCGCATCCATATAAACAGAACAAGGCAGATGAATGCATACACTCCGAGCCCGATCTTTATGAGGAGGCGATACCTTGCTGCAGCATCAGCCATAGGAGATCACCTGGAACGTCACATCGAGATTCCCGTCCTTTTCCTGCTTCTTCAGGTTCAGCCGTTTGATCTTTACAGGATACGGGGTATTTTCTATGCCGAAGAGCAGACCGATAAGGTCTTCCTGGTAAAGCCCTTTTATCTTCACCTCAACGGATTCACGGTTAGCCTCCGTCGTGTCGGTGATGGGTTTCATGTACTCGATCCTGTCATTGATCCTGAGCTGGGCAGCCAATTCCTCGAGATAGCCGAATAGGGTGAACTGTTTATTCCCCGATGCGGCATTGATTGAGGCTACTGCCTGGAGACCCTTTATATTGGCCGACAAGGCATAGATCTTCTTCAATTGGGTATCGTTGGATGTGAGAGATTTCTCCAGTATCGACTTGTAGTGAACGAGCGGCCCGATGATCCCTGCCAGGAGGATAAACACCACCACAAAGACCGTCCCGCCGATTACGATAAGCCTCTCCCTGGGGGACAACGTGGCCAGGTAATCGAGAGCCCTGCCAAGGGCCTGCTCGACCGGTAAGGCAAGCTCCTTAAGCTTACGGGTATTAACCTTAATGGGTATTTTGAGCTTTATTTTTTGCATACGAGCTTCAGCTTCACCTTCTGATCATTCTTATCCACATTCGCCGAGACGATCTTCACCTCTTTGACATAGGGTAGTTTTGCGAAAATCGCCTGGATCTGCTCCACGTTGTTATAGGTATTCGTGCTCCCCGAAAGTGTTATGCTCGTTTCATCGATGTTGATGGAGTCAAAGGTTACATCGAGGTTTGCAGGGACGCCGGCGCTTATATCCTTGAGAATCTCCAGGGGCGAATCCGACGCACCTCCTTCCAGGTTACCGGACTGTCCTGAGAGCCTGTTCAGGTACTGTTCCATCTGCTTGACCGAGTCCACCATAGGGGTGTTTTTCGGCATGACGGATGCAAACTCGGTTTTGATCTTTTTGGTGAGGTCGGCATTTGTGCGCGCCATGAGGAATACATCCAACGTCAACCCGAAGATCCAGATTACCAGTAGTGCGAGAGCGGCCTTGGCCCACGGCCCTGCATAGACCTTGAGCTTCTTCATGTGCTTGTTCAGGCCGAGCTCGCCCTGGCGGAAATTTACCTCATCAGCCGTATTAAAGCCCCTGCAGGCCAAAGAGGCGCTCAGGAATCCGGATAACAAATCCTCCATGGTCCCTTCAAACTGTATATCCTTGAGTGTCGGGTTAAGAATGGTGATTCCCAGCGAATCTTGGGCCATCTGAGAGAAATCTCTGATGAGCCTTGCATAACCGGCGCTCAGGAGGACCTGTTCGCCATCAAGCTCACCGGCTCGCTCAAGCAGGATCAGTATCTCCCGGAAAAAGCCCTTGAGCCGGTCACCGCCCTCCACTGTGCCCGGCTGCATCTCTTCCGCAAAGGTTGCTGCAGCAGTCGTGCCCTCAGGGGTGGCCGGCAAGAGGATCCTATCAAATCCCAACGGAAGTGCGCCGATATATTTTATGGTCTTCTCCGTAAGGATGGCCACCGAGGTCTCGGCCCAACCCATATACACAATCAGCACACTCTTGTCCTCGGGTAGGTCGAACAAAGACCTTGCACCGGCTGCAACGGCGGCTGAGGGACAGTCGACGATTTCAGGGTCGAGCCCCGCATCCTTGCAAGCCCCGACGAGGTTCTGCACCGATGTAGTGCGCGAACAAAGCGCCTGAATGATGTGTAAGCCTTCCTTGTCCTTTCCAAGCAGCACGAAATCCACGAACAGCCTCGAATCGATGGACGGGAGCAATGTCTCCACCTCGGGACCGATGGTATCGGTAATCTTCTTGCGATCGGAAAAAGGCCTTTGCAGTGTACGATACATAATCTCGGATTCACTCAGGCAGGTCACGCATGTCTCGTCATGAAGGTCGAACTGCCCGACAAGCAATTTCAGGTCGTCTGAAACCGAATTGATCGGGCGAAGGGTCTTATTCAGTTCCCGTGGAATACTGATGAGCTTTTCTATGGTGGTTTCCGCTATCCCGGAACGGATGATACAGCCTTGCATCCGGCGGTCATCCCAGGATATGCCTAGAGTCTTTCTTGTTATGACTGTTCTCATATTCCCTCAATAAATCCTATAATACACTATTCGCGGATTATTGTTAATGCGTTCCAGCACTGCCTTAACATTTATAAGCGCCCCCGAAGGCATAACACCCTTCACATCCACTGAAAACCTCGTACTCTTGAAGACAAGCGTGTTCTTTATCCAGGTGGTCTCCGGGGTAGAGTCCGTGAGGTCGAGACCCCGGGCGCACGAGAAGTTATTGCTTTTGAACGGCCTGCATGCAACAATATTATTCACCACATCCTCATTAAAACGATCGGATATGCTCTTGAGCACCGTCTCGGATGCCGTATTGATATTGATCTTGCCGCTACTTGAGGTGTTGTTCATGGGGCACACGGTAATGAAGTTTCTGATACCCTCATAGTTTTCCGTGCCGAAGAAATACTCTTTCTTCATCCCCTTGACCAGCATGATCTCCTCAATGCTGTCCATAGGCCCGTTCTTGCAGTGGTACGGAGGCTCAAGGGACTGGTAGTATTCATCCTTGGCGCCGACTATGGAGACCTCGCTGGCGGGCTCCTCCCAATCTATGATGGAGTTGGTGAGGTCATCGAGCTCTTCCGAGGTGATATCAATGTTTAACACGATAAATAGATTCTTGAACTGTTGTTTTCTCAAATCGCTATAGCTGTCCTTGACGGCCAGGCTGTTCAGGTCGAACTTGGAGCATTCATCCGTGATGGTGCCCGTGAGCTGTCCGCCTTCAAGATAAGTGGAGGCGGTAGCCGCAAATACAGGGAACTCCGCCCACTGCTCATCTAAGGAGTCATAGGTGGCATCGTCCTGGGCAAGGATGACCTTTGCGGCCTCAACACCCGCCATGGCGATATATTGCGCCTGGATGGAGTCGCGGAAGTTATAGGCGAGCACGATATCCAGGCCTTCATCGGAGCTGAAATTCACGATCATGGCGGAAAAAAGCGCTACCATGCTCAACACCAAGATGAGGACGACCCCTCTTTTATCTTTGGGCGCCTTCATGAAAGACTAACCCTGCGGAGGTTTCAAAGTGATGCCGGACAGAGGCAAAGAGGCCGCCATCGAAAAGTTCACCTTTTCCTTGCCTGCTTCCATGGTGAGTGTCACCTTGACCTGTTTCGGCAGGGCCAACCTCTGGGCAAGATCCCACTCATTCACCTCCTGGTTTGAATTATCGATATAGACGATGTTCATGCCCAACACGCCTTCGGCGATCTCCATCTCGTTGCCTGTCTTGGTGATGCCATAGTGGGGGGTTGGATCTTCCCTGCGCATAAGGGAGAAGACCCCTTTTTTGTCCTCCATTTCCTTGAGATAATAATCCACCTCGCAGACGCCTCCTGGCACCTTTGAAAAACCGATATCCGTGGTAGTGGTGAACGAGATGGTGTCCTTATCCACCCCGTCACTGTCGTCATTGGTCCCGACGAACCGATACATGGAGAACTCATTTGCCGTCATCTGGCGTTCTTCGGTAGGCACATAGGCACAGGTTAAGTCCTTGATCATCCGGTCCATGACAATACGGATTGTCTCATAAGCCTCCCGCTGTGTTCGAACAGCCTCGATGTTTTTATTGGACTGAAAGAAGGCGAAGTTTACGGTTAAGATGACAATCGCCGAAATGGCGATGGCCAGCATCAACTCCAGGAGGGTGAAGCCGCTATTTTTCCTGGAGGAAAGATATGAACTTCGTCTCAAGGGGACTCCCCTCCCCGCCCCATTTCACGGTCAGGCTATATTTTAGGTATCCGGTTAATGGGGTCGTCTCAATATTTTCCACATAGGTATAGCCTTTAAAATCATCACCAAAATCCCCCTGGCTCTGCCCGGTGGAGACGGTGCGTATTCCGGAAGTAACATCTGCGATATGCCTTTGGGCAAGCAGGCTGGATGTAGTGAGGAAGCGTGATCTTATGGCCATGTTGATTCCCTGGCTCTCCGCATTGAGAAGCCACAAAAAGGTGATGCTTAAGATCACGAGTGCGACGAGGACCTCCACGAGGGTGAATCCCTTACCCAAAGGTCACCTCCACATAGTGGTCATAGAACTTGAGTGTCCCGGAAAACGGCCTCACCACAAGGGAGTACGTCTTCCCCAAGGGTCCGTCAAGATAGATGACCCCCTGCTCGACCACACCTTCCGTAGTGATATGCAGGTCCATTTCGCCCTGATCCTTTTGCGTCTGGTAGGCGGACTTTATGCTCTTCAATATGACGCCGTCGGGCATTTTCCTTTCCTTGAGCATCTGTGGCTCCTTACCGGAGGTCTCGGGCATGGGATACATTGCAACCTTATTATTATCGATATCAAACCGGATAAAATAGATCTTGTGCTGGGTCACGGCCGATGAACGGGCTACCTGGATCATGGTGGTGATGTCTCTGACGGCCCGGTCCATGTTTGAACTGGACAGACCGTTGAAGATGCGAGGGCCGATATAACCCAGCGTGATGCCGATGATCACCAGTACGATCACCAGCTCGATGAGGGTGAATCCGTGCCTACTTCTTTTCAGACTGCGCCCCTTGACCCTCGTCTTCCCAGTTCCCGATGGCCGCACTATTACCCTGCCCCCCCGACTGGCCGCTCGGACCATATGAGAAGATATCGAAGCCGGTGGTGTTTTTCATGCCGGGAAACATGTAGACATAATCGTTACCCCAGGGGTCTTTCGGTACCTTGTTCTTTTCCAGGTAGCCGCCTTCCCTCCAGTTCTTGGGTATGTTCCCCGTGGTGGGCATCGCTACCAGGGCATTGAGACCCTGGTCGGTTGTGGGGTATTCACCGTTGTCGAGCTTGTACATGTTAAGTGCGTTCTCCAGGGCCTGGATCTGAGTCTTGGCCTGGGTGCGCCTGGCTTCTTCGGGCTTTCCCATGATCTTGATGCCTACAAATGTGGCCAGGATACTCAAGATGACGATGACCACGAGAAGCTCGATTAATGTGAATCCTTTTTT
This sequence comes from uncultured delta proteobacterium, assembly GCA_963847605.1. Taxonomy (GTDB): domain Bacteria; phylum Desulfobacterota; class Desulfomonilia; order UBA1062; family UBA1062; genus MWEI01. Next base: position 96,671 of record CAWKAM010000005.1, on the reverse strand, counting down.
ATTTCTATTCATAAGTCTACACCTCTGTTGTTCTATGATTCTATCGTACGATAGTGCTCATTTCCAGCATGGGCAGGAGGATGGAAAGCACGACAAAGCCCACCAACGTGCCCATGATCACGATCATGAGGGGCTCGATAACGGATGTGAGCCCCGCAACGGTCGTCTCCACATCGCTTTCATAGGACTCTGCAGCCTTCATAAGCATCTCTTCAAGGCTGCCGCTCTTTTCCCCTACACTGATCATGTGCACGAGAATCGGCGGGAAAACACCCGACTTCTTGAGCGGGGCAGCGAGGCTCGATCCATCCATGACCTCGGCGATGGAATTCTCGATCGAGATCTCTATAATCTTGTTCTGGACCACTGTTTTCACGATCCGCAAGGAATCTATGATAGGAACACCCGATGAAAGGAGCGTGCCTAATGTCCGTGCGAACCTGGCCACGGACACCTTCTTGTAAATGGAGCCATATACCGGGAAATTCAGCCTGAACTTGTCGAATTTATAGGCCCCGTTATCGGTCTTCCTCCACCTGGCAATCAGTACAACGGCGACAACGATGCCTATGATTATCATCCACCAGGTCCATGAGAGAAACGAGCTTATGGCGATGAGTATCCTTGTGGGCAAGGGCAGCGTCTGTTTCATGCTTTCAAACATGCCCACCACCTTGGGGACCACTGCAGTGAGCAGGTACAAAAGCACCACAACGCAGATCAACAAAAGGACTGCAGGGTAGACCATTGCCGCCCCGATCTTCGCCCTCAGCCGGTGCTGGCCTTCCATAAACTCGGCAAGACGCAGCAGGACCACATCCAAGGCCCCGCTCGCCTCACCGGAGCGCACCATGTTTACGTACAACTCGGGGAAAACCCGCTTGTGCTGTTCAAGGGCATCGGCAAAAGCCAACCCCTCATTCACGGAATCCCGCACCTGGGCGATGGTCTTCTTCATGGCAGGTGAGTCGGTCTGCTCATACAGGGCGCTCAAGGCATCCACAAGCGGAATGGAGGCGCCGATCAATGTCGAGAGCTGGCGGGTGGTGACGGTTAGGTCCTCCATCCCCACTCTTCCCAGCAGACCCCGGATGGAGATGTCCTTGAGTGGATGCGCCAGGCCATGGGCCTCTTCCGCGATCGTACTCACGAACACCCCCTGGGAGCGGAGCTTAAGCTTTGCCTCCCGGATGGATACCGCATCGATCATACCGGAAGATGCCTTGCCCTTCTCGGTATATCCGCTCCAGGTATAGAGTGCCAAGAGAGTCTCCCTTTCCCTTTATGCCTATTTCTCGGCGGGTCCGGCTGTAGGGCCGGCGCCAGGGCTGAGTTGGGGTTTTTCCTGAGGCACGGTATCTTTGAACTGGGCGAAATACTGCTCATTGACCTCAACCTTGGCCTTTTTCTTGATCTCATTCTTGAGGTCATCTATGGCCTTGTTCACCTTTTCACGCTTCATGAGGTTCTCAATGGAGGGTTTCACCTGGTCATAGGGCCTTTCCTTTTCAGAGACGACCTTGTCGGCCTTGAGGATATAATAACCATTCGCGGCCTTTATTACGGGGCTGACCTCGCCCTCTTTCAGGTTGAATGCCGCCTTGTCCAGAACGGGCTCCAGTTTGCCGGGTGTGACGAGTCCGATATCTCCACCCTTGGGGGCACTCACAGGATCCTTGGAGTACTGCTTGGCCAGCGATGCAAAATCCCCCCCCTTTTTGATTTTATCGAGCGTGACCTTTGCATCCGCCTCGGATGTGAGCATGATCTGATGCGCAAAGATACGCGAGCGGGCGCCATACCGATCCTGGTGCTCATCATAGTATTTCTTCATATCGGCATCGCTCACCGTGATGCCCTTTCTGAGTTCCTCCTCGATCTCACGTGCAAGGGTCTGGTCGATGAGCATATCCATCCTGAACTTGACATCGTCCCTCTTGTCTATCCCTCGTTTGCGTGCCTCCCAGGCCAGCATCTCCATGTTGACAAATCCATCGGTGATCTCCCTGCGGATGCGGGCTGCGCCGTAGCGGGCAGTCACCTGTGGCGGCAGGTTGCTTAAGAATTTCTCAATCTGTTTGTCATAGATAACCTTGTCACCAACCTTGGCTACCATTTTGCCGTCTTTTCCTAAACCGAGCGCACCCTTCCCCGAATTGGAGCACCCGATCATCAAGAAGAAAACCACCAGAAACAATGCACCGAACTTCTTCAAGTTATCCTCCTTACGCTTGTTCTTATGAGTATTTATGCATTAGCGCTCACGATAACACCAACGTTTCCCCATGTCACTACCATAGCATGAGAAGTACTTTCAAGTCGTGGAAAGGACGGCAAGCAAGACACCCTTTCCGACCTTGACAAAGGCCGGATCACCCTTAACGACATTACTTATGCCATAGGGTTTCCCGATTTCCATAGCGGCATCTTCAAGCTCATAGACAAAGCCCGTAAGCGTAATACCCTCCACCTGCTCGGTAAGGGGCAGGAAAGACACGGTGCGCCCCCAGCTGCCCTTGATCGTCTCGTGGGAATCCACCAGAAAGACCTGCTGCGTATCCGAGATGATCCGGGCAGCAACCCCCTTGCGCAAGGCCATGCATATCAGATGGATGTTGGCAAGGGTATGGTCAATCCGGTCTCCGATGGCACCAAGGATATCGACACGTTTTGTACCCCGGTGAATGGCCTCATCAAGGGCGATTTCCGTGTCGGTCCGGTCCTTGTCCGCGCTGAATCGCTTCATTTCAATGCCCAGCCCAGTAAGCCTTTCATACGTTTCACTATCAAGCGAATCCATATCACCAACCACAAGCTGGGGTATTACCCCTGCATCAAGACAATATCCGGCACCTCTGTCTGCAGCGATGATCATGGCGGCCTCAAGTGCCCGGTGCCTAAGCAACTCTTTACCCGGCGGCTCCCCGCCTGCGACTATCAGAAACATAGCGCGAATAAACATCTATTACGCAGCGAAGTCAAGATAGGGAATAGATTGTGAGTGATGAGTGAATAGTAATCAGTGAACAGAGTTGAATGGGGGGGTTATGTCACCTTCAATCATTTTTTTTTGATCACTGAGCACTAATCCTTGGTCACTGGTCACTGACCGCTTCATCATGCCTCAGGCCCCAGCAACTTTACGAAAGCCGTGAAGAGCTCGGGATCGAATCCATGAGATAAGTCCCGATACATGACCTTAAGGGCGGAAAAGGGTGCAAGAGGTTTGCGGTAGGGGCGTTCTGCGGTCAGGGCCTCGAATGCATCCGCGATAGTGCAGATCCTGGCATACAGAGGGATGCCGTCTTGTGATCTCTTATGTGGATAACCGCTGCCGTCAAGGTGTTCGTGGTGGGCAAGGATAATGTTGACGGCCTCCAGGCTCAATGATCCTGTAGTGATCATCCTTTTTTGACCCCAGATGGGATGCATCCGGATCAGCCGCATCTCAAAATCATCGAGGCGGCCCGGCTTTGTGATGATTTGCATGGGCACTCTTGCCATCCCGATGTCGTGCAAGAAGAACCCCATACTTATCCTTCTGATCTGGGCACTGGTGAGTCTCTCACCCATAAGCTTGAGGAGGAGTGCTGTGGCATAGATCCCCACGCGGAGCGAATGCTGGTAGGTTGAGCCGCCCGATGTACTCATGAGCCTAAGGTGTCCAAGCACCTCTTCGTCGGAGAGGATGTGTTTCACCTGCTCATCGGCATCCTTTTGAACATCGACGATGGCCCTTGGGATAAAGCCATTGTACGCATCCCTGATGGACTGCATGGCCAAGGTATATATAAGATCGACCTTTTGCCTTGAATCAAGTCTCGGGTCGGTAAACACATATCTCATGTCATGCTCAAATTCATTCCTTGCAGCAACCCACTCTTCCTCGCGCACATAAAGTCGTGTTTCACCGCGGCTCATCATGATGAGGTGCACCCTGGTAAGGGGAACGTCTTTAGCGGCAAAAAGGCGTTGTGTATCCTGCAACTTCAGATAGATATCAAAGTCATATACATGGCCTACATGAACCATGGATAAAGGAATTTCCCTGAAACTCTCCATATCGTTACTGATCGTCAACTCCATTGATCTCTTGAAGAAATACCCGGTACTGAGTTTTTTGATCTGATTGCGGGTGAGCTTGTCGCCCATGAGTTTCAAGAGGAGTGCCGTTGCATAGATACCAACCCGTACTGAGTGTTGATAGGTAAAATGGTCGTTTGTTTCGATGAGCTTAAGGCCCTCGATCACCTTATCATCAGAAAGGAAAATGCTTCCTCCATCTCATGCCAAGCACCTAGAGCCTAAGAACGATTTCTTTGAGGAGCGGCAGTTTCTTGTCTTTTTCGGAGAGGATAGGTGAACTCGTAGGCCATGGTATGGCCAGATCGGGATCGTCCCATCGCAGCCCGCTCTCTGCCTGGGGGGCATAAGGCGCATCCACCTTGTAGAAGACCCGTGTATCCGGCTCGAGGGTGCAGAAGCCATGGGCAAACCCCCTGGGGACAAAGAGTAAGCGGGGCTCATCGGCAGAGAGTTCAAAGGCCTCCCACTTCAAATAAGTAGGAGATCCCTTTTGAAGGTCTACTATCACATCATACACTTTTCCGGTGAGCGCCCATACGAGTTTTGCCTGGGCATGGGGAGGATTCTGGAAGTGAAGCCCCCGGATGACGCCCTTGTCTCTCGAAAGGGAACAGTTATCCTGCATAAACTCAACGTTAAGGCCATTCTCGGCAAAGGCCTTGGCGCTGTAGATCTCCAGGAAAGAGCCTCTTGGGTCTTGATACAGGCCCTGCTCTACAATATATGCCCCATTAAGGGAGGTCTCAATCAGCTTCATGGTGTTTTAATCCTTTGGACCCTTTTACCTGAAAAACGGCATTTAGATCAAGACATTCCGTAAATGTCTCAGTATGAAATCCGTGCGGCTTCCAGTTCTCCCATGACCTCATCGATCCGATCATGGTATCGTGGTGAAATATGCATAGGCACAACCTTCCTGGCCCTTACCATCCCGGTGATAAGGCCTGCCTCCCGTGCCGTAAGGTGAGCCTTCTCGTGTGCCTGTTGCTCACGCTCGGCAAGGTAATAGGCCTCGATGAACAGAATATCCGTATTGCCTGCGAGCTCTCTGATTCGCTTAAGATTATCGCCTGAAGCACGGATATCGGTGAAGTAACCGATCTTCTGGCCGGCTGATGTGATCACCAGCTCCATGAAAAGCTCATGAACCTTTATTCTCCTGTTGCCGGTAATGGTAGGTACATCAATATAGTCATCCATGCACTCTGCAAAAATCAGTCCCTTGAGCTCTCCGATCCAGGGCCCCGTCGTGTATCCCAGCTCGGCGATCCTGGCGGCATTGATATTGATGTGGAATGGTTCCTTCAATACAAAACCCAGGCAAGGCATATGGTGATCGAGCACGGAAGCATCCACGCTGTAAAAAGGGTTCGTTGCAATGGTTGCACCTCTCCGCGGGGATGATGCCGGCATGGATGGTCTGAACGCGTCCCCGGCACGGGCCGAGCGGGTGAGGATATCGTGGTCCCTGACCTCATGGATCATCACCTCAAGTGGATAGTCCCCGGTAAGGTTCCAGGTATAGGAATTGAGCTTTGAGATCACCTTGTCCGCGATCCCATCCGGTCCATAGAGGTTAAGCGGCCTTTCTCTATGAAGTATAATCCTCAGGACATGGTCAAAACCCATGAAGTGGTCCATGTGGGGGTGACTGATAAAAATGGAGTCTATGGATAAGATCTCCCTGTTGGACAAGTTTCCGATGCGGCCGCAGTCGAACAGGAGTGATGTGTTCCGATTGAGCAGCCGGATAAAGACCACCGGATCGAACAGGGGGCCGTTAACGAGCCGTGCGAGGAAAGAGGGCCTCATACAGCCGGCTTCTCGTCAACCCTCACAAGCCGAACGACTTTAAAAGACTGTCCACATCGTCCTGTGAGGAGGCTACACCCTTATCCCGGCCCGGGATAGCGGGGCCGTGGGTCTTTGTCCCGTCACGCCGATCCGGCTTGGCTCCTGATATCTTTGTGCTGCGGGTATATCTCCTGATGAGGTCTACGAGCCTGATCTCCATGTTCTCCACAACCCTGCATACCTTCTTGACGATCTGGTCCACCAGGTCCGCATGGATTTGGAGCTCACTGATCCTCATAAGCTCATTGATGAGTTCCTTGTTGTGATCTTTCATGAGCTTGAGCTTTTTTAAGACCTCCTTCTTGTCGTCTGCCATGACGAGCCTGGCAATGGCATCATAGACGGCATTGTCGGCCACTGCCTTTTCCTGTCTGGTAAACAACAGATCGAGGGTCTTTTCGGAAGTGTCCTTCACCAGGGCCGATACGTGGGTGAGTTTGCTGGAGAGGCCCTGGATATCTTCCTCGGTGAGGTTCGTCAGGATAGGCTCAAGGAACCTCTGGATATCGTTGATGGATTCGTGCAGGTCCCTCGTGATCTCGCCGATGCCTCGGAAGAGTTCATCGGAGGTGATAGTCTTGAGCTGCCTCATGTGCTCGGCTGCACGGGCAAGGTCTGCATTCGTCAAAGACACAATGGCCTGTTTCAGGGTATCCAGAAAGACCACGAGCTGCTCGAAAGGCTCATCGCCCTTTTCCTCAAAATAGGCCTTCAGGGCATCGGCCTGCTTGAGTATGTTGTCCACAGGTTGGGTAATGTCCATTTTTCCCTTCTTGACCATGGGGGCCTCCTGTTACTCAGGCTTCATCCGGAATGGTTTTCAAGTCCTGCATCCAGGGGATCTCCTCGCTGTCGCTGGGGGCACGGTAGTCGCCTCTGGGGGACAGGGAGCCTCCTGAGCCCACCTTGGGGGCATTCGGGATGCACGAGCGCTTGTACTGGCTGTGCTTGAAGAAGCGGAGGATAAAGACCTCAAGCCAGTGCTTGATCTCAGATAATGTGTATTGGTGCCTCTTCGCAGGCGCAATGTCCGGCCAGGCACCCCTCGTAATATCGTGCCAGGCACAGTATGCAAGAAAGGCAACCTTGGATGGCAGATAACCATACCGGGTTATGTAGAATGTATTGAAGTCCTGCAGCTCGTAAGGCCCGATGACCGCCTCTGTGCTCTGGGCGGGCTGGCCGTTCACTGTCCCGGGGATGAGTTCGGGGCTGATCTCGGTCTGAAGGATATCTTCAAGGTAGATGGAGGCCTTTTCGCCGAAGACCTTCTCCGATGCCACCCAGCGTATGATATATTGAATGAGCGTCTTGGGCACGCTTGCGTTCACGCTGTAGTGCGACATGTGGTCGCCTACGCCATAGGTGCACCAGCCGAGGGCAAGCTCGCTCAGGTCGCCGGTGCCCACCACCAGGCCGTGGCGCATATTGGCGAGGCGGAAGAGGATGGAGGTCCGCTGGCCGGCCTGGACGTTCTCAAAGGTCACATCATAGAGCTCCTGACCCTTTCCGTATGCATGGCCGATATCCTTCATCATCTGCATGCAGCTCGGGCGGATATCGATCTTGGATGCCTCCACCCCCAATGCCTTCATAAGGGCCTTGGCATTGGCATAGGTCTTCTCCGAGGTGGCAAATCCGGGCATGGTGTAGGCCTTGATGTTCCTGCGGGGGAGCCTTAATGTATCCATGGTCCGGGCGCATACGATCAACGCATGGGTGGAATCGAGCCCGCCCGAGACGCCGATGATAAGGTTCTCGATGCCGGATGACTTCATCCTTTTGGCCAGACCCTGGACCTGGATATTATAGACTTCATAACATCGCTTTCCCCTCACCGAAGGGTCGGTGGGGACATAGGGAAACCGGGAGATCTCCCGTATAGGCATGATCTTTCCCAATGGCATTGCCATGGGGAACCTGACCTTTCTGAAGGGCTTCCTGCCATCCTGGCCGGTCCTGTCCTCTATGAAGCTCGTCATGATCATACGATCCTTCACCAGACGATCGAGGTCGATATCGGCCATGATGATCTGGGGGTCCCATGAAAAACGTTTAGATTCTGCCAGGAGCGTGCCGTTTTCATAGATGACTGCATGGCCGTCCCAGGCAAGGTCCGTGGTGGATTCTCCGGGGCCGGCGGCGGTGTAGAGGTAAGCGGCAATACACCGTGCCGACTGGTTGGAGGCGAGGTCGCGGCGGTATTCATCCTTACCCGTTGTTATGTTGGATGCAGAGAGGTTGATGATGATGGTTGCCCCTGCCAGGGCTGCATGGCTGGAGGGCGGAATGGGTGTCCAGAGATCCTCGCAGATCTCCGCAAACAACCTCAGACCGGGAATGCCGTCCGCCTCGAAGATCACGTCGGCGCCGATGGGTATGCCTTTTTGCCCGCAGAGATCGATCGTATCAACGCACAGGTCCTTGGCGGGTCTGAATTGGCGCAATTCGTAGAACTCACGGTAGTTCGGCAGATAGCTCTTTACCGCGATACCCAGGATATCGCCTGCATGCATGACGATTGCACAGTTGAATAGGGCATCCATCACCTTCAGGGGCGCCCCGACAACCACGATCATGTCGAGTTCCGCCGTTGCCTTCCTGACCTCGGCCAAGGCATCCAAGACCGCCTTCTGTAATGCATCCTGAAAGAACAGGTCATCATTGGTATAACCCGACAGGCCCATCTCAGGAAACACGGCCACCACACAGTTCTGCTCGAAGGCCTTCCGGATGAGATCTATCGTCCTGAGCGTGTTAAAGCCGGGGTCCGCAACCCGCACCTCGGGAATACATGCGGCAATACGGATGAATCCATGCCGGTACAGGTTCAAAAAATTTTCCCCCTTTTTCACGCCCTTCCTCTTCAAGATTCTCCCATCCTTTCCCATACTCTGTATTATACATCGGAGAATGCCAACAGACAAATGAACTAATTAATACTTGAATTCACACCATAAGTTTTGTACATCCTTAAATCAGGTTGAAGTAGTGCTGGTAATCGCTGGCGCCTTTCTAGGCGCGAGAGGAAAGTCCGGGCTCCACAGGGCAAGGGTGGTCGCTAACGCCGACCGGGGGTGACTCCAGGGAAAGTGCCACAGAAAACAAACCGCTGCCCGTACAGGCAGTAAGGGTGAAACGGCGAGGTAAGAGCTCACCAGTTCCCCGGGTGACCGGGGAAGCTTGGCAAACCCCACCCGGAGCAAGACCAATAGAGGGGCTATAAGGGTTGCCCGTCCCGCCCCTGGGTAGGTCGCTTGAGGTAACAGGCAACTGTTACCCTAGATGAATGATTACCGCCCGGCTCACAGTAATGCGAACCGGGCAACAGGACCCGGCTTATGCGCTACTTCAACCCTTTGGTTTATGATAAAGGAATGCACTGGACCACCTATGGACAAGAAATCACGATTTGAGTTGGGCCACATCGAGAAGATCCGACGATCCATATACGTCTTTCTCCGTGATCAGATCGAACGGAGGCTCATCTCCCTCGCCCTGGAGACGCCCTACCGCCTCTGTCGTGTCAAGGAGATGCCCTATCCCTATGTGGAACCCGGTGATCTGAAGCCCAAAAAGAAGGAGTTCCTGAAGGACTCATTCGTTGCGCAGCCATTCTTCATCATCTTCTGCGAGGACACCATCGATGAGGTCCATCAAAAATACATACGGTTCTCCGACTCCAACAAGGTAAGGAAGGATAACCTCTCGCTCATCCCCGACCTGAAGATGCAGCGCTCCCTGTACTCAACGGCACGCTTCTTTGAACGGGATACGTTTTTTGACCTTATCGAGCAGATCTTGGATGTCGATTATTGTCTCCTCATCCAGCGCGATAATCGTTATAAAAAGCAGAACCGCTACTGTCTCACGCACTTTCATGTGAAGATAGACTGGCCCATTGCGGATGCGGCGGAAAGCCTGGCTAAGGAACTCCGCTACATCTCCAAAAACCTCTATGAAAAGGGGGACCGGTATGCAGAGATCCTCCAGCAGAAGCTCTTTGAATTCTATGGGTGCCACCACCAGGGTACGGGCGGCCGTCGCTCGGCAGCGCTGATCGCCGCCCAGTACCTCAAGAATGTGCCATACCTCGCTACGGTATACGTATCCAGCGCCGAGACCAAGACGCTGACCAGCTACTCGGAAAAGGGCACCTGCAGATATGCCATTATCCAGTTTGAGAAACAGTATGCAAAGATCGTCATGGAGAACAACGGCATCACTGAATCGGGCTTCCGCCAGGGATATGTGTTGGGTGAATCGGAGAATGCCTTTGACGTCCTGCTCTTCGTTACCTACAAACATACTGAATGGGGAACCCCGCCTGCAGATAATAAATTGAGGATCTTAAGGCCCGATTATGCCTGGCTTGTGCTGGATATGGAGATGGTGCTGCCCAAGACGGACGCCAGTACTTACAGGCCGCTGACGGTCAAGTGGGTGTACAAAGGCTGAAACGGTGCAAGGAGGATAGAAGGTGGCGACCATCATAGACGGCAACGCACTCTCAAAGAAGAAGCGCCATGAAACCGCCCTGGAGGCAAACATGTTTACCGAAAAGTACGGCCGGCCTCCGGGGCTTGCAGTCGTGCTTGTGGGTGAAGATCCGGCATCTGCCATATATGTGAGAAACAAGAAGAAGGCCTGTGAGACCGTGGGGCTACGCTCCTTTGATTTTCACCTCGATGCAGCAACAAACAGGGATGAACTGCTGGCCCTGGTGAAGAAGCTCAATGCCGACCCCGACGTGGACGGTATCCTGGTGCAATTCCCCGTACCGCCCCATCTTGACTCGCAGGAGATCCAGCTTGCCATAGACCCTGAAAAGGATGTGGACGGACTGCACCCCTACAACCTGGGCAGACTGCTCTCGGGCACACCGACACTCGTGCCCTGCACACCATCCGGGATCATGTGCATGCTCCGTGAATACGGCGTATCTCTCAAGGGCAAGGACGCAGTAGTGATCGGCCGCAGTAATCTCGTGGGCAAGCCCATTGCCGTGCTGCTCATGATGGAGCATGCCACCATAACCATCTGCCATTCGCGCACACTCGATCTGGATAAAAAAGTCAAGGCAGCGGATATTGTGGTTGCGGCAATCGGCAAGGCGGAAATGATCCGGGGTGAATGGATCAAGGAAGGGGCCGTGGTGATTGATGTGGGCATGAACCGGACCGAGGCAGGATTGAAAGGCGACGTTCAGTTCGAGGGGGCATCCGGGCGCGCATCCCTTATCACGCCCGTTCCCGGCGGTGTAGGGCCCATGACCATCACCATGCTGCTGGATAATACCCTGCGGGCGGCAATGAACCACGTTTCTTAAACCCTTAAACGAGAATTTAAACTGATTCGCTCCTGGGTTGTACGTCTCGTTGGTGCATGCTAAAGAGGGGGCGTTCACCTATGGCGGTGATGATATGAATGGAGAGGTTCCCATGAAGACCCCGCTTCATCACGAACATGAGAAGCTGCACGCAAAGATGGTGGATTTTCACGGATGGGACATGCCCGTATGGTACGGGGGCATCAAGGAAGAGCATATGGCCGTCAGGATGCATGCAGGCCTGTTCGACGTGAGCCATATGGGCGAGATCGAGGTAAAAGGCGAGATGGCCGCTGACTGCCTTGAGCACCTCCTCACCAGGGACATCGCTTCCATGAATCAGGGGCGGGCCCTGTACACATTCCTTTTAAACGAAAAGGGCGGCATCATCGACGACCTGTTCATCTACTGCATGGAGCCCGGGAGCCGCTACCTGCTCTGTGTCAATTCCGCGAACAAAGACAAGGATTATGACTGGATGGTCGCTCAGAACACAAAGGGCGCCATTATTGAAGACGTGAGCGACCTCTATGCCATGATAGCCCTCCAGGGCCCGGCCTCTGATCAAATCATTAAGCCATGCCTTGCCTTCGACCTTGCTCTCATCAATCCCCACACCTTTGCCGTTATCGACACAAAGGTCTACGGTCGGCTTATTATCTCCCGCACCGGCTACACCGGGGCCGGGGGGGTGGAGATCTTCCTCTCTCCTCAGGCCGCCTCTCCTCTGTGGCAGTCATTCCTGGTATCAGGTGCAACCCCGTGCGGGCTGGGTGCACGCGACACGTTGAGGCTCGAAATGGGCTACCCCCTGCACGGCAACGACATCACCGAGGCCGTCACACCGCTTGAGGCTGGTTTAAGCTTTGCCGTAGATTTGAAAAAGGACGACTTCATCGGGAAACAGGCGCTTCTTGATCAGCAAAGGCTGGGTATAAAAAGACGGCTTGTAGGCATGGAGGTACTGGACAGGGGCATACCCCGAGAGGGCTGCACATGCTTCAAGGATGACCATGAGGTGGGCTTTGTCACCTCGGGGAGCATATCTCCGGTGACAGGATCCGGCATTGCTCTCGGCTATGTGGATGTCTCCTTCAAAGAGGGCGATGGGCTTTATATCCGGGTGAGAGACAAACTCTTACGGTCCCGTATCAAGAGGCCTCCTTTTGTGAACGGGACACTAAAGGCATGAAATATCTTAAGGTGTGAGGGCATAAATGAACATACCCGATGATTTGTATTATACGAAAGATCATGAGTGGGCAAAGATAGAGAACGGCTCTGTCCGCATGGGTGTCACGGATTACGCCCAGCATGAGCTTGGAGACATCGTATTTGTCGACCTCAAGCCAAAAGGCGCCAAGGTCAACAAGGGTGACTCGGTGGCTACCATCGAGTCTGTAAAGGCAGTCTCCGAGGTCTATGCACCCCTTACAGGCTCTATTACCGAGGCGAACCCCGATCTGGAGACGAGCCCCGAACTCGTCAATCAGGACTGCTACGGCAAGGGATGGATGGTCGTCATTGCCGTCATATCCACTGAAGAGATCTCCGGCCTTATGGATGCCGCGGCATACAAGGAATACCTGGCGAAAGAGGCAAAATAAATGTCCTTTCTCCCCACCAGCCCCGAAGACCTCAAAGATCTTCTTTCTGCCATCGGCATCGAGGATATCGAACAGCTCTTTAGTGCTATCCCGAAAGAGGCACGTCACAAGGGCCCGCTTAAGGTGGAAGGCCCCCTCGATGAGCTGACGCTCCGTAGACGCTTCCAGGTGATTCCCTCCAGGGCTGTCTTTTTAGGCGGTGGGGTCTATCATCACTTTATCCCTGCTGTTGTGGATTCAATCGCCTCCCGGCAGGAGTTCCTGACCGCATATACCCCATATCAGCCGGAGATAAGCCAGGGTACTCTGCAGGCGATGTTTGAATTTCAGAGCATGATGGCCGCGCTCACCGGCATGGATGCATCGAACGCCTCCATGTACGACGGCGCCACCGCTCTTGCAGAGGCTGCCATCATGGCCACACGCGTTAAGGACATTCATAAAATAGTGATTTCCCGTTCAACGAATCCTGCATACCGGGGTGTGCTCAAGACATACTTTCGTAATAACCATGAGGTTGAACTCGTAGAAGTTTCTTTTGACCCCACAACCGGAAAGGTGAATGCAGAGGCATTGGAAAAACTCGTGGATGGTAGCGTTGCATTCTTCCTTCAACAACCAAACTATTTCGGCGTCATTGAGGACATGGAAAGAGTTTCACGCATCGCGGCCAAAGCAGGGTTCTGGGGCGTGGTGGTGGGCGAGGCCGCATCTCTTGGCCTGCTCCAGCCGCCCGGCTCCTTCGGATGCGATGTGACAATCGGCGAGGCACAGTCTTTCGGCAACCCTGCAAACGCCGGAGGTCCGCTCCTGGGGTTTTTCTGCACAAGGAAGAAACATATACGCCGCATACCCGGCAGGATCGTGGGTCTCACAAAAGATTCCGCAGGCAATCGCGCCTTCTGCCTGACACTCTCCACGCGCGAGCAGCACATCCGCAGGGAAAAGGCCACCTCGAACATCTGCACCAACGAGGGGCTGTGTGCCTTGCGGGCAACGATCTATCTGTCTGCGCTTGGGCCAAAAGGCCTGCGCGATGTGGCCGTTCAGTGCGCCGCAGGGACGAGAACCCTCATGTCCGCACTGGAAAAGAAAGGCATAAAGCCCGTCTTTACCGGGGAGGTTTTCAATGAATTCGTCATCCGGATGGATACGGATACCCTTAAGAACTTGCAGGACAGCGGTATTGCCTGCGGAATACCTATCGGATCTTACTATCCGGAGATGAAAGACGCCGTGCTCGTAACCATGACCGAGATGAATACGAATGAGGACATAAGATGTCTGACGGAACTGCTGTAACCAGTTTCCCCGTGATCATTGAGCCCTTGCTCGCAGAGCTCAGCGGTGAGGGCAAAAACGGCATTGCCGTACCAAGTCCCTTTGATACCGCACTGTGTAATGACATCTCAGCACCTACCCGCATGCCGGAGCTTCCCGATCTCTCGGAGGTGGAGACGGTGCGTCACTTCACCAGGCTCTCCCGTCTCAACTTCGGCATAGAGACGGGCATGTACCCCCTGGGTTCGTGCACCATGAAATACAACCCCAAGGTCAGTGAGGAGATCGCCCGCACCATCGCTGCCGTCCACCCGGCGGATGAAACGGGGCGTGCGAGTGTTCTGGAGTGGCTCGTGAGTCTGAAAGGCATCCTTGAAGAGATCTGCGGTATGGATGATTGCTGCCTGTGGCCGGCTGCAGGCGCTCACGGCGAGCTCACCGGTATGCTCGTCATCAAGCAGGCCATTATGAAAAAAAAGGAACACCGCACCAAGGTGCTCATCCCGGATACCGCCCACGGCACCAACCCTGCATCATGCAGCATTGCAGGCTTCGTGACGGTGAACATCCCGTCGGGACCCGATGGTTTCTTAAGGGCAGCAGATCTCAAAGACCACCTCGATAAAGACGTGGCGGCACTCATGATCACAAACCCCAATACCTTAGGTGTATTCGAACAGGAGATCCTTGAGATCGCCCGTGTGCTCCATGAAAACGGCTCATACCTCTACATGGACGGTGCTAACCTGAATGCCGCCATGGGTATTATCCGGCCGGGCGATGTCGGGGTCGACTGCATGCATATCAACCTCCACAAGACCTTCGGCTCCCCTCACGGCGGCGGCGGCCCCGGGAGCGGGCCGGTCCTGGTAAAGAAAGACCTGGCCCCCTTCCTTCCCGTACCCAGGATAGAGCGCAATGGATCGGGACGTTTAGGTCTGCAGGATGATTTTCCCGACAGCATCGGCATGGTCCACTCTTCTTATGGCAACGTGGCGGTACTGCTCAAGGCTTATGTCTTCTGCCTGAGCCTTGGCCCGCATGGCCTCAAAGAGGCCTCGATAAGGGCATGCCTGAATGCAAACTATCTTAAGAGCAGGCTGTCTATCCTCTTCGATCTTCCCTATACGACCCCGACGATGCACGAGTTCGTACTCAGCGACAAAAAGCAGAAATCTTATGGCGTGACCACCATCGACATGGCAAAGGCCCTTATGGAGTACGGCTTCCATCCGCCCACCGTATATTTCCCCCTGGTGGTGCAGGGTTCCATCATGATAGAACCTACTGAAAGCGAACCGATGAATGAGCTCAAACGGTTCGTAGGTGCCATGGAGGCCATCGCTAAAAAGGCTGCAGCCGCGCCTGACGACCTGCGGATAAGCCCCAGGGGTATGCCGGTGAAACGCGTCGATGAAGTCTGGGCTGCACGGAATCTTATTCTCACATGGAAAGATCTGAATCCATCAGAATAAAGCAGGTATCTAAATGGGTAAGAAGAAGGATATTGTTTCCGATGCAGTCTTGGTAAGAGGTATTAAACATGGCGATGCAACCGCCATGGAGGAGATAGTGAGGAGATATTCGAACAAGGTATATAATCTTGCATACCATCTCACACGTGATGCATCGGCTGCCGAAGAGATCATGCAGGAGGTCTTTCTCACCATCATTTCCAAGATCAATACCTTAACCAATGACGCGTACTTTTCCACCTGGCTCTACCGCGTAGCAACAAATGCCTCATACGGCTTCCTGCGCAAAGAAAGGAAATTCACCGAGCAGACATCTATTGAAGAGTCTGACCAGGAACCGTCTATAGACTACGAGTACGACTGGTCGACACTGCCGGACGACATCCTCCTGTCCGAGGAAAGTAGGACCATCCTCCAGACTTCCATCGACTCGCTGCCCGACAACATGCGGACCGTGGTCATCATGAAGGACGTAGAGGGCTTCTCCAACGAAGAGATCGCACAGTCCTTAGGCCTCAGTGTCCCCGCCGTAAAGTCCAGACTCCACCGGGGACGACTCATCCTGAGGGATGTCCTGTCCGACTACTTCAGGAAATACACACTCCCTGAAGGAGAAGGCGTATGAAATGTATCATCTGTTCCTCCTTGTTCCAGGATTACCTGGAGAACACGCTCTCCCAGGACATCATCGACGAGATGAACAACAATTTTCAACTCTGTGAAAAATGCAAAGTCTGCTTCAAGACCTACTCGCTCACCATCCGGCTCTCTCAAAAGATCGAGCAGCCCTGCTGCGTCAGCCCCGAGACAATGGACAAACTGAGGCAGATGCTCATCGAGAAGTTCTTCTCGCGTCGGTAAGACTTTATTAGTTTCACAAGGGTTGATGTGAATTCTTATTCCGTGGTTTTCCTTTTTTGTATGCACTCAAAGCTCTGTTCATTTCTTTGCTCGATCTATCCATTTTCTCCTTATCTCTTGACTCGTATGCGGATATCATCTTCACTGAGTGCCAATGCTCGATAAACTGCTCAATACCATAAGCGCGCTGGGCCATTGGGGCTATGTGCTCATATTTCTCGCCCCCTTTCTCGAAAGCTCCGCCTTTCTGGGGCTGCTCGTGCCCGGGGAGAGCATCGTGGTTCTCTCAGGGTTCCTGGCTTCACACGGGTACCTCGACCTGGGGGACTGCATCGTGGTGATCGCGCTGGGGGCGGTCCTGGGCGACAGTACCGGGTATGCACTGGGCAAGGCCATGGGGAGGGATTATTTTGACAGGCACGAGCGGCTCTTCCTCTTCAGACGAAAACACCTGCAGAAGGTGGAGGCCTATTTCACCAAGTATGGGGGCAAGACCATATTCTGGGGCAGGTTTGTCCACCTGCTCCGGGCCATGACCCCTTTTGCAGCCGGCATGTCCGCCATGCCCTATAAGAGGTTCGCCTTTTTCAATGTGGCAGGCGGCATAGTCTGGGCTGTAACCTTCACCCTCCTGGGATATTTCTTCGGGCAGAGCTGGCAGCTCATCGAGAAGTGGGCAGGTCGGGCCGGGGTATTTGTTCTGTTCATGCTTCTGGTGGTCGCAGGTTTCGGTTATCTCTATGAGAAGCTGGCCGACAACCGGGAAGGGATAATCCAATGGTTCAAGGGAATTACATCATCGCACTTCGTGGCAAGATTCGAGCAACAGCATCCCAAGGTCGTGGCCTTTATTGCTCGGAGGCTCTCTCCAAACTCGTACCTGGGTCTTCATCTCACCGTAGGCATGGGCATAAGCATAGTTCTCATCTGGATATTCGGCAATATCACCGAGGATGTCCTCACCGGTGAACCTTTCGTGGCGGTGGATCAATGGGTGGTGGAGAGGGTCCTGTACTTCAGGTCGCCGCTTGCCACGAATGTGATGGAGGCGGTTACTCAGCTTGGGGGAATAAGATTCATAGCGCCAGGGGGCATCGTGGTCATTGCATACCTGCTGCTGAAAAGGCGTTTTGACAAGGCAACAGTGTTTGCAGCGGCAATCGCCGGGGGCAGCCTGCTTAACTCCGTAGTGAAAACAATAATACACCGGCCACGGCCCATCAGCACGACTACTCTGATCGCGGCAAGCGGCTGGAGCTTCCCGAGCGGCCATGCAATGGCCTCCGTGATATTCTACGGCATGACTGCCTACCTGCTGGTGCGCGCCGTAGATTCGTTGAGACTTAAGACTTTCTTCGTGGCACTGGCCGGGTTCATCGTGTTCATCATCGGCTTCAGCAGAATATACCTCCAGGTACACTACTTAAGTGATGTCCTTGCAGGCTATGTGGGCGGCCTCTTCTGGCTGAGCATCTGCATAACCGGCATCGAGATGTATCTTGTAAAGAGAAAGATCATGGCACAACAGGCCCTGGAAGACAGCGAAACAGGGTCGGGTTGATGCCTGCCTTGCTCCTCATAAACTGCTGACATGGGCCAACCAAAACTTCACATTCTTATGTTATCCATGTATAACCTCCCAATCATGCCTGTTGTAGTGTAGTCGACCGGACAAAAGAGGAGGCACTTTTGAGTTATTCTTGCCTTTCGGGGAAGAAGTATATCATTGCATTCCTGGCATGTGCGGCAATGATTCTCATATCGGCGTTCCAGGCTTCGGCGCGGTATGATCCGGCGTTACAGTGGTGCACGATACAGACGGATAACTTCATCATCTATTATCCTGAAGGCCATGAATTGCTGGCCCAGCGCGTACTATCACTCTGTGAAAAGGTCCATAAAGATATCACCGGATATTTAGGCGTTGAGCCGAGGGCCTGCCCGATTGTCCTTGATCCCGGCACTGATATCTTTAATGGGTTCATGGATGTATTTCCCAGCAGGATATCCCTGTTTGAAACTCCGCTTTATACCGTGCGGGGGTTCGGTCCGGACTCCGACCTTATGGATCTCGTGTTTACCCATGAATATACGCACTATGTGCATATTACAACTCGGCTCGGATGGTATGGAGAATTGACCAAGATCCTCGGGGACGGCCTCTCCATATCAAATGCCGTATCCCCCGGATGGGTCCTCGAGGGTATCACCACCAACACCGAAACCATATTCACCGACGGCGGTCGAGGGCGCTCTTCCCTTTTCAAGGGTGAGATGATGTCCTTCACGGAAGGGGAGGGCCTCTGGGGCCTCAACTCTGCAGCGGTATCGTCCCCCTACTCGCCCCCCGGCTCACGGATATACCTTGCCGGGTATTACATGGTTGATTATCTGAATCATACCTATGGGGAAGATGCATTTGCGCGCTTAAGCCGGTACCAGGCCCGGCACCCCCTGGGGGGTACGGCGGAGGCCCTGGAACAGGTGACCGGGAAATCCCCGCAACAGTTTTATCTTGATTTCTTAAGCGATTACCTGGCCTATGCACGTACGGTTAGAGAAAAGGCCCTTGCCGCCGGTCTGCCGGAGGGTAAGGTTGTGCTCACAGAAGCTGGGAGCCTGGACAGCTTTGAATCCAATTTCTGGACGGAGAAAGGAACCATTGTCTGCCTCAGGAGAGGCTATAATAAGAAGACCGCCTTGGTGGAGGTAGATCCCGGCAGCGGGAAGACCATCTCCGAGATCGAGACCGGCATCCTGGCGAACCTCTCGGCCCGGAGACTCCCTGATGGTCGCCTTGTCTTACCCGAGGTTTTCTACCACCCCCTGGGGGAAGGCAGCATCGATACCACCGACCTCGTGATCTTCGACCCGAAGACACAAGAACACAAACGCCTGACAAGGGATGCGCACATCTATTCCGCCGATCTCTCCCCTGATGGAAAGACGTTTGTTGCAACACGAAGAAATGGGATGTGGATCGATCTAGTGCTTCTGAACGCCGATGGGACAAATATCAGGCCGCTTATCTCTAAGCCCGGGATGTATTTTGACGCCCCATGTTGGTCCCCGGACGGAAACCGTATTGCAGCCGTGGTGAAGAGCGGGCAAAACTCGGATATCGTACTTGTGGACCCCGCAAACGGGGCCATGGAACTGCTGTTCAAATCCGATATCTCTGAAGACAACGAACCCGCCTTCTCTCCCGATGGGAAATGGCTCGTCTTCTCTTCGGACCGCAGCGGCATCTGGAATATCTATGCCTGGGACCTGGTTGAAAAGAGGCTCTTCCAGCTTACCTCGGTTCCTTATGTGGCAGGCGACCCCCACATATCTCCGGATGGGAAGAGCTTGTCATTCTCAAACATGATTCGAGGAGTAAAGCAGGTCTGTACCTTGCCCTTCAACCCATCGGCAGGTAAACCGGTGGATGTGAAAAAGGCGTCTGTTATCGAACAGCCCGACCTGAAGCGCCTGCAGCCGGAGGTCACATTCACCGGCACCAAGGGCATCCCCTTGCAGGCTTACAAGCCCTTTATCCATGTCCCCTATTTAAGCTCTGATGAAAAGGGGACTCAGGCCGGGGTACTCCTCATGGGGGCCGATCCGGTCGGGATAAATTCCTATATGGTGAACCTCCTGTATGGGTTTAAATCAGACCGGGCCGGGTATGACATTAATCTCACCAACAAATCGTTCTGGCCTACCCTGACGGCACGGATATATGACACATCGGTTGAAGGCAACACCATCGGTAACGGCAAAGATTACTGGTACCGGGAGAGGGGCGGTGAGCTTTCTGTCGGGATGAATCTCATCCATCAGACAGTACCCAGCACGATCACATCATCATTTCGCATAGGACCCCGCTTAAGGTATTTCAGCAGCCTGGATGACAAGATCAATATCCCTGATGACGAGGATCAATCGGTCGGGTTCTTTGGTGAGATGAAGCTGTCCAGGATGCCGGATTCGGCGCTAAGGGACATGGTGTCTTCCTGGGGGGAAGATCTCTCCCTTTCCTATGAAAAGGGGTTGTCAACCCTGGGCGGGGAGATCCCCGGCTATAATGGTATTGTTTCGGTAACACAATATGTGCCGTCTTATTTCGAACACCAGGGTCTGGCATTGACGCTCACCCACCAGGCCCAGAATGGTCTCCTCTACTATAACAAGGATCTGAGTATCCCCAGGGGGTATCATGATTACGACTCTGAGGGGGATCTTGATGAGCGGAAGAACCTCCTGATGTCCGCCGAATATCATTTCCCGATTATCTATACCGATGGCGGGGTGGGTCTCTATGCATACCATAGCGATCTTTTGAAAGGTTCGTTCTTTATAGACTACGGTGCAGGATGGGACGGCGGATTCGATTGGGATTCATGGAACAGAAAGGCCAGGACATCTGTAGGTGCGACATTGACAAACAAGTGTGTGCTTTTTGCGCTCCTGCCTGTTGAATTCGGAATACAGGCCGGATACAAGACCCACGAAGGGGAAGGCTTCGCGAATTTCATCTTTAAGTTCGAGTTGTAGTCATTAGTGCATTTTATAATAAGATATGCACATGAATGGTCTTTGGTAGGATCGGAATTATTATAATATCAAAGCACATGAACACACAAAATGAGATGATGCCCTCTCCAGGAGCAGTCAGCTTCAGCCGGCCTGATGATGAGACCCTGCTTGTCCGACTGAAAGGAGTCTGGAAAATCGGGAAGGAACTGCCTTCTGCAGATGAGGTCATGGATAATGCTGCTCTGCGGCCCACTACACACCTTATAACATTCGACTGCTCAGGGCTTGATGCCTGGGACAGCAGCCTTCTGGCATTCATCGTTAATGTGCAGAGTCGTTGTTCACTCACCGGGATCAAGCTGGCAATTGAGGGTCTTCCACAAGGGATCGTGCGTCTTTTAAAACTTGCTTCGGAGTTTAAAGAGCTGGAAGGCCTGCCTGATAAAAGGGCCCAAGTATCCTTCCTGGCCTCTATCGGAGAGCGTACATTCAGTTCGGTTCGTTATTTCTTAAGCGTTCTTGAGTTCATCGGCGAAGCCTTTGTGGCCTTTCTCAAGCTTCTCACGGGGAGCGCCCGCTACCGCGGATCAGATATGGGCCTTTTCGTCTACGAATGCGGGCCGCAAGCCCTGCCTATCGTATCCCTTATCAGTGTGCTTGTCGGCCTCATCCTTGGCTTTGTAGGCGTGGTCCAATTAAAGATATTCGGAGCCCAGATCTATATTGCCAATCTCGTTGGGATCGGAATGGCTCGGGAAATGGGCGCAATGATGACGGCAATCATTATGATGGGTCGAACCGGAGCTGCTTTTGCCACCCAGCTCGGCACAATGGAGGCGGGCGAGGAGATCGATGCATTGAAGACCCTGGGGATTTCACCCATGGAATTCTTGGTCATGCCGCGCATGCTCGCGTTGATTTTGATGATGCCGCTGCTGTGTGTATATGCAGACATTGTGGGGATTATGGGGGGTGCGTTCGTGGGGGTGGGCATGTATGACATCTCTCTTTCCCAATATTTCGAGCAGACACGCTCAGTGCTCAACCTTACCCATTTCTCGATCGGGGTGATCAAGAGTATAGCCTTTGCAATCCTCATTGCCATATCGGGTTGTTTCCATGGGATGCGCGCGGATCGGAGCGCCTCTGCAGTAGGCTATGCAGCAACCAGGGCCGTCGTTGCGGGTATTGTCTTAATCGTTGTTACAGACGGTATCTTTGCCGTCATCACGAGTGTTCTTGGTATATAAGATATGACACACGCCCAAAAAGAACTTTTCAAGGATGATGTTCACATCAGGGTTGACGATGTCACCTTGGCCTATGACAGTTATCTTGTCTTAAAAGACTTGAGCTTCACCATAGCCCGGGGAGATATATTTATTATCATGGGCGGTAACGGTTGCGGGAAAAGCACACTGTTGAAGATCATGATCGGCCTGAAACCCCCTGCAAAAGGCCGGGTGTTCTATGATGATATCAGTTTCTGGGATGCAGATCCTAATGTCCGCAACCTCATATTGAAACGTGTCGGGATTCTCTATCAGAGAAATGCGCTGTGGAGCTCCATGACGTTGGCAGAAAATATTGCGCTGCCGCTTGAAGAGTATACGGAGCTCAGTCCAAGACAGATCAGTGAAATTGTATCCCTCAAACTGTCTCTCGTCGGGCTCACTGGTTTCGAAGATTATTATCCATCTGAGATAAGTGGCGGAATGCAGAAGCGTGCAGCTCTTGCAAGGGCCATGGCCCTCGACCCTGATATCCTTTTTTTTGATGAGCCTTCAGCGGGGCTTGATCCGGTAAACGCCCGCCTCCTGGATGATTTGATTCTTGAACTCAGTGAAAGTCAAAAGACCACGGTGGTTGTCATCTCTCATGATCTCTCAAGCATATTTGCCATAGGGAATAATTCCATCTTCCTTGATCCTGAAGCAAAGACGATAATAGCTTCCGGAAACCCCAAGAATCTGATGGTAGATTCTCAAGATCCAAAGGTACAGACATTCCTTACACGGGGGCATTCGGATTCCAAGTACTATTCGAGATGCTGATATTATTGCCTATCGATAGAAAAGGATAAGACGAGATGATCAAAAAACCAAACAGAACATTAATCGGCGCTTTTGTCTTGGGTGCTCTCATCCTCGTCATGATCGGGGTTATGACGTTCGGTGCAGGAAGGTATTTTATCAAGCAGCCTACCTTTGTCATGTTTTTCGAGGGGTCAGTAAAGGGACTCAATGTGGGTGCCCCTGTAGTGTTCAAAGGGGTGAAGGTCGGGAAGGTCACCGACATCAGTCTGCGTTTAAATCCCGATTCGAAGTCCGTCATCATATCGGTCCTTGCCGAGCTCGATACACACAGTATTACAAGGACCCAAGGCAAGATTGACGCGCAGGATTTTTTCAAACTCCTGCTGCGGCAGGGGCTTAAAGCCCAACTCCAGTTACAGAATCTGCTGACAGGCCAGCTTGTCGTAGAACTCGACTTTCACCCGGAAAAAAAAGCGAAACTGGTCAAGACCGATATACCCTATCTTGAGATCCCGACAATACCTTCAAGCCTGGAAGAGTTCACCAAGACCATTGAAAAGCTGCCCCTCGAAAAGCTTATCAATAAACTGACATCGGCAATCGATGGTATGGAACGTGCTGTGACATCACCGGAATTGATGAAGAGCATCCATTCTCTGAACCTTGCCCTTGAAGATGTGCGAGAGCTTATTGAGAATATTAACAGTAACGTTGCGCCTATGGCGTCTGATATAAAAGGGACATTGGATGATTCAAGAAAAATGGTGCAGAACTTCGACAAGAACTCATCATCATTTGAGGCCAGTATCGAGCAAACATCCGAAGCTGCCCGTTCAGCCATGGTGCAGGCCGAAAAGACATTCAAGTCTTTAGAACATGCGAGTTCAGGAGACTCGTCTGTAGTGCATCAACTCTCCCAAACCCTCGAGGATATATCTGCCGCCGCCGACTCATTGCGTACCCTGTCCGACTATCTCAATAGGCATCCCGAGGCGTTATTACGCGGCAAGAAAAAATTCAAGGAAGAATAAGATCATGAACGCACGGAGCTTGATACCTTCAATCATCATCTGCATTATTTCAATGATACTGAACGGATGTGCAACCTCACAGCCTTCAAGGTTTTATGTCTTGAATGTCCCTGAACGTCCTCAGATGGAAAACTCTCAGGCCTGTAAAAATGAGAGCATCATCTCGATAGGGATCAATCCTATAGATCTGCCGCGATATCTTGACCGGCCGCAAATCATGACAAGGGTCAATGATAATGAGTATAAGCTCTCTGAGCTCAATCTATGGGCCGAGCCGTTAAAGAACTCTATCCCTCGTATAATCGCGCAAAACCTGAATACTTTGCTGTGTTCCGATACGGTGATCTTTTCAAGGACAGGATTTAAACAGTTCGACTACAGACTTTCCGCTGAGGTAATTCGCCTTGATGGCACCCTTGGTGGACAGGCTTTGCTCGAAGTACAATGGTCCATCTATGATGAACGGGCTCAAAAGATTTTAATCACAAAGAATTCACGATACAGCGAGCCTATCAGATCACAAGATTACAATGCACTTGCTTATGCCTATAGTCGAGTACTCTCGGCTTTCAGCCAAGAGACAGCCGATACATTCAAATCGATTTCACAAGGTAAGTCTCATCCATGAAGAAAGGGAAATGATCCTTATATTCTCAAGACAATATGCCTCCCTCAATCCAGGGCATCTTGCCTGCTTTAAGCCATAAGCAGCGGGCCGATGTCTTATGGCGTGTAAAAGTTCAGTAAAATAGACCTGTATGGTCATATGTTGATTGCATTTATCAATGAGCGGGCATAATGTCGCACCTGAGGTCAGGTTCAGGAATTTCCTGGACATGTTGCTATGGGATTACCAGGGTAGTGCCGGGTCACTGATTTATCATAACTAATACGTGCCTGGATGAATCCTGATAAGACAAGACTGCCACCCAAAAACCATCGTTTGATAGTCTGGCAACGCGTCCTCGTAATACTTATAAAGGATGCATATTTTATAATGAAGATCGCACTTGTTATACCCAAGAACAGCTCCGATGGGTCAAGGAGCTTCTACGACTATAAGTTCTATGCGGAATTTCTGCTATCCAAGAGATACATCTCATATCTCCTGGCTATCCCCACCTTGGCATCATTAACACCGGCACACCATGAGATCAGGGTGTTCGATGAAAACATCGAAGAGATAGATTATGACTGGGGTGCAGACCTTGCAGGGATCAGTGTCAGAACCATGTATGCCAACAGGGCCTATGCGATATCCCGGAATTTCCGGAATAGAGGAATAAGGACCGTCCTGGGGGGCATACATCCATCCATGTGCCCGGAAGAGGCCCTCCAATATTGCGACAGCGTGGTTATCGGCGAAGCAGAGGATGTCTGGGACACACTCCTGAAGGATGCCGAAGAAGGAACCCTGAAGAGGCTCTACAAGGCAGATGCATTCACGAACCTGCAATCTTCTCCCGCTATCGACAGATCATCCCTTTCACGAGAGAAATACCTGCAGAATATCGTACAGACCACGAAAGGGTGCCCGTTCCATTGTGAATTCTGCTCGGTGTATGCCTTTGACGGTCAAAAGATCAGGAGTAAGACCATCGAACAGGTAATTGCGGAGATTCAGGACATCAACTTCACCGGATCTAGATATAAAAAGAAGAACGCCATCTTCTTTGCCGACGACAACATCATTGCCAACAAGAAGTTCGCCCGTGAGCTGTTTGAAGCCCTCAGGCCCCACAATATCAACTGGTCGTGCCAGGCCTCCATCAATATCTCCCAGGAGGATGAGCTCTTAGGCCTGATGAGGGACAGCGGGTGCGGGGCCATCTTGATCGGGTTTGAATCCATTTCCCAAAAAAACCTGGAGGCAATGCATAAGGAGATCAATCAGCGGTATGATTATGCCGAGGCAATAGAGAAGATACAGTCATATGGGATAATGGTTCACAGTGCCTTTATCGTAGGCTATGATTTTGATTCAGAAGCGGTCTTCGATGAGCTGATAGACTTTATCCAGGAAACCAACCTCCTCATGCCGCTCATTAATGTCCTCACGCCCTTCCCAGGGACCGAGCTGTTCAAGCGTCTCGAAAAGGAGGGCAGGATCCTCCACAAGGACTGGAGCAAGTATGACGCAAAGCATGTTGTCTTTAAGCACCCCACCCTATCCGCCGAGGAGCTCTCTGATGGATACGGGAGAATCGTGAGAGCAGTGTACTCTTTTGACTCTATCTGGAAGAAGCTGAACTATTACTGGGATATCGACTTCTGGAAACGCTCCAATGAGCTCGACCCTGTGAAGTTCACCTACCGCCTGATATTCGCGCTGCGGCTGGCCACCCTGCTTTTTTCACGTAATAAAGACCGCTCAAGGTTCATCATGAAGATATTGCCCAAGGTGTTTAAAAAGAGCGTCAGGATATCCACCATCCTCACCCTGATGGCCTACAATGATTTTGCATACAGTCTTGAGAGCGGGCACCGTCAAATATTGGAGGTGGTTGCTGATCGGGCCGAGACAGTTATCAATCCCATAAGTCCCATTCCACCTGTCCACAATCACCAGCCACAACCTCCAACCAGCCCCGAGGTGTGAGATAACCTCATTATTATGGGGATTGCCGCATCGGCAACCTGAAGATTGCCTCCTCGCCATGAACTGATGAAGAATTCCCACAGATCAAATACCCAGCTTCCTGCCCTTCCAGAGGTAGTAGATGCTCGGATAGATGATCAGCTCGAGGATGGTGGATGTGACTACACCGCCGACCATGGGCGCTGCGATGCGCTTCATGATGTCGGCTCCGGTGCCGTTGCTGAACATGATGGGCACAAGGCCTGCCAGGATGACGCTTACGGTCATGATCTTGGGCCGTATGCGCTTGACCGCACCGTCCATGACGGCATCCTTCAGGGCACTAAGGCCGGTCATCCTCCCCTCACCCATCCACCGGTTATACGCGAGATCCAGGTATAAGAGCA
Source organism: uncultured delta proteobacterium (assembly GCA_963847605.1). GTDB lineage: Bacteria > Desulfobacterota > Desulfomonilia > UBA1062 > UBA1062 > MWEI01. The sequence continues at coordinate 69,605 of CAWKAM010000005.1, read as the reverse complement.
TGACCACGCCTGTCTCCGCGTCAAGCCCGGCGAGCGCGATGATGCCCACCCATACGGCGATGCTCATGTTGTAGCCCAAGAAATACAGGAACCAGAACGAGCCTACCAGGGAAAAAGGAACTGCCAGCAGAACGATGATGGTCTTCGTGATTGAGCGCGTATTGAGATAGATGAGCACAAAGATGATGAACAGGGTGAAGGGGATGACCACCTTGAGGGCCTTCTCGGTCTTGAGGAGGTATTCGTACTCCCCGCTCCATTCCAGGCGGTAGCCGGGCGGGATCTTTACGGAGGCCGCCTTCTGCTTGGCCTCGGCAACATATCCGCCAACGTCCCTGCCCGTGAAGTCGATATATACGTAAGTCGTAAGCAGGCCCTGCTCGCTCTTCACCATGGTGGGCCCGCGTATGATGCGAACATCCGCGAGTTCCGAGAGCGGTATCCAGGCTATCCTGGACGGGGTCAACCCCGTGGTCTGTCCGGACATGCCGGCATCTCCCGGGGAGGCAGCCATTGTCACCGGCACGAGTACGTTCTTCAGTTTGCTTATATCGTTCCTGAACTCGCGGGCATACCGTACATTGACCGGGAAACGCTGCCTGCCCTCCACCGTTGTGGTGAGGTCCATGCCGCCTATGGTGGACTGCACCGCCTCCTGCACATCATCCACGTTCAGGCCGTACCGTGCGGCAGCCTCACGCCTTATGTCGAAATCGAGGAAGTAACCGGTGGTGGCGCGCTCCGCATAGACGCTTCTGGTGCCGGGCACCGAGCGCAGGGCCCCTTCAAGGGCAATGCCGATCTTCTCGATCTCGGACAGGTTGCTCCCGAGGATCTTGATGCCTACAGGCGTCCTGATCCCGGTTGCGAGCATGTCGATCCTTGCCTTGATGGGCATGGTGAATGAGTTGGCCACGCCGGGTATGGAAAGCGCATCGTTGAGCTCGTCCTTGAGGGTCTCGATGGTCACCCCCGGCCGCCACTGGCTCTCGGGCTTGAGGTTGATGACGGTCTCAAACATCTCCATGGGTGCCGGGTCGGTGGCTGTATCCGCCCTTCCCGCCTTTCCGAAGACCGAAGCCACCTCAGGCACGCGTTTGATCATGGAGTCCTGCATGATCAGAAGCTTCTTTGCTTCCGAGATGGACAGCGCCGGCACGGTCACGGGCATGTAGAAGAGCGTACCCTCGTTCAGCGGCGGCATGAACTCCTTGCCAAGCTTCATGATCGGATAGACGGTTATTGCCATGATGATGAGCGCGGCGATGATGACACCGGCAGGGAACCTCAGCGCAAACCTGGCAACAGGCTCGTAGACCCACCGCAAGAACCTGCTGATGGGGTTGCGGTCTTCATGGCTGATGTTTCCGCGGATGAATAGGGTCATGAGCACCGGGGTGAGCGTGACGGCAAGGATGGACGAGAAGAGCATGGCAAAGGTCTTGGTGTAGGCCAGAGGCTTGAAGAGCCTTCCTGCCTGGGCCTGGAGGGTGAAGACCGGCAGGAACCCCACCGTGATCACCAGCAGCGAGAAGAAGAGCGAGGGGCCCACCTCCTTGGCGGCGCCCACGATGACCTCTGTCCGGTTACCCGGCCTTCCCGCGGCCTCCCATTCCTCAAGCCGTTTGTGGGCGTTTTCCACCATGATGATGGATGCATCCACCATGGCGCCGATGGCGATTGCTATGCCGCTTAGGCTCATGATGTTCGAAGTGATGCCCATATAGTACATGAGGATGAAGGAAAGGATGATGGCCACTGGCAGGGTAAGGATCACCACGAATGCGCTGGGGAGGTGGAAGAGAAAGATGAGGCACACGACACCCACTGCCAGGGCCAGCTTGACGATCTCGCTCCTGAGCGTATCGATGCTCCGGTAGATGAGATCGGACCGGTCGTAGGTGACCACGACCTTTACCCCCGGAGGCAGTGACGGGGCGATTTCCTGGGAGATCTTCTGCTTGACCCGCTCGATGACATCGAGCACATTCTGACCGAACCGTACGACAACGATTCCGCCGGCCACTTCCCCCTTGCCGTCAAGGTCGGCAAGACCCCTTCTGATCTCGGGTCCGAGCTGGACATTCGCAATATCCTTCAGCTGAATCGGGGTACCATTGATGTTCGTCCCTACCGGGACTTTCTCAAGATCGGCCGTGCCTTTCAGATAGCCCCGGCCCCTGATCATGTATTCCGCGCCCGGTAAGGTCGAGCACCCCGCCTTCCACGTCGACGTTGCTCCTCCTGACGGCTTCCATGACCTTGGGAAGTGCGATGTTGTAGGACTTGAGCCTGACCGGGTCTACGTTCACCTGGTACTGCTTCACAAACCCGCCTATGGATGCAACCTGAGAGACTCCGGGAACGCTCTCCAGTCCCAGCTTGAGGGTGTAGTCCTGGATGGTCCGGAGATCCGCCAGTGTGTGGGTTCCCTTCTCGTCTACCAGGGCATAGGAGAAACCCCAGCCGAGACTCGTGGCATCGGGTCCGAGCACGGGGTTGACACCTTGAGGTATCCGGCTCTTTACCGCCTCAAGGTATTCGAGGACGCGGCTGCGCGCCCAATAGATATTCGTGCCTTCATCAAAGATCACGTAGATGAACGAAGACCCGAGGAACGAGAACCCCCGTACTGCCTGCACACTGGGTGCAGCAAGGAGTGTGGACGAAATGGGATAGGTGACCTGGTCCTCGACAAGATCGGGGCTCCGGCCCGGCCACTCGGTGTAGATGATCACCTGGGTGTCGGAAAGGTCGGGAATGGCATCCAGAGGCATCCGGGTCAATGCCCAGATGCCCCAGATAAAGGTGCAGAAAGTAAGGAGAAGGACGAGGAATACGTTCCTGGAACTCCACCCTATGATCTTCTCAATCATGCAGATGCCTCATGTATTCCCCCCTCATCCTTTCCTTCTCCCGCAAGGGGAGAAGGGACTTGAACCACAAGACTCCACCTCTGCAAACTCCCTCTCCCCATACAACTCATGGGGAGAGGGCCTTCGGTGAGGGGTCCTCAGCCTTGGTTACTTCACCATTTGTATCTCAATTTTTTATTTGGAGGCTGGCGTCACGCCCTTGAGCTGGGCCTCGGAATCGATCAGGAAGAGGGCCGATGCCACGACACGCTCCCCGTTCTTCAGACCTGAAACGATCTCCCTCATGTCGTCCGATCGCAGACCGGCAGTCACCTCCCGGGGCTCGAAGTTGCCTTCGCCCTTATCCACGTAGACGATCTGCCTCTCCCCCGTGTCCAGAACGGCATCTCCGGGAACGGCAAGCCTGTTGCCCAGGTCGGCGGCTATTTCCACGGTCGCAAACATCTTGGGTTTAAAGATCCCCGAGGGGTTTGCAAGCATGCACCTGACCTTCAAGGTCCTGGTATCGGGGTTGATATCGGGGTAGACGAAATCTATTGGCGCGGTGAAGACCTTACCGGGCATGCCAACAAAGCTGATTCGCGCGGTAAGACCCTTCTTTATCAAGGCGATATCAGGCTGGCTCACCTCGATAACGACCCAGACCTTTGATAGGTCGGCAATGTCGAGAAGCGGCTCGCCCGGCATGACTTTCATGCCTTGTGTCGCGTAGCGCTTAACCACATATCCGGAGACCTGGCTGAAGATGGTGAGTGTCCTTAAGGGTTTGCCTGTTTTCTCCAGCCGGTCGATCTGGGCATCCGTGATGTCCCAGAGCTTGAGCCGCTGTCTGGCTGCAGCATACAACCGCTCCGAGTCTTCAGGGAGCAAGGCCCCGGAAGTACCCTTGCCATCGGATGTCCGCCAGGATTTCAGATTGATCAACTCCTGCTGGGCTGCCAGGAGATCGGGGCTGTAGATCTGAAGAAGCGGATCTCCCTTTTTCAGATATCTCCCGGTGTAGTCCGCATAAAGACGCTCGACCCAGCCCTCCACCTTGGTGTTCACGGTAAAGAGCATCTGCTCGTCGGATTCGACGAGCCCGCTCAGGCGGATGATCTTCCTCATAGGGATAAGAGCTGCAGGTACGGTCTTCAAACCGATGAGGCGCTGTTTGTCTCCGGGTATCTCCACCGTGGGTGCCTCCTGCTCCTGAGTGGTAGCGGGCTCGGATACAGCAGGTGCGGACCCGTGCACATGATCCTGGGCCTGTATCCGGCTATGCCCCCCTCCCCTCAGGGCGGCAAACCAGAGCAATGCTCCTGCTGCGACCAGAAGGATCACACTTAGGATGATCCATGTCTTCATCTTCATCACTTGTCCTCCATAGCCCCTGTATATACCTTGATCCGTGCTATGGCCTTCTCGTGCTCCACATACTGCTGCCAACTCGTGAGTTCGTAGTCAAAAGGCACCTTCAACTTTGCCAGGGCTGATGCAGCTTCCATTTTTCCCGATGAGTACCGGGCAAGCGCGGCATCGATGTCCTGCCTGGCCTTGGGGATCAGGGCATTCTTATAGAGCTCCATGACCCGCTCGGATGCATTGACCATGGCGAGGTTGTCCCTGATATCGCTTTCAATCTTGAACCTTGCAGCATCCAGCTCTTTGCGGGCTGCAGCGAGGTTCCAGGCGGACTCGGAAATGCCTGCGCCCTGTTTGCTCTTGTAAAAGACCGGTAAAGGCACGCTCGCGGTCAAAGCCCACATATTGTCGAATCCGTTTCCCCGATTGAAATATGAGGCAGCCAGAGTGACATCAGGCCAGGCCTCCTTCTTGCTTCTGGACAGCTTCTTTTCCGATGCCAGGATCAGCTTCTGCTGCATGACAAGCTCTGACGCCTGCGTACTTGCCTTATCCAAAAGCTCCTGCAGGGTATAATGAAATGGTGTGGCCGGAGATTCCACCGGTCTTCCGATGGGGGCGGAGGCTTCACGGCCTACCTCCCGGTTGAGCATGGCCTTGATGGATTCCACCCTGCGCTTTGCCATCTCCTCCTTCTCGATGAGCATGTACTTCTCCGCCTGGGCCATGATCACGTCTTCCTGCGGCCCCGCACCTGCTGCATAGCGCGCCAGGGCTGCCTTCTCCAGTTGTGCCAGCAATGGTTTGCGTGACTGGATGAGATCCAGCTCCTTGTCGGCAAGGACAAGGTCAAAGTAGGCCTCCGAAACCCTGCTTGCCACCTCGCGTTTCATGGTTTCCACAGTCGCCACTTCAGCCTGTGCATCAAAGACGGATGCATCTTCCTGGAGGGAGAGCTTCCCCGGGAAGGGGAAGGTCTGGGCAAGGGAGAGCGTCCACCAGGAGTCCTGAGATTTACCATAGGTATACCCGTTGAAGCCCCCGTTCTGGTATCCCACCGAGAGCATCGGGTCAGCCGGAGAAGCCGACTGGGAGATCCGTTCCGAGGCCGATGCCGCCTTTGCCTCGGCAGATTGGATCTCCGGGTTGTTCTTCAAGGCTTCATCAACGAGGTCCTTCAGTGAGACCGGCGGATCTTGAGCCGGGGCATAGGTAGAGAGCAACAATATAAAACCCAAGATTCCCAACAGTAATTTTGAAACTCTCGACATGGGCAGATCTTTGTCTATGATACATCAACATTGAATTTCACTGTGTCTGTTTTCCCGCTGCGGGTAATCTTGATGTTGAGGCCCCAGGACCCGCCCATAGAGAAATTCAGTGTGCCTGCATACGAGTCGCCCTTGAGCTGAGGGCTGACCTTATAGCGCATGGCAGGCATGCCGGGCATTGCGGGCATCTCATAGTTCATAACGACATTGGCGTCCTTGATCACCTTTCCGGCAGCATCCTTAATGGTTATGGAAACATTGTTCTCCCCAAGGGAAGGCGGGTTCTTCTCCAGCTTGATAAAAACCGAGTAAGGGCCTGCCTGCTTTGTAATTTCAAGGTCTTTTGCCATGACGACACCAGAGGCCAGGATGATCATAATGCTCGCAATCAATAACTTCTTCATGCAACACTCCTTTACTTCGAGGTATATTCCATCTCCTTGCACTATTAGTGGTGGGCTAGAGGCCTCGGGTCAAGACCTGCAGGACCTTTAGCCGCCCATCTATCTATAATCATTAAGTTATTATTTGGTTGTGTGGAACAGCCACGTGGAAAGATACCGCTCGCCGGTGTCCGGCAGCAGGATGACAATGGTTTTGCCCTTTGCCTCTTTCCTTTTCGCCACCTCAAGACCAGCCCACAGGGCTGCCCCGCTCGAAATGCCCGCCAGGATCCCTTCCTGCCTGGCAAGGCTTCGTGCTGTCTTACCTGCATCCTCATGCCTCACGGGAATGATCTCATCCAGGACATCCCTGTTCAAGATCTCTGGTACGAACCCGGCCCCGATGCCTTGAATCTTGTGAGCCCCCGACCTCCCCGACGTGAGGACCGGTGAATCGGCCGGTTCGATCCCGATGATCCTGATCGATGGCTTCCTGGCCTTCAGGCCCTCGCCCACCCCGGTGATGGTCCCTCCGGTTCCGATACCGGCAATGAAATAGTCCACCTGCCCGTCCGTATCGTTCCAGATCTCTTCGGCCGTGGTCTTTCGGTGTATCTCCGGGTTAGCCGGGTTCTTGAACTGCTGGGGTATGAAGCTGTTCTTTCTCTCACGCCCCAACTCTTCGGCCTTTTCCACTGCCCCTTCCATCCCTCTTGACCCCTCGGTGAGAATGATCTCTGCCCCGAGGATCTCCAGAAGCTGTCTGCGCTCCACGCTCATGGTATCGGGCATGGTGAGGATAAGACTGTACCCCTTGGCTGCTGCTACGAATGCCAGGCCGATGCCGGTATTACCGCTGGTGGGCTCGATGATAACCGTATCCTTGTTCAGAAGCCCCTGCTTCTCGGCAGCCTCGATCATGGCCACGCCGATCCGATCCTTCACACTGGAAAGCGGGTTGAAGAACTCGCACTTGGCCAGGATGGTTGCATCAATGCCTCGAACCATACGATTTATCCGTACCAGGGGTGTATTTCCCACAGTCTTCGTTATGTCGTCATAGATCATGGTACCATCCTTTCCCATTGATCCGAGAATATGAATCGCGGCTAAAGCCGCTCCTACATCTTTTTTGAAGGGTTACGCTAAAGCTCCACCCATGCTCCATCTGTTCACTGATCAGTGTCCATTGGTCACTATTTGAGCGCCTGCTCGATATCCGCAATGATGTCATCGATGTGTTCGATGCCGACGGAGAGCCTGATGAAATCCGGCGTAACACCCGTGGCGAGCTGCTCTTTTTCAGAGAGCTGCTGATGGGTGGTCGTTGCCGGATGAATGGCCAGCGTCTTCGCATCCCCGATGTTTGCAAGGTGGGATATGAGCTTTAAGGCATTGATGAATCTCTTTCCTGCCTCGGCCCCTCCCTTGATGCCAAAACCGATGATGGCGCCGGCACCCTTTTTGAGATACCGTTGCACCCGCTCGTATTCCGGGCTGGTTGTGAGGCCGGGATAGTTGACCCATGCCACCTTTGGGTGTTTTTCCAGGTACTTCGCTACTGCATAGGCATTTTCCGAGTGCCGGGGCATCCTCAGGTGCAGCGTCTCCAGGCCCTGGAGGAAGAGGAAGGCATTGAAGGGGGACATGGCCGGTCCGAGATCGCGCAGCAGGGTGACACGGGCCTTGATGATATAGGCCTGATTTCCCAGGGCATCGTAGAAATTCAACCCGTGGTAGCTGGGATCGGGTTCCGTGATCAGCGGGAATTTTCCGCATTCTTCCAGTCGAACTTCCCGGAGTCAACGATGATGCCGCCGATGGAGGTCCCATGTCCGCCGATGAACTTGGTGGCGGAGTATATCGTGATGTCCACCCCATGATCGAACGGCTTCAGGAGGTACGGAGACACGGTATTGTCGAGGACAAAGGGGACCCCGTTTGCATGGGCAATCTTTGCAATGCCATCGAGATCGGCCACATCCAGTTTCGGGTTGCCGATGGATTCGGCGTAAACCGCCTTTGTCTTCGGCGTGATGGCCTTCTTCAGGCTATCGAGGTCGTTTGATTTGATGAACTTCACCTCAATACCCATCCGGGGGAAGGTGTAGTGGAAGAGGTTGTAGGTGCCGCCGTAGAGATTGTCCATGGACACGATCTCGTCCCCGGCCTTGGCAATATTCAAAAGTGCGAGGGTCGTGGCCGACTGCCCGCTGGAGACGGCCAGTGCCCCGATGCCGCCGTCGATGAGCGCCATTCTCTTCTCCAGGACATCGTTCGTGGGATTCATGATGCGCGTATAAATGTTTCCGAATTCCCTGAGACCAAAAAGATTGGCTGCATGATCCGTATCCTTGAACTGGTATGATGTGGTCTGATAAATGGGGACCGCCCGCGCCCCGGTGGTGGGGTCCGGGTCCTGGCCGCCGTGGAGCACCAGCGATTCTGTCTTCAACTGTGTATCGATCTTGCTCATGGTATCACTCCTCTCTGTTATCTTTTTAATTTATCTTAAGAGTAATCGCTCCTCCCCGCTGTACACATCCATCCTCGATCCCTTCACATGACCGGCAAGGGTGAGATTCGCCACCCGGGCGAGCTTCACCGCCTGGTTCGTGGGTGAGCCCAGGGCCGCTATGATAGGTATGCGGCACCTCAGGACCTTGGAGAGTATCTCCGAAGAGATCCTGCCCGTGGTGAGCATGATCGTCTCGGTGAAATCCGAGCCCTTGTGAGAGTGCTTCGCCGATCACCTTGTCCAGGGCGTTGTGCCTGCCGATGTCGTCCCTGAAGATGAGGATGCGTTCCCGTGTGGCAAGGGCCCCGCTGTGCACACCTCTCGTCCGGGTGTGCTCGGGAGAGCCCTTGATGAATTCCTTCATAAGTGCTGATATCTCGGTGGCCTTCAGGACAAAACCATCCTCCAGCCTGGTCTTGTGGATGACATCCATTGGGTTATGGAAGATCACCCCTTTCCCGCAGCCCGAGGTGTAGACCCGCTTGAACACGAATTCGCTCCCGTCACCTTCGATCGCAACCGATACATTGAAGCGTTCCGTGTCGATGATGATGGACTTCAAAGCGGTGTAATCCGGTATGACACCGGAGGTAAAAAGGAAGCCCGTGACAAGGTTTTTAAGATGGTCAGGGCTGCACAAAAGCGTTGCGAGCTCACGGCCGTTCACCTCGATGGTAAGCGGGATCTCTTCGCTTATGTCCTCAACGACCCGTTTGGAAGAATCGTCCTGAAACTTGAGTATCTCGATGCCTTCCATAATTCACGACCTGTATATGAGCATCCTCTGGATGCACTTCTTTGCCTTGGCTATGGTTTCACGGGGCAGGGTGATCTCGTAGCGCATCTCCTCGAGTGCCCACAACACCTTTTCCAGGGTGGTGAGTTTCATGTTCGGACAGACCGCCTTATCCGAAGCCGGATAGAAGGTCTTCTCGGGATTATTTTTGCGTATCCTGTGGAGGATGCCCACCTCGGTGGCCATGATGAACTCCTTTTCCTTCATCTCCTGGGCATACCAGCACATTCCTTCGGTGGACATGACCTTGTCCGCAAGTTCCCTCACCCCCCGCGTGCACTCGGGATGGGCCAGGACCACTGCATCGGGGTGCAACTCCTTTTGTTTTACAATATCTTCAGGCAGGATCCTGGCATGCGTGGGACAGTACCCTTTCCAGGTAATGAGCTCGTACCCCGTTTCATTCATCACATGATCCGCAAGGTATTGGTCCGGGACAAAGATGATCTCTTCCTTGTCCTCCATGGCATCCTTGACGATGCTCACGGCATTGGCCGAGGTGCAGCAGAGATCACACTCGGCCTTCACCTCTGCGGTGGTATTCACATAGCACAGAACCTTTGCCTTCGGGTGCTTCGCCTTCAGACTCCCGCAACTGATCTGCATTGATCATGTCGGCCATGGGACACCCGGCATTGATATCGGGAATAAGCACGGTCTTCCTGGGGGACAGGATCTTGGCCGTCTCTGCCATGAAGTGGACCCCGCAGAACACGATGAGCTGTGCATCGGTGCCTGCGGCCTGGATGCTCAACCCAAGGGAGTCACCCACGAAGTCAGCTATGTCCTGTATCTCGGGGAGCTGGTAGTTGTGTGCGAGGATGATTGCATTCTTCGCCCTTTTGAGTCTCAGGATTTCATCAACGATCCCCATTTATCCTCCTTATCTTTAAGGACATTGTCCCGATTTTTCCAGTAGTCATCGATGGCGGCGCGCAGGGCATCTTCGGCAAGGAAATGATCCATCACCTTGTCGCTGTAGAGCTTCAATTGATCGCCCATCACTTAAGCCCTCCTTTGATATAGCGGGAGAAATCGACTCTCAGCTTCTTCACGATAGGAGGCAGCACCTCGATAACACGCTCTATCTCATGGCGTGTGGTGTTCCTCCCGAGGGAGAAGCGGAGCGATCCGTGGGCGAGTTCAAGGGGCAGGCCCATGGCGGTCAGGACATGCGATGGCTCCAGGCTCGATGAGGTACAGGCCGAGCCGGTGGAGACCGCTATGCCCTCCATGTCGAGGGTGAGCAGCATGGCCTCTCCCTCGACGTATGCTATGGAGATGTTCGCATTGTTAGGCAGTCTCTTGGCGGGGTGACCGTTGAGGCGGCTATCTTCAATAGTTAAGAGCAGTCCTTCTATGAGACGGTCCCTCAGTGCCGACTGCCGGGCGGACTTCGGAAGTTCATCTCTTCCCTTGCGAGCTCAATGGCCCTGCCGAACCCAACGATACCCGGTACATTGAGGGTCGAGGCCCTGCGGCGGCGCTCCTGGTCCCCGCCATGGAGCAGCGGTGCAATGCGCGTTCCCTTGCGGATATAGAGCATGCCCACCCCCTTCGGGCCATAGACCTTGTGGCCGGATGCGCTCAGCAGATCCACATGCAGCGCATCGACATCGATGGGACAGTGCCCGAGAGTCTGGACCGCATCGGTATGGAAATAAATGCCCTGATCGCGGGCTATGGTTCCTATATCTGCAATGGGCTCTATCGTGCCGATCTCGTTGTTTGCATGCATGATAGAGATCAGGATGGTCTTGTCCGTTACGGCCTTTTTCACATCATCCGGATTTACAAGGCCGTATTCATCAACGCCCAGATATGTCACGGAGAATCCTTGCGTCTCAAGGAATTTGCATGTCTCAAGCACGGCATGATGTTCGATTGCAGAGGTTATGATATGGTTGCCCTTGTCCTTCCTGGCAAGCGCCACCCCTTTGAGGACAAAGTTATCGCTCTCTGTACCGCCGCTGGTGAATACGATCTCTTCAGGCTTTGCACCGATGATGGATGCCGCATGATCCCTGGAATTTTCTATAGCCACCTTTGCCTCCTGGCCGAAGGAGTGGAGGCTCGATGCGTTCCCGTAGTTCAGAGTCATATACGCCAGCATCGCCTGAATGACCTCAGGGGCTACCGGAGTAGTTGCTGCATGGTCGAGGTATATCCTGTCCATATTGATAGACGCAGCCTAGATGTGATACATCGCGGCGCGCTCCCCCTTTTCCCTGCTCTTCCTGACCAGGTCCTCCAGGGTAATGGAGCCTAGTGTTTGGGAAATGCTGTCGGAGAGGGTTGTCCAGAGATCCCTGCTCGCGCAGGTATCCGAGCGTGAACAGGCTGACGGGTTCTTCACGCAATCCACCAGGCAGGTATCGCCTTCGAGTACATCCACGATCTCCTTCAAGGTGATCTCCGATGCAGGCTTTGCCAGGGTATATCCCCCATGCGCCCCGCGCTGAGAATTTACGAGCCCGGCTGCCTTCAAGGGGATGATGATGAGACTCAGGTACTTCTCCGAGATCTCCTCTTCCTTGGCAATTTCCCTGAGATACACCGAGTTCCTGGTGCTGTTCAGTGCCAGCTCGAGCATGAGCCGTACCCCGTACCGTGACCTGGTAGATAGCTTCATGGGATCCCCTCGAATTACTTTAATTACTATCGATTAACTAGTGTATAGCCATCTGCAACGCTTGTCAAGGGATTTACCGATACGGATATGCTCCACGGTCATATTCACTTTACCGCGTCTCTTGATTCTCATGACAAGGAGATTATAAAGACTGTTGCATACCTTCTCGTTCACCATGATCAAAGGTTCAAAACTTTTTTAGTTGACAGCTATCGATATTTTTATTACTATTATATCGATAGTAATAGTAGACATTAAAAATGAACAAGAAAAATAAGCTTCCCAAAGGAGGCCTTTATGGGCACGTTTTTTGACGACAACACATTATCCATCGGGAACTCGCCACTAGTCAAGATCAACAGGCTATCCAAAGGGCTGGGCGCCACCATATTAGCCAAGATAGAGGGACGCAATCCTGCCTATTCGGTCAAATGCCGTATCGGCGCCAACATGATCTGGGCGGCGGAGAAGGACGGTTCTCTCAAACCGGGTATGGAGATCATCGAACCCACGAGCGGAAACACGGGCATCGCCCTGGCGTATGTGGCAGCTGCACGCGGGTATAAACTGAACGTCACCATGCCAGAAACCATGTCCATTGAGCGCCGCAAAGTCCTTTCCATCTTCGGGGCGAATATCATCCTGACGCCGGGCCCCCTGGGGATGAAAGGGGCCATTGCAGAGGCGGAGCGGATTGCGGCATCCGACCCGAAATATTTCATGCCCCAGCAGTTCAAAAACCCTGCCAATCCGGATATCCATTTCAAAACCACAGGGCCTGAGATATGGGATCAGACTCTTGGCAAGATCGACGTGCTGGTTTCCGGTGTGGGCACGGGCGGAACCATCACAGGTGTTTCGCGCTATATCAAACACGAGAAGGGGAAGAAGATCATCAGCGTGGCCGTCGAACCCGCTGAGAGCCCTGTCATTTCCCAGCACCTGGCAGGCCAGGAGATCAAACCGGGGCCCCATAAGATCCAGGGCATCGGGGCAGGATTCATCCCTGAAACCCTCGATCTCTCCGTGGTGGACCGGGTGGAGAAGGTAACCAGTGAGGAGGCCATTGCCTATGCCAAGAGGCTGGCACGCGAAGAAGGAATCCTTTCGGGTATCAGCTGCGGCGCGGCTATCGCAGTGGCCCTCAGGCTGGCCGGGCTCAAAGAATTTGAAGGGAAGACCATTGTCGCCATCCTGCCGGATGCAGGCGAGCGTTACCTGAGCGGGGTGCTCTTCGAAGGGCTGTTCGACGATTCAGGCCTTCCCAAGATCTGATTCGGATTAATCAGACCTTCTCCAGTGCCTGCTCCAGGTCGGCAATGAGATCGTTCACGTGCTCGATACCCACGGAGATGCGTATAAGGTTGCCGGTGATGCCGGCGGCGGCCCACACCTTCTCGGGCATGGACATGTGGGTCATGGTCCACGGATGCTCGATCAACGACTCAACCCCTCCCAGTGACTCGGCGAGAATGACAGCGCCGTGGTCGGTAAAATCGATATCGATTCACATAGGCTTCACGCCTTCACTTTTCGGGATAACCGCCTGGAAAGGCTATGTCATGTTCGTTTACAAACGACTCTTCAAACCCGAGTCCTGCATCCCGATTCATATACTGTTTTGTTACTGATAAAGAATCCAGGGGAGCTTCCAGGATTGTCTTGGCAATCTGGAGGGCCCTCTCCAGCAGGCTGTCTTCCTGAACCACTTCGCTCACGAGCCCGATGCGGTATGCCTCACGGCTATCGATCCTTCTCCCGGTCAGGCAGAGGTCGCGGGCCATGCCGTGTCCGACGATCCACCTGAGGGGCGTGAACAGCGGAGGAGCCCCGAATTTTATCTCCGGGTGGCCGAAGATGGCCGACTCCGAACAGATCCTGATATCGCACAGGGTTGTCAGGTCGAATCCACCGCCTAAGGCATGTCCTTTCACGGCAGCAATAGTCGGTTTGGGAAAATTCCATACATCACGGTGGTATTTGGCTGATGATGTGTATATCTCCTCCATGAGCTTCAGGCTTGCTGAATTCCTTCAGATCAAAACCTGCTGAGAAACTCCCACCCGCCCCGGTGAAGATGACAACACCTACATCCGGGGCTTCGAGTAAGTCCTTGAGACAGTCAGATATCTCCTGCCTGAGCTTTATGGAGAGCGCATTCTTTCTCTCCGGACGGTTCAGGGTAATGATCCCCACCCTCTCCGGTGTCTTTCTGACTTCAATGCACTGGTAATCCATAATCCCTCCTTATAAGCAGCCGGGGAGCTTGAAATGAAGCACCCCGGGCCTTATCATTCGCGCATAAATGATGCCGCGGCGCCACCCGATTCTTAGGGATATCATGCCTCCGGGGCAAGGTATCGTTTTGTAAAAAATTCATTGATATCGGGGGGTGGTATGATGGTTTCCCGCAGAACAAGAGCAACCGCCGTCGATGGACATGTCGGGACACAGATGCCGCAGCCGATGCAGCGTCCGGGATCTACCTGCGCATGTTCATCTTCCCCGACGGCGATGGCATCCATCGGGCATCTCTCTTCGCACGTGCCGCAGCCGATGCACACCTCTTCATCGACACAAGATACATAACTGGATGAAGATATCATTTTCAGGTCGAGCATTTTCTGCGTCTGGAGGAAGACACAGCAGCACCCGCAGCAGTTGCAGATCATGGATAAATAACCATCAAGGTTTTCACAGGAATGAACCAGCCCCTCCTTATCCGCTTCTTCCAGTATTGACAGCGCCTCTTCCCGGGTTATCTCCCTGCCCATCCCCTGCTCAACGACGTAGCGCCCCATTTCATTGAAATGCAGACAGTTATCAAGCGAGTGATCACATCCCTTTCCCACATAGGACATCATCTGCCTGCACGGACACTTACTCACGGCAAAGTAGGAAAGACTGATCAATTTCTCCTTGAGCTTATCAAACGGGAGGATCTGTGACTTGTTCTTCAGCGACTGGTCAATGGGAATGACCCGTACGGCCGGGATGTTCCGGGCAAGCTCTTTGCCGAAGCCCTCATCGCGGTATTTGATCCAGAGCGGTGCGAGCTTGCGGGCCTTTTCCGTATCGATACCGGCCCAGAAAGGGGCTTCCGCAAAACCTACTAGCGTGGGCAGGAGACGATACTTCCTGTCCTTCCCGGGTTTCTGCTGGGTAAATACCGTCCCGTTTCTTGCCATGGCGGTCAGGATAGATTCCAGGGATTCCGATTTATCCGGGTATAATTTTTTGAGATCGTCAAGTGATTTGTTATCAAAGGGAAGCTTGCATGCTATTTCTGCTTCCTCTTCGGGGAACATGATCTCAAGGATACCCATGAGCGACGGCGACATGGGTGCACCAATGATGCCCTGGTGCAAATGCCTGGCAAGGTTCTCATAAAGAGTCTTTCTGCTGTCCATACGCACCCCTTTGGCGGAGAATTGGATTCATCACCCCTTCATAATCCAGACAGGTCTGCCGAATTACCTGCCCCATTGTTTAACGGGCTACCCTCTCCAGGGTTTTCCATTATGCCTTCAGGATGTAGTCAAAAATAAACCGTGCGTGTGTTTCGAGCGGCTCAGTGCTCTTCTCCACCTTCATGCTCATGAGTGCACCCTCCCAGCTGGATATCATGAAACGGGCCGTATCCTGTGCATTCAGGGTTTTTGACAGGTAGCCTGACTCCCGGGCTTCAAGGAGAACATCCACAAACTGCCGGGCCATTGAATCAAGTGAGGTCTTGAGCTTCTCCCTAAAGGCAGGGTTGACGTCCCCCATCTCCTGGGCAAAGTTCCCGATCGGGCACCCCAGGGTGTAATCCGTTGACTCGAAGAACTCGATGAACCATCCGAGCAAAAGGCGTATTCTTTCTAAGGGTGGATGTGATTTGTCCCCAAGGAACTGATCGGAGATCTGCAAAAAGAACCCGACAAAATAATCGATGACCTGCAGGCCGAAATCCTCCTTGCTTTTGAAAAAGTTATAGAATGATCCTTTGGGGATTCCGGCCGTATCGAGAATTTCCTGTATGCCGGTATTATTGAACCCCTTCAGGTGCATGATCCGTGCACCCGTCATGATGAGTCTTTGTTTTGTATCCTCTTTCATATGTCCCAGGAGATTAATTTCTCTATTAATTAGACCGGTCGTCTTAATATGTCAAGTTCATTCCCTTCCTGGGACTTCTTTGCCCGAAAGGAATCTATCAGAGATTACCTTAAAAACTATGCAATATCGGCTAAGCGGATATCATGGCAGAGACCGTTGAAAAAGCTGTTTTTGGAATGAAGGATTCCCCCGTACTTTGGTTAGTTGGTTAGTGTGCAGTCGATAGGAGCAGATTTTGGGATTTATAGGATCATTCTTTGGTTTCTTATCTCAACCCTCATATATTCCTCTTCAAGCAAAGCCATAATTTAATTCGCTATCTTCCCGAGGTTGTGTACCATGCAGTACAACAGCCACTGGATATTCACCTTGATCTTGCCCCTTAAGGTGAACCGGTCAAGCCGTTTGTGGGTTCGGATGTTTGCGAACACCGGCTCTACTATGGCCATCCTCTGTGGGTAGATTCTGCGCCCCTTTTCACTCTCGATCTTCTCTATCATGAGCTTGGTGAGGTTAATGCCATCCGGCCCAATGGGGATGTTCAAGCTCTTTGGCCCACGGCCATTCCCATATATGCACTTACCCCTTAACATGCAGCCTCTGCAGTCCTGTTCATGGGCACGATATATTCGATAGAGTGTCCCGGTACCATGAGAGCTCTTTACCTTAAGACCCAGTTTCTTACCATTGGGGCACTCGTACTGATCTCTCTCTTCGTCATATTGGAAATCCTTCAACCCATAATGGGTCCTTGTCGAACGCCCCTTCCTTCCCTGAAACCGAGGATCTCTTGTGCGGAATCTCTTGTCAGGTATGTAGGCATCCATCCCCTCATCCATGCACTTCTGGATATTCACTTTGCTGTGGTAGCCGCTGTCTGCTGTGAAAATCGCCCCCTTGAAGTAATACCCAGGGAGACCTATCTCCTCCACGTTTTCCTTGGCCCCATCCATCATAGGAGGAACAAGGTCATGATCTTGGCCAGTACCGAATGCCTCCGCATGTACGATCACCTGCGTCTTGGAGTCCACAAGCGCTTGTCCGTTATATCCCTGGATTGTCCCATTGGAGGTCACCATCTTCGATGACTCGTTGTCTGTGATATTGCTCTTGATCTCCTTGCCATTCACCCCGAGGCGTTCCCCGTTCTCCTTGAGCCATGCCTCGATCCGATCAGCCTCCTTCTTCAGTTTATCAATCTGTTTTTCCCGGTGGGAACGATTATCAGGGGGAGTCGAATCATCATCTTCCTTCCGGTCTTCCTCTTCCTGCTCTATCAGCAGTTCCTCCACCTTCTCTTCGAGTTTCTCACGCTTCGCCCGCAACTCAGAAACCGTCCTGCTCCACTGCGGGGATGCATTGCATGCGAGCTTGCACCCATCCAATGCGAAGAGCGTTCCCCCGAGCAGCTTCATCTCCTCGCAAACAAGCAGCACATCCCGAAACAACGGCAGGATCTCATCCTTCATGGAACTCACAAATGTAGAGATCGTGCTGTGGTCAGGGTACTGTCCGCAGCTCAGAGCCATGAAAACCACATTCTCATGACATGCCTGCTCGATCTTCCTCGATGAAGTCAGCCCCCGTGAATACCCCAGCAACACCACTTTCAGCAATATCCGTGGATCGTATGCCCGCCGTCCTGTATCGTCATTCCTGTACTTTTCATCGAACAGGCTCATGTCCATCCGTTCGTCCACAAGAGTGTGGATCGCATATTCCAGACTGCCGGGCATGATCTGTTCCTTCAACCCTACCGGTATCAGCATGTCCTGTGCATAGGTGTAAGGTTTATACTTTGCCATGGCATCCTTTCGTTTTAGAAGTCGGGAGAATCGGTAATGTCTTACCCTGTTAAGATAATAGCCTTATATCATATAATTTATTGATATTAAAGGACTATATTGCTTTTCTATAAGATAATTGACCTGATTACATCATCTGAGTTCGGGGGGGCTTTTTCAACAATTTCGCACGTAATCTACAGTTCGTCCGCCTAAACTAAAAAAGAGAAATTTATTTCCATTTTATGAGAATCACAGTGCTTTTTTCACAGCCCATAACATTACCAATTATAGTTAACAACCCAAGATCGCATGAGATATTTTATGGTATATTGTATGCATTAATTTATAAGTATTTTTGTATCTTTGACTCGACAGCAGTTGATATAGCAATGTCACTATTAATAAAGAGGGGTTAAACATCTTATGAAGAATTATGGTTCAGTGCGTTTTATTGGTATCAAATTATTTTTGATTTTTATTCTTGCTATCGCCTTGATATCTGGGTGCAAAGACAAACCGAAGATTGTGCTCACTACAGAGTACCAGGCAGTATTCATGGACAACGGCCAGGCGTTCTTCGGCAAGCTAGAGAATGCAGATAGTCACTACCCACTCCTTAAGGATGTCTTCTATATCCAGCAGCAGGTAAACAAAGTTACCAAAGAGGTGAAGAGTATTCTCATTAAGAGGGGTAATGAGTGGCATGGACCTGATCGCATGTATATTAACTCTAAGCATATCGTGTTGATCGAGCCGATAAGCCCGAACTCCAAGGTAGCCCAGCTCATCAAGGAAGCCAAGGCAAAGAAGACTGATACAAATCAGTAATATTAAAAAGAGAAGAATGCCGGAACGCATGACTGATGCGATTCCAAGGCATTTGTTTCATGCATTGCACGGTTAACAGGAGGTTAACTATGGGGAACTCACCAAGGAAGAGAACGGGATGGCTCTTAACAGGTATCATGGTATTTGTTTTTATTTCATGTATTATCCCGCCTTTGTCGTCATTTGCAGCTGATGATTCATGGGTCGTGGTGCCTGGTAGTGACCCATACTGGTCGACATCTGGCAACTGGAATCTTGGGTATCAACCAGGAGCCACGGGGGCAACTGATAATGCTATTCTTGAATTAAGCCCAACTGCCAGTTCGGATGCCACGGTTATCTATAACTCACAAAACAATCCAACTCTTGGCACGGTAACGGTAGATGGCGGGAACGGATACTCGCTGGAACTCGAACAGTCACAAGGTGCGCTGACTTCCACTACTCAGTACATAGGCTACGATGGAAGTGGAATTTACACCCAATCCGTCGGAGCAAATAATATAGGTAGCAGTAGCTTGTCCGGGAATCTCTATCTTGGCTTTAATGGCGGGAGCAATGGGACATACAACCTGAGTGGAGATCCAACTACATCCACTTTGACGGTCAATGGCACTGAATACATAGGCTATAATGGTACCGGCACCTTCACCCAGAGCGGGGGGACGAATGCCGGCAGACTTTTTCTCGGCGAGAATAGCGGAAGCAGCGGGACATACAACCTGAGCGATGGCCAGCTTTTAACTCCTTACGAATATATCGGCTTTAGTGGCAGCGGAACCTTCAACCAAACCGGCGGGACAAACGAGGTTGGTTACGAATTCGAACTTGGCTCCAGCAGCGGCAGCAGCGGGACATACAGCCTAAGCGATGGCCAGCTTAGATCTTCCTATGAAGTAGTCGGCTTTAGTGGCAGCGGAACCTTCAACCAAACCGGCGGGACAAACACGCTTACCTCCGTGGGCCAACTTATTCTCGGCTCCTACATGGGCGGCACTGGAACCTACAACCTGAGTGGTGGCCAGCTTATAGCTTTCGGCGAAAATATCATTGCCGGCACATTCAACCAAAGTGGTGGTTCTAATTCCATAGGAACTAGAACCTCCGATCCATTCCCCCTCTATCTTGGCTACAATAGCGGAAACAACGGCACCTACAACTTGAGTGGCGACTCCACATCCACACTGACCACCGGCAATGAGTACATTGGTTATGGTGGCACAGGGACATTCAACCAGAGCGGAGGTTCTCATACCATAGGTACCACTACCTCACCTAGCAATCTCTACCTTGGTTATAACAGCGGAAGTACCGGGACATACAACCTGAGTGGAGATCCAACTACATCCACTTTGACGGTCAACGGCAATGAGTACATTGGCTATAATGGTACCGGCACCTTCAACCAGAGCGGTGGCTCTCATACTGTAGGAGGGGATTTATACCTTGGTTATTCGGCTGGCAGCACGGGTACATACAACCTGAGTGGAGATCCAACTACATCCACTTTGACGGTCAATGGCACTGAATACATAGGCTATAATGGTACCGGCACCTTCACCCAGAGCGGGGGGACGAATGCCGGCAGACTTTTTCTCGGCGAGAATAGCGGAAGCAGCGGGACATACAACCTGAGCGATGGCCAGCTTTTAACTCCTTGGGAATATATCGGCATTAGTGGCAACGGCACCTTCAACCAGACCGGCGGGACAAACTATGCTGGTTACGATTTCGGACTCGGTCTCAGCAGCGGAAGCAGCGGGACATACAACCTAAGTGGTGGCCAGCTTAGTTCTTCCATGGAAGAGGTCGGCTTTAGTGGCAGCGGCACCTTCAACCAGACGGGCGGGACGAACACGCTTCTCTCCTTGGGCCAACTCAGTCTCGGCTCCAACAGCGGCGGCAGCGGAACCTATAACCTGAGTGGTGGCCAGCTTATAGCTTGCGGCGAATATATCAATGCCGGCACATTCAACCAAAGTGGTGGTTCTAATTACATAGGTCACGGATCCGAGCCATTCTCCCTCTATCTTGGCGGCAATAGCGGAAGCAGCGGGACATACAACCTGAGCGGTGATTCCACATCCACTCTGACCGCCGGCAATGAGTACATTGGTTATGGTGGCACAGGGACATTCAACCAGAGCGGAGGTTCTCATACCATAGGTACCACTACCTCACCTAGCAATCTCTACCTTGGTTATAACAGCGGAAGTACCGGGACATACAACCTGAGTGGAGATCCAACTACATCCACTTTGACGGTCAATGGCGATGAATACATAGGCTATAATGGTATAGGCACATTCAACCAGAGTGGTGGTGCCCATACCGTTACTGGTGCTTTGACCATCAGTGCAAATCCTGGGGTAAGCTCTGGAATTTATAACCTCTCCGGCGGAACACTCACGGTCAATGGCGGGATCACCAACAATGATACGCTCAATTACTCCGGCGGTACACTTACGGCCAACCTAACCAACAACGGCAATGTAAGCCTAAGTGGAAGTGGCACACGAACCGTGAATGGGGATGTAACTAACAATGGCACATTCAAGGTTACCAACACCATTGCCCAATATACCGGTACCTTTACGAATAATGGTGCCTATGTCAGTGATCCTGCCATCAACCATTTCATCAACCTGGTAATCGGTCAGACCGGATACCTGCAAGGTGGCACGAGCGACCAATTCCTCATCTCCGGATACTTCCAGAATATGAGCACCAGCACACTCTGGAACACATCAAATGCCTTGCTTGGATTCGATGGTGGAGGTCAACATAGTCTCTTTGAAACCGGCAATTTTCGCTGGGGCACACTTGATATTTTTGACGGTAACTCGATTTTGCTTAGCGGAACTGGTTCTCTTTACCTGGAACACCTGATTGGTCTAGCATTTAACCCACGTAATGACACCATTTCTAATATATGGGGAAATGGCTTGAACATTTATTACGATGCTGCTGATAACCCCTTGCTTGATGGGCACACCTATTCCTTAATGGGAGGTGGTGACTTAATCGCTTACAACACCAATCCGACCGCCCCAGTACCAGAACCTTCTACAATGTTGCTTCTCGGAGCTGGACTGCTAGGGCTTGCAGGATTCAGGAAAAAACTAAAAAAATAACATTACATTTTAAAAAGCTAAAAAGCAGGGGCAATATTAGGCCCTGCTTTTTTATTTCATACTAAGCAAACTCAAGAGTGTTGATTAGGTGAGTAGGCGGGGTTCTCCGATGGCTACAGGTTGAGATTTGTCTTCTCAGTTTCCGCCTGGTTTCCCGGCGGTGCCACAATATTTCAACCATACCAACGTTGTTCCCCGCCCCTCGCAGAACTGGACTTGGAGCGTTACACCATCCGGCTCCCAGCAGAGGTCATTCACAGATTCTTGAGATAAAGATTATGTACTATGTGTGGACGTGGCATCACCACCAGTCCTTCCGCATAGTCCGCTTTCTTCACCCCATCCACCCCGGGCGCCTTCCTCCCATCCTGGCGCTCAAAGCTCTCGCGGAGTTCTTCAGGATCAAACAGCATCCCTATTAATGCGGTATACCGTTCCCCTCGATTCTCCCGCACCCTCTGTGTGAAACGTGTAAGTCTCGTTCCCATGGTTTTCTCCCGCTCAGTGTCGGTCCATGTCTCCCTTACCCGTTATCCCCTGCCGACACCCCTTTGCTCCGCCCGCATTACCAGGCTTCATCGCTCGTATGGGTGCCTCCGACTTCCGGCAGTCTCCCCTCTTCCTCGCTTTCTACACTTGTCCGAGGGTCCGCCCTTCCCTGAACGTACTCTGCCGGATCTCCCTGGTTACCGCGTACTCTCTATATGTGGCTCGACACGGCCTAAGACCCCGGGGTGGAACCTTGCACTCACCATATCGCACAAGATCCTGTTGCCTGCTGGCTCGCAGACGCCATCGGCCCTTCCCATCTAGATTATTTCGGGGCTCTATACCTTCACGGTCGGCTTCATCCGTTACCATTGCACCTCGCCACCTCTTGTGCCTACGCATCAAGCATGATGTTACCACCATACCTGCAAGGCTCAATTCCAGGCCCGTGGTTAACGGCTACCTGGGCAGGCCTCCCACCTGCAAGATTACGCGACCTTGCCAGGCCGCTACCTGCGATATCTTCTCGGTTTTATGAAGTTCTAAAATTGATGATCTTGGGTTGAAACATACGAAGTCCATCACCTCATACAAGAGCGCGGCTCCTGGCACGAAAATCTATAATTCTTCCTTCCAGATGTTTTTTATTATAATATATTAGTTGCCTGCACGATACAGTCTCAACCCCAGTTCGCTATTTAAGGCTCAATTTTTTCTACTCATAATGATATGATATGTACGAGCTCGTAATCGTTTGTACCTTTCATACTTGATTCTTAATATCTATCTTGTATAACCTATCTATACGACTAGGTAGGAATTCTGGGCTCATGTCTTGTAGGCTATAATGTATGAGTGTATATCAATTTGTTAAAATTTCACTCCTTCTCCTCTTCATTACCCAATTCACCCAGTTTGCATACGCATCCGGAGTCAGAGTCAGCTGGGTAGAAAATTCTGTAAGTGATGTCGCTGGGTACAAGGTCTACTATGGAACTGTCTCTCACAACTACCAGAGTAACGTCGATGCAGGCACTTTCACGTCTGTAGAAATTGATGGTCTAAGTGCAGGTATTACTTACTACTTTGCAGTAACAGCCTATAATAAATCAGGAAATGAGAGTGCATATTCACAGGAAATTCAGGCAACTATCCCTATCGTATCCGTAGAGTCTGGGCCTGTCTCGAATGCCGGAAAGATTAAGGTTGATGTAGGTGGAGGCAGTGGGGGCTGCTTCATATCAACTTCTGTGCCGGAAAGTCCTGTTTCTCAAGGAGTGACCTTCCTGGTACTTGCTGGTATGGTGCTCATGGGCATTGCAAGTCTTTTAAGAAAATATACCAGCAACTGAGATCCCAATATACTCAAGAGACAGATTCAATCTTGGCTCTGCCTCTATATATCTCCTCACAACAGAATTGGGTTTCACCTTCTCCTTATAAATTGCACTATAGAGATTACTGCGATAGAGTGCGCCACGAAGGCGCGAAGAGGTAGTCTGTAAAGGCTACATTTGAGCAGCCATGCTGCATGGAAGATGAGGGGAGGCCCCTCGGGATCGGGTTACAGGATCAGATCCCAAACCGCCTGGCGCTGCGTGGGGATAAGATCCCAGGTGGTGAGCGGTCCAGGAAAAGGCGAGGCAAGACTTCGTCAGGTGAGGACCAGGAAGGCGAACGTGAGTGAACCACTGATGAGCTGTCGAAAAGTTAAAGACGTCATCGAAACCGGGCTACTTTATCGGGTCCGGGACAGAGTCTGGGGGGAACCTGTTTACTGCCCAGATGGTGGCCGGCAGAAAGGTGGCGCGAGCCAGGTACAGGCTTTCATGCGGAACGTGGGAACCTGGCGCTCTGATGCCAAGGAAGAAGTCCAAATGGAAGACCCATGAGGACGAGAGTACCGATGCAGAGCGCAGGGGCGGATCAGCCCGTAGTAGTGAAGAAACTTCTGTAATGGAAGTGGAGCGAAGGGGCTGAGCTGTCCAACCTTATTTATGAGTCAACCAGCAATGGGAGGAGCTTATGGATAAGGCAAAGTCGTTTGGTATAATATCTGCGACTGGACAGTAGGAGCCGGATGAGGCGAGAGTCTCACGTCCGGTTCTGAGAGAGCGTGGGGGTGCAATTCCCCTGCGCTACTCGACTCAGTGCTTTCAGAGGGCTTGAAAACTGAAGATATGCTTATGTTATCTATGCGGGGAGTTATCGCTATACAGACCATGTCTTCTGGTATGAAAGCCTTACTTCATCAAGAAAGGTCCTTGCTCTATACCGTAAAGAAGATGCAATGAAAGCTTAAAAACCGTTTCTCCATTGCATCCAGCCCCCATACTGCGAACGACCGGCCGGCCTCATTAGATCCGATTGCCGTCACAGGTGTGTACATCAGTGTCATATCCGTAGAGAGCGACTCCAGAAGCCTTGGTGCCGAGGTTACGAATGAAGATGATACTCATGAGATCCCATGAGAACCAACATTCAGATACGTCCCCACTTCATGCTGGAAAAATTGCGAGGGGTCAATTCCAAGTTGAGAGAAGTGAATGCTCCTCACAATATTCCTTCGAGGCGTTTTCTCATCTATTCCTTGGGCTGCAAGATCAACCAGTTTCACCCTTTGTCTTGCCGCCATTACCATCATCGACGATGAGCATAATCAAAGGGAGGCTCTTTTCGGATTCATCCGGGTAGTCCATCACTATGCCGACTTCTCCTCCATCCAGTTCCACTATCGAGCCGATGGGGTATATCCCCATCATGTTTATAAAGTTCTTCAATAATATGGTATCAAAGCTTCTCCCCTTCTCGCCCCACATCCGTCTCAAGGCTTCATCAGGGGTGAGTGTACTTGAATTATCGATCCGCTCCGATGTCAGTGCATCATAGACATCGGCAATACGAAGGATTTTCCCAAAGAGACTCAGTTCCTTCACAAAATGCGTCTTGGGATATCCGGTGAGATCAGGATTCAGATGGTGTTCGAAGGGGCCGAGAATAATTCTCGATCTCAGGGAATGGGGTATATCTAAATTGAGAATTTTTTTCACACTGATAAGGGGGTGTCTCCGTACGATTCCCCATTCTTCAGTGCTCAGTTCATCCTGTTTAAGAGGGATCTCGTTTGCAGCCCCCAATTTTCCTAAATCATGATACAGAGCCGAGATCGCAAGGTATTCGAGAGAGACCGGAGACAAACCCACATGTCTTCCCAGGCATGTGGCAAGTAAAGCAACATTTACCGAATGGATATAGGTATGATCTTCATAGTTTTTCATTGAGGCCAATCTCAGCATGAGGGGACTATCCTCAGAGGCCAGATCCACTATCGTCTGGGCCAGACGTCTTGCCTTACGGACCCCGGCATTATCTTTCACAGCTTTCTCAGCCATATCTTTTACGGTATCCAGGGCGAGAAAGTAGGCATGCCGGGCATGTTCTCTGCTTTCTGCATCATCATCCTGCTTAAGATTCTGCCCGAGATTCTGTTGGCTTTCATCTGGTTTTCTGAATATCTCCACCCATGATAATCTATTCTTTTCTAATTGCAGATCAAGCCAGCCGGGAGGATCCTCATGTTTGACGGATTCATCGAGGAGCCGTATAAACAACACAAGATCTTCGGGTAAGGCTGTCCTTATAATGGGAAGAAAACACAAACCTCCGAGCTCTCGTTTAGAAAAATATTCCTGCATCTCATTGATGATGTGGAATGTCCCCCGCTGATAAACCAGCTTCTCACCTTGTAAATGGAATCTTCCGCGCCAGATCTGGATGGATAATTCTTCGTTTCCTGAGAGCTCTGAAACAATAGCATTGAGATTGGCGACACAATCCTTGACCAGTTGATTGTTATCCTTATGAATCCTTACGGTGCTGATAAAATGATAGAAGGTCTTGAGTAACATGCCTCCCAACTGCTCATGCTGCGTCTTCTGATCAGACACGGTCATTCTCCATCAGCTTATGACTTTTCGGGCTATACGCCTGAGGCTTGGGTAATAACTTCTGCCGGCATCTTCCAATACCTGACGAGCTTCCTTTGTCCCGATTTTGCTCAATGCAATAGCAGCACCCATCCGATGCGCCGTATTCCCGAAGGTTGACAACCATCCGGTTCCGAACAGGGTCCGCCGGAGAAAAGGGATGGAACGCGAAGAACCGCATTGCCCAAGGGTCGTGAAGCAAGCTATTACATGATCGTTATGAGTGTTTTTGGATATTTGGTGTTCAAGGTAGCTCAGAAGGAATCTTTCGGCAGCCTGGTTACGTGACTGCCCCATATGTTTCAGGATCAGACGGCGGATAGATTCGTCTCTGTCATCAATGAGGTTATAGATTTCATGAATATGAGCAGGGTCTCGCTGGAATATTCCCTTTAATGCCTCTTGGCGTATACGTTCTGATGAATGGCGGACAAGACTCATTAAAACTTTTAAGGGTCGTTCTCCCTTCAGACCGGCTAACACGCGGATGAGGCTTTGCACCAGCTTTTCATCCGGGCTTTTGAGCAGAGTCTCCAGGGGGCGCATATCCCGAGAAGCCAGTGAGATTATCACCTCCATGAGCAGTTGTTGAAGCTGCACGGATTGATTCTGCTGCAACAAGAAGCCAAGGGTATCAATGGCCTCTGGTTGAAGAAACTTGAAAATCTGTTTGATTTTTTCAAACTGGCTTGCATCAATGTTCGACCAATATTCTTTTAACGGGGCAAGTGATTGTGGACTGGAGATGGCAAGGAAAAAGTTCTCAATAAATTGAACGGCTTTAGGAACTATATCAGCCTTACACGTATCGAGCGCATACTGTAAATTCTCAAGGATCTCGATTGTAGCGCTGAAGTCTCCTCGAGCTAGTGAGCCCTTGAACTCTTCCTGAAGCACCTTGAGGATAACCTCGAAATTCTCTTGTTCTCTATACTGGAGAAGACTATCGAATAATGCATTTAAATAAGCTGTCGAGGCGCTGGCTTCCTCAATACGAACCATTGTCTGCATCATAGCCTTCTCTTGCTGAGTAAGCACTACCGAGGCTTGATCTATCGGGGGGTCAGTCTGAGGTGTCCAATCGGCAGACACGTTCCTTTGAGGCAATACATGACCTTTGCTTCCCGAATCAGGGGAAGGTGTATTGGTTGCTTCTTGATCGACTCCCCAAGAGAAATCCGCTACTTCGTATTTCATATGCCGGAACCCAGTTTCCCAAAAAGCGGTTACGATATCGCTGTCTGATTTATCTGATAATATACTGTATTTGTTAATAATACTTATGAATTTTTTTAATTCTTCAGGGTCTATCCCGTCTGCAAATTCCAGCCATCTGATCCCGTCACGAAAAAGAGTGAAAGAAAGCGTTCCTTCTTCCGGTGGCTCGGAAAGGATTATTTCACCCTGGGATATGATCTGATCCTTATCTATCTCGAACCTCAAGTCGCCATAGTTACGGAGATATGTCTCGATTTGTAGGTGGAGATGTTCTAATGCATTCACGCAAATCGTGTGATCTTCAGGGTATAACGAGTAATGTTTCCTTGCGAGAAGCAGGCTTGAGAGCACCTTTTTTGCAGTCCCCGACTTCTCATCAACAGGGCCGGTGCTCGCTGTTTTCAATCGTCTTTCTTCTGTATTCGTCACCAAGCCGTCCCTCTTACAAGTATTGCTCCGCCCTTACTTCATCTTCCGAGCTGTCATCAGTACATACTGATTAAATAATCGGAATATTACCTCTCAAACTATAAAGAGAAGGGTGATCGACTCAATGCCTGAACTCTCGAAAGA
This sequence comes from uncultured delta proteobacterium, assembly GCA_963847605.1. Classification (GTDB taxonomy): domain Bacteria; phylum Desulfobacterota; class Desulfomonilia; order UBA1062; family UBA1062; genus MWEI01. Next base: position 41,669 of record CAWKAM010000005.1, on the reverse strand, counting down.
GTTTAAAACCTAAAATGAGGAAGAGAAAGAAAACCACTGCACTAGGCCACGTGGGTATTGTGACGCTGCCTACTACTATTGGCACTTGTAGAATTATTCTGACCAAGTGGGCAATTGCGAGTATGAAGAATACCAGAGCAGCAACTATAGTAAAGGGTTTCATGATCCCGCCTCCAAATGTATTCATACTGTCTAAGTAGTTATCTTGTCCTTAGATTTTTTACCTGTTACTTGTTCAATCGTAATTTGCCAAAGTCGTGTTTTATTGAGCATCTCGTCATCAAAATCCCATTCCTTGCCCGAATAATGCATCATTATTTGATTGAATGCTTTAACCTTGTGCCGGTGATCTGTTATTTCTTGAACAGTACCAAAACCAATCACACTATAGAAGGAATGTGTCCACTTGCATGCAAGAGAATCATTCGTGATAATCTTGACATCATGTTCAAGCTCAAAACAGATCTGGGGATTGGTTGACATGTAATCAATCTTTGTGCCTTCTACAGCAGTATGAAAATATATAAACGTACCGTCATATCCATAGGAAACCGGAACAATATACGGTTTGTTGTTGTTACTTAATCCCAGCCTGCAAACTTGGGCCTTTACGATGATTTGTTCGATCAGATCTCTGTTTTCAATTTCCTTGTCTTTGCGCCGCATGTGACCTCCTTTTAAAGATAAGATACGCTGAGATTCGACATCAACATTATATGAAGTAAAAATATATTTAAAGGACAGGTAATTTCTGTGACCATTGGTCTTGAGAATCTTTTTGATAAGAGGTTTGTTATACATTGTTTTCATGAGGGAAAATAATTAATTTTCTGAAATGTTACTCACTATTTCTCTCAAGATACATCAAGTTTTTTACTTCAATTGTCGATAAGACCTATGAAGAGGAGGCACCCCTATGTCAAATATCACTGATGTCAGCAACTCTCTGTTGAGCAGTTTGCTCCTCAACAACCAGCAGACTGATTCAGCACAAGATTCAACACAAACGACCAATGGAGAGACTACGACTCCAGCATCCGGCATTAATGATGTTGTCAGTCTCTCAAACTCTATCAATGAGATGGAGAACGATCCCCTGCTCAACACTGAAGGCCAGGGAGGAACAGGATCGGATAATTCTATTTACAATTTACTGAGCGGAAACCAGGGATCGAGTGATTCAACCGATTCCCTATACAATATCATGCTGTCTGATGAGAATGCGAAGCTCATGCAGGCAAACCCCAGCTTGGTCCAGGATATCATATCTGAGGAGCAGTCACAAACTACCGATAGCGGATCAACTTCTTCTCCAAGTCAATCTCTCGATTCGCAGGCCTTGCAGGATATTGAAAATACTAATTTACTTACCATGAGCCCTGATACCCTCATATCTCTTTTACAAAAGTACATAAGTACTGAAAATTCAGCCTCCCAGACCACTCCCGGAACACAGGTGGATCAGAAAGTATAAGAATCCTCTTACCGATAATCAGTTTCTCATGGGGTCAAGCAGACAAGAGTACCTGTCTCAGCCCCTTAAATCTTTCCGTCCCGGGTGTTGTTATTGGGGACATCTGATTTTAGGCGGGATGGCAGGTGGTTGGCAGCAAAGAAAAACCCAAAGGATATAATAAGGGTAATGCAGACTATTGTGTATGCGAGTGATTTTCCATGCCATAACCCGGCAATCCAACGACTGAACTCGTCAGCAAGCACAGCTGCCTTTCCGCCATAGAGTTCCAGATCATGTCTATACATCTTGGAATCTTGGGGCATAACCGGATAAACAGACCCACCTACTATTTCGTAACCCAGAACGCCGTTTAAATCATCTTCAGCTGTCTGATAAATATAGATGGCACTGCCCAAACCAACCAGCAGGATAATGGCGCTGATAAGATTTAAGAATGCATGCAGATTTTTTATCTTCCACCTCATCTTATACCTGTTTTTACTGCTATATTGATGATGTCAATGACCCCATTCCATACGGCCCCTTGTTAGAACGGAGATTTGATCACACCGGTTTGTTTGTCAATTACGAGCATGCCCAGTGACGAGCCGTCCTTTGTGATAATTTCAACATCGAACTCATTGTCTTTTTCTAGGATTTTCACAGGCTTAAGATCGAAATCCCCTAAGAGGTAAATGTAATTGTCTACAAGATAACGAGCCTGATCCATGGTAACAGGTTCTTCCAGTTTAGGAGATTTTTTTTCAAACTCCATCATATATCTATCCCTGTAATCTTGATACCTGTTGATGCCCTCATCCCAATTATACCCATGGTCGTTGATACACCATGAGCAGAGCCAGACGTCATCTTCCCCACCCGAGTAATGTCTGTCATCAAAATCTCTGTGGGCATATATCTGTGTGGTACCTGCCGCCAAGGTAAAAAATACAAACAGTACTAAGATCTTTGTCAGCTTCATATCCCCCTCCTTTGAGAAGATGCGGATATTCATCTCTTGTCCTTGTTAAATAAGTAGTAGGGTATTATCCCCAAAAATCAATCCCGCCCGTGCAGGTGTTTCTATAATAAAATCCATAGAAGCTGATCCGTACTGTGGCCGCGGCCCCCAGACGGGTAGTCAGAGGATAGGTGTCTGTTCTCTCACCCCGGGCAATCTTGATTTTCAGTGTCCATGACCCTGCCATGGAGAAATTTACTGCCCCCACAGAGGAGCATCAATCCCTTATTGGAGAGGGTGACGGCAAGCTCGACGATCTCATCTACGGACATGCGGTACCGTACCAGGTTGCGATTGCCCCTCCTGAGACCGCAGTAATTGCAGTTCCTCCTGCAGTGGTTCGAGAACTCCACCAGGGCCCGGATATGGACATCTTCTCCTCAGTGAACCCTGCGCACCTTGTCCGCACACCGGGTTATTGCATCGATCTCTGCACTGTCCTCCCGGCTTAAAAGGAACAGGATCTCCTCCCTGGTGAGTGAGCCTGATTGCAGGCAGGTATTCAAGACATCATCCAGGTGCACGGCGCCCCCCATTCTGAAGCACTTCATTCATGCTGCCCGAGCGGAATCCTTCAAGGTCGAGCGTTACATACACAAAGCCCGTATGCTTGGCAAAGTCCACAAGTTCGGAAGCAATGGAACCCTTCTGTGCCATCTCCATCTCGTCCCTGCCGAGCTCGAGCCTGAGCAGGTTGCCGTGGTGCCGTGCCCGGAACACCTTGAATCCTTTCTCTGCGAGAAAATCCTCCATGGCCTCGATCTGTTTGAGCTTATCCGCCGTTACAATCGAGCCGTACGGGATGCGGGACGCCATACAGGCCATGGGCTGCTTGTCAGCCGTTCCCAGGTGATATATCTCACGCGAGATGAGCCGTATGTCATCCTTGGTGATCCCGCACTCCAAGAGCGGGCTCCTGACGCCGAGCTCGCGGGCAGCCTTCATGCCGGGCCGGAAATCACCCGTGTCGTCGAAATTGGTTCCATCCGCAACCACAGATACCCCGAACAGCCTGGCTTCATCCCAGACCTTGGAGAAGAGCTCCTTCTTACAGTAGTAGCATCTGTCCGGTGGATTCTCAGAGAAGCCCGGTATGTCGAGCTCTTCAGATACAATAGTAACATGCGGCACTCCCTGCTTTTGTACCCACTCAAGGGCCGAGGTGTACTCCCGCCACGGATACGTGGATGAGGTTGCGATAACAGCCAGGCACCTCTGGCCCAGGGCTTCATGGGCCACGGTAAGGAGCAGCGTGCTGTCGACCCCGCCCGAGAAGGCAACGGCGCAGCCGCCCCATGATTCGAGGAGACTTTTAAGTCTTTCCAGCTTCTCAAAATATCTCATTATGAACTCACTGATTTCATGTTATCTAAACACTACAAGATAACCTTTTTGATGATCCCAGATGCCAGGACGATGCCCTTATCATACAGAACTATGGTCTGCCCCGGGGTGATGGCCTCCTGGGGTTTGCCGAAAACCACTGTCATAGCTTCGTTTTCCAGGGTTATTGTGCACGGTGCTGCGCTATGGGCATAGCGGATCTTTCCGCATGCCTTTTCCGGGAGGTCATCGACGAAGATGTTCAGGGAATCGGCAAGGAGCCCCTTCGCTGAAAGAAACTTTCTGTCTCCTACGACAATCCTGTTGAGATGAACATCCAGGGAGAGCACGTACTGGGGTCTGCCCGCGCTGATGCCCAGCCCTGCTCGCTGGCCTATGGTATAGAAAAATATCCCCTTGTGGCGGCCGATGACTTTACCTTTGCGGTCCACTATATCACCCGGCAGTTCATCGATGCTCTCTTTGAGGAATTCACCCACCCCCTTGAGCGGGGATAAAGCAGATATCCTGGCTGTCAGGCTTTGAAGAGACCGGCAGGTTCTCCCTTTTCGCCACAGCCCTGACCTGGTCCTTGGTAAAGTCGGCCAGGGGAAAAACCACATGCTTGAGGGATTGCCTGGAAATCCGGGACAGAAAATAGGTCTGATCCTTTCTGAAATCATTTGACACCTTAAGGATGCAGCCCCCTTCCGACTTCTCTACAGCAGCATAGTGTCCGGTGGCGAGGAGATCGAACCCCATGGAAAGGGCCTTTTCCAGGAGCGCACCGAATTTTATGCGCCTGTTGCATTCCACGCAGGGGTTCGGGGTCCTGCCTAAACGATATTCCCGTATAAACGGTTCTATGACGAAGTTTTGGAGCTCGGGTGCGAAATCGAGTACATAATGGCTCATGGAAAGGGCCCGGCACACGGCCCTCGCATCCTCGATCTCACGCGGGCCGCAGCATTTTATCTTACCCGTATCCTGTGCTGCCACACCCAGGCACATGGTAACCCCCACCACATCGTAACCCTTTTCTTTCAGGAGATACGCGGCAACGGCAGAGTCCACGCCGCCGCTCAAGGCGACCATGACCCGCTCCTTCATCGTTTGTTATTCCTTTTTCGCCTGCCTTTATGTCCGTGGATCAATGGCCGTGTTCTTCGAATACCTTCTCTTCCTGCTCCCTGAGGCCTTTTTTTCTTCCGGGTTCATTATAACCGACCAGGTAGGTGGCGAGGACATCCTGCGGCAATTTCCTGTTCACAATCAAAGTGGTTTCTTCCCCTCCGATGATCTGTTTATGCAGGACATAACGGTTGCGCTCGTCCCTGGAATAGCGGGCAATCATCTCCCCGATCAGTTGTTCCTGGGATGGATTCGGGATGTTTGACGCAAGTGCCGTAGGCCCCGGGAAGTCAACCGGGTGGATGATGGTGGATCCGGGTTTTGCAAGGCCCGTGATGCGGTCGTTCTCGGCCTCGTTCCTGCCCAGGACGATCTTGATTTCCGGGTGTATCCTGAAGTGTCTGCCCACCTTCAAGAGGTGGATGTCCGACATCTCGAAATCAGGCATGTAGGTGAAGAGGTCACGCAGCCTGGATGCGATAATCGGGTCGGTAAGGAGGCACCCGCCTGCAGGACACGGGTAATCCTTTATGCCGAGTTTATCCGCAAGATTTATCTGGGGCTTACGAGATCTGCCTGAAAAGGAGAGGAGCTGCTCCCGGTCGACTATTCCCTGCTGCTCGGGGATGCTCGGTGGAAACAGGCCTGCTGACAGAGGCCTTAGGATAAGGCCTCTAAGCCCGCTCTCCTTTTCGATGATGCGGATGGCCTCCCTGTGCTGGGACATGGGCCGCTGCCCGAGCACCTCGCCGGTGATGACAAAGGACGCACCCAGGTAATTCATCTGCTCCTTGACCTTCCTCAGCATATAGATACGGCAGTCGATGCATGCATTCATACCCCTTCCGTACCCATGGGGCGGATTCTTCACCATGGCCAGATAATCCATGCCCATTGGAAGCACTTGGATCTCGACCCCCAGCTCTTCTGCAATGTGACGTGCCTGGTGCTTGCACCCGGCACTCCGAGGGGTACAGTTGCAGAACGGGCTGGTGAAGTTGACTGCGATCACCTCGATGCCCTGGTCTATCATGAGCTTGACCGCGAGCGAGCTGTCCAGACCGCCCGACAGGAGAGCAATGGCCTTCTTGTTCATACGTACACCTCTCGATGAGCAGTATCTCTATGATGATCTGTTGTCTTTTTTCACTTTGTCCCTTAAAGCGCCATGCCTTTGATTTGACATGCTGTTATCATTACGAGATCAGTAGTAATTATAGCGCTAAGGGGTAATTGTCAACGTGTATTGATTGAAACAGACCTTGATAATGTCTGCAGGTTGCATGTAGAGAAAAATAAAAGGTTGGGGGCAATGGAGAAACATAAGTTACCGAAAGGCACGATCCTCTCCGTCAATGTAAGCTCGGATAAGGGGCAGAAGAAACACAACATCGGGAGGTGCCTCCTCGTAGAAGGGCTCGGCATGGAGGGCGATGCCCACGCGGGCATGGAGATTCGCCAGGTGAGCCTCCTTGCCAGAGAGAGTATCGAAAAGATTCGAGCCAAGGGTCTCGATGTCCGGTACGGCGATTTTGCCGAGAACCTCACCACGGAAGGCATCATCCTCCACGAGCTGCCTGTGGGAACCAGGTTTATAATTGGTGAGAACATCTCCCTTGAGCTCACCCAGATCGGCAAGGTCTGCCATGACCGCTGTGCAATCTATGCCCAGGTCGGGGACTGTGTCATGCCAAGGGAAGGCATCTTTGCAAAGGTCATCACCGGGGGAGAGGTGAAGGTAGGGGACACAATCAGGATTGTTTCTTCATTGCAGGATCATCCTCATAACAAAAATGGAGGGAGGTAGTCATGAGAAAATTTTCTGCGGTCTTGTTCGTATTCACATTCATCTTAACTCAGGCAGTCTTTGCCCAGTTCGGGGACAAGGGCCAGCGGGGTCCCAAGTTCTATGGCAATTTCAAGCCGGTTGTCGGCTCATGGGCCGAGTACCAGATGAAGGGTCAGAAGGAGACCCCGTCCAAGATGAAGATTGCCATCGTAGGCAAGGAGGGGGATTCCTACTGGTACGAAACCGTGATGGAGGGCCAGGGACGCAATGTCATGAAGATGCTCGTGTCCGGCGACCCGAACGAAAAGAAAGGCGTGAAGAGGATGATCATGAAGCACGGGAACGAGCAGGCCCTTGAGATGCCGGTCATGGCAGGCAAGCATTCTGACAAGGGCAAGTTTCACCCCAAGGGTGAAGTGATCGACAAAGGCATGGAATCTGTTACCGTCCCTGCCGGCACCTTCTCGGCGCACCATATGCAGTATCAGGACGAAGGGAAGGTGGTGGACTCCTGGGTAAGTGAAAAGGTCCCGCCCTATGGTATGGTCAAGTCATCATCCAAGGATTTCGAGATGGTCCTTATAGGATACGGCACAGGCGCCAAGACCCTCATCACCGAGACACCCAAGAAGTTCGAGATGCCCAAGATGCCGCAGGGTATGCCTAAGGGCATGATGCCGCCCGGCATGGGTGCACCCGGCAATGAGTAGGCATTGACATATCCCAGGAGAGGATTTTAAGGTGGTCTTTAGATTGCGACCACCTCTTCATGTTGTCAGTTCCTTGCCTTAAGGTATTTCGCCTGGATGCTGCTCTTGATAAGAAAATCCGCCTGTGACCTTACAGGAAGCGTCTTCTTGAGCTCGGTAACGACGGCCTCTACATCCCTTGTCTTGGCGCACAGCTCCTTTGCCTTCTGGTCAAAGGCCAGGACGTATTGCTTCATCTCGGCGACATCTTTCTTTGTTGATACGGGTCCATGGCCCGGGATGATCTTCTCTATGCGCACGGTCATGATGAAGTCCAGGGTCTTCACCCAGCCATTGATGTCACCATCGCCCATGAAAGGGTAGTAATCGGTAAACAGCACATCTCCTGAAAACAGCATCTTGTCCTGGGGGACAAAGACCAGGACACTGTCATCCGTGTGGGAAGGCGCCAGGAACAGCATATCCACATTTACACTGCCGAGATCGATTCGCATCATCTCAGGTGAAGTGACATCCGGGTAGGTGATCTTTACGGCCTTTGCCTCTTCATCGCTCATGCCGTAACTCTTGGCATTCTTGAGGACCTGCGGGGCCGACTTCCTCATATTTGCAGGGCAGCTTGACTGGGCAAGTATCGCAGCACCAATCGCTGCAAATTCGGAATTGCCGAAGGTGTGGTCAAAGTGATTATCCGTATCCACTACGTAACGGATGGGTTTGTCCGATATCTTCCTGATGTCCTCGATGAACCGCCTGGCCGCTTTTGCCGATGCGAGGGTATCGACGACAAGGATACCCTTATCGCCAATGACGATCCCGGCATTGGCCCCAAAGCTGTTGGACGGCGAAGGGTTCTTGGTTCCGGCATACGCATAGACATGATCGGATATCTTCTCCAGACCCTCAGAGGCATAAACGAGTCCGAAACAAGGAAATACATAGAGGGTAGCGATCAGGCACAACACAAATTTCTTCATCATTACCTCCTCTGATCTATCTCACCTTATCCCCAAGAAAATACGCCTCTTAAGCATATAAGGCTCCAGGCCCACAATAAAAATATGACGAGTATGATCCGCTGCTCCTTACATTTAATGAAGAGAATATGCCTTCCTGTCAATAAGAACACCTGACTCATGCTATCTATCGAGTAAAAACTGGATGCAGCCGTGCTCAATGGGATATTTTGTGTTCTGCAATAAATAAGTATCTTGACATGTTAGTCTTTTTAATTTAATTGGATAATCCAATTATGAGCAAGATAATCCGTCATCCCATAACCGGCAACAATCATCGGCAGGACCGTGAAAAACCACTGCCAAGGCGGATCGCCGACCTCATCATCGCCCGCATCTTCATGAACGAGCTGAAACCGGGCGACAGGCTGCCGCCGGACCGTGTGCTGGCCGAGCAACTCGGTGTGGACCGGACATCACTCCGTGCAGCCCTCAACGAGCTTGCCAGCAGGAACATCGTCAGGGCCGTGCAGGGATCAGGCGTGGCTGTCCTTGACTACCGCGAACATGCCGGCCTCGATTTTCTCGATGCCGTGTTCGGTATGAGCGATATCGACCTCGGGAGCGCATTCAATCTCGAGCTTCTTGACCACTGGATCGAGGTCGTGCCGGCCATTTTGAAGCTGGCGCTCAGGCGTGCGACACCTGCCGACCTTGCCTCCATCGACAGCCTTTTCAGGCTTCAGCTCGATTCTATGAAGAAGGGCATCGACTACGATGAACTGGCCGCCATCGAGGTGGAGATTCAGGATGAGATCGTCAAACTCGCCGGGAGCACTATCCTTAAGTTGTTCGCCAACTCCATGCAAAGGCTCAGGGTACAGTTTGTGGCATCCTTCTTGAAGACCGTAGATATTCAAAAGCACATCCTTGCGCAGCGCACCATAATTCAGCTCATGATGGCAGGAGGCACTACGCCTGATGAAAGCGCATCACGCTTCAAGATGTACCTGCATGATCAGACACGCGCTCATCGCGCCCGAATCGCCCGGATGCCATCCAGCCCGAATCGCAGAGGAGAGCGTAAACTTTCGAGAACACCGGCAAACGGGAGGAAGTGATAAAGGGTGCACTATGAAGGCTGTCAACCTCGTCGGTCCTAGAAAACTCGAAGTAGTCGATGTGGAAAAGCCGGCCGCAGACGGCAAAGCGGCAATCATCAAGGTTACAAGTTGCGGCATATGCGGCTCAGACATTCACTACTGGGAGGCCGGTATCGGGATGAACGGGTTGCCGGGCCTGGTCATGGGCCATGAGTTCGCTGGCGTCATTGAAGATACCGGCGGCAGGCAGGACATGAAAAGCGGGGACCGTGTTACGGCGATCCCGATTAATCCCTGCGGAGAATGTTCTGCATGCAGGAAGGGCCTCGTTCAGATGTGTCTTAACGGCATGAAAAGGCCCAACGTCGGCCAGAACAGCCCCGGCGCCTATGCGGAATATGTCTCCATACGCTCCGACATGGTGCGCAAGCTTCCGGACACAATAAACGACCTCGAAGCAGCCATGATCGAGCCTGCCTCCGTATGTCTCCATGCCGTGCGCAGGGCGGGCATAAAGGCAGGAGACAGGGTTCTGGTCATAGGCGGCGGTACCATCGGCCTCATGAGCGCAGCATGGGCACGCATAAACGGCGCCTCCCGGATCTTCATGGCTGAAGTGAATGAGACAAGGGCTGTTGCTGCAGAAAAACTCCATGATGCGGACGAGATCGTTGACGGCAAAGATCCAAAAATGGGCTCAAAGATCAAGAAGGCCACTTCAGGCGGTGTCGACATAGCCGTTGACGCCTCGGCATCTGAGTCCGGCATCAATTCCGCCCTGACGGCATTAAAGGCCGGGGGAACCTTGGTTCTTGCAGGCATCAGCCTCATGCCCCAGTCGCTCATGACCCTTACCATGACCTGCAGGGAGCTGACCGTAAAGGGGAGCTTCGGATACCAGATAGAGGATTTCGATCTCGCAACTGATTTTATCGCCCGAAAGGTGCTCAACGTTGAAAAGTACATCAACAGGACCATCGGCCTAAAAGAAGTTCAGCAGGCCTTTGAGACCCTTCACTCAGGCACATCCGGTGATGTGAAGATAATCATAAGACCCGGCCCCGGAAAAGAGAAAGGAAAATCATGAGTTCGAAATCGCTCAAGAGCATCTGCTTTGAATGTCACTCCCGCTGCGGGGTCATACTTGAGGTAACGAACCACAGGCTCACCGGGATCAAGGGCGATCCGGCCCACCCCCACAGCCACGGCTATATCTGCCCGAAAGGCAGGGCTGCACCTGAGATGATCTACCACCCGGACCGGATAACCAGGCCGCTCATGAGGGTGGGCGGCAAGGAGAGCACCCGATTCGAAGGAACAACGTGGGACAAGGCCCTTGCTATCATCGCTGAGAATCTCCTCGGAGCAAAAGAAAAATGGGGGGCTGAGTCCGTAGTCATCGGCACCGGCACGACCAGGGGCATGGCGCCCTACCTCAACCGGTTTCTCACCCTCTTCGGGTCCCCCAACTTCATGGCGCCTTCCAACATGAGCGGAGGCCCCATCGTACTGGGCAGCTCGGCTACATGCGGCTTCGGCCTCGTGGACCCGGATTATGCCGATAGCTCCTGCATCCTCCTGTGGGCCCACAACCCCGAGGCATCCTGGCCGGGACTTTATCTGCACGATATCAACGAAGGCTTGAGAAAAGGCGCAAAACTCATTGTCGTAGACCCCAGGGGCACAAGGTTCGCCAAGAAGGCGGATCACTGGCTCAGGATAAGGCCCGGTACGGATGTGGCCCTTGCCCTTTGCTTCATCAACATCATTATTGAAAAAGGCCTCTTTGATAAGGAGTTCGTGGAAAAATGGACATCCGGCTTCGACAGGTTGCGTGAGCATGTTGCCTCCTTTACCCTGACAACGCACCGCCCAGATCACCTGGCTATCTCCCGAAGAGATCGAGGCTGCCGCCACTACCTTCGGCAGTTGGAGGCCCGCCAGCATCGGCCCCGGAATGGGCGGTGTGTGCCAGGCCAATGATGCATTCGACTTGACCAGGGCTCTCACCATCCTGTCAGCCATTACCGGCAATCTGGAAGCCAAAGGGGGCAACCTCAACTGTGTGCCGCCCACAAAAAAACGCTCCTGCTATGGCCCTGACTATAGTGCATACAACAATCTCCCTAAAGAGCAGGCCGATAAGAAGCTGGGGTTGGACCGGTTCCCCCTGATCGGCTACATCCCTATCCCCATCCCTCCCCAGGTCGTCTGGCCGGCCATCGAGGAGGGGAAGCCCTACCCTGTCAAGGCAGCAGGCCTGTTTGCAAATAACAGTGTGTGCGCCTACCCCAACTCCATGCGGGTGAGGAATGCCCTGAGTTCGCTCGACTTCCTCTTTGCCGTGGACTACTACCATACACCCACCACCGAATTGGCGGATGTCATCCTGCCTCCGGCCCACTGGACGGAGCGGGACGAGATCGAAGACCTGCTCATGAAGAACCACGTATTCTGCCAGGTGAAGGCCATAGAGCCGGTACCTGAGTGCCGTGATGAGAAGCAGATACTCGTGGACCTCGCAAAAAAGATGAACCTTCAAGGCTACTGGGGCTCGGTACAGGAGACTTTGGACTACCGTCTCGAGCCCATCGGCATGACCTTTGAGGAGTTTAAAAAGGCCGGTCAATTCGCAACGCCCATCACCTACAAGGGCTACGAGAAGTTCGGCAAGTTCCGGACCCCTACGGGAAAGGTGGAGCTGTATGCAGAATACCTCACCATGATGGGCATATCGCCCCTGCCGGATTTCCGTGAGCCGGATGAAGGCCCGGTGAGCACCCCTGATCTCCTCAAAGAGTATCCGCTGATCCTCACCACGGGGGGAAGGAATCTCGTGTATTACCATTCCTCCCACCGCAACATAGAGTCATTGAAAAAACGCTCCCCGGACCCGGAACTCGATATCCACCCGGACACGGCCCGTATGCTCGGTGTTTCCGACGGCGAGTGGGTCTACCTGGCCTCCCCACGGGGCAGGGTGGAGATCAAGGCACGGTACAACAACGACATGCATTCCAAGGTCGTGCATTCGCCTCACGGCTACTGGTACGGGGTGAAGGACGGCTGGAAGCGTGTCAACATCAACATGATCACTGCCGATGAGCCGCTCTGCCCGGTCACGGGTTCGGTACCCATCAAGGCCCTGCTCTGCCGGGTTGAGAAAATGAACTGAAGGAGAAGGAGAATCATCATGCCTATACCCCAACAGCTTGCACCCTATTCGGCTAAGCTCGGTTTCCCCGGATCCGAGACCATGGCCAAGATCTTTGCGATCCTCTATGATGACCCTGACAGCATAGCCGTGGCCGGGGCCATGCCGGGCTCTGTCCGGGAGATTGCGGCAAAGACCGGCTTGAACGAGCAACGGGTCAGAGATGTTGCAGGCAGGCTTCTTCACAAGGGAGCCATCAGCCATGTCCTCGGTAAGGGAGAATACTACCGCCTCTTTCCGGCCATGATCGAGCTGAGGGACGCCGTGGTGTTGTGCCCGGATTATCCCCGGGAGTTCTATGAACTGTGGGACAAACTCATCCGGGAGGAGATGCCCTTGCTGGTCCCCCTGTTCAAGGCGCTCAATCTCCCTCCCCTCTTGAGGGTGATCCCCATCGAAGAGGGCATAGCGAGCTCCTCCCGGGTTCTTGATGCCGACTCTGCCCGGACGCTCACAAAAAACGCATCCCTCATTGTCGCCATCCCGTGCCCGTGCCGCACACACCAGAAACGGATCGGCCATTCCCCGGATTGCCCTGCCCCGAAGGATGTAAACCTCTGCCTCCAGATCAACGGCTTTGCAGAGTCGGCATTGGACCGCGGCGTGGGCGAGCGCCTGAGTACCGAAGAGGCATTGAGACGGCTCGCCCTGGCTGAGGAAGCGGGGCTCGTGCATACAACCCGCAACAACATCAAGGATGACTATTTCCTGTGCAACTGCTGTCCCTGCTGCTGCACGTCCATGTTCCTCCACAACGAGGTGGGCTACACGGAATCGTATGCACCGTCACGTTTCAGGGCCGTCTTGGATATCGACCAGTGCCTCGGAACCGGGTGCGTCGTGTGCAAGACCAAGTGCTCGTTCAAGGCCATAAGCCTGGACGGGGCGGTATCCATAGATTCAGCCAAGTGCTTCGGATGCGGCAACTGCGCTCATGCATGCCCGGTGGAGGCCATAACCCTGGAAGAGGTGCGGCCGCCGGAGTTCATCCGCAGGACATGAATAGATTCCATGCCTTGGTTACCAAGTCCTCCTTTCAATGGAATGGAGGGGACAGAGGAGATTTGTTTCTATCAGGCAGGGTTCATGGAAAAAAATCGCTTTCAAATCCCTCCTGCCCTCTCTTTTCCAAAGGGAGGGACCAGCCGGCACAACAGGTCTTTTCAATCTTGACGTTCGGAGACCATGGTACGCAAGAAGCAAAAACTGATTAAAAATTTATGAACAATCCACAGGGGCTTGAACATGAGTAAACCGGCGAAATATAATCATCTGTTCTCTCCCATCACTATCGGCAGCATGACCCTCGAGAACCGCGCCGTCATGCCTGCCATGGGTACGGCATACGCCAACACGGACAACACGGTTAATGAGCGCCTGGTGCAGTACCTGGCCCGCCGCGCCAGAGGAGGTACCGGTCTTATCATTACCGAGGTAACTGCCGTGACACCACGCGGCAAGGGCTTCCCCAACGAGCTCGGCATCTGGAGCGACGAATTCATCCCCTCTCTTGCAAAGATCCCCGAGGCCATTCACCGCGAGGGCGGCAAGGCTGCGATCCAGCTCCACCATGCAGGCAGGGAGACCTTCCCGGAAGCGGCAGGCGGCCTGCCCGAGGCGCCGTCAGCCATCCCCAGCGTCATCCTCCAGCAGCCCTGCGAAGAGATGAACATCGAGCGCATCAAGGAGCTCGTGAATGCCTTTGCATCCGCCGCCGTTCGGGCACGGACCGCCGGATTCGATGCCGTTGAGATCCACAGCGCCCACGGCTATCTCTTAAACCAGTTCCTCTCTCCGTTTTCCAACCAGAGGCAGGACGCCTATGGAGGCTCCGAGGAGAATCGCTCCCGCTTCGTGCTGGAGATCGTTACTGCAGCCAGAAAGTCCCTCGGGCCCGATTATCCCATAATTGTCAGGGTTTCTGCCGACGAGCTCGTCAGGGGCGGTTTCGCATTGGAGTTCATGAAAAGGCTTGCACCTCAGCTTGTGGATGCAGGGGCGAGCGCGCTGCATGTCTCTGTGGGTGTCTATTCCACACCGGGGGGCCTGAGCATCGCATCCATGGACACACCTCCCGGATTCAACCTGTTCCGTGCAAAAGCCATCAAGGAAGTGGTGGATGTGCCGGTCATCGGGGTGGGCCGTATCAATGACCCCGGGCTTGCCGATGAGGCCATTTCCCGGGGCGATGCCGACCTCATCAGCTTCGGCAGGCAGCACCTGACCGACCCGGACTTCATCCGCAAAGTAAGATCAGGCGATCTCGATGATATCAGGCCATGCGTGGCATGCAACCAAGGCTGCATCGAGCGCTTAAGCTTTGAGATGAAGTCCGCCACCTGCTCCTTTAACCCTGAATGCGGCCAGGAGTTCCGCGGATCTGCTGCATGTGCAGATACCCCCAAAAAGGTGTGGGTGATCGGCGCCGGTCCTGCAGGGCTTTCCGCAGCACTTGCCGCGGCCGAGCGGGGGCACAAGGTTGAGATCTTCGAGCAGGAAGAAACATCGGGGGGCCAGCTGCGCTCCGCCAGCAAGCCCCCGCACAAGGAAGCTTTCTGGAGCTGGGTGGAATGGGCCCTGCGAAGGCTGAAAAGGCTCGGGGTTGAAATCAGGCATCGTACGGCAGTGTCTGCAGAGATGCTGAATGAAGGCAAACCCGATGCGGTGATCCTGGCAAGCGGGGCATTCCCTGTCACGGCTCTCATACCGGGCATCGACGCATCCCATGTCATGGATGCCCGCGATGTCCTGATGGGCAGAGTCAAGGTCAAAAGTCCTGTTGTCATCCTCGGTGCAGGTTATGTGGGCATGGAGACCGCTGATTTTCTCGTTGAGCACGGAATTGACACGGTCATCCTCGAGATGCAGTCATTCCCCCCGTGGGCAAGATGACGGCCCACGGATATTGGCTGCACAAACGTATCAGGGATGGTGGCGGAAAGATGTTTTTGGGTGTAAAGGTCACAAAGATCGAGTCCGATGCCGTACACTTCTCAAAAGGGGATGAGGACGATACCGTCCCTGCCGCCACGGTCATAACGGCCATGGGCGCCAGGGCAGACACAGCACTGGAGGCTGTGCTCAAGGATTCGGGCATCACCTATGCGGTGGTCGGCGATGCCAGGAGGCCACGCCGCATTCTGGAGGCTATTCACGAAGGGCATCGGGCAGGCAGGGAGATCTGATACATAAGACGTGTAAAAAAATCGTAAAACATCATATGAGGTTTTAGTAATGATTTCACTCCTTCCACCGACCATGCGGGGCGTCATCGCCATATCGCTCATGGTCATGAATACCATCTTCTGGGCCATACCGATCCATATACTTGCCCTGCCCAAGCTGATCGTCCGTAACGATGCCTGGCAGCGCGCCTGCGCCCGTTCAATCATGTTCTTTGCCAATGGCTGGATCCTGGGGATCAACACGATTATCAGGATTACCCAGGCTACGGTCTATGACATAGAGGGCCTGGAGGATCTCAGTAAAAAGCAGTGGTATTTCATAAACTGCAACCACCAGTCATGGGCCGATATCCTGGTGCTGTTCATAACCTTTCACGGATCTGTACCTTTCTTGAAGTTCTTCCTCAAAAAGGAACTTTTCCGGGTCCCGGTCATGGGCACTGCCTGGTGGGCCCTGGACTACCCATTTATGGAGCGTTTTTCCAAGGAGTTTCTCGAGAAGAACCCGCACCTGAAGGGCAAGGACCTGGAGACCACAAGAAAGGCCTGCGAGCGCTACCGCCACACCCCGGTGGCCATCCTCAACTTTATCGAGGGAACCAGGTTCACCCCTGAGAAGCACAACCGGCAGGAGTCTCCCTACCGGCACCTGCTGCGGCCCAAAGCGGGTGGTTTTGCCTTTGCCCTGGCTGCAATGGACGGGAAGATCTCGAATATCCTGGATGTCACCATTATCTATTCAAATAAGCAAAACTCCTTCTGGGATTATCTCTGCGGCCGCGTCGAGCGGATCAGCGTGCAGGTGAAGAAGATGCCCGTACCGGATGCATTTCTCGTCGGGGACTACCAGAACGATTCGGCTTTTAGAGACCACATACAGTCCTGGGTCTGCGACCTCTGGCAGGAAAAGGACGACCTCATCGAGCAGTACCGGGACGCCGGGCATAGGTAAACGAGGTAACATCCAGTCTCCTTATGTGATAAGTCTGTGGTATAATACAAAAGCATCATGAATGCCCTTTCTTGAGAACATAAAGGAGAATGCCATGCAGGGCAAGAAAACGAACACACGGCTTTTCCCCTCCCAGACGTTCCACTACCAGGCCCTGAGGACTCTCGGCCACTCGGCGGCCTTCGGGGCAAACCCGGGCGAGTGTCTTGCAGCCATCGGCTCCATCCGCAATGCAGATCCCAAAAGCTGGTATGAATCCTGGTATGCATTTGCCCAGAAGTGCTCCAAGACGGCCGCAGCTTCAAGTGATATCATAGGCAGGGGCAAGGCTCTGTTGCGTGCATCAAACTACTTCCGCACAAGCGAATTCTTCCTGCACCCCACTGACACCAGGCGGCTCAGCGTCTACCGCGAGAGCGCCAATGCATTCACCCGGGCACTCCAGATCCTGAGCATACCACACAAGATCTGGAAAATACCTTATGAGCGGGCATCAATGCGGGCCTATTATTTCCCCGGTGATACGGGCAAACCTCTCATCCTTGTCTGCGGCGGATATGATTCCACCCTTGAAGAGCTCTTTTTCTGGATTGCGAATGCTGCACGGGAGAGGGGTTATCCATGCGTCATGTTTGAAGGGCCGGGCCAGTCGAATTTGATTCGTGAATACGGCATGAAGTTCACCCATGAATGGGAAAAACCGGTCACGGCCCTCTTGGACTTCATGCAATGGGAAACCCCTGAACTGAGTGGAGTCAGAAAGACCCTCCTTGGTATCAGCATGGGCGCCATGTTGGCACTGCGGGCTGCGGCCATTGAGAAGCGCATCGATGCGGCGGCGGGATTAGGCGGATTCTTCAGCATGAAGGATGCGGCCCTGGCCCTGATGCCTTCCATGGGCAGGTATCTCTACCGGCTCGGGTTCACGGAGATGTTCAACAGACTGGCCCTTGCCAGGGCATCGCGTGACATCGGCATGCGCTGGGCACTCGACAACGGGTGCTGGACAATGGGTGCCGACACCCCGTACGAACTCCTCGGAAAGACCGGTGAGTACAGTCTCGAAACGGTGGCGGACAAGATCACCTGCGATGTGCTGATCATGTCAGGGGACAAGGACCACCTCATCCCTTCAGCTGAAACCAGGCAGTTCAAGCATCATATAAAGAATGCCCGGAGCTTTCATGAGCATACCTTCCTGGATGCTGACGGGGCAGGCGAACACTGCCAGGCAGGTGCCCTGGAACAGTTCCACAAGGTATTCTTCGAATGGGTCCAAGGGCTCTTCTTGTAAGATCCCCTTTCAGCAGCGACGAAACCGGTCGCGCCTCAAGGCGCTCCTACACTCCATACACCCATTTCACGGATGAGAAGGCTGGGGATGTAGAACAAATAATCACTCCATGCACCCGCACCTGGCGGATCCCATTCTTCTTCGTTTCAGGATCGTTATGTATGAAAGGCACTACAACCACGTTTCGCTTGACACGGCAAAGAGGAAGCCTGTATCAACCCTGGGAATCATGCAGCATGGCGCTGACAATCAACCAGGCAAGGAGACCCCTATGGTCAAAGAAGTTCGCGAAAACACGCTGGTGCTCATCAAGCCCGATGCCCTGAAGAATTCATTAACCGGCTACATCCTTTCCATGCTTTCAGAATTTCATACCGGCTTGCACTTCGCAGGGACAAAGATAGTATCCGTCAGCACGCTGCTTGCCGAGGAACACTATGAGGAGCACCGCGGCAAGTTTTTCTATCCATCACTGATCGAGTATATAACCGGCCGTCTCCATTATCCCGATGAACCGTGGAAGCGCAGGGTCATCGCCTTTGTCTACCAGGGTCCGGGCGCCATCAAGAAGATCCGTGACATAGCAGGGCCCACGAACGCCCATGACGCACGCGTGCAGAAGCCGGGTTGCATCCGCGCCCTGGGAACGGTGGTGCCGGTAAAGGATAACACCGGCAAATTCATCGGTGACCGTGTGGACAACCTCATCCATGCATCTGCCAATGCAACCGATGCCGAGCGGGAGATCAAGCTGTGGTTCAGACCCACAGACTTACCTCCGTACATGCGCGACTACACTGCCGAGGTGTGCGACCGGCATTACTACTACAAAGACGCTATCATCTCGCCCACCCATGTACCGGGCAGTATCGGCTTCCTGGCCCCGGGAGACCTCGCCTGGAAATCCGACCTCGAAGCCCTGCATCTGCACCTGAAAGGTAAGGAGGCACTCTGTTCCGTGAACACGGTGGCGGCAAAGTACCTCATCAACATGAAGAACGAGGACTGATAAGGGGGCTTCCCTGCCAAGGAGGTTGTCTTATGAAACGTTTGCGCACCCTTCTCTCTGATGGATGATCATGTGTGCCCGTGGTGGCTCGCCTATACCTTCGACAACCCCTTAAGACGTATTCTCCATCCGCCCGAGAAGGTCCTGTCGGGTCTGGTAAGCCAAGGCCAGACCGTCCTCGATATCGGGTGCGGTATGGGCCATTTCTCTATCGGCATGGCAAGGATGGTTGGAGAGATGGCCGGGTCATCGCCCTGGACCTCCAGGATCAAATGCTCGATCGGGTACGCCGTCGTGCCGAGAAGCAAAGACTTTCAGATCGGCTCATCCTGCACAAGGGCGAGGTGGCAGGCCTTGATATGAAAGGCGAAGTGGACTTCGCCCTGGCATTCTGGATGGTCCATGAGGTGCCTGACCAGCACGCATTCTTCCAGTCCGTGAAGGGCCTGCTCAAGCCGAATGGGCATCTCCTCGTGGCTGAGCCGAAAATGCACACGAGCGAAGCGGACCTCATCAGATCCTTGAAGATCGCTGCAGAGGCAGGCCTTAAAGTTAATGCAAATCCCGACATAAGCTTCAGCAGGACCGCCTTGCTTACACCTGTCATTTGATCAAAAGATGCATGGACATCCTGTTCCCAACGATTATTATTTGTAAAAGCTCATAACACCGTGCAAGAGAGATCTTTGTTTCGCCATTCCTTAAAAGAGCGGGAATCCATTGGGGAAGATCGGCTCATCCATTAAAGGGGGAAGACATGGCAGGAGAAAAGGTCACACGCCGCCAGAAAGACATCTCAAGACTCATCAAGGAACGCAGCAAGATCCAAAAGGACAAGATCAGACAAGGCAAGGGGAAAAGGAAAACCGTGAAATGAGCTTTAAAAATATTCGCTTATTGCTGCACCACCTTAAATCCTTTGGTTTTGAGGAGCTCCAGCACCCCGTCTTTGCCCACCAGGTGGCCGGCGCCCACGACAATGAAGACATCACCCTTCTGGGCGAGGATCCTGGACATATGCGTGGTCCAGGCCTTGTTCCGTTCTGCAAAGAGCTTCTTTTCTACCTCAGGGAACTCTTTCAAACTCTTCCGGGTAAAGGTCTCCATCCGGACTGCATCCCCGGTCTTCCATGCCTGCTCCATGGCGGATGTGTCCTTTGCCAGGACGGTCATTTCCTCAAGGGCCTGTTTGAGGAGGTCTTCTTCATGCCCGGGAAAGGCATTGGCAAGAAGTTCCAGCTGTTGCCTAGCCGTTTCAAGGAAGATCATTTCCTTTTTGTCGGTTACAGCCTTTTTGTAGAAGTATGAATCAAGTCCATACTCGGCCGTAAATCCGAGCTTCTTGAGTTCTATGGCTGCGACGGACAGTGCTGCAAACCATGGTTTGAATCTATCGAATTGTTCCATGGTGAGGTTATCGGCGGCGACGCGCTCCTTGAGCATGGCATACGTCTTTGTGGAGATCTCCTTCTGCAGGGTAGTGCCTTCAGAGTAGGTGCCCAGCTTGAGCATCATGTCTCTGATCTCTTGGGTGCCAGCCGCTGCCGGATCCGCCTCAAATACTACGCGCGGGCAGGTATTATAGGCCTTCTCGATCCGTGCATCGAGCGGATAGGAGCCCTCTTTGAACACATGCATGGATCCCAGGAGAAAGGCCGTAGACTTTGCACCCTGAACGGACCACATGAAGATAGGGGAAGGATTCTTCTCGGCAGCCAGCACCAAGGTCGCAGAACCGGTGCAGGTATGAATAATGAGGAAAATGATCGTGATCAGCCGCCACCGCCCATAGGGCATGTGTGCATTCATCCTTCCCATCGGATTCTAAGCCCTTTAGAAATTATCTTGAGGACAAAGGATGATATTGTTCGATGCGGAAGATTGCATCACCGTTGTGCCGGGGGCTATGTCGTGGTCGAGCCATACGTTGCCGCCGATGACGGAGCCCTTGCCGATGCGCACCCTTCCGAGGACGGTGGTGCCGGAGTAGATGATTACATCGTCATCTACAATGGGATGCCTCAGGATCCCCTTGACGATATGACCCGCCTCGTCCTTGGGGAAGCTGTGGGCGCCGAGCGTCACGCCCTGGTATAGCCTGACGTTCCTGCCTATCTCGCAGGTCTCTCCGATGACCGTTCCGGTGCCGTGATCAATGAAGAAGTGCTCGCCGATAGCGGCGCCCGGGTGGATGTCGATGCCGGTGGCGGAATGGGCCATCTCGGTGATGATGCGGGGGATGATCTCCACGCCGAGCTCGTAGAGCTCATGGGCGATGCGGTAATTTGTCATGGTCTTGATGCTCGGGTAGCAGAATATGACCTCGCTTAAGCTCTTCGCCGCAGGGTCTCCCTCGTATGCGGCAAATACGTCGCTCACCAGCAGCCTACGAATCCTGGGGATGGTGGAGATGAACTTCCGTGAAAGGATGTTGGCCCTCTCGTTGCACTCGATGCACGCCTGGCGCTCCGTTATCTCGCAGGAGAACTCGAAACCGCGCTTGATCTGCTCGGTGAGGAGGCGTTCGATCTTCTCCAAATGGTTGCCGATGATGTAGGGCATGGTTTCAAGCGACATCTCGGAGTCGTTGAAATAGGCCGGGAAGATCACCATGCGCAGCCGCTCCACGATATCCTCAAGCGAATCGAGCGAAGGCATGGCGCCTTCCAGGGTGGGCCTGTGATATACCTGATCGAATGATTCAGGTTCGCACAGCTCCTCGACCACCCTTTTGATGATATTTCCGTTCTCAATGCCCTGGCTCTGTTTCGGTATCATGATAACCCTCCGCACATCAGCGTGCCTATAGGATCACTATAGCACTTCTGATGTATGTTGGCAGATGTCCCTGCGGGTTTAAAAAAAATCACGGTGTTGCCGGCTTCTCTTCAATGCTGCAGAAATGCTTGTTCTTGTAGAACTCAAGGAGCCTTTCCACATCGTCCTTGCATTCGCCGCATACCGTGCTCACCTTGGTCTTCTCCTGGAGCTCATAGAAGGTCCTGGCGCCTTCCAGCACGGCGTCTTCTATCTCATGGTCGGTGATGTTCATGCAGTTGCATACCACGCGGGCCTCTTCGCGCTTGACCTTATCCGTCAAACCGCTGCGCTCGTAGTAGTCGTTGATGGCAGCCCTCAAGGCCTTGTCGCCAAGAACGCTGCAGTGGATCTTGTGCTCGGGAAGGCCTCCCAGCTCCTTGTTGATGTCCTTGGGGGAGAGCTTGAATGCGTCTTCGAGCTTCATGCCCTTGACCATCTCGGAGAGGACCGAGGTGCTGGCAATGGCGCTGGCGCATCCGAAGGTCTTCCACTTGCAGTCGGCAATCGTGCCCTTTTCCTTGTCCACCTTGATGGCAACGATCATCTGGTCGCCGCACTTGATGTTGCCGGTTATACCCCTCCCGTCTTCATGATAGTTCTTTTCATCTTCAAGAATATTTTTCGGGTGCATGAAGTGCTCCAGCACCTTGTCGGTATATACCCAGTTCACCTGTTCCATTACTGCCTCCTTACGTATGCGGTGGACATGTCCCTGATGCGAGCGATGACCCCGGGGAGCACATGAAGCATATAATCGACGTCCTCGATGGTGTTTTCCCTGCCCAGGCTGATGCGGATGGAACCGTGGGCGCACTCTGCGGGCAGCCCGGTGGCCAGGATCACATGGGATGGGTCAAGCGAGCCCGATGCGCATGCGCTCCCGGTGGAGACCGCTATGCCTGCAAGGTCGAGGTAGAGGAGTATCGCCTCGCCCTCGGAGCCGTCAAAGGATACGTTCAGCGTGCCCGGCAGGCTGTCGGTCGGGTGGCCCACGAAGCGTATGTCCGGGATCTTTTCGGCTATGCCCTTTCTTAAGGTCTCTTTCATGGCAAGCAGCCGCTTCTCTTCTTCCTTCATCTCGATGGCGCGCATGTCCACGGCCTTGCCCAGGGCTATGATGCCGATGGTGTTCTCGGTGCCTGCCCTCCTGCCGCGTTCCTGGTGGCCGCCCCTGATGAGCGGACAGAACGGGGAGCCCTTCCTGATGTACACCGCCCCGATCCCCTTGGGGCCGTAGATCTTGTGTCCGGAGAGCGTGAGGAAGTCCACGCCGAGATCATTTACATCCACGGGAACCTTACCCACTGCCTGGACTGCATCCGTGTGGAGCAGGGCGCCTTGTTCATGCACGATCCTTGAAATGGTCTTTATATCCTGAATCGTGCCGATCTCGTTGTTGGCCATCATGATGGAGACGAGACCGGTCATCGGTGTTATGGAATCCTTGAGCTGATCGAGGTCCACCTTGCCGTCCTTGTCCACATCGAGATAGGTAACCTTGACCCCTTTCTCGGCCATGCATTTTGAGGCCTCGAGTACACATGGGTGCTCGATGGTGCTCGTGATGAGCTCCTTGCCGCTGCATGCATTGAACTCGCAGGCCCCGCACTGGCTGTTGAGGATGGAGAGCACGGTGTTGTTGCCCTCGGAACCGCTGCCCACGAAGAGTATCTCCTCTGGTTTTGCACCGATGAAGCGGCCCACCTTCTCACGCGCCTCCTCCACGTACTTGCGCGCAAGCCTGCCGAACCCGTGGAGGCTCGAAGGGTTGCCGTAAATATCCAGGGCCTCAAAGATCGCCTTCTTTACTTCAGGATGGAGGGGGGTCGTGGCATTATTATCGAAATAGATCAACCGTTTATCCATTGATTCCTCCCGGGTCTGCCTTTTCTTCTGACGGCTTTTACTCTCCATAGGATTCATTATGTTTCTCCATTCATAGGGTTATCTATAACCTTTTTCCAGATTGTACCAAACAAATTGAGCCGTTCCTTAAAAAGGATCCCAATTATTCAAGCCTTTGCAAAGACCATGGATGCAAAGGTTACGGCGCTGTTCGTGGCGGGTTCGTTATACGTGCCGTGATGGAGGAGTTCGACCCTGCTCCGGCCTATGAGAGACAAAAAGAGCATCATGGAGGCGAGCCCGCAGACGTTAAACTCATCACCCGTAGCAAGGGCATTTTTCCAGATCTCTTCAGGCCTTCCCGCGATCAGGTGGGAAATGATCTGTTCATCATTGAACCGTGCACGTCCAAGAAGGGCATCCGCAGTTATGCCGTGTCCGAATTTGTGCCCCACATGGGAAAAGTCCACTCCTGACACAAAAAGCACATTTAGGCCCCCTTGCCCGATGAGCCTCAAAATGCCATCCCTGAAGGCGAGGAACCGCTCATCGCTCAAAGGATCATTCCCGCCTGCAAGAAATTCATGGATTCCGCCGCAGAGCACGGGTACAATCTTTACGGCCACGCCGAGGTAATAGGCGAGAAATACCGTCTGGAACTCTATGGAATGCTCCATCATGTGATCGAAGTCATAGGGTGCAACCGTATTATCAGGAAGCCCCGCCTTCAGCTCTTCGATAAACCTCCTGTCTGTCACCAGTGTCCCGAGCGGGGTGATGTAGTCCTTATCGGAGAGGCAGTACAATCCATTTCCGCCGCTGTGGTTAATGCCGAGGATGATCACAAGGTCATAGCTGCTTCCCCTGAGCCTCCGGTAGGCATCTACATAGGCTTGCTCAGCCGCCGAAATCTCGATGTGCGGGGCCATGATGCCTACGATTTCCGTTTCATGACCGCCGGGAAGCGGCGGCAGCCCCGACTCAATGGATGCAATATACGACCTGAGCCTGGCCGGGTCTGCCTCATAGGATTTGCCTGCAAGCTGTGGTTCGCGCAGAGTCTTTTTTGCAAACTCCTCCATGACGGCCGTTTTCCTGAGCCTGAAGGCGTCGCTTTCCAGGAGAAAGGCATGGTCGAATTGTTTGATGAGGGCCTCCACATCGGTCATGGGGACAATTGAGCCTCCGGCCATGCGCATGAGACCCATCTGGATATCCCTCAAGTCGTGGCCTCCGTCCATCATGGAAAGCAGCGGAACTGCACTCCTGTCAAGGGCGAAGCCGGTCCGGGCGAGTTTGAGCGGATCGATAAAGGTGATCATCTGCCGCCCTTCAATGGTGACAGGGACGGCCTGGATATCGCGCCTTAAGATAGGATTACCCGTCTCTTCTATCCTTTTTTGGATATGCAAGCAGTAAGGGTAGGCAGCTATACAGGTTTACAGCACTTACGATTTCTTAGCGCCTTTGGATCCTTTGGTTACCGTGTTTACAGGCAAGGCCTTTTTCTTTCTTCTGGGTCTTCTTTTCCCAAAAGTTCCTATCCAGGTCTTGCCCCGTTTGCTCCGTTGATCACCCTTGCCCATAGATGGACCCTCCCTGTGCAATCATCTGATCATGATGGAATTCTTTAACTTTGATTATACACCTTTATCTCCTTTCCGTTCAATGCATCTCATTGAGCAGCCGCAGGAGATGGTCTTTCCGGAAGAGATAGGAACGGTTGCAGAAGTGACAGGAGATGTCGAAGACCTCCTGGTCCCTGATGATCTCTTCGATTTGGGACCTGCCGAGCGTTATGAGCGCCTGCTCTATCCTGGCACTGGAACAAGAGCAGCGGAAAGACAGCTGTCTGGTCTCGATTGTACGATAGGGGACTCCATCGAACACAGCTGCCAGGAGGTCTTCCGGTGTCT
The DNA here is from genome assembly GCA_963847605.1 of uncultured delta proteobacterium. Taxonomy (GTDB): domain Bacteria; phylum Desulfobacterota; class Desulfomonilia; order UBA1062; family UBA1062; genus MWEI01. The sequence goes on along the minus strand of CAWKAM010000005.1, from coordinate 15,945 downwards.
TCCCGTCCTTAAGCTGGCGGGTGATTGGCGGCATATTTTCGATCCTGCCTGCAAGAGAGTCGATGAGTGCCTCATCGGCAGGCGGGAGCGACTGGACAAGGAACCCGCCGGATGCGGTCACGCTGCCATCGGTCTCCACAAAAACACCTAAGCCCACGGCCGAGGGTATCTGCTCGGATTCGGTGAGGTAAAAGGCGATGTCGGAGGCGATCTCGCCGGTGTAGAGTTTTACAACGCCGTTATACGGCTCCTTGAGCCTCAGGTCCTTGGTTACGGTGAGAAACCCTTCCCTGCCCAAGGCCCCGCCGACGTCGAACTTGCCGTTCCTGGGCGGCAGGTCCACCCGGGGCACCTCCACATAACCCCGTACCGTTCCGTCACCCTCTGCCTCTACAATGATCTTCTTCAGCGGCCCGTTGCCGGTAAACTTGAGTGCCACCCTCTGGTCGGGTTCCAGCAATGCGCCGAGAAGCTCGCCGCCGGTCAATGCCCTGCCGAGGGCCGCGGTGGCGGTTGGAAAGGTCCCGTGCCTTTTCCGCGCATCGTTTACGAGATTTGTCGTAATGCAGGCAAGGCCCAGGATATTCTTCTCTTCAGTGATGATCCGCACCAGATAGTCATCCATTGAGGGGCATTCCTTTCATCTGCGATGCCAAGATATACTACTTCCCCTATCTCCTAGGACATGCACCGGTGGTATTCAAGGGTATTTTTCCAAACTATCGCTAAAGGGCCCTTCTGAAATGGCAAACGTCGGGAGGTCTACTGGCTGTAAGGCTGAACCTCAACAATAAGTCATTTATAAAGCGCTCCTTTAGCCTCTCTGAATAGGTTGTCGAGATCTCCGCATGATATCTTCAGAAAGGGATCATTCAGAGATTATCTCAAGAGATAATCAATACGGGCTCATCGTATCATAGCACGATACATTTAAAAATTTTTTCATGAAAAAAACTATAACTTGCGTGCCATACTGTGTACTTTGATATGCAATGTCCCAAAGTATAGATTACATCCGAGAACATATACTTTTAGGGCTGATTTGAAAGCGTTAATTTATCGAAGAAATCTTCAATCAAGGTCAATCGTAATAAATGGTATGTAATCTATGGTTTTCCATGCCCCTCATTTGCGATGATTATCAAATAATACCTATGCAAACAGACACTTCAATCTAGAGTGGACCTAATGGCATGTAATCTTCAGTCAGAATCAACCAAAAATTGCATGCGTTAGAATGTAAATGGAGATTTGCCGCACATTGGGGTCTTGTGTGAGATCTTATTTTGTACATGAATGATTTCACATGAAATACAGCGGCTCGATCAGATGCAAGTTCGCCGGTAAGCCGGTCCTATCAGATACTAAACCGTAAGTGGACGATGCTTGAAGTCCACAATTTGTCAGATATATTCATGATCCGGATCATGCGTTTATCGAAATTGGAAGAACGTTCGATATGCGCATAAAGCGGGAGCCGTTCTAAGACCTAAATTCGGCTATTCCATTTTTTAAAATCGGTGCGACTGTTGATAAACCATTTCATTTTGACCGAATGAATACCGGCGGATTTAATTCTCCAGTTGGACCAAAAACGACCTAGTCGCGACACCGCATCAAACACAAATTCACTAAGAGGGAATCGATCGGCAAGCGACACGATCAGGTGCTTTACTTCATCTTTTGTAAAGTAAGGCAACACACCTCCTGCAATGATAAAAAGTCCATGCTCCCCGGGGTTTATTTCTTTCATCCAAGTGCTATCGAGTATTGAACAGGTGATACAATGGGAGCGATCCGTTTCCGGAATGAGAAGGTTCCTCATTTTGGTTACGCCCGGGAGATCGACATCGAACCATGTTATGTATCCATTGTCAACGCTGGAAAATGCAGTATCAAAACCGGCCCCCAGATTTATGATTGTAGCATTTGGATGTTCGTGAATATACGTTCTTATTGCATCATCTAACATTCGCGCCTGGGCTGCATTGCCGAGGTCGCCGGAAATTATTCTGGGGTCATTGATTTTCTTTAAAGGACACGAAAGACGTTCGATAATTTCTATGGATTTCGGGTCGTTGAAAAGATCGGGATACATGGCAGTTATCCGTGCTCTGCTCAACAACGGAAGTACGAGGGTCAATTCTACGCCGGAGAAGAGGTTATCGATCGGCATGGATCATCTCTTTACTTTTTAAGATAATATTTTGATATGATATTGGCTCCTTCATATGATCACTATTCACGCCTTTCACAGTCACGAATCATTATTCACTTTTCTCTGATCACTCAATACCGCTTCCATCTTCCTGTGGACATACTCCTTGAAGTCCAACTTTTTTTTAATGATCCTTCTCATGTCCGAGCGTTTGAGCCACCTACTGTAGAGCCAGAACCAATGTTCCGGGTGTTCCCTGACCACGGATGCAACCCAGGACTGCATGAATTCGCTCAGTTTCCGGACAGCTTCATCACCATCGCCAAACTGTGCCGCATCTACCGCCTTGGCAAAGTACCAGTGGTAGGTGCCTCCCTGCTTAATGGTATAGACCGGCATTATCAGGGCATTCCCTTTGAGTGCTATGGAGGCGGGCGCTGATTTGGTAGGGGCCGGCATGCCGAAGATATCGCAATAAATATCTTCTTTCTGGTCTCCTCGCATGTCAATGACCATACCGATGGTCTTGCCCTTTTTCAGTTCTCTGATAAGCATGTGGAAAGTTCCCGTAGGGGGAAGGATGGTGGCGCCACAGCGAACTCTGATATCGTTCACGATTGCTTCAAGTTTCGGGTCTTTGCGGATATCAGCCATAATGCAGAACTCGGTGCCCATAACCTTCTTCATATGTCCGAGGATCTCCCAGTTGCTGATGTGGCCTGTGATCATCATAATCCCCCTGCCGGAAGCCTGGGCCTCATCCATGTGCTCCTTCCCTTCCACCACAATCCTGCTCCTGATCTCCTTATCACTCATAAATGCATACCGGATCGTGTCCACCATGATGTCTGCCTGGTTCATGAATACCTTCAGCACGAGGTGACGGACATCCTTAAGCCCGAGTGCGGCCTGCATTTGGATGACGACTACCTTTCGGTGATACGGATCCGCAAACCAGGCGATTATGCTGAGAGACCGGAAAAGATTGAGGACAATCGAGTAGGGAAGGTACCGGATAAGCCTGATCAAGGCAAGGAGCGCAAGATATTTTATTTGTTGCACAAAGGCGGAGAGTAATTCCATACCATCAAATGCTTGTTTCATGTCTAATGCCCTTTCCTTTCTGCTTTGGGACACGCCTGTGAGGTGTTTCACCTGAGAGAGTATGAATGTCCTTAAATTTTCGTCCTTATCGCCAGTTTTCAATAAGTGTGAGAGCTAACACATTTACTCTGCAACCAGAGCCAGTAGTCCGGGGTATCTCTCCTCCACTGATGCCAGAGTGGATAAGCTATAAGGTGTCTTCATTCACCTGGTACGGTCCTATTGCGACCGGTATCTTGTCCAGCCCGCTTTTCATCGTGAAAACGCCAGTCAAAGGGGATCTTTATCTTGCCATTGCTCTTTTTTAAAGCTTGTCCTCTTCCTGGTTTATAGACCCTTGTGCATTTAACTTAATTTGATCAACTATTAAATCTTCTCACGATCTTTTTTGAACCTTAATCTGATTATCCTCTTTCCCTCTCAAGCCCTTTGGATATGCAGAGATAAGGAGGAGACATTTTTCACCAAAGTTAAAGTGTGCCTCAATGTGAAGATTTGTACTAAAATTTTGTGCAGCCTTCTGTATCTCGGGTGGTAATGTATCTTTGTTGTTGCAGAAGGTCAGCGCCGCGGTCTTGCCGGGATTCCTGCCAAGCTTGATAATGAGCCCTGCTACAGATTGGATTTCCTGTACCGACCGGTTTCTGTAGAAACCTGCTGCACCACGGACACCATCATCGGTATCGTAAATCACGAGGTCCCGGTCGCCTACCAGCCTCAGGGCGTTCATCATGGGTTGGCGTGTACTGCTTTTTGCCATATCGGCTTCTGCCAATGGGCCAGTAAACCATAGGCTCCATACAAGGGCAAAAAGGACAGCGATGCAGGCAGTTGACCATTGAAGGTCACCCCGCCTGATTGAGAAGATGATTTTTGTTGCAGCAAGTACAAGAATTATAGTGGCCACTACAAGAGATAAGACGGTGTTTGCAAGGAAGCCGGTTATACCTACTATGATGCCGGTTGCAAGGATAGCTATCATAGCCATTCCCTCGGTTAGAATCCTTGAATTGCGACCCGGAGAAGACCATCCTTTCACCGTGCTCCAGGCAACAAGCATAGCCAAGGCCGGATGAACAGGGAGAAGATAGACATTATCTTTGGCAACAGAAGCAGAGAGAACCACAAGCGGACCAATAAAAAGGCAAAGGGAAAAGATGCCTGCCCGATTCTCCCATTCCTGTCTTGACTTCCAGGCCATCCAAATCGCGAAAGGAAGGATGACCCCCCCTGGTGCAAAATCCACCCAGATATCTTTTATGTAGAAGTAAAATGGCCGATGGTTGCTTTTATATCCGTACAAGAATCGGCCAAAATTGTTGTTAATGAAGAATTCCCGAATAAGATCGGGCTGTGCATATAAAAGAAACGGGACAGTCCAAGATAAAACAGGAAGGAAAAAAGCAATGATCGGTAAAGGCCGAAAAATATGCCTGAGCTCATCGAATCGCCTACTCATGACCAGATAAAGAAAAAACCCTGAGCCGAAGATAGTAACTCCGACAAATCCTTTAAAAAGAAAACTTATCCCTAGTGAAAAGCCTGCTGCCGCATAGGCAAGGCGCTTCTTGCGCGGTATGTCTGTTTCGAGAGCTATCCAGGTGAAGAGGATAGTGAATGAAATTGCAGCGGTAAGGGCATTGTCAAGGAGGACTTCGTGCGATGTCCTACAGAACCTCTGAGAGAGGGCTAGTATAGCCATAGCAAGTGAGCCGCCTTCAATACCCAGGCTTCGCCTTCCGAGAAAGAAAACAGCTGTGAGGGACATAAGGGCGAAAGCTGCGGCAGTGAAACGTGCAGCCGCAGCAATCGGTGCGCCAATAATTTTGTACACTGTTGCAACTACTGCCGGGAAGCCTGATGGTTTCTCAACAAATGGGAGCCCAGCGAGATGGGGCACGACATAATCGCCGCCCTCATACATCTCTCGCGCAATCTCCACTTCGCGAAGATCATCTGGATACAACAGTTCACGGTCTGCCTGTCCGATCAGGATGACAATCACGCTTGCCAGGAGGTAAAGGAATACACGAATCTGCACATCTGTTTTAAACACCGATAGTTCATTTTTCCTTGATTCCATGTATGCCCTGTAGAGGGTGAGCCATATAGATGCTGGTTCTATACTAAAATTTGTTCAATCTCGGCTAAAGATTATCCCAAATACTTTTAAAAAAAGGGATTGGGAACTCATTCTCATAGTCATCAGCTGCACCTATTATTGGAGAAGTTTCTAAACTATTTCTCAGATTGGGAAAAGAGAAAGGACGAATTATTACAAAATGGTAATAGTACTGCAATCACCCGGTAATGTAACATCATCTAGGAAGAGATAATATTCTCCCGTAACCATTTTGAGAATGAATGTAGGATGCATGGATAGACTCCAAAACAAGCTGGTAATAAAGGTCATTTTGGTTATGTTACTTATCCTGATAATATTCATGCTCTTCATCATGTTTGGTTTTTCTGATGTTAATGCTGAAAATAGTGCTAAGGATCGGGACAGGCTTATTCCTGTGGTTATATCTCTTGAATCTGAGCGCGCCTTAGAAATAGGCGTGAAGCCTTGTAAATCGACCCCATTGAATTTGAAAGATTCAAATAGTAATAGCAGTTTACGAAGTATCACTTTGAGTGTGGTTTAGATGTTGGAACAGGTGAATCTCATCTGCAAAGAGAAATCAACAAAGAGGTACAAATAGTGAGAATATTACTGGTTGAAGACGATGAGACCATCGTATCTTTCATTGTGGGCGGATTACGTGAGGCCGGTTTTGTTGTTGAACACACTTACGATGGTGAATCCGGTCTCCATAAGGCATTGAACGAATCGTACGATGCGGCAATAATCGATATTATGCTGCCAAAGCTCGATGGTCTGACACTCATTGAGGAATTGCGCAGGAAAAAGAAGAATATTCCCCTGCTTATCTTGAGTGCAAAACGGTCCGTAGATGACCGGGTAAGAGGCCTCCAGACCGGGGGAGATGATTATCTGACCAAGCCTTTCGCCTTCTCGGAGCTTCTGGCCCGTGTTCAGGCGCTGATCCGAAGATCCGGAAACACCCCAGAGCCACACATCCTCCAGGTAGGAGACCTCACCCTGAATCTTCTATCCCGGAAGGTCATACGGGGAAAAGAGAAAATAGACCTGCAGCCGCTTGAGCTCTCCCTGCTGGAATATCTCATGCGAAACGTAGGAAACGTTATCACCAAGACCATGATCATGGAACACGTCTGGGATTATAACTTTGACCCCCATACAAACGTTGTCGAAGTGAGGATTTGCAGGTTAAGGGATAAGATCGATAAAGACTTCGAGAACAAGCTTATCCATACCGTGCGCGGTGTAGGTTATGTCCTTAGAGAAAATACTTAGATTGAGGCATACACTCGCATTCCGGTTGGCTGTTTATTATACGGTCATTTTTACATCATCTTTTCTGATTGCGTTTCTGGTTTTCTACCTCATAATCGGTTCTTTCATCCAGCACAACCGGGATCAGGACCTCAAGGGCAACCTCCGCGAGTTTTCAGCTGTCCTGAGATTAAAAGGGACAGATGAGCTCAAAAAATCGATTATCATAGAATGTGAGGGAGACGGCATAGCAGACTCCTTCTTCCGTCTTTTTTCTCCTGATGGGAAGCAGACCTTTTCAACAGATATGACCTTCTGGAAGAAGATCGGGATATCACAAGAAGCATTCCGGCAACTCCATAACAGCTCCACGTATGTATTTGAGACATTGAAGATTCCCGGGCGGGATCACAAGGCCCGCAGTGTATATGGTGTTATCGGCCCTGGAGTTGTTATGCAGATTGGCGAAACACTAGAGGATGATGAGGAGTTCCTGGAGCTGTTTCGAACCGTGTTCGGCATTGTCATGGCCCTCCTCATTCCCATAGCAACCGCTACCGGCTGGCTCATGGGCAGGCACGCCCTAGGGGGAGTAGAGGAAGTTACGCGTACGGCACAGAGCATATCCAAGGGCAATCTTGATCAGCGGGTTTCAGTTGAGACAAAGGCTGAAGAAATAACGCGGCTCGCCAGCACGTTTAATTCAATGCTGGATCGCATCAATGCATTGGTTACCGGAATCAGGAACATGATGGACGATATTACTCATGATCTGAAAAAACCCATAGCAAGAATTCGTCTCATCGCGGAGAAGGACCTGTTCACGAGCACACCAGACGATAACAATAATGCTCATGCTGTCAGGATAATGGAAGAATGTGATTACCTGATGCAAATGATCAATACGATCCTTGATGTTTCAGAAGCCGAGGCAGGTGCTGTGAAGCTTCACCAGGAGCAGATAAACATAGCAGGTGTTGTGAGAAATGCTTATGAGCTCTTCTATCCTCTGGCAGAAGATAAAAACCTGAATTTCACAATAGCTGTCCCTGAAACATGCTATCTCATGGGTGATGTCCATAAAATCCAACGAATGGTTGCCAACCTTATGGACAATGCTTTGAAGTACACCCCACCAGGTGGAGAGATATCTGTTTTGATGAAGGATGATGATAAACAAGTTGAGATAACGATAAAAGACACAGGAATAGGGATCTCCGACAAAGATCTCCCCCACATATTTGAGAGATTCTACCAATGCGACAAGAGCCGGTCACAATCAGGTGTCGGTCTCGGTCTAACCTTAGCTAAGGCAATTGTTGTATCTCATGGGGGTGTTATCGAGGTTACCAGTTGCCTAGGAAAAGGAAGTACATTTATTATGAAACTCCCTTACAATCCTTCCTAATGGTCACGGACGGTCAGCTTCGGCTCATACCAGGAGCCAAGGTAACCATAAAGAACGCGAAGTGATATAAGAGCGGTGACCTAAGTGAATATCTCCAGCATCTTCATAGAGCGGCCCATCATGACAACGCTTGTCATGTTCTCCATTCTCCTCTTCGGTGTTGTAGCCTACAGGGCTCTGCCCGTCAGCGAGCTCCCCAATGTAGATTTTCCCACGATCCGCGTTACGGCAAAACTTCCGGGTGCAAGTCCTGAGACCATGGCGTCAGCCGTTGCGACACCGATCGAACAGCAGTTCACCACCATCGCCGGCCTTGACTCCATGACTTCAACAAGTCAATTGGGAGAAACCCAGGTTACCCTGCAGTTCAACCTGAACCGGAACATCGATGCGGCAGCCCAGGATGTTCAAACCGCCATCAGTACTGCTTCCCGTCTACTCCCTTCGAACATGCCAAGTCCGCCATTCTTCAGGAAGGTAAACCCGGCGGACCAGCCGATCCTTTTACTCTCACTGAATTCGCCGACCTTACCTCTGTCAACAGTGGACGAATTTGCAGAAACACTCCTTGCGCAGCGCATATCCATGATCGACGGCGTTGCAGAGGTGCAAGTCCGCGGGTCACAAAAGTATGCTGTCCGTGTCCGTCTTGATCCGAAGGCCCTGGACAGCAGGTCCATCGGGATCGATGAGGTCGCTAATGCAGTCGTCTCTGGGAATGTCAACCTCCCGACAGGCACACTGTGGGGGACCCACAAGGCATTCACCGTCCAGGCCTCCGGGCAGCTGACAAATGCGGATGCCTACAAACCATTGATTGTGGGATACCACAACGGTTCGCCGATACGGCTTGGGGATCTAGGCCACGTCATTGACAGCGTTGAGAACAACAAGAATTCTTCCTGGTTCAATAATAATCGTTCAATTGTCCTGTCCATCTTGCGCCAGCCGAGCACCAATACGGTTCAGGTTGTACAGTCCATCAAGGATATCCTCCCGAAATACCGCGCCCTGATCCCAGCATCCATGAACCTAGAAATCCTCTATGACCGGTCCGTATCTATCAAGGATTCCATCAGGGATGTTCAGCTCACCCTGCTGCTGGCACTGGTTCTCGTGGTCCTGGTGATCTTCCTTTTCCTGCGCAACCTCTCTGCTACGATCATCCCCAGTCTGGCATTGCCCATGTCCCTTATAGGGACCTTTGCGGTGATGTATCTGGGCGGGTACAATCTCGATAACCTTTCACTCATGGCGTTGACCCTGTGCGTGGGATTTGTCGTGGATGATGCCATTGTCATGCTGGAAAATATTGTACGACACATAGAGCATGGCGAGACCCCGCTTGATGCAACGTTCAACGGATCAAAGGAGATAAGCTTTACCATTATCTCCATGACATTGTCCCTTGTCGCTGTCTTCATCCCGGTCCTCTTTATGGGGGGTATTGTCGGAAGATTGCTCCATGAGTTTGCCATCACCATCACAGTTGCAGTGCTCATCTCCGGGTTTGTTTCGCTCAGCCTCACGCCCATGCTTTGCAGTATTTCTCTACGTCCTGCAGGCGAGAAAAATCACAGCCGTATCTATCAAGCCTCGGAGCGGTTTTTTGATGGAATGCTCCGCGCATACGACAGAAGCCTTCAATGGGTATTACACCACCGGTTAACAACCCTCATTATATCCATCCTTTTCCTTATGGGGGCTGTCTATCTCTATGTCATCATACCTAAAGGTTTCCTCCCGAGCGAAGATATTGGCCAGATCATCTGTACAACGGAAGCGGCACAGGGAATATCGTTTGAATCGATGGTGGAACACCAGCAGAAGGTCGCCCGTATCGTCCGAAAGGATCCGAATGTTGATATCATTATGTCAAACGTACAAGCCGGTGAGACCGGGAGCATGATGCTCCGCCTGAAACCTCGCAGCGAACGCGACCTCAGCGCAGATGAGGTGATCCAAGAGCTCAGACCGAAGCTCTCAACAATCCCAGGGATACAGGTCTACATGCAGAACCCGCCGCCCATACGCATCGGGGGATACCAGACAAAGAGCCAGTATCAGTACGCTCTCCAGAGCCCGGATATCAGCGAGCTGTATAAATATGCTCCGCTCATGGAAGCAAAGCTGAAGGAACTGCCGGGTTTTCAGGATGTGACGACTGATCTCCAGATCAAGAACCCCCAGATCTCAATAACCATCAACCGGGACAAGGCATCGGCGCTTGGCCTCAGTGCCCTTCAAATAGAGACCGCACTCCAATACGCATATTCTGCAAATCAGGTCTCCACGATCTATGCACCCACCAACGAATATCTGGTCATCGTTGAGCTCGAACCAGAGTATCAGATGGATCCGTCTGCACTCTCCCTGCTCTATATCCGGTCATCTTCAGGCAACCTGATTCCCCTGAGTACGGTGGCAAGCCTGGATCAGACCCTGGGGCCGCTCACGGTCAACCACTTGGGTCAACTTCCTGCAGTAACACTGTCTTTCGGCCTTGCACCAGGAAAATCGCTGGGTGATGCAGTAGGTGAAGTGGAAAAGACCGCAAGATCGGTCCTTCCTTCATCGATAACCGGCAGCACCCAGGGAACAGCACAGGCCTTCAAGTCATCCATGGTGGGTCTCGGTATCCTGATCCTGGTGGCTATCCTGGTCATCTATATCGTGCTCGGGATTCTCTATGAGAGCTTCATCCATCCCCTCACCATCCTGTCGGGGCTCCCATCCGCCGGGCTTGGTGCGCTCCTGACCCTGATGATCTTTCACATCGACCTCAACCTGTATGCACTGGTAGGTATAATCATGCTCATCGGCATCGTGAAGAAGAACGCCATCATGATGATCGATTTTGCACTGGAGGCAGAGAGGAAAGAGGGGAAGAAGCCAGAGGAGGCCATCTATCAGGGCGCCCTCATCCGGTTCCGGCCAATCATGATGACGACCATGTCGGCCCTCATGGCAACGCTGCCTATAGCCCTCGGTCTGGGTGCTGGGGGCGAAACAAGGCAGCCGCTGGGAGTCGCAGTGGTTGGAGGTCTTCTCTTTTCACAGATAGTAACCCTCTACATAACACCGGTAACGTATATATACTTGGACAAGTTTCAAGGAGCTGTACAAGGTTGGTATAAAGGCTTCAGGTCTACGCAACTAGATGCATAAAGGGGAGGATCAGCTAGAGAAATTCACTCAGTTGCTTGCAGAACCGAATTTGAACCTCTCGACTCGATGTAATTCCTTCTATCAGCAATGGTGCATTTTGAATGTGATGAACATCATAGGAGATTTATAATGCATATTGACAATATAAGGTTTATCTGAACATTACAACTTGGTAAGCTTGATTAGCGTTTACAGTCCTTCTGCCGATATGAATATGAAATAGAAAATGAACATGGAGGTTCCCAAGATGATCAGCGCCATAACAAGTGCAACCCAAGCTCAACCTGTTGCCCAATCTACGGAAGTGAGCCAACCATCGCCTCAAACGAAATCGCAGCCCACCACCACGGACACCGTTCAGATAAGCAGTGCCAGTAAGTCGGCTTTAGCGCAAGCTTTATCGGAAGCTACTGAGACCCCTACCCAAACTGCCCAAGAAGCCCGTTCTGGTGATATTCAGGCTAAGAAGCTGCTCGCGAAAGAAGAGGCTGCAAAAGCAGTTAAAAGTTAAGCGGCTCGATCAGATGCAAGTTCGCTGGTAAGCCGGTCCTATCAGATACCAAAACGTAAGTGGACGATGCTTAAAGTCCACAATTTGTCAGACCTATTCATGATCCGGATCATGCGTTTATCGAAATTGGAAGAACGTTCGATATGCGCATAAAGCGGGAACCGTTCAAAGACCGAAATTCGTCTATTCCATCTTGTAAAATCGGTGCGACTGTTCACAATCCATTTCATTTTGACCGAATGAATACCGGCGGATTTAATTCTCCAGTTGGACCAAAAACGACCTAGTCGCGACACCGCATCAAACACAAATTCACTAAAGGGAATCGATCGGCAAGCGACACGATCAGGTGCTTTACTTCATCTTTTGTAAAGTAAGGCAACACACCTCCTGCAATGATAAAAAGTCCATGCTCCCCGGGGTTTATTTCTTTCATCCAAGTGCTATCGAGTATTGAACAAGTGATACAATGGGAGCGATCCGTTTCCGGAATGAGAAGGTTCCTCATTTTGGTTACGCCCGGGAGATCGACATCGAACCATGTTATGTATCCATTGTCAACGCTGGAAAATGCAGTATCAAAACCGGCCCCCAGATTTATGATTGTAGCATTTGGATGTTCGTGAATATACGTTCTTATTGCATCATCTAACATTCGCGCCCGGGTTGCATTGCCGAGGTCGCCGGAAATTATTCTGGGGTCATTGATTTTCTTTAAAGGACACGAAAGGCGTTCGATAATTTCTATGGATTTCGGGTCGTTGAAAAGATCGGGATACATGGCAGTTATCCGTGCTCTGCTCAACAACGGAAGTACGAGGGTCAATTCTACGCCGGAGAAGAGGTTATCGATCGGCATAGATCATCTCTTTACTTTTTAAGATAACATCTTGATAAGATATTGCTTGTTCATGAGTGAACTATAGGATTTCGGCCTTTTAAGTCAAGGAAATCTTGGCCACAAAATGTAGGGTGCAATACAGATGACCACACCGGGAGTACATTGCGAGATCCGTGCTTATTCAGTAAGGGCTAATGAAAACATAGCTGTGTTTTTGTCCTGTAGGATTCGATATCTCATCGGTTTACTTCGATTGATAGATGATCTCGAAGAGTCTGAAAACCGATGATCTTGAAAAAAGATCTATGTCAAAGGGTATGATATCTCAGAGTTCCGGTCCTGACACCGTGATATTCATCTTTTCAGAATGATTTATTATATAGCTTTCTTGCGACATGTATACTTTGCGTATACAAGATAAAATATATAGATTTTCCAAAGACCCTGAGTTCTTCATTTATCAAATCTTTTCACCATTCCATTATGAGCTGTAATCCATAGTAGTCAGGAGCGATCAAAGGCACAACACTCAATTTATGGTCTTCTTGATCTCTTTCTTTGATACTCTGTGTTGCCTCCCATGCCATGTACCATCCCAATGCCACTTGAGAAGGGTAGTGTTGATTATCATTTATCCGGGATAAGCCCGCTAAGGTGGATGCCACATAAAGCGGATATTTTATATACCACTCTTCATCGTACATACTGGCTAGAGTCAAGAAAGGGATAGCGCCGATAAATGCATGACCGCTGACCCCATGGGTGCTCTTAAATGGCTCCCATGAAGAATTATCGCCCGGTTGTGACGGCCTGGCGGCACCAGTGACAAACTGCATCAAAAGAACTGCAGGGCCTCCAACTGCAATAGCCCGTACACTACGTTCCCCAAAGGTACCTATAGCCGATGAAGTCTGACCCTCTGGAAGAATTGTAACTACAGCTGCGGAAGCAAAGGACAAAGGAATAATGTACCACCCATTACCAAAATTCTTGGAGATAGTTGATATTTTATCTGTCGTAGAGTTGCGGACATGCTCCTGATACCAATCTTGTATATCATCGTCACGGTCTGAGCCTGCAAATGTGGCTGCAATGCCATAGGCAAGACATAGTCTCATGAAACGGTACTGGGAATAAAATTGTTTATAATCAAGCTTTAGGGTGTTGAATGTTTTTCCTGTATCGAAGATCCCATCCGCATCTCCATCTCCTGCATGGAGTAGGCTGGTATAAAGAGTTAGTGTTGTGATAACAAGGATTGTTACAATGAAGGACTTCTTTAAAGCTTTTTTGTAGTTGTTCGTAGTTGACTCCTTACATTGCCTTCCTCATGGTTGAAGTCCTATCGGTGATTAACCTTACAGGCTTTAGTTGTCATGAACCAATTATATATTAGTTCGAACCTCTTTTCTCCTATCTTTTAAAATCAAATCACTTAGGAATATGATGTGACTGACTGGGTGATTCCTAATGAGTTAAAAAGACCACATCATTCTTATTACTAAACCGTCCCGTACGGGCTCTATGATTAAATTAACATCATTTTGTTTATTAAGGCCGAGAAATGCATCATTGAAAAAGGCCCCATAGAAATACCCTAGAGCCGCACCTACAAGCACATCTGAAGGGTAGTGTTCCTTAGCCTCAACTCGAGACCAGGCTGTAAGAGCTGTAAGGGTGAACAGTCCATATTTTCCTGCTGTTCGTGCCCCCTCATCAATGTTACACGAATCCAGATTATAGGAAGCTAAAGTTGCATTTACTGCAGCATTTGATGTAGTGAGTGAAGGGAAACTCAGGTCATCTGATCCATCGGGTCGAGTACGCTTTGTTTTATGCTTCAGATAATTCGTTGTAGTGTCTGATGCACTTATGGCAACTGTTCCAACAGCAAAGCCCTTGAGTTTTGCGATAGCCCAGCTTTCTGGATTATCCCCGCTTGGTGTAGCCAGCATGGTTACGATATACGCATATCTCGTGGGTTCACTGAAGAAACTGCTGGCATCATGGGCAGCATGATTTGAACCGAACAAAGGTGTATGCTCTGAAGCCCAATTAGAAAGCCTGCTGTCCATATTGTCAATCTTTAACAACAAGGCCCCTGCGAGTGGAACCCATGTCTGAGGTGCAGTGGTTGCATTGATTGCTGCATCACCTAGCTGTCGCCACCCAGGTAGAATGGTGACGTCTTGACCCCAACCTCTTCCATTCTTAAGAGTTCCGCAAGCAGTTAGTATCACAAGGAAACAGCTGGTTATTACGAAATGAACTAAAATATTTGAAGAGGAATACATGGATACCTATTATTGATAAACACAGATTTAACATTTTCAAGGAGTACTTACCGAATTAGATGCGTGCTTGAATTTCTCTCTATGGGTTCTATTCTTAGAAACGATGAGATCCCAATTCAAGCATTCGGTTCTATTCATAACCACACTCTACATCCTTGGTTTGCTCCCAGCCTGCGGGACTCTCAAGAATGGGCATGGCTGGGGGCAGAATGCAACGATTTTTCCGGGATGGCACAGTATCAGTGATGCTGCCTTCAATGCAGCCACTGCGCCGGAAACGTGGGTGCCACTTGCAGGTGCATTGATACTCCAGGTAGGTGGCATGGACAAGAAGCTCTCCAACTATGCCTCCGGCCATACGCCTGTCTTTGGCTCCCAGAGAGCCGCTGACAATGCCGGTTATGTATTCAGAGATGCCACCAGATCCGCATATATTATAACTATGTTGACTACACCAAGCGGAGATACACCGGAAGATTGGGCAGGGGCTAAGGTTAAAGGTCTAACTGTGGGGCTAGCTGCAATCGAATCAAACGACCTTGCAACCAGTTTCTTAAAGAATGTTACCAACCGTACCCGGCCCAACAGATTGGATGACAAAAGCTTCCCCTCATCCCTGGCTTCAAGCACCTCCATATACTCATCCCTCGCTTCCAGGAATCTATGCTCTCTGCCACTCGATCAAGGGAGTTACACCGCGTTTCGTATCGGCTTCTTCACACTCTCTACCGCCACCGCCTGGGCACGTGTGGAAGCGAAAGCCCATTTCCCCTCGGATGCCCTTGTCGGCACCTCGTTGGGATATTTCTTGGGCATTTTATTCAATGATACATTTCTCGGCCTCACACACCCAAATGACATCGCTCTTAATGTGGAACCCTCACCGGATGGATTTATGATCAGATTCATGTGGTCCTTTTAAACAATAGAAATACAATTTTTTTGAAAATTCTTGGATAGGAGTGTAGAGCAATAGATCACATGCAACTATATTCACTTAGCCCCTATTGAATATCTCTTTTGAATCTATACTGACAAATAGGGAGTAACTGCAATAACGATCACTATAAGAGATACAAGGCCTTAAAGTATACGTATCG
>CAWKAM010000004.1:0-34540 GCA_963847605.1 uncultured delta proteobacterium | reverse complement strand
TTAGGGTCTTCCTGAAACAGTTCCAGGGCTTCCAGGCTGTTTGTTTTTATAACAACAGTATAACCCAGGATCCCGAGCATTTCTTTTACTATATTGAATACTAAACTCCTGACTACTTCTCACTTATTAAGCTCCCTTGACAGTTATACCCCCAGCCCCTTCTCCAGCTCGATGGTCTTGGTGAGCGACTGGCTGATCGCATGTCTCTTAAGCGCCAGCTCGATGAGTTTAGTGATCAGGTTGGAATAGGGTATGCCTGTCGCCTCCCAGAGCTTCGGGTACATGGAGATGCTGGTGAAGCCCGGGATGGTGTTGATCTCGTTCAAATAGAAAGAGTCATGCGACACGAGGAAATCGATGCGGGCCATGCCCGTGCCGCCGATAGCCATAAAGGCCTCCACTGCCGCGAACTGCATCTCCTCGCTCAAGGCTTTGCCGATCTTTGCAGGGATGATGAGCTCGCTCGAATTGTCCACATACTTGGCGTTGAAATCATAAAAATCGCCGCTCGGGATGACCTGGCCGGGGATTGAGGCCTTGGGCTCGTTGTTTCCAAGGACTGCAATCTCCACTTCCATAGGCTTGTCCACAGCAAGCTCCACCACGGCCTTGGCGGAGAAGCTCAAGGCGTAACCAAGGGCCTTGATGATATCCTCTTCTGAACCGGCCTTGCTTACTCCGATGCTCGATCCCATGGTGGCGGGCTTGACGAACAGGGGGAATGGGAGCGTTTCATTGATCTCCTTGAGTACCTCATCACGGTCTGTATCCCACATCCACCTGGTCACACATGTCCCTTTCACCACAGGGATACCGTGCTGCGCCAGAACCCTCTTTGTCATATCCTTATCCATGGCGATGGCCGATGCCATGGTATCGCATCCCACGTATGCGAGTCCGGCAAGCTCAAAAAGACCCTGGATGGTTCCGTCTTCGCCGCGGGGGCCGTGGAGGACAGGGAACATGACGTCTGCAGTAGTGACCTTGCCGGAATCCAGGTGGTAAAAGCCCTTCTTATCGGGGTCCGTGGAGAGGATGACAGGTTCGGCATCTGCTATCTTACCGCTACGAAGGCTGTCAAAGGCGCCTTGGCCGAGCAGCCATCTGCCGTCTTTATCGATGCCCACATAAACCGGATCGAACAGATTAGTGTCAATGCTGCGGGCAATGGAGTTGGCAGAGACTATGGATACATCGTGCTCTGTAGAGACACCGCCAAAGATGATAGCAACTCGTGTTTTCGACTTCAATGATCTCGACCTCCTTGTCTATGCACCATACTTGGTGAGTTTGTCGGCATGCGCCATAGCCAGAGGCATGAGGTCCACATGTCGGATATGGCCGAGCCCTCCTGCCATGCATGCCCGCTCACCGAACTCTTTAACGGCGTCTTTGCGAATGTTGTTGGCGTACAGCAACACGGGAAGCTCATGCCATGAGTGCGATTTCAGGGCCGCGGGCGTGGAGTGATCTCCGGTTATGAGCACGACATCAGGTCTCAATGCCATGATCTCCGGGATATATGCATCCGTCTCCTCGATTACCTTGACCTTTGCCTCGAAGTTGCCGTCTTCGCCGGCCGAGTCCGTCTTCTTCACATGGAAGAAGAAGAAATCATATTTTGCCCAGGAATCCTTCAATGTCTTCACCTCGCTGGCCAGCGTCTCACCGGCATCCAGCACGTCCATGCCGACAAGGCGGGCAAGCCCCTTGTACATGGGGTATGTGGCGATGGCGCATGACTTCAGACCGTAGACCTGTTTGTAGGATGGCAGGCCGGGATCTTTGGCTATGCCCCTCAATGTGCACCCGTTGGCAGGCTTTTCATCTTTGAGCACGGCAAAGGCCTTCTCGATCCATGCGTTTAAGAGCTGGGCGCTCTTCTTTGCCCCTGAATGGAGCGGCTCAACCTTCAAAGGCTTGAGACCTGTCTTCTGGGGGTCCGTCTCGCTGAGACCTTCATCGAGGCCATCTCCCTCGAGGATGAGGGCGAAGCGGTAATCCTTAACAGGCTCAACCGTGATCTTTACCCCATCCAGGGTAATGGCCTTGAGCTTGTTCACGAGCTCTGAGCACTTCTCAGTGGGTATCCTGCCCGCCCTCCGGTCGGTGATCACACCCGTTGCCGGGTCAAGGGTGCAGAAGTTACCACGGGCAGCCAGGCTGTTGGGTGTCAGCACAAGCCCTATGCCCAGGGCCTCGAGCACCCCTCTGCCGATCTGATACTCCAGGGGATCATATCCGAACAGTCCAAGGTGACCTGGTCCGCTTCCCGGAGTAACGCCCACGGCAACAGGGGTGGACAGCCCGCAGATGGATTCCTTGCAGAGCTTGTCCAAGTTCGGGGTGCGGGCCGACTCAAGCTCTGTTGCGCCTTTCTCATTCGGCAGCCCTCCGAGACCGTCCAGCACGAGCATGAGTATCTTCTTGTCGGATTGGACATGGAGTTCTTTCATCAGATCGATCTGTTTCATGTATCACTCCTTGACATGGGGAAGAATAGGTACCGGAAAGGTGCAGATACCGAAGAAAAACATATACAGGCTTTAAAAAAAAATTCAAGCGCCGATCAGGTAATACCATGCTTGAAGGAGTTTTCTATACAGGTCCTTGCCCCCACAAAAGTCTTCTCCCTGCCGATGCTCTTGGTCAGGTGGTGGCCGAAGGTGAGGTTCTGAGACAACCAGGCAATAGCGGTCTTGAACCGCTTGAGCGCCACATCCGGCGGGAAATGGACACCAAGAAGCCGGTGCAGAGTGAGCATCACATCCATGAGTGAGGGCGGATTATCCGGGTCAACACCTGCAAGGAGTGCCTTGATGTCACGGAAGATCCAGGGCTGGATCACAGCCTGCCTGCCCGCCATCACCCCGTCGCACCCGGTCAGCCGGAACATCTCCAGGGCATCCCGGGCGGTCCTTACATCGCCGTTACCCACTACTGGTATATTCACTGCATCCTTAAGGGCGGCGATGTACTCCCATTTTGCCTTACGCGACATGCCGTCTTCCACGGTACGGGCATGGAGCACGATGAAGTCGACCCCCGATTCCACCAGCATGGAGGCAAACTCCAGCATGGCCTTTATATCAGGACCGTAGCCGATCCTCATCTTTACGGACAGGGGGCGATTGACCGCCTTCCTCACCTCTGTAACCACTTCCTGAGCCCTGGATGGGTCCTTCATGAGCCCGGAGCCCCAGCCGTGGCAGGTAACCTTGTTGAGCCAGCATCCCATGTTGATATCTATACCAAATGGACCAAAACCGTCGAGTTTGGCTGCGGACTCCTGCATCTTTTCAATGTCATTGCCTGTAATCTGAAAGATGAGGTCATCAAGCCTGGTCCATTTCAGATAGGAAGAGGTTCCGGGCTTCTCCCCCGGCACGATGCGGGCATTGAGCATCTCGGAGTAGAAAAGGTCACAGCCCGAAAACGAACGCACGAGCTCCTGATAAGCCACATGGCTTAAATCCACCATGGGAGCCATGAAAAGCGCGTGCTCAGGGAAAAGCGGCATCCGCTTTTACGATGCCTTCGGATTCCTCAATATCACCAGGGCATCCACGGCAATGGGCATGTCTTCATGGATGATGAGCGGGTTGATATCGATCTCGGCCACCTCATCGATCTCGAGCCCGATCCTCCCGAGGTTGATAAGGGCCTTTGCAAGGACGTCCCTATTCACGGCCGGCTTGCCCCTGAAGGCGTCCAGGAGCTTCCTGGCCCTAATCTCGTCCATCATCTCCAGCGCATCCCGCATCTCCAGGGGCGCAACCCTGAAGGTGACATCCTTCAACACCTCGGTGAAGATGCCTCCGAGTCCGAACATCACACAAGGGCCGAACTGGGGGTCGCGGATGAGGCCCGCCACCAGCTCGCGCTCGCCCGTGACCATCTGCTGGACAAGAATTCCGTCAAGCTGGCCCTTGCCGCGCTCTTGAAGTGCATTATATGCCTTCTCCAGGGCCTGATCACTATCAATGCCGAGCTCGATGAGCTTGTGCTCGGTCTTGTGGGTCAACGTGCGGGAAGATCCCTTGAGCACTACCGGGTAGCCGATCTCCTTGGCCTGTGAGATGGCATCCTTGATGCTGGTTGCAACGAACTCCTTGGTCACCGGGATGGAATAGGCATCCAGGAGGCGCTTGGATTCATACTCGTTGAGGGCCTTGTCGCCTCTTTTCAGTGCATCTTCAATGATCTTCATAGTATCTCCCTATTCTGACTGTAATGACGTATGTATTACTAGCACAAAAATGCAAATCATGTGAATGCTTATCTGAGAAGTCCCGTAACAATGGAGCACTCCCCGCCCCGGGTAATTCTCATTATTTGACTCACTCCCCCTCTGGGTGAGCTCCTTGACGAAGCATGCCGCACGGTATACTTAGCTTGTCATGCAAGCTTCTTATGCGTAGCATAAGGGAGTCTAATCTGAGGTAGCATGAGGCTGGTGGTAACCGATATCTTTTATTCCCTCCAGGGTGAAGGGCCTTTCATCGGCCTGCCCGCCATATTCATCCGTCTCGGCGGATGTATCGAGCCCTTGTGCCCATGGTGCGACACTGAATATGCATGGCATGAATACACTGAAATGGGTACTGATGAGATTTTCTCTCTGATGAATAATTATGTTTGCAGGGATGTGGTCATCACCGGGGGGGAACCATTCCTCCAATGGGGATCCGGGCTCAAGGATCTTCACTCTGTGCTTGTCAAAAGCGGATACCGCATCTTTTATGAAACGAGCGGCAAGGTTGACATTCCAAACCTTGAGGATGCAATTGTTGTAATGAGCCCTAAAAACATTGATGGAAAATGGCATCTCCCTTTGGGAAACATAGGCAAGGCCCATTACTTCAAATTCGTGGCTGATAATGCGGAATCGTTGAGAGAGATCGAAGAGTTTGTGAAGGAACATACCATCGCGAGAGAGCAGGTGCTCATCATGCCCCTTGGCAAGACCAGGCAGGATCAGCTTAAGAGAATGGAGATGGTGTTCGCCTTCTGCAGGGAGCATGGCTACCGGATGACCCCGCGGCTCCAGGTGCTCATCTTTGATGATAAAAGAGGTGTATGATGAATGATGCGGTACTCCTCCTCTCCGGCGGTATGGACTCGGGCGTCATGCTGGCATGGGTAAGGACCCGCTTCGGACGCATGCATGCCTTGAGCTTTGATTATGGCTCAAAGCATGCTGCAAAAGAGCTCATCTTTGCGGAAAAACTTGCAAATGCATATGATGCTGCCTTTACAAAGGTCGAGCTGCCCTTTATCAACACACTCTTCTCCTCCAGCCTGCTGAAGTCGGGTGAAAAGATCCCCGATGGCCCCTACAGGACCGATTCCATTTCATCCACCGTGGTCCCCTTCAGGAACGGGATCATGCTTGCCGTTGCCGCGGGCTATGCAGAGACACATCAGATCCCGGTCGTGCTCATCGCATCCCACTGTGGTGACCATCCCATCTATCCTGACTGCACGCTACCATTTACCGAGGCCATGTCGCAGGCTGCCGCACTTGGCACCTTCACCAAGGTGAAGATAGAGGCGCCGTTTGCAGGGTTTGACAAGAGACAGATAGCCAGCATCGGCAGGGAGCTGGATTTCGATTTCACTAGGACATGGTCGTGCTACAAGGGTTTGGAGGTGCATTGCGGAACGTGCGCCACCTGTCTTGAGAGGAAATACGCCCTGGAGTTTGATGCGGGCCTTGACCCCACGAGGTACCTTGGATGAGTGAGCTTCCACTTGGGGGAAAGGCCTCGCAGCCAAAGGGCCGCGACACTTCCGCGCTTTACCCCATCCCCAGAAAGACTTACCCGGTTACGATCTACGGGTATGACCTCTGGCGGTCTTATGAACTCTCATGGCTGAACGACAAAGGCAAGCCCCAGGCAGGTATCCTAGAGGTCGTGTACCCGGTTCAGAGCAGGTGCATCGTAGAGTCGAAATCACTTAAACTCTATCTCGGCGGCCTCTCATATGAGAGATTCAGCATGGCCTCATTACTTGAGAAGACCATCAGAGAAGATCTTGAGCATATCCTTGTACCCGAGTGGATCTCGGTGCATATAATAGGGCAGGAGAATTTTCCTCAAATGATCTGCCGGCCGCATCCCGAAGGTATATGCCTGGACACCCTGGATAGTAATATCGACACCTACCAAAAAGATCCGAACCTCCTATCATGCAAACAAGACATTTTAGATGAAGCGCTCTACTCAGATTTGTTGAAGACCAATTGCCCCATTACAAGGCAGCCGGACTGGGCGAGTGTGGCTATACGCTACCGGGGAAGGACCATTGATCATGAATCTCTTATTAAATATCTCTGTTCATACCGGGATCACGAGGGTTTTGCAGAGGAGGTTTGCGAGCAGATATTTATCGATCTCATGGAAAGATGCTCGCCGGATATGCTTGCAGTGAGGTGTTTCTACACAAGGCGGGGCGGGATCGACATAAACCCGCTTCGGTGCACACAGCCCATCGGGCCCGATGATATCGACCGGACAAGGCTCATCCGTCAATAAAGCCATCCTCCTTAAGATTACCTCATGGAGGCGGTCCGATAGGATAGCTAGGGGAAAATGGGGGGTAAAAGAGTAACATCATGCGCTTCAATGCGCCGAGATTGATACTGTCCCTTTGATATCTGCATGCAATCCGAGTATGACAAGGTCGCCGAGGCTTGGACCGGTCGTATCGTTACCGACGCGAATGGCACCGATAGATAACCGGTCAATGTTGATGGTCATATCGATCAGATGGGTACCGAGGCCCATTGACCCAAGGCCCATCAACCCAAGGCCCATCATCCCGAGACCAGGAATTCCGGGGCTGGTTAATTGATTGACCATGCTTGTATTCGCAGTGGTGGAATTCCTCGAGGTTACGGAGCCCTGGATCGTTACGTCGCTATAATTCAAAATCCCACCCATCGCCGGCATGTTGTCTATAGTAGAGTTGAATGTCGCAGTTGTATCTTCGGCGAATCCTGCCTGACCAATGACCTCGCTTAACTGGTCATCTGACAGAGGAACCATCTTGGCCATCCCTGTGAGTGGAAGCATGAGCAGTCCGATCATACAGAGAGCAGCGAGGAGGCTTGTTCTCTTCATTGTAACTCCTTTCTGATGAGGTTCTCCAGGCAACCCGGCTGTCCACACTCCCTGTGGACCCGTGGTTTTCCGGCCCATGGTTACCCATGGTGTGGCTAGAGTGATTGTGCTGGTGAATCCTTCTCAGGCGGCCCGGCTGTCCGTGCACTCTTTTCGGACCCGTGGCTTTCCGACCCATGGTTACCCATGGTGTGGCTGTGAAGGAGGCGACCCGGCTATCCGCCCGGCATTAGGCGCGGACCCGCGGCTTTCCGTCCCACAGTTACCTGTGGTTTGGCTTGTGAAGGAGAAAACGAGAGGTCTTACATAGGGGACCATTGCCCGAGTTCCCCTTCTTCCTTGCTATGAAGGCGCTTGAGCTGCTTTGAGTTACTCTTTTACCCATGTGCGATCTCTGGAGCCAAAGAGCACACATGGCTCATCTTTTAAATTGTCAAAGAACGGTTCGGGCTTATGAAAGCCCTGCTATAATTTATCCTATCGATCAGAACACCGAAAGCATTAGCCAGGCCGTTTCTCATGGACAATCTATGACACATGACGTCTATCATGCCTTAAAAGCCAGGCTGAGACAGGGTTATGAAAATTCGACATCATGATGGAGTAAAAGAGTGATTACAAAAAGGGAATCCTGTTTTCAATAAACCCAGGACTTCATGCATAGCCGGTACGGTTTAGTTGTTTTGCAACCCGTTTCACCTGGATAGGATTGCCCATCTCTTTCCAGAGCTTGAGCGATTTACCTAGGCATATGGCCGATTTTGCGTGCTTGCCGGTCCTGTTGAGGAGATTGCCCCATAAGGCAATAATCCAGGCCTGATGCGGCTTCATCTTGCACGCTCGAGCAAGAGAGTATGCTCGAGAAAGGGCTTTGCGGGCGGCAATGTATTCTCTTTGTAAGATACAGATCTCGGCAAAAATCCTTAAGCCCCAGATGAGCTGGTCGGCATTGCCGCAGTGCTCATTCCAGGCTATGCTTTCCTCTGCAATAAGACGTGCTGCTTCAAGATCGTTTAATAGGAGATTTGCCTCGGCAAGGACATTCAGTGCATAGGGCACCCGATTGGCAATACCCTCCCTCAGGCCGGGTAGCGCTGCATGAATAAGGTCTTTTGTTTTTTGTGGCTTTCCTTCTTCCAGCGCAATCCATGCACGATACAAATCCTTTAACGAGCCTGAGTTATGGATGTCCGCCCCTAAGGCGTTAAATACATGCAAGTCATATCGGGCACCCCTAATATCTCCGAAATACCGGGAGCGGAAATAGATGGAACCCTGAATCCTCAAATACGAAAGTCCGCCGGCAAGCTTACCCAGCTTTTTCTCCCGCGATGAGACCTCGCCTAAAACCCTGCGTGCCGCATCAAAGTCGCCTTCGAGACAACAGATATGGGCGAGCCACACGTCCGCCATAAGATCGATATCCAAATATGCCCCACTGAACACCTTGGTCCGAGCATACCAGGTGCGTGCACTCTTCATGTCACCCTTCCATACGCATGCGGCCAAAGTGGTAAGGGTATTGACGGTAAAAAGAAACCGGTCCGATGCCTCGAGTGAAGGTCGGGAACTATCCAGAAGACGTAGTGCATCGTTTTGCTTTCCGAGAAAGGTGTAGGTGTAGGCAATGGCGGTGTGTGCAGCGGCAATCAATACAGGATCATTCCTGATGATGCTTAACACGTGGGTGTAGTACTCTTTGGCCTTTTCAAACAAACCGATTTGGGAATAGAGGTTGATAAGTCTGATGGAGCAAAAGGCCTCTTCCTCTTTAAGCCCTTTAAGCCGGTAATTATCGGCTAAGGCCTCCAGCGCAGTAATAGCCCGGGCCGGATTGAACACCCGGCAGCATCTCCATATCCATTCTCGTATCTCAACAACCTTTTCTTCAACTTCAGGAAAAGCCGGGGCTGCAAGCACACAGCGCTCTGCCGATGAGAAGTGCCAGCCGGCCTCAACCCATGCACCTGTTGACTGGCAGCGTTTGCCGGCTTCCATATGGTAGTATACTGCTTTGATGTAATCCTGAGCCTTGCCGTAGTGATGTGCGAGCTCTCCGGCATGATCCCCGGGACATGAGCCGATTCTGTCTTCCAAGGCCAGGGCGATTTTTTTGTGTAGCCTGACCCTCTCTTTCTTCAGGAGGGTTCTGCTCGCCACATCACGGGTCATATCATGCTTGAAGATGTATTCCCCTTCACCCGTGGGATGGATGAAGCCGTGCTTGACTGATTCGATCAATCCATCTTTTAAGGAATCAGGATTTGAGCATACCAAGGCCAAGAGGTCCTCTGAAAACCCCCTGCCGATGAGGGCCGCTTCCTGAAGCATCTTCTTGGCAATCGGTTCCATATGATCAAGCCGTGAAGAGATGAGTCCGTACAGGGTCGTGGGCACATCATTCAGGAGGCACGTTTGACCATGATCGGAAAGATCGACTCCCTTTTCCAGGAGGTAATTTGCCAGCTCCTCTATGAAGAATGGGTTGCCTCCGGTGGCATCGGTCAGTGAGCGCACGGCCGTGTCAGGTATTGCGAGTGCGTCAAACATGAGTGTGAGCATTCTGCACACTTCCGACTCACTCAGTTCACGCAGGCTTATGAAGCTGCTTGATAAGGCAGGCATTGATCCGAGACGATGCGAAAGTACCAGCAGACAGTGCCAGGACTTCTTCCAATTGTGGCTGAGATAGGTCAGGAGATCAAGGGTGCTCTGGTCCGCCCAATGGATGTCCTCAATACAGATAATGGTAGGCCGGGCCAAAGCCTTCGAGCTGAGCAGCCAAACAAAGGCATCACTGATCTGTTCTTTGAGGGTATCCGGAGATTCGGATCTTAAGGAAAAGGCCTGGTCCATGAAGAAAGTAAGATGAGTGGCATGCTCCGTGGGTATACCGAATTGAATCAATGCCTGGGAAATACTTTTATAGGTATTATCCGTCTCATAAATTCCCAGGATTGAAGATATCAGTTTCGTAAAAGGAAAGTACGGGGTGGAGCTTGCATGATCGTGGCAGGTGGCTGTTATGAATGCAACTCCATCATCAAGCAATGCCTTGAACTCTTCAATGAGCCTGCTCTTGCCGACACCGGCATCGCCTATGATGCTGAGCACACCACCTTGTCCTGATTGAAGCTTACGTGCCCTGGATAAGAGCTCGGACAGCTCGTGTTCACGCCCAACCAGCGGCGAGGTCACCCCGCCGGAGCGGTGCACGGCTAAAGGAATCTTCCTCTCATCCATAACCTTGTACACATGGATAGGGGTTCTGAAACCCTTGAGCATCTTCCTGCCCATCCATTCCAGGTGAAAATACCGCATTGCCTCTGATATGAGCGACTCCCCGATGAAGATCTCCCCCCTTGATGCTATATCACACAGTCTGGAGGCAATATTGATGGGCTTTCCCAGGGTACCGTGCGATGAGCGGCAGTCCGTGCCGGAATCCACAAGCACCTCACCCGTGTTTATACCGGTGTGCATGCCCATATGGATGTCGCAGGTACTTGGCAGGAGCACGTTCAGTCCTTCCACTGTCCTGTGGATATCCCGGGCAGACAGGATGGCCCTGAGAAGATCATCCTCTCTGGCCTTGGAGTTGCCGTATATGGCCACTACGGCGTCACCGATATACTTCTCGATGGTACCGCCGAAGCGGGTGATGATCCGGGTGATCTCACTCAGGACACGGCCCATGAGTTCCCTAAGTTCCTCGTGGTCGAGTCTTTCAGACAGAAGGCTGTATCCGCTCAGGTCGGTACAGAGGATAGTTATGAAGCGGTATTCGGCTACCTGCGTCGATGGCGATAGGCATGAGCCGCACTGGGAACAGTACCTGTCGGATACATCCACGAGGTTGCCGCATATCATGCAACAGTTCATCGTCGCGCCCTCCTTTATCGGCAAAGGATAAAAATTTACACGTACCGAGTTAATGTTAAGGAAGGGCGGCCCCTTAGAACTTCATATTGACCAAAGGATCAAAATCACAGATAATGCATGGAATATACCTATACTCCATTTGAGGTGCGAATGCTATGGTAACAAAGCTGAAAAAGATCCCTATTGTATAGAAGGGGAAGATCTTTATGGACATCAAAATCACAAAATGTTCACCGGACAAGCTGAAAACAAAACCGGCAGATGAATCCAAACTGGGCTTCGGCCAGATCTTCACGGATCATATGTTTACGGTAAAATATAAGGACGGCAAGGGTTGGCATGAACCCGTCATCGGCCCTTACGGTCCGATCATCCTTGACCCCACGGCCATGAGTCTCCACTATGGCCAGGAAATCTTTGAAGGGCTGAAGGCCTATCATGGAAAGGACGGGAGTATCTACCTGTTCCGGCCCATGGAAAACATCAAGCGGATGAATGCCTCGGCAGAGCGCCTGTGCATGGCCACAATCGATCCGGAACTGTTTATGGAGGCCATGAAAAAACTTGTCCTTCTGGAACAGGACTGGATCCCTCGCGGCGCCGGAACATCCCTGTATATCCGCCCGACCATGATCGCCACGGAGCCGGCCCTGGGTGTCCACCCGTCAAATCAATATCTTTTCTTCATCATTGTCGGTCCTGTCGGGGCTTACTATCCTGAAGGGATTCAGTCCGACGAAGATCTACGTCAGTGAGGATTACGTCCGGGCCGTTCGCGGCGGTGTCGGGAACTGCAAAAATGCGGGGAATTATGCCGCCAGCCTCTACGCCAGCCAGAAGGCCAAGGAAATGGGGTATACGCAGGTCCTTTGGCTGGATGCCATTGAGCGGAAATATGTAGAAGAAGTGGGGACGAGCAATGCCTTCTTCGTGATCGGCGATGAACTTGTTACACCGCCGCTCTCAGGTTCGATTCTCCCCGGTGTCACACGGGATTCCGTCATCCAGTTGGCGCGGAGCTGGGGTGTAAAGGTGACGGAACGGGCACCGGCCATGAGTGAGATTATTTCCGGGATTGCTGATAAGTCAGTGAAAGAGGCGTTTGCTTCAGGTACGGCGGCCATTGTCTCTCCTATCGGCCAAATCTATTATCAGGGGAAAGAGCACGTCATCAACGGCGGCAAGACAGGGACCCTGACGGAACGCTTGTATAACGAGATCTTACAGATCCAGTATGGAGAAAAGTCAGATCCCTTCGGCTGGCGCGTGAAGATATCGGACTGAACCCTTGAGGGTTATACATTCCATTTGGAGAATCGTGTAATGTGAAGATCTTGTGCCACAGGACACGGTCTGATATAGAGCGCCTTCCTGCATAGGTTTCAACTCAAGATCTTCAGTTTTCAACCCGCTCAAAACAGTGACAAGGATGTCCTGAGTCAAAGTACCAAAGAAAATGCACCCCGTGAACCCGCCCTTCGGGTCCGTTCGCTCACTTGAAAAATTAGGGTCGCGTCAAATTTCTTCAGGATAGAAGAAATTGACGCACGAACGTGCGCCCGTAGGGAGAGGGACAGGGATGTCCCGAATCAAATTCGGCAGGATAGCCGAATTGGAGTGCCAAAGGCAGCCCAAAGGGCGAGGTACAGGGATGTACCGAGTCAAACTCGCTCCGTTTCGCTCCGCTCACAATTCTGCAGGGATAGCAGAATTGGACGCACTTTACAGGCGCCCGTCAGGGTGCGATACATGGATGTATCGCATCAAACAGGAAACGCTTTCCCTGGAATTTTCTACACTCACTCACCGGGTTCAAGGGGGGAAGAAAAAACCCTGCTCGACGTCATTCTGATAGATTCTGATTCCATATCTTCAGTTTTCAACCCGCTCAAAACAGTGACTAAATCGAAGTTATCATCAGTTTGGGCAAAGCAATGATTATTGACTAATCTCTTACCCAACCAATGATAGATATAATATGAGGATATTAACTTTTCATACAGGCATGAAGGCTTCCATTTATTACAGAGATCATAAGTTCAGTAAAATGCAGAAGGGGGAGAGATTCCATCTCTTCCTCTTCATACTCTTGCTCCATTCTTTGACAGTATGTTCGCAGCCTCTTCTGAGCAAGACCTACTTATCAACCTGTCCAAATTTCTGGAACCACTTCTGATAATCCATAACCTCTATCACTATATCTTGCTGGTGCTACCGGCGACGGCAGCAACCCCATGGGACTTCATCAACTCCACAAGGGCCAGGAGATTTTTCTCCCACAGCTTGCGTTCAGGGACCTGGAATCCATCCATGCCGTATGCCATGCCGAGGGATGCATATTTCTCTACCCCCAGCTGGCGGTACGGGAGGAGCTGCACCTGGGCTACGCGGTTGCCGAGTCTGTCCCGGATGAACAGGGCCGTGGCCTCGATGTTCTCTCGACTGTCATTGTGACCGGGGACAACAGGGATCCGTATAACGAGCTGTCTGCCGCTGCCGACCAGGCTCTCGATGTTCCTGAGGATGCGCACATTGTCAACGCCGGTGTACTCCTTGTGCTTCCCGGGGTCCATGTGCTTGATGTCCGTGATGACGAGATCCGCATGAGGCACCACCTTTTCCACTGTGCCCGGATTGATGGCGAGCTCCGTCTCCAGGCAGGTATGGATGCCGTTCCGCTTGCATTCCCTGAGCACTTCCCGGCTGAACTCCCCCTGCACCAGCGGATCGCCGCCCGATAATGTCACCCCGCCCCCTGAGTTTTCATAGAACTCGGTATCGGCCTTCACCACCTCCATGATCTCGTCAACGGTATAGGTCTTCCCCCACACCATGAGCGCATTCGAAGGGCATGCATCTGCACATTTCAGGCAGTCGGTGCAGATATTCCTGTCGATCTTGAGAATCGTTCCTTCATTCCGGGAAAAAACGCGCTCCCCTTCTGGACAGGCGGATAGACACTGGCCGCATACCTCAGTGCCGATGCACCGCTTTGCGAAGACACCGACCTGAGGATAGGGTTTCATGCTCTCCGGATTGCTGCACCATCTACATCTGAGGGGACATCCCTTGAGGAAGATCTCGGTCCTGATGCCGGGGCCGTCGTGGATGGTGAATCTCTGAATGTTGAACACATACCCCTTTATGCGGGTAGTTCCCCTTTTCATGAAGCGGTCTTCTTTGCAGATAGCCTTCATGTGCATCAATCAAATGAAAGTTCCGTTCTCCCCATGATGTCGTACTGCAGGGGCTTGCTCAGCTCCACGAAGTAGGCGCTGTATCCCGCCACCCGCACAACGAGGTGCCTGTACTGTTCCGGGTTTGCCAGCGCAGCCTCCAGGGTCTCCCTGCTGACGATGTTGAACTGGCTGTGCATCCCCTTCCGGTTGAAATACACGTCGAGCAGCGATATGAGGTTGTCCCTGCCCGATTCCCCTGCGACGCAGGTGGGGGTGAACTTCCAGTTGAGCAGTGTTCCGTTGCCCGCCCGTATATGATCGAGCTTGGTGACCGATTTCGCTATGGCGGTAGGCCCCTTGATATCGTGTGATCCCGCATAGGTGTGCACCGCGCCGAGGCAGTCGGAAACTGGCTCCAGGGCCTTCCTCCCGTCCGGAGACGCCCATTGTATGAGCCCCATGGCGACATTGCACGAGACGGAATAGACCCCTGGCAGGTACTTGCCGCCCCGGGCATTGGGCCTGTTCTCCACGTACTTGCAGTAGGTGTCGTATCCGAATACTGCAAGATCGTCCGCATAGTCGTCGTCGTTGCCGTAATGGTGGATCTTGTCGCTGTTCACCAGGGCATACAGGGGCTCGTGACCGACCCAGTTGTCCTCGAGGGCCTGGAGCAGCTTCCTGCCGGTCACCTTTTTCTCCTCGAACACCAGCTGCTTGATGGTGGCCAGGCCGTCGGCCACGGTGCCTACGCCCACGGCCTGCGGACCGGTGAAGTTGTAGTGCGCCCCGCCGGCGGTCACATCGATGCCCTTCTCGGTGCAGTCGTCTATGAGTGTCGAGAGATAGGGAAGGGGTTTCATCTTCTGATGGACGCGGTCCATGATCTCTATGCCTTCGATCATCAGACCGACCCAGTACTCCATCTGCCTGTCGTAGGCCGCGAGCACCTGATCGAAGGAGGTGAAGTCGGCCAGGCTCCCCGTGGAAGGGCCTATCTTCTTGCCAAGTCCCCCGCAGACTTCCCACCGGGGGCAGTGCTGCCCGCACCCTATGCATCGGCCGTCATTGATGGCCAGCTCGAGGACCTTTGATATGCTGAAGTATGCTGCATCGTGCCAGCCGTATTCCTTGCCCCCGGCATCGATCTCCACGCACCCCACCACATGGTAGTTCCGGGAGTCCTCCAGGGTCCTCCCCGCCTTCAGGGACGCGGGTATCGCGGCCTGGTCGTTGAAGACCTTGGGCTGGCCCATGCCGATGCGGATGACGTTCGCTGTCTTGATCTTCAGCTCCCTGGGGGTCTTTTCGTGCCACCTCACAGCCATCCACGGGACGCCTATCCTGAGATGGGCGTCAGCGTCGAGGCACATGAACGTGAGGTCGTTCGTGGCATCGTTCCCTTCCGAGTCCACGCCTCCGACAGTCAGGGAGTCTCCTCCCATTCCCCTCCCGGAGTTCGGAATCACGGTCATGCGGTCCCGGAGCTTCGTCCACCAGAGGTGCTTGACGTAGTAGATCTCCAGGAGTTCCTGAAGGGACTCTTTCGTCATGAGGCCGCTGTCCAGGTCTCGCCGGTAAAACGGATACATGTACTGGTCGAACCTGCCGATGGAGACCGAATGTCCGTTGGACTCGATCAGGATGATGGTTGTGGCCATGAACAGGAGCTGGAGCGCCTCCCAGAAGGTCCGCGGAGGGTTCTCCGACACCCATTCGCAGTTCGCTGCTATCTGCTCCAGGTCCTTTCTCCGGAGAATGTTATTTTCTTTCTTCGCCATCTCGGCTGCCAGGGCCGCATACCGCCTGAGGTAGTTGGATGCCGCATCGAGCATGATCAGTTCCGCATGATGGAAATTCTTCCTGGCGAGGTCTGACCCTGCAAGAGTTCCCAGCTTCTCGGCCACCTGTTTCTTCAGACCGCCGAAACCGAGGCGGAAAAGCTTTTCATAATTCGCCTGGAGGTGGCCGATTCCGCCGTACATGTAGAGGTTTAGGAGATAGACGCCACGGCCCACGTGCGTACCCTTCTTCTGCTCCTCGGTCATCTCGGCGAGCATGGCATCCTCAAGGGTCTTCCCCTTCCAGTAATCTTCTATTCCCTTGAGCTTCCTGATGGTCTTCCTGTTAACGTAGTATACGTCGTGGAGACGTTTGTGCAGGGGGTGGTTCCTGATCTCGTCCATGATCCACGCAAAGGAATGCTCGGGAAAGATCGCGGCGGATTTCTTAGGTGCCGCCATCTCACCCACGATGAGCTCATCGGCTGTGATGCTGATGTCCACATTCTTGAGCACATGGGCCAGCGCCAGTGCGCACTTCAGAACCTGCGGCTCATTTGCATACTTTTTGTATGCCTCGGTGATGAGGCATGCACGCTGATGATCCACCGTGAATTCCTGGTCCAGTACGTACTTGCGGAAACGATTGACCCTCGCAAAGGGGGAGGGGCTTTCGTTCAATCCTGACTCGGCGACGGGCCATTCCTTGTCATAGGGGGTGATGCCTTCCGGCATGGATTTGTTGGTTCCTGTCTTCTCCACAGTCTGTGCATTATCTGTTATCATAAGCTCCTCCGGATATTCCCGTCACCGGGCCATCATCTTTGCAAGGGCTGTTGAAAACCACATGAATTCCTTGAAATTGCCGTCAATCACGAGTTTCTTCTCGGTCATGGCAGCCAGGGACGCCTCTTCGTTCTTGCAGGTCATGACCTTGAACCCCGTGTCGACGTCGC
Source organism: uncultured delta proteobacterium (assembly GCA_963847605.1). Lineage (GTDB taxonomy): Bacteria > Desulfobacterota > Desulfomonilia > UBA1062 > UBA1062 > MWEI01. The sequence goes on along the minus strand of CAWKAM010000004.1, from coordinate 17,615 downwards.
ACCATACCAGGGCGACTTCGGTTTCCTCCTGTGTGCCTGGGATCGAGGATATGAGCCCCAGATCGAACACATACACGCGTCCCAAGTCCTCCTTTGCTGTTTTAATGGCAACCTTGAGTTTCTTGTTCCGGATATAGTCCCTGAATGCCTTGTTCATCCTGGACGCCATCTTCAGCTTGCCGTACAGGATGAGGAGAAGAAGCTTGAATTTCATATCACATACCCCCTCGTTCTTTACTAGACAGTTTATACTGATCCATCAGTACTCCCTTTGTTGTCGAACGTGTTCATCATGCGTGGCGCTTTGCCTGTATGCTGCGTGTTTTTTTTCACCCTCCGGGATCTTATTTCATGGACGAGAATTTCGCGGAGAATGACCTGCAGCTCGTCCTTCAAAGAGCCCGGGGCTTCGTGCATATAGGTGAGCAACGTGTTGTTCAAGCCCGCGATGTACCCGTGCAGGATGCTCCAGATGCATACCAGGATGAAGCGGGCATCCTTTTCATGGAGGGTGTAACCGGGACCGGCGCATTCCATGATACTCCTGAGGGTAAGATTCACTGACTTCAGTGCCGTATCAAGCTCATGCCGTGCCACCGGCTCCAGGGAGGTGCCGACATAGTCGTTATACTTGGGTACGTGCCAGGTGAACATGAGGTTGTAGAAGTTTGTGCTGCCCAGGCCGAAATCGGTAAAGGCCCTGGCAATAGCCGCGATTTGCTTGAAGGGATCTTCCGAGCTATGGTACGCCTCAAGCAAGATCTCGTAGAGCTGGGAGAATCCCTCGGTGAGTATGCACAGGTAAAGATTGTCCTTGCTCTGGAAATAGCTGTAAAGGGTGGGCGATGACACCCTGATCTCACGTGCGAGCATCCTCATGCTAAAATTCTGGTACCCGACCTGGTTCATGAGTTGCACGGCCTGCTGGAGGATATTCTCCTTTATGGCATCGACCTCTTCCTGCGTTCTCTGTATTCTTGGCATAGCTTAGTTCCAATTAGCATTTATTTAATATACGTTATATTAACGCTGTTAGCCTAACATATGCAAATAAATCAGTCAATACTGTTTAGTTGATTATTTCATTCAAAAACAATATGTGGGTTTGCTTCTCTCTGATCGAAATACCTGACGATATTGTGAGGCTATCTATAGGTTACTTATTCTACAGATATCATCCGAAGATCCAAAAAAACCGGGAGTGATGATTATGCAATAAATTATATGATTATCTTATTAGTGCTTAAACCAGAGATTATGTGCCATAATCACTGCATTGATATTATTATAAATTTATAAACATAATCTTTACTCGTCGATGAGCCAGATGAAGTAAAAGATCTATTCGATGTCATCAAAGGGAAATAATTCCATTTCTCAATCAAAGCGCTCTCTTTGTTTCAGAACATCCATGTTCTTCACCCTTCGGACGCACCTGCGGTGCGACAATTTTCGCTATCCTGCGAAAATTTGTCGGCATTGTCATCGGCTCCTCGATATCATCTTTGATTGAGAAATGGAATAACCCGAAGCACCTGGACTGGCTGGACTATCTATAAAAAATATAAAGGCCGGGGAAGTAAGCTCCCCGGCCTTTCCTGTCATCCTTTATCGTTCTTAAAAGATCCTGATGAAGATGAGGAATGCAATGAGAAGAACCGCCAGGGCCGTCTGGTGCTCGGTGTTTTCGATGGTCAATGCAAAAGACCATAAGTGCTTGCTGCCGTCAGGATAGGGATCGAGCCGGGGCATGAAATAATTCACTTCACGTTTATACTTCAAGAATTCCTCCCCGAATCTCTCCTCCAGCCTTCCCCATTCGATCTTCTGCTTCCTCGGGACGTAAGAGATGAAGAAGATGAGCGAGGCCAGGATCCATATGACCGGATTCTTGGCCATAATACACATGCCAGTGCTGATGATATAACTGCCAAGGTAGAGCGGGGACTGGAGATATGCATAGGGACCTGAAGTGGTAAGTTCTTCGTTTTTTCTCAGATGACCCGTTGCCCAGAACCTAAGCGCCTCACCTGCAATGACGAAGATAGATCCAATGAAACAGGAAGTCCAACTCGGGTCGGCAAATATTACGAGCAGGGCTACGGTCCCATAAAGGACTGCAGTCCTGCTCGTTATCTTCTTGAGTCTATGCTCCAAGGTCATACCCATCACCTCCCCTTAGGGCTCGTCAAAGCTTTCTATCCGTTTCGGCTTCATGGAGTCAAGCCAAACCTGCTTAGCACAAAGCGGATGATGCCGCTCTGGGCATCTCTTAAAAAAACTTTCCACGAAAAGGTAAGAACTTCATCACCTTCTGCAATGGGCTTTCAGTTCCGGTAAGAACTCTCAGCCGCCCAGAAGCGGCTTCTTGGCCAGTTTCCTGATCTCCTTCTCATCGGCCCATTCGATGAGGCCGGTCTGGATATTCACCAGGTTGAGGGTAAACTTGAAATAGACATCCTTGACCCGGCCGGCAGACTTCCTGATAGAGGCGAGCTCGCCATAGAGGAAATAGTCTGCGCCGACCAGTTTCCCGATGGACTTGGCCGTCTTGGGGTCGACCATTCCGGAGCTTGCCTGGAACTCAAGCTGGTTGACAAGCTCGTCCTTCACATCTCCCACGGCGGAGAACCTTACCTTGCCGGATTTAAGCATTGTCACCTTTATTTTATCCGTGACTGATTCGGTGTCGATATGCTCATCCGTCTTGTTCCGGACATGCTGGACATAGAGCACCGGCCGGTTGCCCGAAGAAAGCACCGGGCTTGCCAGCAATGAGTTCACCATCTTCTCCGCGATCATCTGCAGGTCCGTGGAGCCGAAATCCGCTGTCACCGTCTCTACTTGATCCGGATTGCCGTAGGTCACCTCCGGTGTGCTGGCGCAACCCCAGAAGATGGACACAAGCGCTGCAACACCAAGCAAAAGGTATAATCTCTTCATATCTCTTTTTCACCTCCTGTTCGTCTCTCATGACCCCGTGTCCGTTACAGGATGGGGGTTACGTACCATAAGTCTAAACCCTGCCGCATTGGGACCGGGTGAGGCCGAGCGAAACCCTTTTGACTCTCTGCCCCCGAGCGCGGCAGGTATCCATGAGGTCACACCCGATATCTCATACCCCCGTGCATCGTACCAGATAAAGCGATACTCGAAGGACAAGTCTCTGTCGCTCTCATTTTTCAGCATCACCTGGGCCTCAATGGAGTTTGCCGCATCAAGCGGCTTGATGCTCACATCGCCGAAGCTCATATTTCTTTCGAGAAATTTATCGTTGATCTCCACATGCTTGGCACTCACGCCCATGGGGCCCGCCTGAACGTGGAGGATATTTGGGGCTGTCCCCGCGCAGGCAACCATGAATAAGGTCAGTATGAAAAAAGATCCGCCTATTTTTCTCATAGAGTTCCTCCTTGTCTAGAATGATTTCGTATATATGGCCAGGCCATTTTGGGTGGCCCTGCAGTACACGATCATGTGCGATACCCCTTGGGGTATCTGCACGGTGGAAGAGAATCCTCCCGGCAAATTTCTGATAGAGATATCCGCCGAAGACCCGGGCACAAAGAGTCTTGCCACCTGGATCTGTTTGGGAAGGCTCAACCAGGCCCTTAAGTCGGCCTGTTCCGTTATTGCCGAGGCAAATATGCCCAGGATCGCACCGGCATCGCCATAGTTATGTGCCAACTGGCTTGTAGCCTTAGCCTTGATATATGACCTCGCGATCTGTTTCACAAAGATTATGGGGTAATCATCCAGGAGGTTCCTTGCAGCCACGGCATCAACATCAAACACCGTTGATGTCTCCTCACTCATCCCGTCTGATATGACCAGCCCGCCATAGATGTCGGACGGGCTGAATTCATAGAGCGGCAGCGATGCAAAGGTAAACCCGCGGGAGATGGGGATGGGAATATTCAGCGGTACTTTATAAGGCGCCAGGCCATAGCTGAAAATCACGAACACGTCTACCGTGTCTTTCGGGTGTGCCTTGGGCTTTCCGAATTGCCTCTCCCAGAGCTCTTGATCCTCCCTGAACCCGGTCTTCCTGCTCAGGCGCACAAGGTCTCTCTGGATACTCCGGCATGACGGGTATGCCTGATATGCCTTCTTGAGGTCGATATAGGCATCATCGCTCTCGCCACCGAGCTCATAGACAAGGGCTGAGATATATGATGCAAATGCGTTCTGATAAAGGCTGACCACCGTTGAGGCCTTCTCCTTGAGCTGTGCATATCCCTTGCTGTCCGCCTTGTCAAAGGACCGCTCCCAGTCCGAGAAATGTCCGTCTGCTTGGGCCTTTTGCAGCTCTTTTTCATGTTTTGCAGAGAGTTGCCCTTGCCTCTCATAAGATTTCCTGACCTCCACACGCGCCCCTTCGAGATCTCCCCTCATAAGGTAGTTCACGGCATTGAGGGCATGGAGGAGAATTATCTCGAAGTCTTCTCCCTCATAGGGCATGACCTGTTCATTGAGAATCAGGGTCCCTACCTCGGAAGCGGTCTTGCTTGCTGAAATCACGGCCCTGTCTTCAAATTCCCGTATCTTTCCCGCGGCCTGCTCGAACTCGGCAGAGCTTTGCGCGAACTCTCCGAGGTCCTGGAGAATCATTGCCCGCTCGAGCCTTATCAGGACCTCATCCTTCCCCTTTGCCGCCTCTTCGGGAAACGAAGTAAGGGCGCCTTGAAAGTTGCCTGCCATGATCGATGCCCGGGCCGGCGCCGAGTGCCTGGTATAGTTCTGGAGGCTCGAACATCCGGATACCGCAATCAGGAGGCTCACAGAGACAATGGGTACAAAGGCAAGTGTTCTCAAGCTATATCCGTTCAATACTCTATATAGACGCAGAGAAAAGTGGCCATTGTTTACCTGCGGATAAATCATGAAGGCCTTTTTTCAGAAGGCCACCCCAAGGCTTGCCGTAACCCCGCGTCGATAATCGTAACCTAAACCAATATCGAACGATTGTACCACATAGCGCATGCCGAGCATCCAGGTGCCGAAACGATCAGTGCCCGAGCCGGTCGTTAGGGTTGAGTTGGATTCGTTATGGGTCTTTGTATCCTGGCTGGCATACCCGACCCCGACCACACCAAAGAACGCAGGCACGATCTCGGCGCCGAAGGAGGCATAGATCTCCTGCTCGTTTCCGTCATTTGCTTTGCCGGTAAAGTTTGATGATGGATGTTCGTTGGTATTTGCTATGCTTGCGCCGATCCCGAGACTGAAAGCCCCGCCATTGGGATGGTAGGGTGAAAGGAATATATCGCCCAGCTCGAGCCCATAGCTTGACGCATTGACCTTGCCGCCATCGCCGTAATTTGCAAGGACATACCCGGCACCTTGTGAAATCATAGGAAGAACCATCAGGACAAGTGTTATCGAAATAATCTTTTTCATATCTTGACCTCCTGTGAGATCGTTTCTATTGTATTCGTTTCTATTGTAGTTATACAATAGTCACTGGTATTACGTGAAATCAAGTTACTTTATGTTAATTCCAAGAGAAGGGTTTTCAAGATATGTATGATGTGATCATCATCGGGGGCGGACCCGCAGGCCTTACTGCAGGGATCTATGCGGCACGGGCGAACATGAAGACGCTGCTTATCAGGAGCGCCTTCAAGACCAGCCTTGCTGCCACCACGGATCTCATCGAGAACTATCCCGGCTTTCCTGAAGGAATAGGCGGGTTCGAACTGGTTGATCGCTTTACCCGGCAGGCACTCAAGTTCGGGCTTACTATCATTGATGACGATCTCACCTCCATTGCAGAGACCATTTCGGAAGGCCGCGGGGCCTGGCAGGTGAGCACATCAGGCTCTCTTTACCGGTCGCTGTCTTTAATCATCGCTACGGGTAGTGAATACGCCCACCTCAATGTACCGGGGGAGGCCGAGTTTACCGGCAAAGGTGTGTCCTATTGCGCGACATGTGACGGGCCTTTCTACCGCGATTGTGCTCTTGCAGTGGTGGGCGGAGGGGACACCGCAATCCAGGAGGCCCTCTATCTGACGAATTTCGCCCGCACGGTTACCGTCATACACCGGAGAGACCGGCTGAGGGCAACAGCCGCATTACAGGACAAGGCGTTGGTCAATGCCAAGATAGCGTTTGAATGGAATGCTAACGTCGAGGAGATCATTGGCGATTCGGTAGTGAAGGCAGTCAGTATCCGGGATGTGACAGACCCCAATAAGGTAAAGACCCTTCCTGTTGACGGGGTCTTCATCTTCACGGGCAATGTCCCCAATACTGAGGCCTTCAAAGGGATTGTGGACATGGATTCACTGGGGTACATCAAGGCGGATGCGCACATGAAGACATCGGCCAAGGGCATCTTCGCCTGCGGAGACTGTACTCAAAAACTTCTCCGGCAGGTGGTGACCGCCTGCGGTGATGGGGCCACCGCTTCCTTTGCTGCATACGAATATGTAAGTGAGCTCAAGGGTACATCGTACACAGGATTCAAGACCCCATAATCGGGAAAAAGGAGGAGATCATGCCGGAAGAAAATTTTGTAGATAATCCAGACAGTACCATCACCTTGACCGATCAGAACATGGCTGATGCAGTGGCCAAGTATCCATTCATCGTGGTGGACTGCTGGGCCGAGTGGTGCGGCCCGTGTAAGATGATCGGCCCCATCCTGGAGAGCATGGCGAAAAAGCATAAAGGGGAGATTGTCTTCGGAAAGCTGGATGTGGATAAAAACCCTGATACCGCCAAGAATTACGGCATTAGGTCCATCCCGAACCTCCTGGTCTTCAAGAACGGCCAGAAGGTGGGCGATATCGTGGGCGCTCTGCCCGAGGCCAAGCTCCTTGAACGCATCAATGCCCTTAAAGGCTAAAATGGCATCTTCTAAAAGAGCTTCTTGCTGTCAAGCAGGATGGTGACCGGGCCATGATTGATGATCGATACATCCATCATGGCCCGGAACTTACCGGTCTCAATTTTGCCGGCATAGAGTTCCCTTACCTTGGCAACAAGCGCTTCGAACTTCTTACCGGCGATCTGTGGTGCTTCGGCGTGTGAGTAGGACGGCCTCCTGCCTTTCCTGGCATCACCCATCAGGGTGAATTGGGAAATGAGCAGGATCTCACCGCCCATTTCGGTTACATCGAGGTTCATCACTGCGTTATCATCATCAAATACCCTTAAACTGCATATCTTCCGGGCCAGGTAATCGATGTCATCGGGTCCGTCATCCGCCTCGATACCAATGAGGCAGCACAGGCCTGTTCCTATCCGGGACAACTCGTGTCCATCCACCATGACGGATGCGCTCTTTACCCTCTGAATCACTGCACGCATCACCCGTTTCTCCCGAATAGATGGTTGAAAAAGGCCCCCTCTTAAGGGGGCCATACATGACCTATTTGATAATGGTCATAGTCATGATCATGCCCTGTCGGTAGATGCTGATGCTCATCTTCATGCCCTTGAAATCAACGGCTACCTTCTTGAGCTCTTCAAGGTTCCTGGTGGTCTTGTTGTTGATGGTCAGGATTATATCACCCGGCCTTAAGCCTGTCTTTGCTGCTGCAGAATTATCGGCCACATTGATAACAGCCACACCCTGGATTTCCGGTTTGAGATTCAGTGTCTCCCTGCCGGCAGGGGTGAGGTCTGCGACCGTGGCACCCTCAAGGAACTTATTATCCTTGATGAGCAGTTGATGCTCGGGTACCTGTGCCTTGGCCAGGTCCCCGGCGATAATCGTATAGATCTTTTCCTTCCCATCGCGCAGAACTTTAACCTTCACCGCAGTACCAGGCATGATCTCGGAGATCAGGAATCGCATAGAGGCCGTGGTCTGCACCGGTTTCCCGTCGATGGCTACGATAACATCACCGTGGTTTATACCTGACTTTTCGGCAGGACCGCCCTTCATGACCTCTGTGATAAGGGCTCCCTTGGCCGATGAGAGTCCAAGCCCCTTGGCGATATCCGGAGTAACCTCCTGTACGCTGACGCCGAGCCAACCCCGAACCACTTTGCCGTATTTATCAATGCTCTTCTTGATGCTCATAACGAGGTCAATGGGGATGGCGAACCCGATGCCCACACTCCCGCCCGACTGTGAGAGGATTGCGGTATTGATGCCGATGAGCTCACCCTTCATGTTGACCAGAGCACCGCCTGAGTTGCCCGGGTTGATGGAGGCATCCGTCTGGATGAAGTTCTCGTAATCCGTGATGCCGAGGCCGGATCTGCCCAGGGCGCTGACAATTCCCATGGTGACGGTCTGCTCGAGGCCGAAGGGGTTTCCTATGGCCAGGACGAAGCTCCCGATCCGCAGCTTTGAAGAGTCACCGATCTTCATGGCCGGCAGGCCGGTCTTGTTGATCTTGATAATGGCTACGTCACTCTTGGGGTCTGTCCCTACAATGGTGGCCGGGAACACCCTGGCGTCCGAGAGCCTGACCTCAACTTTGTCTGCCCCGCCAACCACATGGTTGTTGGTCACGATATATCCGTCCGGGGAAATGATAACACCGGAACCCAGCGCCCTTTGGACCTGTTCACGGGGAATCCCTCGGCCGAAGAATTCTCTGAAGAAAGGATCGTTGAACAAGGGTGACTGTATGGTAACCGTTTTCACGGATGCTATGTTCACCACCGAAGGCAGCACCTTGGCGGAGACATCGGCGACCCAGTCCCCCTCAAAGGGATTAGGCGCCTCGGCAAAGGAGATACCTGAGAAGCACACTACTAAGGCTATACATAAAAGACATGTCTTTATCCTCGCCATTGATGTTCCTCCTTTTCTTGGGGGGGACATAACACAGAAATCTGCGCTATTCAATCGATTAGCGCTTGGACATTCTATCAGGAATCATGTATAGACCAAATGCCATGGGCATGAACAGTACCCGTGGCTTCCACAGAGAGACTCCTATTGATCTTATGAAGGAGCTCACCGTCTGCGAATCCCTGGCAACAGATACAAGCCCCTACGTAAAGGCACTCAAGCTGGGCAAGGCCTATGGAGAACTTCTCGGCGACTTCCTTGTTGAAAGGGACCTGCTCACCCCTTCTTCTGTCATCCTCGAGATGGGCGGGGGCTACGGCAGCCTCATGAACAGTCTGCTGACCTCCCATGGCCCTCTCATACAAAAGGCCTTTATGATGGATCTCTCGCCGATGCTGCTGAAAAAGCAACGCGAAAGACTTAAAAGCTTTCAAGACAAGGTTTCCTTTATACAGGCGGATATCCACGAGCTCAAGTGGGCCAAAGGCCGCCTTGACCTTATCATTATAAACGAGGTCATCGGAGATCTCGATACAGCGACCAACCTCGATCCCCATGATCTCCCCGAAGATATCTCAAGCCTCATTGCGGCCTATGGGCTCGAAACTCCCGTCGATGGGTCCTTTAACCTTAATATCGGCGCTATCTCTCTGATAGAGACCATCTGCAGACTCGGCGTGCCGGCATTCATCAGTGAACATTCGAGTGACCCCATCATACCCGGCTCAATGTCCTATCTTGCTGAAGGCCTGGCGCTCGATTCCTATCCCAGGGATATACGCCTCTACAGACACATCGAGTATACCATCCGGTTCTCACATCTCATCAAGGTGGCCCGTTCCTTCGGCAGGACCATTGCCACCGGATCACTCCTTGACCTCCTGGGGATAAAAGACGCCCCTGCATGGAAGTTCATCTTTTTAAGCCGTGCATGTGCTACTGAAGAACAGGAGATCATCTATGAATTCCTCGACCATGTGCGTGAATACCGTTGGCTCATTATTTCCTGATGTGAATGAGGCCGAGCATTAACGGTATTTTGGCATTTACTCCGGCATTAATTTCCTTTATAGCATCCATCTACCCGATCACACCTTATTTATAGAGGTCGCACATGACACAGGGAAACAATTCTGACGATACATCCAAGGAATTCGCCGATCTCCTTAAATCCTACGACGAGGAACAGCGGGACAGCATCCAGGTGGGGGACAGGCTTAGAGGAAAGATCATCTCCATCGGCAAGGAACACATATTCGTCGACACCGGATTCAAGGTGGACGGCGTCATCGAGCGCTCCGAGTTCGTCGATGAGGAGGGCAACCTGCCCTATAGCGTGGGCGATACTATCGATGCATTCGTCATGTCTCGCAGGGGAGGGGAGATCAGGCTGTCTAAGGCCATTTCGGGCATCGGCGGCCTGACCATCCTGCAGGAGGCCCATGAGAAGGCGGTTCCCATCGAGGGGAAGGTCCTGGAGCAAGTCAAGGGCGGGTATCGCGTGGAGGTGGTGAAGCGCAAGGCATTCTGCCCCTTCAGCCAGATGGACCTCTTTCGCGTCGAAGACACTTCCATCCATATAAGCAAGACATACCTCTTCCTCATCACCGAGTTGGAGGAAGACGGCGACAATATCATTCTTTCCAGAAAGACCCTGCTGGAGCAGGAACAGACCAGAGTAAGAGAGGCCTTTTTCGATCGCATGGAAGTAGGGGCCGTGCTTGAGGGTATTGTGAGCAGGCTCATGCCCTATGGGGCGCTCGTTACGCTTGCAGAGGGAATCGAGGGCATGGTGCACGTATCCGAGATGAGCTGGTCCAGGATCCTCTCACCCGAGGATATCCTGCATATTAACGAGAAGATTACGGTCAAGGTATTAAGCATCGAGGAAGACCCGAAGGCAGGCCGCAAGCGGATATCACTCTCCATGAAGCAGGTGGCCGATGACCCCTGGAACAGCGTGCTGAACCGCTTTAAACCGGGGGAGCGTCTGAGGGCAAAGGTGACGCGCATTGCGGAGTTCGGTGTGTTCGTGGAGATTGCTCAAGGCATCGAGGGGCTCGTGCACATATCCGAGATGAGCTACAAGAAGCGCGTGAAAAATCCCCAGGATATGGTCTCGGTGGGCGATGAAGTGGATGTGATGATCAAGGACATCTCCCCTGAGTCCAAGAGGATCTCACTTTCCATGAAAGAGGCCGAGGGTGACCCGTGGATCGGCATCCAGGACAGGTATCCCCCCGAGAAGGTGGTGGAAGGCGTCATCGAAAAGAAGGAGCGCTTCGGCTATTTCGTGAGGATAGAGCCCGGCATTACCGGTCTGCTGCCGAAATCCGTGATGGCCCAACATTATGATGCGTCCGCCCTGGACAAACTCCGGGAGGGGGATGCCGTTACCGTGACCATCGAACGAGTAGATGCCGAGCAGAGAAAGATATCACTCTCACCGGGCAACAAGGGAGAAGAAGGTGACTGGACCAGGTTCACCCAGGCAGGTGATAACAAAGGCTCCTTCAGCTCTCTGGGCGACAAACTCCAGAAGGCGCTGGATACCAAGGATAAGAAAAGGAAGTAAAAGCTTTTTAGCTGTTGGCTGTCGGCTTATGAGGTGACATTCCTGCGGGGACTGCCCCCCTAAAACATCTTCCCTGACGAGTTGCTTTAAAAAGGGTTGTCTGAGCCCATCCCTCACCTTCTCCTGAGATCCTTGTACCGGAAGCACTGTACCAGGTGGTCGTTGACGACACCTCCTGCTTGAAGGAATGCATAGCAGATCTTGCTCCCGACAAAAGTAAAACCTGATCCCTTCAGCGCCTTGCTGACGGCATCCGACAGGGGCGTCGAGGCCGGTATTTCTTCAAGCGTCTTCCACTCGCCACGGATCACCCCTCCTTTCGTGAAAGACCATATGAAAGTATCGAATGTGCCGTACTTTTTTTGTAATGCCAGAAAGGCCCTTGCATTGCTGAGGGTTGCTCGGATCTTCTGCCGGTTCCTGATTATGGATTGATTTCGGCATGCCGCTTCTATCTCGGCATCGGACATATGGGCGGCCTTGGCCGGGTCAAAGCCATGAAAGACCTTTCCGAACGCCTCCCGCTTGTGGAGCACCGTCCTCCATGAGAGACCGGCCTGGAACGCGTCGAGTACGAGGAACTCAAACCATTTCCTGTCCTCATGCACGGGTACCCCCCATTCGTTATCGTGGTACGCCAGCATGAGCGGGTCGTCCCGCATCCATGCGCAACGGGGTTTGTCATCCTGCATTACTCTCATTCCTTATCTATAATCAAAATATCACCTGATAAGCTCTGCCAACCCATAGACCGGCCGGATTTTCCCTCCATAGGATATCTCGCCGGTTACCACGCCCATGGCAAAGCCACCGATCAGCCAGTTTGTCACTGTTTTGCGGTCGACAACCTTGAGTACAAGCGATCCGGCACCCTTGTTGCCTTGCCACGAAACACGCCAGCTCCTGGGCCAGCGGTAGAAGCCTAAGGCATACCCTCTTTCAGGCACCTCGATCCGCAGGTCTTCCAATAGTTCGAGGCGCTGGTCCAAAACCTGGAATCCCAAGACCTGCTCTATGGTCTTTGACCAGGCCCTACCTTTTGAGGTGTTCAGATAAAAATCATCCCCGTCACTCGTTGTCAGATACAATCCCTGGAAGTCGTTATAGAACAGACCGGAAAAGGAGGAGTACCAGGGGGACAGGTTCTTCATGAATATATATTCGTAAATCACCCGGCCGTGGATCACCCGGTCTCTCCATGTCAGTGTCGCCGATGTCGAGCCCATGGAATAGATCACTTCGCCGGTGATCCGGGAGACCCGCTCATTCATCGGATCAATAACCAACTTCAATTGATTGTAGGGACTATCGAGCGTTATGCCGTTTTTAACCTCACCCGAGAACCGGAAATAGGGTGAATCGGGGATGCGGAGCAAGTCCTTCTTCTTGTTCTCATAGTCACCCGCGCCCGATATTGTGATCCACCCTGCATGCTCGTCGTGCAATACGCAATGTGCATCGGCACTAAATTTCCGGCCCCGCCTTGCTCGATCATTGTCGATTGCAAAGGCCACATGACCTTTTTCATCGGCACCGGCAAATGAAAAATAGTCAGAGACAAAAACAGGCCCTGAACCGCCCACGGCCTTAGTCACATCGAGTGCTCCGGAGCTTTCAGCGCGTGTTCGGGTCGTCCCGGTACTTCCAACAGAAGATGGGCCTACTCTTCCCTGGTCAGATGCGAATGCCCAAACTGTGAAGGCAAACACCCCCAAAACCAGAGGCAGTAAAATTCTCACGATACCGTTTTTTTCTCTTCTCTTGTTCATCATATTCCACATACAGATAGTATCTTCAGCATTTAGTTCCCCATGTACGGCGCTCGAGTGTCCTGCCGGCCATCGACGAAGCTCACCGGCGCGGCTCTGCTATGTCCGGTGGAGCGCGTTGTTGGCTTGCGTTATAAAAACTTAAGAAAATCCTGGTAAGATACACTGGGTATCTTTGTCATACTGCGACTTTGACTACTTCTGCTTTTGGGCCGATAACTGAATCGTCTTCAACTTCTTCAAGATACAGTTCAATTGCTTCTCGAATATTTTTGAGAGCCTCTTCTTTGGTGTCACCTTCGCTTATACAACCGGGTAAGGAAGGAACAAACGCCGTATAACCACCCTCATCACTTGGTTCGAGAACTACCTTGAGATTCATTTTGTCCTCCGCTTGAAGAAAATATCTTATTTCAGTTTAATATGCAATGTTCATGAATGATCTTGATTGTTATCTCATCTTGTATAATAGTATGTTCATCATATATTAATATATTTGGAATGGCTATGGAGGCAAAAGGAAAATTCATCTCACCCATCCGGAAGTCGCCGGTAATACCTACACTGGTGGCCGACCAGATCATCGACCTCATCAGCCGGGGCAAGCTCAAGCCCGGAGACAGGCTCCCTTCAGAGCACGAGATGACCGAACGCTTCCGCATCAGCAGGATCTCGCTGCGGGAGGCCATGAAGCTGCTGGAGGCCAAGGGATATGTCGAGTCCCGGCACCGGAAAGGCAAGTTCGTCAGATCACCCGCCGATACGGCGAAGACCTCCATCGAGGACCTCCTGCTGGTGGACCAGGAGAAGATCTGGGAGCTCTTATGCGTGCGCAGGATCCTCGACTCCGAGGCGGCGCGCCTGGCATGCCTGAATGCCACGGCGAAAGACCTCGCAAGGCTCAAGAGGATTTTCGCGCGGGTACTTGAGGTCGGGGAAGACGCAGTGCTCCACGATGTGAAAGAAGGGGGCAGACTCTACATCGAATTCTTCAATGCCCTGATGGAATCAACAAAGAATTCCATTTTCATGCATATCCGCAAGTCCATGAACTCCCTTCTCATAGGCGCGTTGCCCTACAGCAGGAAAAAGCTCTCAACCATAGAGGGAAGCTCGCGCACCATTGTCAGGCAGCTCCACTGTCTCTTCCGGGCCATTGAGAAGCGGGATGCCGAGGCTGCACAATCGGCTACCGTGGAACATATCGATTATCTGAAACGATCATTAAAAAAGGCTTTATCGGTCTCCTAATTCTTTACCCTCCTGTTTAAGGGCCGCCGTGACAGTCTTGCCCGTCACGGCGGCCCTTGTTTGAAGGGTTATAAGGAGATTCCCATTACGGCTCGTGGAACTTCTTCCCCTTTTAGAGACCGAGCTGCCTTGATATGATGAGCAGCATGATCTCGGACGTGCCTGCATAGATGGTCTGGACCCGTGCATCCCGGAACATGCGGGCTATGGGGTATTCTTCCATGTACCCGTAGCCGCCGTGGAACTGGACGCATTGTGCGACCACGCGGTTGAGCATCTCGCAGACCCAGTACTTGGCCATGGATGCCTTCTTGACATCCTTCCTGCCTTCAAGATGATCGATGAGAAGGCTCTCTACAAATGCCCTGCCGACCTCCACTTCGGTCGCCATCTTGGCGAGTTCGAAGGAGATGTACTGGAAGCGGCTGATGGGCCTGCCGAAGGCCTCCCGGGTTTTGGTAAACTCGATGGTGAGCCGCAGCGCCTCTTCCGCCCCCACCTGGGAGCCCATGGCACACACGAGGCGTTCCTGCTGGAGCTTGTCCATGAGGCAGTAGAACCCGTGGCCCTCGTGTCCCAGCAGGTTTGAAGCAGGGACACGGCAGTCCACAAAGGCCATTTCCAGGGTGTCCTGGGAATGCAGCCCGATCTTATCGAGCTTCCTGCCCTTTTCAAAACCCGGCGTGCCGTCCTCCACCACGATGAGCGACATGCCCTCGTAGGGGCTGGCGGCATTCACGTTGGTCCGGGCGGCTACGACGACCAGGTCGCAGTTGATGCCGTTACTTATGAAGGTCTTCTGGCCGTTGATAATGTATGAATCACCATCCTTTATCGCTGTGGTGCGGATGGCCGCCAGGTCGGAGCCGGTGCCCGGTTCGGTCATGGCGATGGCCGTGATTATATCGGCCGTGACGCAGCCCGGCAGCCATTTCTTCTTCTGTTCATCAGTCCCGTAGGTGAAGATGTACGGTACGACGATGTCCGAATGGAGCGGGAAGAAAAAGCCCCCGCAGCGGGTCCGTGCAAGCTCCTCGGTCAGGATAAAGGAATAGAGGAAGTCGACCCCGGAGCCGCCGTATTCCTCCGGCAGCCATGGACAGAGGAATCCCTGTGCCGCGAATTTCTTCCAGGCCTCCTTCGGGACGATTCCATCCTTTTCCCATTGGTCCGCTTTCGGGGTGACCTCCTTTTCGAAATACCGCCTCACCGATTCCCGGAAGATCTGATGTTCCTCGGTATAGTACTTGTTCAGCAATGACATGGCATCCTCCCTTTACAAGTTCAATTTACAGCGATTTCAGCTGACCGTCTGCATAGAGCTTGCGAAGCTCGCGTTTGTTGAATTTGCCCACGCTGGTCTTCGGGATCTCTTTTAAGAAGATGATCTCGTCGGGTATCCAATAGGCGGCCTTGACCTTATCCTTGAGGAAGTCCTTGAGCTCGTCGGCGGACACGCTCTGTCCTGGTGTGGGAACGACACAGGCCAGCGGTCGCTCCTGCCATTTGGGGTGCGGCACGCCGATGATGGCGGCCTCCATCACCTTGGGATGGGCCATGATCAGGTTCTCGAGGTCCACCGATGAGATCCATTCGCCAGCGCTCTTGACCAGGTCCTTCTTGCGGTCCACGAGCCGGACATAGCCCTCCTCGTCGATGGTGCCGATGTCGCCGGTGTGATACCACCCGTCGTAGAATGTCTCCTTTGAGCGCTCCGGGTCCTTATAATATTCGTTCGCGATCCACGGTCCCCTCAGGCAGATCTCGCCCCACTCCTTGCCGTCCATCTTCACTTCGGCTCCGGAGTCGCCCACGACTTTCATTTCCAGGCCGATCGCAATGAGCCCCGCGCTCGTCTTGATGTCGTAGAGCTTGTCCGCCGGCCAGTCCTGCATGTAGCTCTTGGGTATGGCCGCAGTGGCCAAGGGCGTGGTCTCGGTGGAGCCGTAGGCCTGCTTGATGGGGAAGTTGTACTTCTCGTTTAAGTCTATCATGAGCTGCCTGGGGATGGCCGAGCCGCCGCTGGCAATGGTCCTGAGCGATGAAAAGTCGTGCCACCCGCCCTTTTCCAAATAGTCGAACAGGAGCATCCAGATGGTGGGCACGCCCGCGGTGAAGGTTACCTTCTCCTGGGCTATTGTCCTGCAGAGCTTCTCCATGTTGATCACCTCCCTGCCGGGAAGGACCTGCTTGCAGCCGGCTCCCACCGCGGCAAAGGGCGCGCACCAGGCATTGGCATGGAACATGGGCACGATGTGCAGGATGCAGTCCGCCTCGCTTGCGCCGAAGGTTATGGCCACGGCGTACGTGTGGAGGATGATGGCCCGGTGGGAATACACGACGCCCTTGGGGTCGCCCGTAGTGGCCGATGTGTAGCAGATCATGGCCGGGTCCCACTCGGAGAGGTCGGCCGGGAAGTCGTACTCCTCGGGGAACCGGGCGATGAGCTCATCGTACATGATGAGGTTCTCTATGGAAGAAGCCGGTTTCTTGCCCGTATGCGAGAGCACCACGACATGCCTGACTTTCTTGAGCTGGTCTTTCACCATCTCTACGAACATGAGGAGGTCTTCGTCCACAAAGATGACCTGGTCCTCCGCATGGTTGATGATATAGACCAGGTGGTTCTGCGGGAGCCTGAAGTTCACCGTGTGCAATACAGCCCCGGTGCACGGCACGCCGAAGTAGAGTTCCAGGTGCCGGTGGTCGTTCAAGGCCATGCTCGCGACCTTGTCCCCTCTCTTGATACCCAGCGACTTCAGGGCATGGGCGAGCTGGCACACCCTCTTGTAGTAGTCCCCATAGGTGTACCGGTGCACGCCCTCGGGAAATACCGAGACGACCTCTTTTTTGGGGAAATACCGGGCAGTCCTCATCAGAAACGTCCTGAGCAGAAGGGGGGTGTCCATCATGGCAGAAACCTCCAATGCATCATGTATTATTGTATTACAATACTAATATATGCAGAATTTTTCAGGACAAATCAAGCGTGATTTTCGAGGAATCCCCGACGATTTCCTGGGTCCTAAGCTTTCGCGGGGACGACAAGAAAAACACCCTTATGCGACAGTCTCACAAAAGGCGACGACGTAACTGCAGATCCTGCCCCGAACCCCTTTTCTTTGACAATTTCCCTCTCTTCCTGGTAAAATACAGTCTTATCCTGTGCAGCACAGCATGAAATGGAATGACAACAGCCTGCCGTTCTTGAAGGAGGGCCCAAAACAACTCCACGAATCCACCCTTCAGGCACGGAGTTTGG
>CAWKAM010000003.1:0-122253 GCA_963847605.1 uncultured delta proteobacterium | reverse complement strand
AGAATAGATGCCTACTGACTTATACAGTTTAAATGCCCAGGAATTCAAGGATTATCAGTTAAACAGGAATCAACGGTATGAGAAAATCGTCTCTGTTCAACTCTTCCCCCTTTTTCCTGCAATGAAATAAAGCATCCAGATCACCAGGCCTGCCAGTATGATGGCTCCCATTATAATGAATTCATACCGTTTGATGTCATGAAGAAGAAACTCGGCTGCATGTCCAAACACATAGCCCAAGCTGGTTATTGCCAAGGCCCAAGTTAATCCGCCCAAAGAATTGAACAACAAAAATCTCCATGGGGAAATGCCGCTTGCGCCGATGAGGAATGGGGTAACGGTACGGATACCGTAGATGAATCTGAAGGCAATGATTATCAGGGTCTTGTGCCTATGCATCAGTTCAAGGGCACGGCCAGATTTTGCCTTCAAGGACTGGTGATCATCGAGATAGGCCATTCCCTTTTTCCTGCCCATGAAAAAATAGAGCTGGTCACCGGCAAACGTACCTGCGAATCCAAACAGAACAACAAGAAAAAATGCGAGGTAACCACTGTGGGCCAAGAATCCAGCCAATACCAGCACGGTCTCACCTTCAAAGAAGGTGCCCAGCAGAATAATTATATATCCGTAATGGGTGATGTATGTCTCGATACCCATGGTTGTTATTCCTCAGTTTTACATTCTTTGAGCTTTTACATTATAGAAATATCATGCTGTTTACAGGCCAGTTATCACACCTACCTGGCCTGATCTTATCATAGATCCCATCACGAGATCATAGGTTTATGGGAATTGTGAAAACGGTATGAAATTGCAGTTATCTATGAAAATATGAATCCGTTCCCAATGCAATTGTTACTACCTGAGATTTGTTGTTTTGACTTTCCTTGACATGGGTTCAATCAAACATTTAAAGATGAGCTTATTCTCGAATACATAATAAGTCTAACGGTGAAAATCTGAGCCTATCCAATACATGAAAGGATGATCTGACCATTGAAACTCATGGCAGGTCCACCTTTCTCGGCATGAACAGGCCCGGATATTTCTTTGAGGGCTTCGGAGTCTCGTTTTTTATTATCCATTAGCATGCATTATTTTCGCAAATAATTGCTGTCACTATCGAAGCCGGGCAACAAACCACCTCCATAAGGCAGCATGCATAAGGCTATTCAGGATCGTTAACAGAACAAACATGGCGAGAAACATAGCAAACCATTTCAGGATAGAAATGCTTCGAAGGTCATATTTCACCTTTTGCTCTTTTGGAAACAGGGTTGTTTATGTATAGTGCTGTATTCGTCGAAGGTTCAGCCTATAGAGGATTCCGCCCTTGAATAATGCATACCAGCACTATTATGATAGCAATTACCAGCAGAATATGGATAAGGCCGCCCATTGTGTGTGATGAAACAACCCCTAACAGCCAAAGCACGATCAGGACCACACAGATTGTCCATAGCATGTTATTAGCCTCTCCTGTTTGAGAGCACAACCGGTAGTGTTACCACTGCCGGCTTACTGTTTGGCAGAATCGATAAAAACCGCTTGAGTGGATCGAATATTATCTGAGGTGACGCACCTATTTTACAATCAGGTCGTTTTTCACCGATTTGACACCCTCAATGCTGTCGGCAATCTCTCCTGCCTTTTTCACACTCTGATCGGAATCAACAAAACCGCTTAATTGGACCACCCCTTGATAAGTCTTTACATTGATCTGGAGCGATTCAGTGTTGCTTCATCAAAGATTGCGGCTTTTACCTTGGTTGTTATTACCGAGTCATCGACATACTGGCCGGTGCTTTCTTGTTTTTGCGTGGCGGCGCACCCTAAGAATGCGGTTATCAGCCCGTGGTAATTTTTTTAAACGTCCATTTCTTACAAGCAGTTTTTATCCAACTTAATCACTCCCCCCCTGTAACGGGGCGGTTTAATTTTCGTTTACCTTAATTCCTCTCACTTCCCGGCCAGTTCTCCAAGGTCGGCCAGGATTGTTTTGGAATACAGTTCATTATAAATTACCGGGGCCAGGTGCGTGCCGGGCAGCACCCTTAAGGTGAGACAGCCGGGAGTATCTTTGATGTCTGAATAGAAGGTCCGGCTGAAGCGTTTCAGATCATCTTCGGTGACGTTATCCGGGTCTTTGATGCCAAGCTGCCGCTGGGGACTCATGCAGGAATCATCACGACCAAAAATTACTGCGATGTGTTCAAGATGGTGTACCGCAAATGTGGTACTGTCGCAATATATGCTGCAATCGCGGATATCCTTGAAAATACGCAAGAGCTTGCCTGGATGGAGGTTGACGGCTGCGGCAGTGATAGACCGGAAAAAATCACCGGTAAATCCCTTAGTGAATCCCCAGGCAACCCCAAAAGTCTGCCTGGTATGGCCGCTCATCTTCATGGTTATCCTTACACTTTCAAGGGCAAACCTTCCGGTGAGGCCCCAGGGACCCCAGTGTTCGTATCCGGCAGGACAGACCTGTCCCAGGGAACAAACCGATGAGGGATAGGCATGGGCGAAGCGCCGCGCCAGAATACCACCATGGGACCACCCGATTGATACGATCTGGGCGCCTGTGTTGTCATCTTCAGGGGCCATGTTCAAACCGTTGACAGCCACAGGCATGCTGGTGACCGGCACGAACCCTCTTACGCTCATGCATTCACGTGCGAGCATGAAGCGTACCATCTCCATAAGGATGACTTCCTTACCCTTGTCGCCATGGAAAGATGACTCGGCGCCATATGGAGTATCGCATACGGGTATGATCACCATGCCGGATCTGCTTAAGAGGGCAAGTCTGCTGGTAAACTCATATGCATCATCGGGTCTCTGGGCATGTCCCTGGAAGAAAACAATGACCGGCCCTGCGGGATAACCCCGCTCTACATCGGTAGCCTTTTCTTCGCCCGAGCGGGCGTCAATGAACAGGCAGAAGCCTTTGATAGTCTCATCATTGAAGCCCACAGATATGGTTTTCACTTCAGCGCTTGACGGCACAGACCTCTCAGATGCATTGCCCGAAGCAGGAACAGTGCATGCGGCAAGAATAATTGGCAGGATAACCTTCATCATATGCATAACAAGAGCAACTTAGATACTATAGCGTACTTTCTCATAATGCGCAAAGGGATTTATCAAGCCATTTGGTTAACATCATTTCAATGTTGATAATTATGTACCGTTGGATCCATTGGATCCCTTCTCAATATCCAAGATGGTATGCCCACCGGGGAATGACTTGGTCACGTAATCGTGCAGGGTTTCGGATAGTTCGGGTTAGAGACAATTTATCATTATCTTGGCTATAGAAAACATTTTTTCACCAGTCTCTGCAGTAATCACCCATGAAAACATTTCACCCCGAGGAATGAACGTGTAATAATAGGAAAAAAACATCATTCCCTTTCTTCTGAGTGTTGGAGATCCCTTGAGGCGGAAGTAGTGAATAAAAGTATTTTATCAACGATTGAATCCTTAAAGCCGCTACGTCGCAGCAGTGCGAACTGTTCCTATTACAAGGGCTCAGGGAGAAGGGATAGTAGATTCAAGAAACAGGAGCATGGATGTCAAAATCATTGAAAATCTTCCTCTTCGCCATCGTCGGGCTCATTGGGCTGCTCATCCTCATCTCTGTTGTCCTATATTTTTTTGTTGACACTAGTGTCTACAAACCCCGGTTGGAAAGGGCCACCTCCGAAGCCTTGGGGGTAGAAGTCCGCGTTAGCGGCCGACTGGGAATCGCTTTCTTTCCGGGCTTGCATGTCAGGCTTGATGATGTGCACATCCGGAATCGGGAGAAGGACATAGCTTCTGTGAAGGAAGCCAGCCTTGACATCGCTTACCTCCCTCTGCTCCACAAGGAAGTCCGGATCACGAAGATCGGGCTGCAGCGCCCCAGGATCTCCATTAAGCGGGACCGCGATGGCATGTTCAATTTCGAAAATCGGAACGGAACCAAAGGGACCTTCCTCGCCCTGGTCCTCGATAATATTTCCCTCTCCGACGGGGCTTTCCTCTATGGGGACGAACAATCCGGGAAAGGATTCGAGGTGGGAAACTTCAACCTGGACATGCGTAGCTTACGGATTGTAGGAGGGAAGAGCACGGAGCTTTTGAAGAATCTTTCCTTCACCGCAGAATTCACTTGCCAAGAGATCCGGACGAAAGACCTCATGTTTTCCGATGTGAAGTTTACCTGCAGGGGCAAGGATGGCATCTTCACTCTCAATCCGGTCACGATGCGCCTCTTCGGCGGACAAGGGTCAGGGAGCATCGGGGTAGATTTTTCTGATCCCGTTCCCCATTATTCCGTCCGCTCATCCCTGTCAAAGTTCCGGATCGAGGAGTACCTCAAAACCCTTTCCTCAAAAAAGTCCGCAGAAGGATCGATGGACTTCTCTGCAAGCCTGTCGATGCGGGGGAATACAGCAAAGGAGTTAACGCAGACTGCTGGAGGAGAGGTCTCCTTGCGCGGCGAGAATCTCATGCTCTACGGCTATGACCTCGACCGGGAGTTTGCCCGGTTTGAGTCCAGTCAAAACTTCAACCTCGTGGATGCTGGCGCCTTCTTTTTTGCCGGTCCACTTGGCCTTGCAGTCACGAAGGGGTACAACTTCGCGAGCATCTTCCAGGGATCGGGAGGTAGCAGCAGCATCGGGAAGCTCTTCTCCGACTGGAAGGTCGAGCGCGGCATAGCCCAGGCCAAGGACGTGGCCATGGCGACCAAACAGAACCGGATCGCTCTCAAAGGAAGAATCAATTTCGTCAACGAACGTTACGATGACATAACCATAGCGCTGATCGACGCCCGGGGATGCGCCAGGGTGCAGCAGAAAATCCACGGCCCTTTCCGGAAACCGGTGGTGGAGAAGCCAAGCGTCCTAATGTCCCTCGCAGGACCGGCCCTTAATCTCTTCAAGCAGGCCAGGGACCTCTTCACCGGCCTAAACTGTGAAGTGTTTTACAACGGTTCGGTACCAGCGCCAAAGTAACGACAAGCCTGCGCTGAGACTTTCATCGACCATGCGTTGCCACTTCTGCCCATCCTGCTGCTAGAAATGCGTGGTTGAGTTTGGGGAGTAGCTCTGTATGGTTGTCTTGAGGAATGTCCACCTTTTAGAATCTTACCGTCCAAACTCCAGGGATATGCTTTACCTACCAATAGACGTACAGTTAATCGATTTCCAATTCAAATGAGCCAATTGCAAAACTCATAGTTAACGATAATATTGCAATAAGCAGGATAACTATTTGAAATAATGAAGAGAATACTCTATCCTTTTATTCTGCGACAAACAAAAGGAAGGAGCTATTATGAGCACACTCTTCGATATCTGGCATAGTACTAAGGCGAGACTTTTTCCATATTCTCTAAAAAATCGATGCAGGCAATCCGTATCCCCACCTCCCGGCCGACTTTTTCCGAGAGGAGCCATTTATGTTTCATTATTTTAGGCCAGAGATCAGCAGCAACATCAGGTTCGAACTTTGCGCCGCTCAGTTCAAAGATCTTGGCCATGCATTCTTCCGGAATCAGGGTTTCTCTTGCTTTCTTTGTCATGAATAACCTCATTCCAAGGGCCCGTAACCCTTGTTAAAGTGAAATATTAAACTAAGTAATATTAGATTGATGTGGGTTAATAATGATTAAACTTTTGCGGCCTTCACGCGGTTTCCGGGAGGGAAAGTCAACAATGCAGAACCATTCCAATAGAAAAAACATACTATGTCTTCCTGAGATAATCCAGCTTAACATCGGATAATATAAAATAGTGATGTTATCCGTGGGCATAGAGCGTATACAAGAGACGAAGGCTAACTCTATCGACCTAATTTTCATGGCCTTCCCGAGAGATCAATTCAAAGAAACGATGAAACGGACCTGTGTCCTTGATTCGTTCATCCTTGAAGCTAAGATAAATGAAGGGTTTCAGTGATGAATGCAGCCATGAACATGAGGTAGGTCAGAAGGAGACCTCAAGAGTGAATGTTGCCAAAATTACGATTCGTAAGTCCCTGCTTTCTATGAGGTCACTCCTCAAAGTAAAATTTGCAAAAAAGCAAACTCTTGTCGAGCCGCCGTTGCGGTCGGAACTGCTCAGCCGTGACCAGATGAGGCAGCATGGAAGGGCGCTTGCCGACTCGCATACGTTGATGATGAAACGCGCTCCGGAACAGCTTCTGGTGAGACTGACCGAAAATGAAGGTGTCCTGGTTGAAACCTGCAGCCTGCTGACTTCGGCAGTTAAGGCGAATCGCCGGATTGTGCCGGCCGGGGAATGGCTGCTTGATAATTTCTACCTGATAAAAGAGCAGATTCGCACAGCCAAAAAGCACTTGCCTAAGGGTTACAGCCGGGAATTGCCGCGCTTATTGAGCGGCCCATCTGCTGGGCTTCCGCGCGTGTATGACATCGCCCTGGAGACGATCTCACACGGCGATGGACGGGTGGATCAGGGAAGCTTAAGCAGTTTCATTGCAGCCTATCAGCAGGTCACAGCGCTGAAGTTGGGCGAATTGTGGGCAATACCCATCATGCTGCGCCTGGCACTGATCGAGAATCTCCGGCGCGTTGGGGCTCGGGTTGCCGCTGACAGGCTCGATCGGAACCTGGCCGACTCATGGGCGGACCAGATGACAGAGGTCGCCCTGAAGGACCCGAAGAGCCTGATCATGGTGATCGCGGACATGGCGCGTTCAAACCCATCCCTGTCGAGCTCATTTGTTGCAGAACTTACGCGCCGTCTGCAGGGTCAGGGCCATGCTCTGTCGTTGCCGCTCACCTGGATCGAGCAGTGGCTCTTTGAGTCCGGTCTGACCATTGAGCAGCTGGTTCAGTCGGAGACCCAGCAACAGGCCGCCGACCAGGTCTCCATCAGCAACAGTATTGGCAGTCTCCGGCTCTTGGGGGCGATTGACTGGCAGGAGTTTGTCGAAACGAGGAGCTTTGTTGAGCAGATACTGCGTGAGGATCCTTCCGGTGTCTACCCCAAGATGGATTTTGCCACCCGTGATCGATACCGTCACGTAGTTGAGAAGATAGCGAAGAACAGCCTGAATTCCGAAGAAGAGGTTGCAAGGCGTGCGATCCGGCTGGCACAAAATGGTGCTGACAGCAAAGGCGGCGGCGATCGATCGGCACATGTCGGGTTCTACCTGATCGACAAGGGTTTGCCGCAGCTCGAACGAATGGCTGAGATGCGCATATCCACAGCTGACATGTTTCGAAGAACGAGCAGCCAATTCCCTTTGCTTCTCTATATAGGCGCGATCACGCTGATAACCGCGATCTTTACCGGGAGCCTTCTGGCAAAGGCTCATGCCGGTGGGATTCATGGCCGGCTCCTCACGCTGATCGTTATCCTCCTGGTTTTGTGCACCAGTCATCTGGCGGGGGCGCTGGTGAACTGGCTTGCGACGTTGCTGGTGACGCCGCATCCGCTGCCGCGCATGGACTTCTCCGAAGGAATTCCGGTGGGATCACACACCCTGGTGGTGATCCCGACGATGCTTACGGGCGCCCAGAACATTGAGAATCTGGTCGAAGCGCTCGAAGTTCGGTTCCTGGCAAATCGTGACGATAACCTGCACTTCGGTTTGCTGACTGATTTCACCGACGCCCGCGAGGAAACGATGCCTGAGGACGAAACTCTGTTACAACTTGCCCGGAAGAGGATCGAGGAGCTGAATGAAAAGTACCGGGATGCTCATGGCGATATGTTCTTCCTTTTCCATCGACCGCGCCGATGGAATCCAGGTGAACGGATCTGGATGGGCTACGAGCGTAAGCGGGGGAAGCTTGCGGAACTGAATTTGCTTCTGCGGGGCAACCCAGGGGATCACTTCTCGCTCGTTGTCGGGAAGACGGCCCAATTATTGGATGTTAAGTACGTGATTACCCTGGACACGGATACAGGGCTCCCGCGCGACTCGGCGCGGCAGTTTGTGGCAGCCATGGCTCATCCGCTGAACAGAGCGCTCTATGACAAAAAAATGCAGCGGGTCAGCGAAGGGTATGGCATCCTGCAGCCGCGCGTGGCCGTGAGCCTACCGGGCACGAACCGATCGTGGTATGCCAGGCTGTATGGAAGTGATCCGGGCATTGATCCGTATACCCGCGTCGTATCCGATATTTATCAGGATGTATTCGGTGAAGGTTCGTTCATCGGCAAGGGAATCTATGATGTCGATGCGTTTGAGCTGGCCCTTTATGGGCGCTTTCCCGAGAACAAAATCCTCAGCCACGACCTTGTGGAAGGGTGCTATGTTCGCTCCGGGCTACTATCTGATGTACTGCTGTACGAGGAATATCCATCTCGCTACAGCGCGGACGTGAATCGCCGGTATCGGTGGATCCGGGGCGATTGGCAGATTGCGCGCTGGCTGTTGTCCCGTGTTCCGGTTCAAGACGGGCATCGTGAGAAGAATCCGCTATCGGGGCTGTCCCAATGGAAGATCTTTGACAACCTGCGTCGCAGTCTCGTGCCTCTGGCATTGACCCTGCTGTTGCTGCTTTCCTGGACCGTCTTGTCACCAGCCTGGCTCTGGACAGTCTCGGTGATCGGGATCCTCCTGGTTCAGCCCATGCTTGTATCGGTTCTTGAAATGTGCCGGAAGCCGCAAGATGTGCTGCTGGGCCAGCACCTCTCAGCCTCAGTACGTTCAGCCGGCCGGAACTTCACCCAGGCGATATTCACGCTGACCTGCCTTCCCTATGAGGCGTTCTTCAGTCTGGATGCGATTATACAAACCACATGGCGTTTGCTGATCACCCGCAAACGGCTGCTCGAATGGAATCCTTCGGGCAACCCGGATAGCCGCACAAACCTTATCGGCTCGTGCCGGACCATGTGGTTCGCCCCTTGTATTGCCTTTGCCGCAATTATCCAGCTCGCTTTTTCTAGACCGTCATCATTGATTTATGCCTGGCCCATACTGGGCCTCTGGTTTGCCTCGCCGGCTATCGCGTGGTGGATCAGCCGGCCGTTCGCTCGCCCGGAAGCACATCTGAGCGCCGATCAGACCATCTTTCTGAGGAAGATCTCCCGAAAGACCTGGGCATTTTTCGAAACATTCGTCGGCCCGGAGGATAATTGGCTGCCGCCTGACAGTTATCAGGAGAATCACCCTGCTCCGGTTGCACATCGCACATCGCCGACCAACATGGGCCTTTCACTTCTTGCGAACCTATCCGCATACGACTTCGGCTATATCCCTGTCGGACAAGTCCTCGAGCGCACAGCGAACGCAATCCAGACAATGGAAGCCTTGGAACGCTACCTTGGCCACTTCTACAACTGGTATGACACGCAGTCCTTGAAGCCGCTGCCGCCTCTGTACATCTCGTCGGTGGACAGCGGGAACCTAGGGGCTCACCTGCTGACATTGCGCTCAGGCCTGCTCGCACTTCCCGATCACAAAATAGTGAGTCCGCGGTTGTTTGAGGGGTTAAGCGACATACTCGGGGTCTTCTTGGAGGCTGCAGGGCCAGACGCTTCAGCCACGCTCACAGGGTTTCAGAATGATCTGGCCTCTGCAACCCTCTCCCGGCCGACTACGCTTCCAGCGGTACGGCTCTGCATCGAGAGGCTGACGACGTCCGCCGAGGATCTGGTCCGCTCCATGGGTGAGAGCCCTGAGAGCGAAGCGAAGTGGTGGGGGAAAGCCATGGCCCGGCAATGCCGCAGCGCGTTGGATGAGCTGACGTTTCTCGCCCCGTGGACAACGATTCCCGCCCCTCCTGACAGGCTCAGTGATTTCAAGGTCATGGGAGAAATCCCAACGCTCTTTGAACTGGCAAGGCTCGATAAGGATTCGCTGCTGGCAATCATCCACCCACAAGAGGCGTACGCGATGCCCGAGGAAACCCTTTGGCTTGTTAAGCTTAGAGATCTCATCAGTGAAGCAAGCAGGCGCGCCCGAGAGAGAATAGCGGCTATCGAAGGGCTTAGCCGGCAATTAAACGAACTGGCACACATGGAGTATGGCTTCCTGTACGACAAGGCGCGTCATCTGCTCTCGATCGGGTATAACGTTGGGGAGGACCGGCGTGATTCGAGTTTCTACGACCTGCTGGCTTCGGAGGCACGATTGTCAAGTTTCGTGGCGATTGCTCAGGGACAACTGCCTCAGGAGTCCTGGTTCGCCCTGGGACGCCTTCTCACAAATGTCGGTGGAGATCCGGCTCTTCTCTCTTGGGACGGCTCGATGTTCGAGTACCTCATGCCGCTGCTGGTAATGCCGACATACGAAAACACCCTGCTCGACCGGACCTACAAGGCGGCTGTAGAGAGACAGATCGAGTATGGGATGCACCGCGGGGTCCCGTGGGGTATTTCGGAATCCGGATACAACATGGTCGACGTTCATCTTAACTACCAGTACCGCGCATTCGGCGTACCCGGCCTGGGGCTCAAGCGCGGATTGGCTGAGGATCTTGTCATTGCACCGTATGCCTCGGCGCTGGCGCTGATGGTGGCGCCTGAGGCGGCATGCCTGAATCTGCAGCGACTCGTCGGGCAGGGGTTTGCGGGAAGATTCGGCCTTTTTGAAGCAATCGACTACACGCATTCACGTCAGACGCGCGGGCAAGCTAACGCCGTGGTCCGGTCCTTCATGGCACATCACCAGGGCATGAGCCTCCTGGCCCTGGCCTATATCCTCCTGGACCGTCCGATGCAGCAACGATTCGAGTCTGATCCGCTTTTCCGCTCGACAACACTTTTGCTTCAGGAGCGTGTTCCCAAGGCCATGGCGTTCTATTCGCACACCACAGAACTCTTAGATTTACGCACGACTCCCGGTGGCCTGGAGACTCCGGTACGTGTCTTGAGCGGCCCGGACACACTCTTTCCTGAAGTTCAGTTGTTATCGAACCGCAGATACCACATTATGGTCACGAATTCGGGAGGCGGCTACAGCCGCTGGAAAGACATCGCCGTTACACGATGGCGCGAAGACACTACCAGCGATAACTGGGGAACATTCTGTTACATCCATGATATGGAAAGCTCTGAGTTCTGGTCAAATACCTACCAGCCGACGCTGAAACAACCGAAGCTCTATGAGGTGATTTTTTCAGAGGGTCGTGCGGAGTTCCGCCGCCGCGACAATGATATCGACATGCATACCGAGATTGCTGTCTCGCCGGAGGATGATATCGAGTTGCGCCGAATCCGCATCACCAACCGTTCTCGCAGGCGCAGAGCGATCGAGGTGACGAGTTACGCGGAAGTCGTTCTCGCATCGCCTGCCTCAGATGCATTGCATCCGGCATTCAGCAACCTCTTTGTCCAGACCGAGATCCTCCGCCCGCAGCGGGCGATCCTCTGTACCCGCCGGCCCCGCTCCAAGGGTGAGCCCGTGCCGTGGATGTTTCACCTGAT
Source organism: uncultured delta proteobacterium (assembly GCA_963847605.1). GTDB lineage: Bacteria > Desulfobacterota > Desulfomonilia > UBA1062 > UBA1062 > MWEI01. Next base: position 110,854 of record CAWKAM010000003.1, on the reverse strand, counting down.
GGCCGTGCACGGGGCGCACACCGGAGAAGTTTCCTATGAGACCGACCGCGTGCGGTTCATCGGCCGCGGAAACACCCTTGCCATTCCTCAGGCAATGAAGGGATCCGCTGCGCTCTCGGACACCGACGGCTCTGTGCTCGATCCGATTGTCGCGATCCGGCACCGGATCATGCTCGATCCGGGAAAATCGGCGACGATCGATATGGTCTTAGGTGTCGGTGAAACAAGGGACACTGTCTTGAGCCTTGTTGAAAAATATCAGGATCGACGTCTTGCGGATCGCGTTTTCGATCTGGCGTGGACACACTCTCAGGTTATCCTGCAACAGCTCAATATCACGGAGGCCGACGCACAACTCTATGGGCGCCTTGCCGGCTCCGTAATCTATGCCAATTCATCGCTGCGCGCCGACCCGAGCCTCCTCATCAAGAACAATCGCGGGCAATCCGGCCTCTGGGGCTACGCCATTTCAGGCGATTTGCCCATTGTGCTGCTGCAGATCAAAGATCCATCCAATATTGAACTTGTACGCCAACTCGTCCAGGCCCATGCGTACTGGCGTTTAAAAGGACTGACCGTGGACCTGGTGATCTGGAATGAAGATCACGCCGGTTACCGGCAACTTCTGCACGACCAGATCATGGGGCTCATTGCCGCAGGCATCGAAGTCAACGTGACGGATCGGCCGGGAGGCATCTTTGTAAGGCTCGCCGAACAGATATCGAGCGAAGACCGCATTCTCTTCCAGACGGTCGCCCGCGCCATCATCACCGACAGCCGGGGGGCCCTGGCGGAACAGCTCTACCGACGAGGCGTTGTCGAAATAGCCCTACCGCATCTTAATCCGACCCGAACACACCGCCCCGAACCAAAGACAGTAGGGGCGTTGCCTCGCCATGATCTGAACTTCTTCAACGGGATCGGAGGATTCACCCCTGACGGGAAAGAGTATGTAATTACGACAGCGCAAGATCAGGTGACACCGACGCCGTGGGTGAACGTGCTGGCGAATCCTCACTTTGGGACCATCATCTCAGAGAGCGGGCTTGCCTACACCTGGAGCGAAAATGCCCACGAGTTCCGCCTCACTCCGTGGGACAACGATCCCGTGGGCGACTCAAGCGGAGAGGCGTTTTACCTTCGTGATGAAGAACGCGGCCACTTCTGGTCGCCCATGCCGCTGCCCAGCCAAGGGGCCATGCCTTACGTCACCCGGCACGGGTTCGGCTACAGCGTCTTCGAGCATACGGAGCGCGGTATCCGCTCAGAGGTGTGGGTTTACGTGGCACTGGACGCACCGGTCAAGTTCACCGTACTCAAAGTGCGAAACGAGTCGGGCCGAAGCCGCCGGCTCTCTGTGACGGGTTACGTTGAGTGGGTGCTCGGAGACCTGCGGCCGAAATCGGCCATGCATGTGATTACCGAGATCGACCCGACCAGCGGCGCGTTGTTTGCGCGGAACTCTTACAACACTGAGTTCTCCGGCCGGATCGCCTTCTTTGATGTGGACGATGTGACCCGGACCGTAAGCGGCGATCGAGCTGAGTTCATCGGGCGCAACGGTACGCTCAAAAATCCGGTTGCCCTAAGGCGGACGCGGCTTTCCAACAAAGTAGGGGCTGCTTACGACCCCTGCGCCGCAATCCTGGTTCCCTTTGAGCTCGCAGACGGCCAGGAACGTGAGATCATCTTCAGGCTTGGCACAGGGCGAGATGCCGATGACGCTGTTAACCTGGTTCATCGCTTCCGTGGTTCTTTAGCGGCGCGCGGCGAGCTTGAAACTCTCTGGCAGTACTGGAACCACACGCACGGTGCAGTACAGGTGGAAACACCTGACATGGCTGTGAACATCATGGCCAACGGCTGGCTTTTGTACCAGACTTTGGCATGCCGCCTCTGGGCACGGAGCGGTTATTACCAGTCGGGGGGCGCATTCGGTTTCCGCGACCAGTTGCAGGATGTGATGGCACTCATCCACACGAAGCCGCACCTCGTGCGCGAGCATCTCCTCCTTTGCGCGGCCCACCAGTTTAAGGAGGGAGATGTCCAGCATTGGTGGCATCCTCCGTTTGGCCGGGGTGTGCGCACACATTGTTCGGACGATTTTCTCTGGCTCGTTATGGCTACCTGCCGTTACGTTCTGAGCACCGGTGATACCGGTGTGCTGGATGAACCCGTCAACTTCATAGAAGGCCGTCCGGTAAACACGGACGAAGACTCCTATTACGATCTGCCGGCACACTCCGGGGTGGCCCTCGGTCTGTACGAACACTGTGTCCGGGCCATCGTCAAAGGCCTCAATTTTGGCGAGCATGGCCTGCCGCTCATCGGTTCCGGTGACTGGAATGACGGTATGAACCTTGTGGGCGAACACGGCAAAGGTGAAAGTGTCTGGCTGGCCTTTTTCCTGTATGATGTACTTATGCAGTTCAGTGAAGTTGCCCGCAAGACTCTCGACCTGTCCTTTGCCGAACGCTGCCTTCAGGAGGCAGAGGCGCTACGTGAAAATATCGAGCAGAACGGCTGGGACGGCGAGTGGTATCGCCGCGCATACTTCGACGACGGGACACCGCTGGGGTCAGCGAGCAACCCCGAATGCTCTATCGATTCCATTGCACAAAGCTGGTCCGTTCTCTCCGGGGCGGGAGATGCAAAGCGCTCACGCATGGCCATGGAAGCGCTCGATAAGCAACTCATTGACAGGGAGCATTCACTGATCAGACTCCTGTACCCCCCGCTTGACAAGTCGGATTTGAATCCGGGGTACATAAAAGGATACGTCCCGGGGGTGAGGGAGAATGGCGGGCAGTACACTCATGGGGCAATCTGGGCGACCATGGCATTCGCCGCGATAGGCGAGCGCCCACGCGCCTGGGAACTGCTTGCCATGATCAATCCGATAAATCATGCCAGGTCCGCCGACGAAGTCAGCACCTATAAAGTCGAACCGTATGTTGTCGCTGCCGATGTCTATGCGCTTTCCCCGCATACCGGCCGCGGTGGATGGACGTGGTACACGGGCTCGGCTGCCTGGATGTACCGGCTGATCGTGGAATCGCTCCTGGGCCTCAAACTTGACGTGGACAAACTGCGTTTTGCCCCGTGCCTGCCCGTGAAGGGTTGGAAGACATTCAAGGTCCACTACCGGTATCGGGAGACGGTCTATCACATCATCGTAGAGCAAACACACGATGTAACCGGCGAGATGCATGTTGAAGTAGATGGGCTCGATCAACAAGACAAGACGATCCCCCTTGTCGACGACCACCAGGAACACACGGTCGAGGTGATAATATCCGCTGCAGTCACCTGAGAGTCATTTTATCCTCAACTCCTTGCGGATCTCTCGGATTGACACCCGGCATACTTACCAGTAAAATTCCTTTTCATTATGAAAGAACTCTTTCCACATCCTTTTTAAGCAATGGGTAATGTAATGAAAATTAAGGAGGCTCATGGCGATTAAATCCAAGGATATTATCACATCAGAAGTATTCCTCTCTTTTCTCTACCGCTTTATCCGCATTTACAGTGCCACATTCCATTACACGATCACACATGAGAACGAATGGATGGATTACCTGAAACAGGGCGGAAACGTGCTTCTCTGTGTCTGGCACCAGCAGTTTTTTACAGCGATACGATATTTTAAGATCTTTGAAGAATACCACCCGCCCCTCATGATCTCCAAGAGCACGGATGGGACGATCATAGCCGGTGTAGCCAGGCGGACCGGATGGAACCCTGTGCTTGGATCTTCTTCCCGGGGTGGGGCCGAGGCCTTGAAGGGAATAATCGATTGTTTCAAATTGTCACACCTGGCTGGGCATGTTGTGGATGGACCGAGAGGACCTGCAGGAAAGATCAAGGCAGGGTTGATCCGTCTGGCCCATGCTGCTGATGCGGTCATCGTGCCCATTTATACCGATGCCGACAAGGCATGGTATTTTAATAGCTGGGACAATTTTCTCCTCCCGAAACCATTTGCGCAGGTCAGTCTCTCATACGGCAGTATGATTAAATTCAACCCGACAACCGATCCGGATGAATTTGAAAGCCAGAGGCTTACGCTGGAACAGATCATGACACCCGGATTGAAGGGGAAACTGGCAATTCAACCAGTCTGAAATACTACCCTTTACTGCTTAGCCTGACTCGTATTCAAGGTATTTGTCTTTCCCTGTCGAGCCAGGTCATCCATGGCCCTGTAAGCCTCATCGTAGTGGTTGCCGGGACTCCACAACATCCACCCCACTGACCCGGAATCCTCAGCCGCCTTGATTTGGGACTTGATGTAGGCCGGATTGTAGCCGATGGTGATACGCAGGGGGAACGATTGGAGCCAGGGTCTGATGGTTACCCGGTCGCCTACGAGGGCCTTCATCCTGATGATCCCTCTGCTTACAAAGTAATACGGCTTGTCTGCAGGGTTCTTCTCACCGGAAAAACCGTTGGGGAAATGAGATGGATACAACATGGGCGAGATGATGTCGAAATGATCCTTAAGCTTACGTACATCCTGTCCTAGGGTCCTGATATCCTCATCTTTCAGCCAGTTCACTATGCCGAACATATCCAGCGACAGGAGCACCCCGTTGGATGATGTCAACTCATGAATACGGGCGGCATATTCCGTCAATACGTCGCTCCGCGACTTGCCCTCGATGCCGGTATTGGCCTTCCCGTCTGTGGGATATCTGAAATAATCGACCTGGATCTCGTCGACACCGAAACCCATCAATTCACGAATAATGGCGAGATTGTATTCCTGCACGGCCTTATTGGCAGGGTTTACCCAATCCTTGTCGAACCTCCATTTCTGATTGGCTGCTGAGTTGTGTAGATCCTTGAACATGCAGATGCGTGAAACCACATGGATGTTCTTCTTGTGAAGGTAGTCCACCAGCTTGGCTATATCTTTGATGGAGTAGTCATATGAAGAAAGGCCCGTATACTGCTGCTGTACCGCACTCTTATAGGTGGGGAGCCCCTGAACCTCCTTTGCATCGAACACCATGGTATTGGCACCATATTTCTTGATTTGCCCAGAAATGCTAAGGACCTGGCGAGAGCCCGCTGTCCACTGGTTAGCATAGAGCCCCAACGCCTTAAAGGTTTTAGGTCTTTTTACACTATGCGGTTTGACTGGCTCGGTTCTAACCACTGGGATGGTGAGAACCTGCCCGGGGGATATTCCTTTGATGCCAATGTTATTGAGTTTCTTTATCTCATCAACAAATTCACCCTTGGTATATGATTCGGACAAAGGGAAATACTGCGCGGCAATCTTAACAAGCGTGTCACCACTCTTTACTGTATAAGTCACATTTGCTTGTGCGCATAAGGGTATGATCAAGATACAACAGGTAAAAGCTATCATCCACCGAGCATCCGCCCTCATCAATACCTCCTAAATCAGTCTGGTCTTTACCCGTTCGTTGAATCATTATCATAGACCAGTGCCCTCATTCCTGTACGATACCCATGATCCGCCTCGCTTCTTCCGGCGATGCAGGCTCCCTGCCAAGGGACGAGGCGATCTTCACAGCCCACAGAACCTGCTCAAAGCTGCCTTTGGCAAGGCTGCCATCAGGCAGCCTGATATTGTCTTCGAGTCCAACCCTCATATGGCCGCCCATGAGACAGCTCATGGTAATGGCCGGAAACTGATCCAACCCAACACCGCACGTAGTGAAGTTTGCCCCGTGGGGCAATGCATTAACCATAGTGATGAATGCTTCAGGCCTGAACCTCTGCCCCCCTGCAACACCCCAGACGAAATTGAAGTTCATGGGAGAGCTAAAGAACCCCTGCTTGGCTATCATCAAGGTATTATCAATTCCGCCGATATCATAGCACTCTATCTCAGGTTTTATGCCGTTTTCCTCCAGGGCCTTGCCGAAATCCTGCAGCATGGTGAAGGTGTTCTCGAAGATTGCATCAATGATAATCTCTCCTGTGTTCCTGTCAATAATACTGAAGTTCATGGTGTTGGTGTTCAGAGATGCCATTGCAGGCTTGATTGCAAGTATCTGTGCTATCCTATCCTCAGGTTTCCTGCCGACGCCGACTGCAGAACTTAAGTTCACTATAAGCTCCGGGGTCTTCTCTTTGATGGCATCGTGGGTGGCCCTGATACGATCGATCTCATGGGTGGGGATGCCGGCATCATCCCGGGCATGCACATGGACCATTGCTGCACCGGCGGCATAACTCTTTGCTGCCTCATCGGCGAACTCTTTCGGGGTATAAGGCACAGCAGGATTCTGGTGCTTCATGGTAAAGGGGCCGGCAAGGGCTGCACAGATGATTGCCTTGTTCTTCGAATCCTGCATCCGATGCCTACTTACCTGTGGTGAGATGCACCAGGGAACAGGGTAATCGTCATGAGGTTATCATTCAGGCCTTCATGCCGCACGCGCCCGTGCCCCATCGATGAAGACCTTGAGGATGGCATTAGTGGCACGTTCTTGTCGTTTCTTGGTAAGGGGCTCCTTGCCAAGCACCATGACTGAAATAAATGTCTCGATGGCTCCATAGAAGATATAGGTGAGATGATGTGGGGGGATCTCTTTGCCCAAGAACCCACTCTCCTGACCCTGAGCCATAATCTGTTCGCACAGGCTGAAAAACTTCAGGAATTTCGAGAGACCTTCTTCGGTATGGTAAACCGAGCTTCTGCAAACCTCGCTGACAAAGATAGACATAAGATTGGGTTTCTGACCATAGGTATTAAGGAAGAACTCGATGATGTTCACCAGCTTGTCCTGAATGTTTGCAGCAGATGAAATCTCTTTGTCCATCATGGCATAGAGGGCACCCCACCAGGATTCCACGATGACTTCGAAGAGGACCTCCTTGCTCCCGAAATAATGATACACAAGCCCATAGGAGACCCGTGCCCTCCGTGCAATATCAGCCATCCGGGCATTGGCGTAACCCCTTTCACGAAAGACCTCCAGGGCGGCATCGATAATCATCCCTTGCTTTTCGGTTCTTCCCCATATGTTAACCCTTTGAAGAGATTAGATTGTATATCATTTTGCCTTGGCGGTTACTTCTAGTCAAGCAATTAATCGACATGCAAATAAGAGGAGCAAAGTGCACTTTTCCTCAAAGCATGCTATGATATTAAACTCATAATTCACTTATATGCAGGAGCTTACATGGACCGTCAACTGAGGGATGTAACTGAAGGCTGCAGGATCAGGATCGATAAGGAAGGAAAGTGGTTCTATGAGGGCTGCGAGATCATCAACCCTCTCGTTCTGCGCGCCTTCTGCAATGCCCTTGAGACCGATGAACACGGCAGGCACCGGATCGTCATAGGCGATGAACTCTGTTATATCGAGGTGGAGGACACACCCTTCGTTATCTCGGCCATTAGAGGCGATTCGGCCATAGGCCTCTATGTACGACTCAATACCCTAGAGACCTTTCCGCTTGACCCGACCCGGCTCTGCATCGGTCAGGACAATATCCTCTATGCAACACTCCCGAACGGCATGAAGGTGAGATTCAACCGGAGCTCTTATTACAGCCTCGCACTCATGATGGAAGAGGACCTAAACGGCAACATAGTTCTCAAGATAAAGGATACCATATACCCCATTTGCCCGGCTGAATTGAGGTCATAACAACATGCTACTGCTGCTGGTTAGCGAATTGATCTGGCTGGTCAGCCAAGACGACTGGGATTGGAGTTGGGAAATCAGGGTCTCCATTTCGACGTATTTCTGGGTCATTGCCGCTTGATCCTGGGTAATGCGCTCTTCCATATCACTTATATTTTTGTCTATGGTCGACATCTGGGTCTGGAGTGCTTGCTCCTTTTCAGAGACATATCCGGATATGGGATCACTCATTTGTTCAAGTGCCCGATTCAGCACATCGCCGACACCCTTTGTGAAGGTAAAGTCAAAGGTGTTGGTGCTATTGGAGATCGTGCCGGCACTCGTACCGGTGTATTCCAACACCAGTCCGGCCACGCCCTGGTTCGCATCACCGGTCAAGGTCTGTCCTGAACCGGTCATGGTCATCCATGCGCCGGACCCGCTCCTGATCTCTCCCGCCACATCATTCCCACCAGAAGAAGTGCCGTCAATCCCGAGGGCTTGGTTATCGGATGTAACGGAAAAGTTGTGGTCCCCATAATCATTACTCACGAGTTCGAGCTTATTGCCGTTGTTCTCAGCCGTGATGCCCAAGGCATATCTCCCGCTCTGAGACCCGTCTCCTGCAGTGGGATTCACGCCGATCGTACCGAAATCAAGGCTATCAGCAGTAATATTGAGCGTAAGCTTGGAGTCGCCTGCTGTCAAATCCGTGATGGTGATCCGGCCCTGAGAATCGATTGAAGCACTGTAGCCTGTTCCATATGCACTGTTAATGGAGTTGAGCAGATCTCCAACAGTTTGTGTGGATGTATCTGAGATCGTGAAGGAGCCCGCCACTGCGCTCCCGCTCCGGTTAGTCCCTGCAAATGAGATCTTGTCGCCATCGGCAAGGGCAACAGGATTCCCATTCGCATCATAAATGCTGTTCAGTTTTGTGTCTGCACTGATGAAGCCTGCCTTTCCTGCGGTATAGAGCTGATTGGCACCCACCAGGATCTGCTGGTACTGTTTGGAGACCTCGGAGTTTATCGCATCGACAATGGCGGATATGTCCGAGTCTGCATTTAAGGATATTTGAGCCTTCCTGCCGGAACTGTCCGTGATGGTGAGGTTTGTAGCTGATATCGGGGCGGTTAACTCGCTACCCGTAATACTCGCCTTCGAGGCAGCCTGGATAATGTGGACCTGGTAAGCTCCCGCCTGGGTATTATCACCGGACGCTATATAGGTGAGGTTGCTGTTCGTACTCGTACCCTGGGCTACGAAGAGGTTTGCGACATCATTGAAATTGGTCTTCAGATATCCCTCGAGCGTGGTGCTGTCGATAGAGAGTTGCCCGGTCTTGTCGACGTTTATCCCCACCAAGCACAGGTGGTCCAGTGTTGGATTGACCCCTGACACACCCGAGAGGATGGTGTTCCGGATAGTCCCTTTGATGGACTGCAGTGTGGAATCAGCAAAGAGCGGCGGTGTAGTAATGGTAGTAGTTGTACTGCTTGAGCTGCTCGTATTTTGGGTATAGGTGAATTGGTTGGTGATCTCGGTCATGAGATCATTATATTTCGATACGAAATCCGATATCTTCGACTCTATTCCTGAGGTATCCGGTGTGATGTTCAGGGTGATCGTCGAGGTCTTGTCTGCGCCAACGAGACTGATCGTTGTGCCGGCGATGACATCGCTAATCTGGTTCGTACTCCGGGTGATGGTGTTGCCATCCAGGGTGATACTGGCATCCGCCCCTGCGACGATCTGTCGGCTCCTGATTTTTGTTATATCGCTGAAAGTCCCCAAATTGAGACTCGAATTCGTTGGCGTCAGCGAAAGATCCAGATTCGATGTTCCCGACGACCGGTTGTCCTCCACCACAATGGCGCCGTTGCTATTCACATAGGCCGAGACCTGATTTCCATAGGCGCTATCAATAGCGGACAGCAAATCACCTACTGTGGAGTTTGCTGTCACGGTAAAGGTCGTGTCTATTGAAGGAGAATTAGCATCGTTTATTGCTATCGTGTCAGCGCTTGTCCAGTTACTGTATCCGTCGATGTTTTTCAGGAGGGTGTTATTGGTAATGGCCGACCCGCCGGTTGTATTCTGTGTAGTCCCGACTGCTCCGTACACATCTGAATTATCTGGGCTGCCCTGTTCGAGTATACCAAGGGTCTGAAGGATGTTGCTCGCATCGGTAAAGGATTGGGTGCCGTTTATCTGGAGTGTGTAGGTCGTATTTCCAGAGGAGTCTGTCTTTGAAATGATGGATGAGCTGACCCCAGCAGCATTGATTTTTTCATTAATACTTTCTAATGAATCAGCATTTTGATCGGATGACAGATCAATGGAAACATCCTGCCCGGCAATCTTCACCGTTCCCGATGCCCCATTTGTGAGCCCCAGGAGGCTCTGGATGCTCTGTGTGGAACTGGAAAAGGCCGAAGATAATGCTCCACCCGTAAAGGCATTACGTATGGAGGTGGAACTGTCGGCAAAGCCAAGCTCCCCCAGCACATTTGCTGCGGCCCCATCTGCTGCGGCGCCATTTGACAAGACCATCCCGTTCTTGCCCGTGTTCTGCGAGGTGAGGGTGAGCTGATATTGGCCGGGTGCCACGGTAATTATGGACGCAATCACCCCTGCAGGGTTCGACCCGGAATTGAGCGCATTGATCTTGTTCTGAATAGTGGTGAGGCTGTCCGTAGTTGTGATGTTCACCGCGTGGCCGTTGATCACAAGGTCCCCTGATATGTTCAGACCGTCCGAAAGGGAGTTGAAGTATTCTGAACCCAGTTTCTGCGCCTGCGCGAGGTTGTTTATGGTCAGCGAATAACTCCCGGGAGATGCGTTTGTCCCGACGGCAAAACTCGCGAGTTTGCTGACATCAGTCGTTGTACCGGTGGCACTTGCATTGGATGTATAAAGATTGAAATCGTCTAACGTGGCAAGGGCACTTGCACTTGTTTGCAGGGCAGCGAGCTTGGTGTTGATTGTGGACCATTCATTGTACTGGTCATTGAGCTCCGTTTTCTGAGCCGTCATGAGCGTTTCAGGCTGCCGTTCAACTGCCATCATCTGGGAGATCATGCTTTGCCAATCAACCCCTGAAGCCAAGCCTGAAATGGAATTCGTACTTGCCATGGCGTTCCCCTTTTCTCCTCAGAATATGGCTTAGGCCCCGACCGAGATAGGAGCCTCAACTGTTCTGCCTCTAGGCCTTCCCCTTCACAAGCAACCCGGACATCTCCTTGAGATGTTCCCTTATTCTGAGCACATCATCGGGCGGTATCTGCCTGATCACTTTTCCCGTATCATCGTCCACTATCTTCACCACAACGTCATTCGTCGTTCCATCGATAGTGAACTGGATGGAGATGTTCATGGACCTGAGCTGTGTGTTAATCGCATCAAGGTTCTGTTTGATCTCTTCGGCAGACGGTTCTTCTTTCTGAAGGACTTTTTGTGCTTGTTCACCACTTGTATCTTGAGATGCCTGGGCAATGGCCGGAGACCCCCCACCGGCGATTACCATCCTGAAAGGATCAATTGGTACTGCGCTTAGAGAATCTATCTTCATGGCCACATCCGCCTTTCTCCAAAAAGGATCACGGGGTTACCCCCGTGATCCCTGAGGATGTCGATCTCTTTACTTAAACAGGGTGAGAATACTCTGTGAGGTCGAATTTGCCTGGGCAAGCATTGCAGTACCTGCCTGTTCCAGAATCTGGTTCTTGGTAAAACTCGTCATCTCGGAGGCCATATCCACGTCCTTGATGGCAGACTCGGATGCCGAGAAGTTCGTGATGGTCGTCTGCAGATTGTTATAGGTGTAGTCCAGCCTGTTCACGGTAGCACCGATAGAACCAAGTACATTATTTACGTCATTAAGGGCGCTATCAATGGTATCTAACGCACTTTGTGCGCTGGTTTGGCTACCAAGAGAAGCATTACTAAGATTGGTCGTACCATTAATACCAAGATTAGCCAACTGGAGGTTCCCCAGACTCACTTGTATGGAGTCATTCGCGGTATTGCCGGAACCAACCTGGTATTGCGCCGTTCCGCCTGCAGTCACGATCAGCTTACCATTTAACGTTGCGTTGGTTGCAACCCAGGATCCATTAGTGGTCAGAGAGATGCCGAGGGCGGAAAAATCCAAGGTCTGGACGCCATCTGCAGCGCTGGTAATCGTCTGGGAGACACCTCCCGGGCCTGTTATGGTAATCACGCCGAGCGCCTGGGCAATGGTGAATGTACCGGTGCCTGCTCCGCCGAAGTTGATACCTGTTGCATCGATGCCTGTTGTACCATATGCCGTAGTGGTTGTAGTATCCAAGGTGTTTCCAAACGTACCCGTGAGCAGAGCGGTGCCCTGATAATTGGTATCGCCTACAATACGGGTTATCTCTTGCTGCAGGGTTCCGAACTCGTTTTGGATCTTTCCAATGTCCGCCGTCCCTACGTTACTTGATGCAGCCTCTGTTGCCAGCTCTTTCATCCTCTCGATGATACTTTCAACCTGGTCAGCAGATCCTTCTGCGATACCCACCATTGACTTGGCCTCGCTCACGTTCTGTGATGCAACGGTCAACGACCTGACGTTTGTATCAAGCTTGTTGGAAATTGACAGACCTGCAGCATCATCCGATGCACTGTTGATGCGTAAACCGCTGGACAGTCTCGCCATGTTTTGGCTCAACTTTGCATCGGTAATTGCTAAGTTGTTGTGTGCGTTGAGTGCTGCGATGTTGGTGTTAATGCGAAGTGACATGATTGAATCCTCCTTGATCTTTTTTGGTTTTCCGACCATCCTTGGCCGTTATTTTGTTTTGATCGGTTTTTTTACTGTCCCGATCAGACAGCCTTACCCGCTAACCTCCTTTCATGTTATTTACTCCTTGTGATCTTATCGTCAATGCGTTTGAAAACTTTAACAATAAATTATGGATGGCATTAAGAATTACTAAAAAGTGCGTTTTAGTCAGGACTTATTATACATGTAGAACGGCATTATAAGCCAATCCAATATTATCTCAATTATGCACTTATTAGTAAGTGTCATATCACCTTAACCCATCTATATTACATAATTACATAAATAGATTTCTCAAAGGGGGCTATTTTTAGAAACTCAATGTCATATACTGTCATATACTGGGGGCAAGAAACTCCTAAATAATAATCTTATTTTTTCCCAATCTTATCCATCCTTTCGATAATGAGCCCTGGAGATGCCCCCATTGACAAGGCTTCTTCAAGATAAGCAAGGCCTTCTGTACGATTGCCGGATTCAATGGAAATGTCTGCGAGGGTCAGATATGCCCTGAAACTGGTTTGGTCAATCCTCAGGGCCGAATCCGCAAGCCTTTTCGCCAGAACGTAATCCTTCTGATCAAGAAGTTTATCAGCAATACCTATACATACCTCTGCAAGGTCATATGAAGTATTTATCTCCCTATCATGGTCTATGCCGAGCTGTATCATGAATGATTCCAAGCATGACTGCAGCGATTTAATGTCGTTCATCTCAATGCATGTCTGGATAAGGCCTGATAATACATCCTTATCTTCAGGTAATTCTTGGAAGGATCTCAGATAAAGATCGTGCGCATCCTTAAACCTCCCAACAAAGTAGTAACCCCTGGCTAGACATAACCACAATGAACGGTTATACTTATCTGAACATTCAATTACCTTTTCCAGAAAGGATGTGGCCTCAGCCACTTCACCTGTTTGAAGAAGCGCCATACCAAGTGCCTTTTGTGCAGGTATGAATTTCGCATTCACCCGTAAGGATGCACGATAAGCCTTAATAGCTTCTCCAATCTTCCCGGCCTTTTCCATGGCAATGCCGTAGTAGAAGGGTATCATTTCCTTAATATCAGAAGGGAGCGGGAAAGTGTCGATCGTTACGCCTAGACTTACTGCCTTTCCCAATGCAGAGATAGCCTCTTCGATTCTGCCTGTCTGTAAACAGAGGGTCCCCAGAAAATAAAACAAGATCCCAGTTTCCGGGAATACTCGTGCAGCTTGCCTGAGCTCCTGAAGTGCATTTTCAGTCATGCTCAGTCTGGCATTGCATTCAGCAATTACTATAAAGCTGTATTTATACCAGTTTTCATTCCCATGGTCTTGTCTTGCTCTCTTCATGTATTCCAGACATTTCTCATACTCGTTTAAGGAATAATAACTCATGGCAATACGGAAAAGATGATTTGCGTCAAGCCTTCCCTCATGCAATTCGTCCAGGAGGATCTCTAAATTTCTCCGTGCCTTGTCCTCAATCGTCTTATTATCGCGGTACCCTGCATGATCAATGATTATTTCCATATTTTCAATCTTAATACCGCTTCGCTCCATACTGGGCAGTATCTGTTCGTGTATCCTTCCCTCAAACATGATGTTCTTCCTGTTCGGGAAAATTCTTAGCTGGAGTGCAATAAGGCTAGAGGCTTCACGGACCTGATTGATAACCCTTAAGAGATATCCCCTGTCTTTCCCCGGTCGGAGGTCCTTTTTCAATTCCAGGATTTTTCTTTGATTTTCCGTATTGACCCTGTCATCAGCATCAAGCCAGAACAAGTAGTCCGACTCCGCAAGCTCGATGGATTTATTTCTTGCAGCTGAGAAATCATTACACCACGCAAAGAACCCCACCTTTGCACCATAGGATCTTGCTATTTCGACTGTCTTGTCTTGTGATCCAGTATCCACCACCACTATCTCATCAACGATCCCCTCAATGTCGGATAATATTGATGCAATCCTTTCTTCCTCATCTTTCACGATCATGATAGCCCCAAGGGTGGGCCGCTGAGAATCCTTCATAGTATCATCCAGCATTCAGCAAGGAATTATGTTTTGTTTTATCATCCAAAATACTGTCAACCCTGCAGCAAAAGACGCTTCGACAAAAATACTAATTTTCTTCAATACCATACCATGAAAATTTAAATTCATCTTATATGTGTGCATCTACAACATGAGGACTGATTTTTTGTTAAAAGTTTAGATCATCATGACCTCATAAAAAGTCAATATTTTGACTCATCGATTAATACAGACTCACTTCTTACCCGTAATATATAGCATGTATTTATTTGATTTAATAAGTTTATTTAACTATCTTAATCACAGGCATGCTTCTTGCTCAATATCCAATAAACCATGGTTTGTTGGATTTTTTTTGCTGGAACGAGACAATGACAAAATGAAAAGAAAATATTGCAACAAGACAATATCAATAGCCCAAGATCACTCAACAAACCCAGTTCATTCTCATCAAAAGGAAGCAACCAGAGATTACCACCCGACAATCGAGATTCAACAGGATTCAGCAGAGGCCTTCCTGGGCCTTGGCAATACATTCTTTATGATGAATGAATATGAACAGGCGATAGAAAATTATAACAAGGCAGTTCATATAAATCCTGCTTTAGCAGAAGTACATTATAATACTGCAACAGTATATATAAAATGTAACAAGATTTATGAGGCCATTAAATCATATCAACAAGCCATTATGATAAAGCCTGATTATGTATCGGCCATCATTGGCCTTGGGGATGCACTCAGCGATGCAGGGGAATATAAAGATGGCGAATTGTGTCTGCGTAGGGCCTTGGACATACGCCCCGACGATCCTTTAATCCATCATTCCTTAGGACTCATTCTCATGAATCAACGCAGGTTGAGTGAAGCGGTTTCAAGTTACAAAAAGGCCTTGGACCTGGACCCTGACCATGACTTTGCTCACTGTAATATAGGAAATATATTACTGAAATTAGGCAACAGAGATGAAGCCATCCTCTTATACCAAAGGGCTATGGAACTCAAGCCTCATATACATTATTATTTCTCCAACCTCCTGCTTGCACTACATTATTCTGAACACATTACTCCGACAGAGATATATGCTCAGCATAAGAAATGGTCTGAAAAATATGCGTTGCCTTTAAAATATCTTTTAGAGCCTCATACCAATGACACATCCTCAAGCAAAAAGATCCGCATCGGATATGTATCGCCTGACTTCACACGACATCCGGTTTCCAATTTCTTTGAGCCGTTGCTTGCATCACATGACAGGTCGGATTTTGAGATATTCTGCTATTCAAATGTAAAAAGGGCAGATATTATGACGGAACACCTGAAAGATATGGCTGATAACTGGAGGGATATCTTTAATATAACAGATGAAGATGTAGCAGAGATGATCCGCAGCGATAAGATAGATATCCTTGTTGATCTTGCAGGACACACCGCCTTCAATAGGATGATGCTGTTTGCCCGTAAACCTTCGCCTATCCAGGTTACCTATCTCGGTTACCCCAATACCACCGGCCTTGAAACCATGGATTACCGGATTACTGATTCATATGCAGACCCGCCTGGCAAAACAGAGCACCTGCATTCGGAGGAACTAGTCCGGCTTCCTCACAGCTTTCTCTGTTATCAACCTCCCGAAAATACTCCTAATATCGGTGAACCGCCTTCATTGAAGAATGGTTACGTAACTTTCGGAGGTTTTAACAACAGGAGCAAGATAACACCTGACATGGTCCGGGTCTGGGCTGAGATAGTAAATATGATTCCGGATGCCAGATTGATTTTCAAATTCAATTTCTCATCCGACCCGCTGGCACAAAGATTTTTATGGGATATACTAGATCAGGCAAATATTCCCAAGAACCGAGTCGAACTGTATGATAATACTCTTTCAAAAGAAGCACACCTTGATCTGTACAACAAGGTCGATATCGCCTTGGACACATTCCCTTACAATGGTACCACTACTACTTGTGAGGCCTTATGGATGGGTGTACCTGTCATCACACTGCATGGGGAAGTCCATGTATCAAGGGTGGGCCTTAGCATCTTATCTACCATTGGACTGACTGAGCTCGTTGTCGGGTCTAAAAGAGATTATATCTATAAGGCGGTCGGCCTTGCTGCAGACATTGAAAAGCGACTATATTTGCGATCGAACTTACAATCTCTGATGAGATCTTCCCCCTTGATGGATGCCAAGGAATTTACACAAGCCCTGGAGCATGAGTTCAGAAAGATGTGGACCAGGTGGTGTGAATCACAACAAGGACTTATTCCGGAAGTACCAACAAGTTCAGTCATGAAATTGATTCAACAAGGGGAAGAGCTCTTCAACACCGGGAACATCCACCAAGCCCTCAGCACTTTTCAGCAGGCACATACAATTGCCCCCCGAAATGTCAGGGTGCTCAACAATCTCGGGGTAATATATTGGCACACGGAAGATGTTGCTCGGGCTCTCGATGTGCTCTCACAGGCCCTTGAAATCGACCCTGACAATGCTGATGCTACATCAAATATGCAAGAAATTGAAAAAATCATGCAGCAAAGCAGATAAACGAGGATCTTAAAGATCTTGTGGAGTGTTACTATGGTAATGAGGAATAAGACAAAGCCGATCAAACAGGAAACCCCTCATGACCTTCTCAATAAGAAAAATTTGAATGGTCTGCTATTATCAGCCTTTGAGCATCATCAATCAGGCTCTCTTGAGAAAGCCAAAGATCTCTATACCTATATACTAAGCCATCATCCTGATCATCCGGATGCGCTGCACTTGCTCGGGGTGATTAACTATCAGAACGGAGATCTGGATGCTGCTGAAAAACTCATTAAGAAGGCTGATATTATCAATCCCCATGTTCCTGAATATAAATGCAATCTGGGCAATGTGCTTAGTAAACTGGGAAGGCATGAAGAGGCAATTTCATGCTATAGAGATGCACTTAAACTCAAACCCGACTTTATCGAGGCTTACAACAATTTGGGTGTATGCCTCAGGTGTATATCCAAGATACAAGAATCAGTCGACTGTTATAAAAAAGCCTTAGAAATCAAACCCGATCATGAATCGGCTCATAATAACCTTGCAAATATATTCAGGGAAACCGGAGAAATCGATCAGGCCCTATTTCATTATCAGCAAGCTATCAGGCTGAATCCTCATTATGCTGAGGCATACATAAATCTTGGCAAAGTATTTCGGGATAAAGGCGATCATGATAACGCAATTGCTTGTTTCAGAAAGGTCATTGAGATCAAGAACGACTATGCCGATGCATATCACCTCCTTGGTATTACTTATCATGAAACCGGGAGATTCAATGACGCCTGTGAATGTATCTTTAAGGAACTTGAGATAAGGCCGGAGAACCCGCATGCGAACAACAGTCTTGGAATTGCATTGCAGCATGCAGGAAAACCAGAGAGTGCAGTCCCTTATTATCAAAAGGCCATAGAGATCGACCCTGACTTTGCCGAAGCATACAGCAACCTTGGCATCGCCCTTCATCATACAGGTAGACCGGAAGAGGCCATACTCTCTTATAAAAAGGCCATTGCCCTTGATAACGAGTTTGCAAAGGCATACAACAACCTTGGCATCACTTTTCTTGCAATGCACAAGACAGAAGAAGCAATTGAATCATTCGAACAAGCCCTCCGCATCAAGCCTGATTTTGTTGAAGTGTTCAATAATTTGGGTATCGCCCTGCAGGTTTTGAAAAGACCTGAGGATGCACATACAACCTTCCAAAAGGCACTTGCTGTTAAACCCGATTTCATCGATGCCTACATCAATTCAGGAAATACATTCAGAGATCAGTTCCAATTCACAGAGGCCTTATCGTGTTATCACAAGGCCTTGGAGATTAACCCTCACAGCATTGAAGCATTAACCAACATGGCTTATATCTTTTCCATCCAGGGAAAGGTGAAAGAATCTATCCATCTTTATCAAAAAGCACTGGAGATAGATCCCGACCATGCAACTACTCATTCCAATTATCTCTTTTCTTTGCATTACCAGGATTCCATAGACTTTCAGGAATTGTCCGAACAGCATAAAATTTGGGGTAACAAGGTCGTTCGAACACTGACAAGGAACACTATCCCGCACGCAAATGACAAGACACCAGGGCGGAGATTGCGAATAGGCTATGTCTCACCTGATTTTCACAAACATTCTGTTGCCTATTTCATTGAGCCGATTCTTGCCTCTCATGATGAGTCGGCATTCGAGGTCTTCTGCTACTCGGACGTTGCCGTACCCGACGAGACAACTGAACATATTCAAACCCTTGTAAAGAATTGGCGTGATATTAATCAATTGAAAGATAAACAAGTGGAACGCATGATACAGGAGGATAAAATAGACATCCTTATTGACCTGGCAGGGCACTCTTCAAAAAATCGCCTATCCCTGTTCGCACTAGGGCCCGCGCCGGTACAGGTGACCTACCTGGGTTACGCAAACACCACCGGGCTTCCAAACATGCACTACCGCATTACCGATGACCTTGCAGATCCTTACGGGAAGACAGACCATCTCTTCACTGAAAAATTACTTCGTTTACCCAGAGGATTTCTCTGTTACAGACCACCTGTGAAAACCCCTGGGGTTGCTAAACCACCCATCATGAAATCAGGCAACGTGACCTTTGGTTCATTTAATAACCGCGCCAAAATAACCCCCGGTGTCGCGAAGGCATGGTCGGAAATCCTGAAAAGACTTCCCGGCAGTCGAATGGTTATCAAGTCAGAAGCCCTGACAGATCCTGATACTCAACAGTCTTTGCTGGATATATTTGTTCAAAACGGTGTCAGTCCGGACCAAGTCAGACTCTATGGTTCCATTCCAAACCAATATGACCACCTCGCTCTCTATAACAGCATTGACATTGCGCTGGATACCTTCCCATACAACGGTACTACAACGACATGTGAAGCCCTCTGGATGGGGGTGCCGGTTATTGTGCTTAAAGGGGATGCCCACATGTCAAGAGTGGGCGTAAGCCTCCTGACCAATGCCTCTATGGAGGAATTCATAGCTGATACACCCGAAGATTATGTGAGAAAGGCTATTGACCTCGCGAATGATCCGGAAAGACTTCTCCAGCTTCGAGACAAGCAACGAAATATTATGGCTAATTCTCCCCTTATGGACGCACAACTTTTCACACAATATCTGGAAAAAGAATACAGAAAGATATGGGGACAATGGTGCACTATGAATAATGACCATACAATTGATAGCCAGAATAATCCTAAACATCCCGAAGCTTCCACAATTTATACAAAGGCAATAATGTCTGAATATATTAAAAAATACGGTTTTGAGATTGGTGATTTTACCTATGGCACACCAGTTATACGTTGGTGGGGTGAAGACGCAAAGCTTAAGATTGGACGATTCTGCTCGATCGCAGCTAACGTAAAAATCTATTTGGGAGGTAACCATAGACACGAATGGATTACCTCCTATCCATTCCCCTCCCCCCCATGAATCAAGACTGGCCTAAAACCAATATCAGCGGGTTACCCACATTACCAGCCACTAAAGGTGATGTTGTGATCGGCAATGACGTTTGGCTCGGCGATGAAAGTACGATCATGTCGGGTGTCACTATTGGTGATGGTGCCGTGGTTGCTGCCAGGGCAGTGGTTACCAGGGATGTACCTCCTTATACCATTGTTGCAGGGAATCCGGCTCGGCCAATCCGAAAAAGGTTTACTGACCAGTTAATTGCAATGCTCCTTGAATTGAGATGGTGGGATTTGCCTGTAGACAAAATTAATGAATATATGCCCTTTTTATGTTCAGACAACGTAATTGAGTTTTGCCAATGCGTGAAAAATGCGTCGACTGCCGGTGTTGACTTTTCAGATAGGATCGATAAAGGAAACTCTTTTACGGGTGAGCGGGCCATGCCCCTGGCTAAGGATATGGACAATGCCATAATGCAAGAGCATTGGGCGCGATATAACCACGTTTTACGGCTGTGTACGGGAAAGAAGGTTCTGGATGTAGCCTGTGGATCAGGCTACGGATCAGACCTGCTTGCACAGAGCGCAAAGAGTGTTACAGGTGGTGATATCTCACATGAAGCAATATCATACTGCAAGGCCCACTATCATAGACCCAATCTCAGTTTCGGGGTAATGGACATCAGGAAGCTGCCATTCTCGGATAATTCCTTCGACATAGTTGTCAGTTTCGAAACCCTTGAACATATCCTGGAGGGAGATCTGTTTTTAAAGGAGATATGCCGGGTCCTTACTGACAAGGGGTCACTTGCAGTATCTACACCATTAGGAGGACCATGCGGCAACCCTTACCATGTGGCATATTACCAGAAAGGCAACTTCGAGAAATATCTTCACGATTATTTTCGAGAAGTAGACGTCAATTTCCAGCGCGGAAACAAGTTTTATCCTTCAAGCATATCTCTTGATGATTCTTCCACGTTTACCGGAGAATATGCTTTAGCTGTTTGCCACGAACCCAAGAAAGGATTCGATAAGTTGACATCCATTATCATTCTTGCTCACAATCAACTAGAGTGTACCAAGAAATGTATTGAGAGTATTGAGCAAAGCACCCCGGAAAGGCATGAACTTATCCTCGTGGATAATGGCTCCACTGACGGTACGACCGAGTTTCTTCAGACATATGCACATAATCATAACCATGTAAGACTCATCCTGAATAAAAGTAATCTCGGTTTTGCCGCAGGTAACAATTTAGGCATCGATCAAAGTAAAGGCGAATACATCATGTTCCTGAATAATGATGTGGTGGTGACCGAAGGATGGCTTGGAAAACTTACAGATCTTCTTAACCGCTACCCTGATCTCGGTATGGTGGGGCCGGTGAGTAATAGTGTATCCGGGCCCCAATTAGTTATGGACATACCCTATGGTGAAGATCTTGTAAAAATGAAGGAGTTTGCCTCTACATACAGCCAGGATCATGCCGGCGAGATACGTCATGTATTGAGACTTGTGGGGTTTTGTCTGCTTGTTAGGAAAGAAGTATTAGATCTCATTGGTGGCTTTGACAATAACTATATGAGCGGCAATTTTGAAGATGATGATCTTTGTCTGCGATCTTTTCTTGTCGGGCATAAGCATGTAATAGCGGGAGACGTATTTGTCCATCACTTTGGGAGCATGACCTTCAAAGGCAGTTCCATAGACTATGAGAAGACCATGGAGAATAACCAAAAGTACTTTTTTTCCAAGTGGGGTCATCTTATTGACAAGACCGATTCAGGGTATGAAGTCAATATAAGTAATGAGAAACTGGATGCTTATGTAAATGAGATCCTTAAATGGGGAGAAGAACAATTTGAACGAGGCAATTATAAGCAATCTGTTCTTCTCTTCCGGCGGGTGCTACAGATCCAACCGGATAATTCACGAGCAATAAACAATCTTGGCGTTATTATGTGGCAAACTGGCAATATCCCTTCTGCAATCAATATCTTCATCAATACACTCAATAAGAATATAGAAGATGACGATGCATTCAATAATCTCGTTTCATCACTGCAGGCATCAGATAGGTATGATTTGGTTGACCATACTTTGTTGGAAAGACTCCAGCCAATCTATGGTACTACGGATGAATTCGCCCGCCTTGCACAAAAGATTTCGCTTGAAGAAAAGGACATGGAGTCGACACATGATAGGCTTACCCAATTAGATGAATCGTGTCTTAGAATAAATATTAATGGCGGAATTCAGGTTTGTGTTCCTCCATCCATACAATTAATGACCCCGTATATCCTCATAGAGCAAGAAGATTGGTTTGAGGATGAGATCGACTTTGTCAGGAAGATTTTACAACCGGGAATGAATTCAATCGATATAGGGGCTAATTATGGTCTCTATACACTCACTGCATCAAAATTTGTTGGTCCCACCGGCCGAATATGGGCATTCGAGCCAACAAGTTCTACATCAGCATTCTTACGAAAGAGCATATCCATCAATCATATGACAAATATTGAGCTTGTTCAGGCGGGATTATCAGATACAAAACGCACAGCCATGATAGCCTTGAATCCCAATTCAGAGCTGAATGCCATAACAACTCAGGCTGATTCAAATGGGGAGTATGAATCTGTACAGATCCTCAGCCTTGATGAATGTGAGAGCATGTATGATTGGGATAATATTGAATTCATCAAACTTGATGCAGAAGGGCAGGAACAGAATATTATCAGGGGAGGAAAACATTTCTTTTCTACGCAGTCGCCGTTAATCATGTTTGAATTAAAACATGGCAATAATATAAATTCAGAGCTGGTAAATGAATTCTCGGCACTGGGGTATCAATCATACCGCCTTGTTCCTGGTCTCAATTTTTTGGTTCCAATCGATTTTGATAAACCTATTGATCCGTTTCAACTCAACCTATTCTGTTGTAAGACAGATCGGGCTTTATCATTAGAGAAACAAAGATCATTAATTACAAAATTCTCACCACCCGACCCCATCAGCAAAACATCTCTCTGGCGACAGGAACTACAGGCCATGCCGTACTTTAATGTGCTCATGAAATCTTGGGCATCAGTCGGAAAGGATAACGTTGTTCCTGGGTGGGACCATTATGAGAATGCATTGAATCACTATGTCATTGCACATGATGAAACAAAAACACCTCATTCCCGTTATGCGAGTCTCCAACAGGCTCTAAAAGAGCTGTCTTTAGCTCTTGAGATTGAAAAGAATATATGCCGCTTATTCACATACACAAGGGTACTTTCCGAGCTTGGTCAGAGGCAGGATTCTCTCCATACTTCAGAAATCATTTTAGGCCTGAGCAAATCAGAACAAGCACTTGCACTCACTGAGCCATTTCTCTCTCCATCGAAGAGGTTTGACCAAATCAATCCTTCAGACATATCCACCTGGGTTATAGCTTCCTTACTCGAACACTGGGAGAAAAACAGGGCCTTTTCCTCATTTTACTCAGGCAAATCTTCTCTCAATAATCTTGAAGTAATGAAAAAACTGGGATGCCAGACACCTGAGATGGAAAGAAGACGACAACTTATCAGGATACGTTTCGGGCTGCAGGATGGGCCAAAATCGGATCCTATCCTATCACTAAAATCGAAAGAAAATAACAACCCAGAGTTATGGACGAACTGTTCTTCTTTTAAGTGATCTTAGCCATTCTGTATTCTTTGATCACTGGGTTTAATCACTTACTTGGCTTCCAGTTCTTTATGAGCTTCATTGCATCTACGACTTGTTCATTGGTCATCTTGCTTTTAACAATGCCTTTCAATTTTACCGCCTGCGTACTTCCCTGTCGTGAGGCCAGGTCAAGCCACATGTAGGCCAGGACGTAGTTCTGTGGAACACCTTTGCCGAGCCGGTACATATTCCCAAGCTGCGTCCGGGCCACTGCATTGCCCTGTTGTGCTGCCCTGCTGTACCACTCGGCTGCTTTGGTATAATTCTGGTTTACGCCCTGTCCTGTTTCATAGAGATAGGCCACAAATACTTGTGCCTTGGCATCGCCCTGCTGGGCGGGTAAGAGATTTTCACGGAACTCGGTGCTGGAGCCCTCATCCGACGAGTATGCAAAAAGAGGTAATAAACAGAAGAATATACAAACACTGTGGAGGACCACAACCGATACTATGAGAATAATCCTCCTCATCCACTCCCCTCACCAGGAACACCAACAGGTATAACATTCTTGAAAGCTGAGACTCAGAATACGGTCAATTCTGTAGCGAGTCAACAGGGTTGAAAGATGATAAGAATAACTTATTCATACTACGTTTCGTAATGGCTTTATGATAAGGAGTATTTAAAAAGTTGTATTGATTAAGTATGTGAATTGAATGGGAGGTGAATAATGAAAGTCTTATGCATAATCTCCATATTTACCTTGTACCTGCTTGTCCATGTCGGGGTCTGCCAGTGTATGGAGATTAAAAAGGTTATTCTCTATGACGACCAGGCCTTTGTTAGCTTTGACCGGGAGGTACGCGGCCATCTCTCCATTGACGCCCCTTCTGAGATTGTGCCTGATTCTTTGATCGTGATACCAATTGGAGGCGGTTCTGTACGGTCGGTAAGTGTTGATCCCTTGCGGATTGTGTCTGGAAAAGTGAAAGAACTCCAGGACTCCCTTACAAAGAAACTCTCAACCCTTGCAATGCTTAAAAGAGATCAGGGAATGTTGGAAAAACAGATAGACATCATCTACGATGCAGCCAGTTCAAAAGGTAAGGCTACCTCTTTTGAAAAGACACGACTGGCGGATGCGTTAGGATTCATCGAGAGCAGGGTCACTGGTCTGAATAACCGCATTGTGGAACTTACCAGAAAAGAGGAGAAGCTTGAGATCGAGATCAAGGACCTGCAGAACCAGCTGACCAAGGTGAGCCGGAACCCGGGATACAAGATAGACATAACAGGAAACGGTCAGGTCGAGATTTCCTATGTCATCAAGGCTGCATCCTGGAGGCCAGAGTATAGAGTGTATGCATCACCCGGGGCTTCACAGCTTGTTCTTGAAACATCCGTGCTGGCCAGACAGATAAGCGGCATGGACTGGGACATCAAGGAAATGATCGTATCAACCGGAAGGCCGGGCTTCGGCATCCAGGCCCCTGAGCTCCTACCCTGGTATCTCTACAAGGCAAAAAGACGCGGGTCCAAGCTCAAGGCTGAATCCAATGATATGGCACCCTTGGAAAGTAATGCCCCCATGCAGGAGGAAGAGACAAAGGTGGAGACCACAGCTACATCTTACCTCATCGGAGCTGCGAAGAACATTCATCTGCCCGGCGACGGAACCCCTGCTATAGTCAAGATCGCCAAACGCTCACTCAATGCCGATTTCTCCTTGGTAAGCATGCCCAAATACTTTCAGTCAGCTTTTCTTCGGGCCGAGTGTACACTCAAGGGGGATGCACCCCTGGCGCCTGGAACATATACCTCTTTTGTGGATAATGCATTCTCCGGCAGGGGAGAAATGAAGCGCTTTGATCCGGGACAGAAGATCTCTTTAGACCTGGGTGTGGATGAGGGCATTAAGATCGAACGGAAAGAAACCCAGGCCTTCCATGATAAAACCCTTGGCAATAAGGACAGGGTTACGTATTCTTATGAGATCACCATTGATAATACCCGCGACCAGAAGGCCATAGTTACTATCAAAGACCAGATCCCTATCTCACAAGATAAGACCATCGATGTGGACATCATCAAGACAAACCCTGAAGTGAAACCCGATCAGGACGGCACCCTCACCTGGGCCTTCGACCTGGAGCCGCATCAAAAAAATAAGGCTGTGTTCTCATTCTCGATCATCGGCAATCACTATAGTCCATAATAATGTAAGCAGATCTTCCCTTTAAGCATGATTTGATATGGTGGGAATGTTTTGAATTGGTCGGGACGAGAGGATTTGAACCTCCGACCCCCTGAACCCCATACCAAAATGGTCGTTTTTCACCACTTTTCACCCCTATTCTAAGCCTACCTGTTTACCCCACTATTACTTTGACATCATTAGATTTTTAGTTCATTTTGTATTCATGTCTATTCATCCCCATTCACCCCTTAACAGCACCGATATTGTAACTTTTCTTGTAACTTTTTTTAGAGCCCTCAAAAAGCAAGGAGGTAATGATTTATGAGACTTACAGACTTGAAGGTGAAAAAGCTCACCCCCCAAAAGTCTTTTTTTGATGTGCCTGACGGCGACGGCTTATATATCCGGGTCCGTCCGAGAGGCACTAAAACGTGGATTTTCAGATATATGTTTGATAAGAGGCCGCGCCTCATGACCCTCGGTAAATATCCGAGCATCACTCTTGCAGAGGCCCGCGAACGTCATTCCCTCGCAAGGCAAAAGCTTGAGGGGAAAACCCCGATTGATCCAGGGCGCGAACAGAAAGACATCAAGAAGGCCCGGAGCGATGCAAAGACTATATCCGGCATGATTGATGAATTCTGGAGGATCGAATTAAGCAAAAAAAAGTCCGGCGCTGAATCGTTGCGACTCTTAAAAAAAGATGTTGTGCCAAGGTGGGGCAGCCGTAAGGTTGAAGACATCAAGAGGCGAGATATTGTTTTACTAATTGATGCAGTCAGAGAGCGGGCACCTATCGGAGCAAATAGAGTGCTTGGAGCCCTAACACGATTCTTTAACTTTGCAGCGGAGAGAGGCATCCTCGATCACTCCCCTTGTGTGGGTATCAGGAAACCAAAAGAGACAGGGAAAAGTCGCGTCCTGAATAATGACGAAATAAAAACCCTCTGGAATGCCCTTGATCTCGAAAACAAGGCCATAGATATGTATCGTCTGTCAAAGCTCGCGATGAGGTTGATCCTGTGCACTGGGCAGCGCCCTGGAGAAGTGGCGGGCATGTCATGGGATGAGCTCAAAGATGGTTTCTGGAATATCCCTGCCGAGCGCATGAAGGGAAAAGAACCTCAGTGCGTACCACTTACACCAATGGTCTTGGACATTATTGAACAAGCCCGGCCCTACTCTACTGACAGCCGCTTTGTCTTTAGATCATCCTATGTTGAAGACTCACCGATAAAGCCTCATTCTCTCGCCCGTGCCCTGGACCGGCATCGGCTAGAAATGGGATTCACAGAAGAGACACCACGTTTCACCCCCCACGATTTACGGCGCACAGTGCGGACCAGACTCGCGTCCCTGGGCGTTTCTGATGTAGTGGCTGAGCGAGTTCTAGGCCATAAGCTGCAAGGTATCCTAGCCGTCTACAATCGGTATGACTATGACAACGAGAAACGCGAGGCTCTTGAGCAATGGGAGCGGGAGTTGCGGCGTATAGTGGGCATTGATGCCCCTAAGCCGGGCAAGGTTGTGCAATTCAAGAGAAAATCCATTTGAGGTGCGCCATGGCTAAAGAGAAATATATAGACATAGATATGAACGATGATCAGAAAGCGGAATATTTAGCGATATTAAATTCCGATTACTTTGATTGTCATCCCGATGATGATCTTGAGACGGCATTTGAGGTGCTACATGGAGATGGGATATCTAATTTTTTTAATTGTTATCCTTTTACACACGAACAGGCGCTCGAGATAAATAAAATCCTGGAAAAGAAATTTGATTCTAAAAATGTAATACGATTCATTATAAAACTTCGTTCTGTTGCTGAAGGTGCAACCTGTCTGCTCGACCAAACAGATTTTAAGACATACAAAAACGATCGAAAATCGATGCTGGCTCTTTTGGGAAAGTGCAGTGCGCTTTTAAACTCTATCAGGGATGGCCGTGGAATTTACCACCTTTCAAACTACACCCTGCTTATCGATGCCAAACGCCAACAAAATGATGCTGAATGTCAAGAACTGGCTGTTATTGTCGGAGACCTCTTGAGCATGTTGATACGAAAAATGAAGCTTCTAGATGATTCAAACGAAAAACACCTAAAAGGAAGGCCAACCGCAGACAGTAAGGGAATTGTCACTGAAATAGCTAAAATATGGGAAACTTGTTTTAATAAAAAACCAACAAAATATTCTGGCGGACCTTTTGAAGAAGTTGTTCAAATAGTTCTTAAAGGGCTGAATCTTCCATACGAATACCCACAAAGGAAAATACGTTCTGCCTTAAAAAAATAAGTGACAATATTGGAATAATTATTTCCTTTCCGTAAATTGTTCATCCCTTTTCACTGTGCTGTAATGCCCTTCAAGGAAACTTGAAGGAGGCACCGATGGACAGGATAATTCGAAAAAAAGAGCTGATTCAAACAGTGGGCTTATCAGATGCCACGATCTGGAGAATGGAACACGCCGGAGCCTTCCCCAAGAGGATACAACTCGGGGGCAACTCTGTGGGCTGGCCTGAATCAGAAGTTCAGGCCTGGCAGGAAAGCAAAAAGGCAGAGCGTAGTTCAATCCAGGCACAGTTAGAGCCTTGTCATGATTAAGCCTCCTTCACACCTCAAGACCATGCAGGAAAAGCGTGAATGGCTTGAAAAGGCTTTGCCCATACCAGGGGACATGCAGAAATCCCTTGCATACCGGACCCTCACTGATGAGGCGAAAATTGTGCTGATGCTTATGTTGGATAAGCAGCGGGGGGCCAGCCATGCAGGCGCTTGAGGGCTTAATTAAAAAGGGATGGCCCCTTAATAGGCTGGTTGTCATACAGCCTGAAATGTTCCAATCCCCAGCATTTCATGACCTTTCAAAATCAGCGATAATCGTCTTAATGCGCTTCCTGCAGAAACGGACCTGGGATGAAGGCAAGGGTCGCAAAAAAAAGAAACTCAAGAATGTAACCTATCGGAATGAGGATCTTGTCTTTATCGGTCGAGAGGCAGAATGGCTGGGTATTAAAGATTCATCCTTCAGAAGAGCTATTAAAGAGCTTGTAGAGCATGGATTTATAACGGTTGTACACCAAGGTGGGGCATATGGACCCAAGAAGGACTATTCACGTTATCGTTTGATTGATACGTGGAGGCTTTGGGGTACAAATTCATTTCCTTTTCCAAAAAAACAACCGTGCCATTATACCGGCTCGTTCGATAAGCATAACCAAGAGAGAAAGACAAATACCAACAGTTAAAAAGGGCTGTGAACCCACAGTCAAAAATGACTGCGGAGATTAGAGCCACATGAAAAAAGGGGTCCAAATATGACTGCTACTCTCAAGCATCAAAAATACCTACGAAGGCAGATACAGAGCCAGATGAAGAGAAAATCTGCCAGGGTGTCGGATATTCTTATAAGGGGTCCAAAAATGACTGTGTTTATATATTACCAGGGTACGGGGGTTAATCCGGGGGTCTTATGAAAGGAAATGGAAAGGAAAAGGTTTTTAAAAGTGCAAGCGACTCAAAAGGGCCAAAAGTGGCGCGGCGGTCCTCGCGTGGGGAGGGGCGGTCAAATCTCTGGGAGCGACCGGAAATTAACCGAGTGGTTCGATCGGCACGCATCACCGCCCCAAAAATATTTCAAACAATATGGGGCGTCATTAATAATATCAATGGGGTGCATGCCGAGTCATTTCTTAACCACCCTCAAACGCTCAACCGAATGGTCCACAATACGCGAATTTTCGCGATTAAAACTCAATAGGGGGTACGTCCGCGAAATAACCCCAAACATTGATGACTTATATTTTTAGAAGTCAATAAAAGGGACAAAATAAGACTAAAAACAGGCATAAATAGGCTTAAAAATGATGAAGAGAGACTCAAATGTGATGAAAAACACGCTCAAGATTAGTGTTTTTATATGTAAATGCACCCATCTTGCTGGGAGGGTGCCTGGGATCTCCTCTAACACCAGTCAAGGCTTTTGGGTCGGTCCGGGAGGCTCTTATGGAAACGGCTATGTCGTGTTTAAGAAAGAAAGTCGAAGAGAAATGTCAAGAGATGATAAATTCCGGTAATGGGTCAGTTTGATGTTATAGGACTCATCCCGAAGTTCCAATCTTGTGTTACAAGGGTATTATTAGTTTGCCTCATTGCCTTCTTCGCATCCAGTCATGAATGTGGCTTTTCCTGTGATGCCCGTCAATCCATTTTGCATGTATCGGAAATGAGTAACCCTTTTTATCTTAAATGCATCTGTATAAGTAATACTGCCGTAAAGATAGATGGCCAAGGTTCCAGAACTAATCTCTTGGATATTGGAAACGGTCAAAGGAGATGGCGTAACGATGTTAAGAGTAATCCTCCCATTGGGGGGAGTAGATGTTTTAGTTTGCAACAAGAAAGGCACACGTGGGGGCAAGCTGGATTTGAGCGGAAATTCTCGAACGCAAACCTGTGCCCAATGGACTACATCAAATGCTGGAGTTTGGCCAGAATTTTTTATATTTATAATTACAATAGGCCCTTCTTTTGGCCTAAATATCCAAGGCCCAGGCTGAACAATAGTTTGACTTTGTGCCTCTGGGGGTGGAGATCCAGTAACATTCATCAGATCAATTGTGTCTATAAAAACATAAGCTCTCAATTGTCTTCGAGCATTCCGAATAATTACGAAAACAGTTGCAATCAAAGCAAGAAACTGGAGGAAGGCAGCAATGCTAGCTATGGCTGCGATTTCCTCGCTCAGACTCCAACCATAAAACCATTTTTTGTGTTTATTCTCATCGTAGTTACCGGTTTTATTTTGTGTCTGTTTGGAATTACTTTGATCGGTGGCGCTAGAGGTTTGCTGGGCATTGCCTTGTGTATTATAGGTATGTTGCTTGGTGTTTGGGGCTATTTGATCTGGTTTCCCATTCACAGTCTGATTTGGCAATGGACGTGGGGATGGTTGCTGTGATTGTGCAATCCCCCATATTGCAAGAATAAATATTATTAGAGTTAATGCCCCTCTTTTCATGCACAGATATCACAATACTTATGGAATGCACTCTTAGAGGTATTAATTGGATAGGATATGTGCAAAATGGAATTTAAAACAAATTCATGTTGAAAACAAGCATTACTATATTAAATTCAGAATTTCTTCTATCTTCCAAATGTGATCTGTGACCCCTGCTTCCATGGCAGGTGTTACTCTCAATGTCTGATGCACTCGGCAGAAGTTGTGATGAAAGCATATATTGTATGATCTTCTTGAAAGATAAGGGAACGGCATAAAAAAACCGGACCGTATTGACACAGCCCGGCATAAAAGGAGGTTATAGCCCTAGCCTGACAAGGATGCCAGCAGGGCTGTAACTGATGTCGGGCGTTATACAGATGATCCTCGATGAATGCAACACGGACATCTCATGCGGTCTTTTTGGGGCTAGATATAATTACAAGTGAAGATTTATCGCAGAAATCTACACTTTTTCTTCCATAAAGTTTCTTAATGATTTTTTATCAATTCATTTATATAAGCAGAGTCTCTGATGTTAGCAAGATCAGGGTCATTCTTGATCAGTTCCCAATTGTTAAATCCCCTTTCAATTGAAAGTTTCAGCCACTCAATGGCTTTATCAGTCATATTCTGCTTAGCATACATACATGCAATGTTATAGTAGGTGTCTGGTTTCTCGGGATTCTGATTTAATAATATTTTCAAATTGGCAATGGCGTTCTCATAATCTTCTATTTTTGCATAACTAAGGACCAATGCCTGTGTAAGCTTAGGGTTGCCCGGTTGAGTCGTCAAATCATTCTTAAGCAATGCGATTTTATCTTTGACCTTTTTATCTTGCTGCTCGATTGTATTTTCAATTGCATCAATAAAGGTTTGATTTTGCGAATAAAAATGCGAATAAAAATTAGAGGTTTTCAATTTATTGAGAAGTCTTTTCGAAACATCGGTGTCCCCCACCATGGCAGCAAAAGATGAGATGTAAAGTGCATGCATGGAGTCTACTTTATATATAGAGGATGAGATCTCATGCCCAGATGGGTAAGGGATGCGCTTTGAGAGAAAGATGCATGCCGAAGGCCCATAATACACAAGTTTCCAGTCAGGCGATATCATGAAATAGTAGAGCTGAGGGAACGAATAGCATAGACACCACAGATCGCTGTTATATTTCTTAATGAATGATTCTTTAAACGTTCTTTCAT
This sequence comes from uncultured delta proteobacterium, assembly GCA_963847605.1. Classification (GTDB taxonomy): domain Bacteria; phylum Desulfobacterota; class Desulfomonilia; order UBA1062; family UBA1062; genus MWEI01. The sequence goes on along the minus strand of CAWKAM010000003.1, from coordinate 78,855 downwards.
TCCCATAACAGAATTCATTATATTCATCATACCATGTATGGTAAGGAAAATATCTTCCATCAATAAAGACCTTATTATCAGGCCATAATGACCAAAGGAGATACGAGCCACTCGCATAATCATTGCATATACGTAGGTGTGGAAATTTTGAGTGTATATACTCAGCTTCCATTACAGGGGGGTAATTTTCTCTATAAAAACCATGAATGAATATATTATATTGTACTTGAAGAGCATATGACAGTAAGAGAATTATCGTAATGGTATGTATAACGAGTTTCAGTGATTTTTTTGTTGAAAATCCTAAATCATCTTGAGACAGTTTTTTGATTAAGTAGATAGAGGAGAAGACAAATATTATGGCCCAAAAATAAGTTGCCCTCATATATTTCATATAAATGATGATAAAGGTGGCATTTACTAGGAGTAGTGTCCAATCCAGCTTTCTTTTTCTTATTTGTAAAAACATGAGAATTACGAGTATTACTAATGAGGATAACAGATATTCTATAAAGTTGAGATTAAATGGTGGATTAAATATAGAAGTATATGCACGTATAATGCTCATATGTCTATTAAGCTCTTCGGGATTAAGAACTAAGTTATTCAGTAATTGAACCGGATATTTCAATCCATATGGAGTTATGAGTACAGCGAACCCACTTGATATTATTGATATGAACATGTGTTTTCTGTATGTAGGATCGAGCTTTTCCAATGATCCGGTAAAACAGTTGACAACTTCTCCAGCGAGAATCAGCCCAAGAAATAAGAGCCCAAAGATAAATCCTCCATGAGAATTGACCCATAACAGCATAAGTAGTGGGAAGAGATAGAATAGAGGCCAGCTTTTATTGAGGTGAGTCTTAATTCTGAACCATGTCCATACCATCATGGTCATAAAGATGAATGAAAAAAGTTCAGCTTTGATGTAAAGACCAGCCATAGACATGAGTAACCCGCTTAGGCCTATAAGCAAAGTCGTCGGGAAGAATACAATAGGGTTCTTGATAGAAATGGAAGCAACTAATAATATGAAAATAATGATGAATATATATCTTAGAGCATAAAGGGGGTACAGCCCCCCTATATTATAAAGTATATAAAATATTATCTCGGGTATCCACGCACAATAGATCTGACTACTGTCGGTAGGTGTCCAACTGAAAATGGAATGGTCGGGTATTAAGGTGTTATATTCCAAGAGATATCGTCCATAGGCAAGGTGAAACCAGGTATCACCATCACATATTGGTTCTGCATATCTGATGACAATTGTGGTGAGAACAACAATTGAAAGAAAAATCAGCAATAATGTATTATGTCTGGCTCTTATCATTATTAACTCCCAACAATAGATAACTCATTATAATCATGTGATATACTGTTTATCCATTGAGTACAATATATAAATCCTTTGTAAAAATACCCTTTGGGCTGACTTTCTTGTTGTTCTAACGATTATAGTTTTCGTGCCATACTCAACGGTAGGCGGCATTGCTCATGAAAAATCGATTAGCACATGAGGCTATGACACCAAGCGGAGTTTTCATGTCAGTAATGCCGACTCTATCAGATGGCTGAAAAATGGCGATTTAAGCCCTATGGCGACGAATTTTGTAACTAATCTTGTAACTTTTTATTTTTTAGATTTTCGAGGGGTTTATAAGTCTTTGAAATCATGGTCGGGACGAGAGGATTTGAACCTCCGACCCCCTGAACCCCATTCAGGTGCGCTACCGGACTGCGCTACGTCCCGAAACCGCTATACTTGCTAGCACAGCCGTATTTGGAGTGTCAAGGACAAGGCGCTTGTCTACGGCCAAAACACAACAGGGAACGGCATATACAGAATCTAAGATTCAGTTTCTCTGAGCTACATTGTTAACGGACTTGGCAAAGTAGTGTCTCATGACCAACCGGGCGAGCGTATCGGCCTCTATCCAGAAATATCTGTCACGAATGAGCAGGCATCCGATGGTGATGGCCTCACCATTTGTGCGGTTTTGCGCATATCCCACGAACCAGTTACGACGGCCCTGTGGCTCGTCTCCGTCTATGCTGCCGCTCTTGCCCCCTATGGTGAGGTCTCTCAGAACCCGGTCGGATCCGATGTGCCTGAAGGCCTTGGCGACTGTACCGCATCGAACCGTACGCTCCATCATATAGGTGAGGTGATGGGCTGCTTCTTCGCTCATGACCTGGGTATGCTCCACGTCTTCAGACCGGATAAGGCGGGGAGTAATCATATTACCGTTGTTTACAGCCGCGCTTACCATCTGTGCCGCATGCACCGGGGAAATCTTGGTCTGCCTGTTGAACCCGCAGGCAAGCTCAGCAAGGTTGTATTCGTTCTGAGGGAAGAAAATAGTGCTTGGTGTGCATTCGACCTCCTTGAGTGGAGACTTCCAGAACCCCATCTTCATGGCTGTCAGGTATATGGGTGTCTCGCCGAGGTGGAGCGTGCCGAGCTTGGCAAAGACCACATTGTTAGAGTGTGCAAATGCATCAGCCAGTGTTATGTCTGCAGTCCACCGGTCTTTTCTGTCGATAAGCTGCTTCTTGTAGAGGGTATGGGCATTACCGGTATAAGAAAAAACGCTCCCGCTGGTGTAGCCACCCTGGTCCATGGCGGCCACGACAGTAACGAGCTTGAAGATACTCGCTGCATGGTTGGTATCCAGGCAAATACTGCAATCCTGGCCGGTAGACTTCCGGCCGTACATGGCAAGGATATCCCCTGTACGGGTGTCCATGACCACGATTGCACCATAATAGAGCTTGTATCTGACGGCGGTCTCCGAGATAAACTGCTGCAGATCCCAGTTGATGGTGAGATTGTATCTCTTGATACTGTCCTGATCAATGCGGGTTAGGTCTTTCTTGCAAAGGGTTGTTTTACTAAGGGCTATCTTTTTATCCCTCTCCGGGAATATCTCAGCCCCTCCCTTGATATCAGGCAAGAAGAACAGTGAGGCCGTAACGAGCAGGAGCGGCAATAGAAGGTATCGAAGGCGCAGGGACCTTCGTTTTCTCCTCTTCAACCAAGGATATTCATCCACGGGAAACTGTCTATTCATTATTATATCTTATATCGGCATATTGCACACAGAGGTGATATATGTCAATATTCGAGCCACCTTTCATATCAATAACATTCGGCAAAAATCACATTTTTTTAAAGCCATGATCTAGATTATTTGAGGATAATCCCGGCTCATCATGGCTTATTGCCGATATATACACATTATTACCATGCTCGTAAGACTCTCCCTTGATAAACTTATATCCTTCTGGTAGTCTTTCGAGCTCATCAGCGTATGAATCATTTGTGAAAATAAGAGAATGCGGCTGATATTGTGGAAGATGCAATCAATGTTATAAGTTCGGCACAAGGGCATGTTCATGAAAAAGGAAATGGAAGATATCAGATCCGGGATCGACGCTATTGATAATGAAATCCTGAAGCTCCTCCAGCGGCGCTCCACATTGTCAGTTGAGATGGGAAGGCTCAAATGTGCCGAGAATAAAATCATCTTTGACCCGGCACGGGAGGAAGAGATCATTAACCGCCTCGATTCCAGACGGGAACCACCGCTCACCAGGCCCATTGTCGAAGGGATCTTCCGTGAGATATTCAGTGCCTCACGCTCTCTCCAACAGCGGCAGAAGGTGGCGTATCTCGGGCCTGAAGGCAGTTTCTCCCACCAGGCGGCCTTCTCGGTGTTTTCCATTGACGGTGACCTTATCCCATTCAAGGATATTGAGACGGTTATCCAGGCAGTGGCTTCTGCAAGGGCCGATATTGGGGTTGTACCCGTAGAAAACTCGACTGAAGGCATGATTAACCGCACGCTGGACATGATGGCAACCACACGTTTGTGCGTCATCCAGGAATTCATGCTCCCCATCCGGAACTGTCTGTTGGCCAACATCCCCAAAAAGAAGATAAAAAAGGTTTTCTCACATCCCCAGCCTCTGGCTCAGTGCAGGGTATGGCTCACATCAAACCTGCCTCAGGCTGAGATCATTGAAACAGCAAGCACCTCCGAGGCAGCCATGGCGGCCCGGTCCCATGAGGATGGCGCTGCGGTTGCTTCGTCCATGGCAGCAGAGATCTACGGGCTTTCCATCTTTGCTGAAAACATCAATGATTTTCGAGAGAATATTACACGGTTTTGGGTCATCTCCCGCACTGCACTACCGGTATCAGGCAGTGCAAAGACATCCATCATCGTCACCCTCGATAACCGCCCCGGCGCTTTGTACAACGCCCTAGGCGTATTCGCCCGCAAGGGGATCAACCTCACCAAGATCGAGTCGCGGCCTTCCAAAAAAAGTCCATGGGAATATCTGTTCTTCATCGACTTCCAGGGAAACCTTATTGATGAAAACGTGAAGATGACTATTGAAGAAATCAAGGAATTCACCAGGGATGTGATCATTCTGGGTTCATACCCTGAAGGGAGAATTCTCCCGTGAAGACCGTGGAGCCTGTTCCGTGGGCCTTTACCATACCTGAATATATACCTGGGACATCAAAGGAAGAGATCGCCAGGCGGTACGGGGCCACAAACCCCATCAAGCTCGCATCCAACGAAAATCCGCTGGGCACCAGCCCAAAGGCACTTCAGGCAGTTGGAGCAGCATTAACATCTTCCCACATCTACCCTGATCCGGACTCAAAGGACCTCCGCACTGCAGCGTCACGTTTCTTCAACTGTAAAATCGAGTGCATCATTGCAGGGAACGGATCTGATGAGATTATCGACCTCATCTGTCGGGCCTATCTGAAACCGGGAGACGAGGTAATCATCCCTTCCTGTACTTTTAGCTATTATGGAATAGCCGCACGCGCATGCGGGGCATCAGTGGTAACATCGCCCATGAAAGAACACCGGGTAGACGTGACAGGCATTAAAGCCGCCATAAACTCCAAAACCAAGGCCATATTCGTGGCAAACCCCAACAACCCTACAGGAACGTATGTGCCCAAATATGAAGTCCTCTACCTCATAGAGAAAGTCCCAAAAAATCTGCTGCTCATAATGGACGAAGCGTATGGCGCCTTTGTCAAGGCGGATGATTTCCTGAGCACTACATCACTGTCCCAAAGCAAATCGAACCTGATTACCCTCCATACACTGTCCAAATCCCATGGTCTTGCAGGTCTCAGGATCGGGTTCGGGATTGCAACAACGGAAATTATAAGTACCATGCTTCGTATCAAGCCGCCGTTCAATGTGAACATACTTGCCCAAAAGGCAGGAGAAGCTGCCCTGAATGATGAGGCCTTCTTCAAGAAGACGCTTGCACATACCCGGGACAGTCTTGACATGCTCTATGAAGCATTCGACCGGATCGGGCTTGCATATGTCCGGTCGCAGACAAACTTCGTCCTGGTGCATATCGGCAAGGGTTCAAAAAGGGTCTACGAGGAACTCCTGAAAAAAGGCATAATCACCCGTTATATGGCAAATATCGGGCTCGACGAATATATCCGAGTAAGTATCGGCCTTCCTGAGGAGAACAGCGCCTTCATTGCTGCACTCAAGGAGACCTTATGAAGGTAACGATCGTCGGGCTCGGGCTTATCGGCGCATCCATCGCAAAGGCCCTTCGCAGCAACGCACACATCACAGGCATCGACATGAACAGACGCACGGTTAAACAGGCCATCGAAGACGGGGTGATAGCAGAGGGCGGGACTGACATGGCAAAAGCCTCGGGCAGTGACGTGGTGGTCATCGCCGTGCCGGTGGGCAGCGTCGTGGATGCATCATGGAGGGTGATCAAATGTATCAACGAGGATACAATCCTGACCGATACCGGCTCTACCAAGGCACACATCGTGGAAAGCCTTGACCGTGTATTCCCGTCATTTGTCGGCTCTCATCCAATAGCCGGGAAAGAGAACCCGGGCTATGTTCACAGCCAGGAAGATCTGTTCAAAAACTCCATGACCATCATCACCCCTTCTACATCCACACGCCAGGAGTGTGTTGAAAAGGTGAAGCTGCTGTGGGAGACATGCGGCTCAAAGACGTATATCATGGACCCTGAAAAACACGACCGGCTCATGGCTATTATCAGCCACATGCCCCACCTTTTAAGCTATGTATCGATGAGCATGGCAGGCAGTCTCCACATCCACCGGCAGCTCTTGGGCGCAGGTTTCCGCGATTTCACCCGGATTGCCTCCTCAGACCCTCACATGTGGAGAGATATCTTTCTCGATAACAAAGAGAACATTCTGCCCCTCATAGATACATACATGGAAGAGCTGAAATTCATCCGATCCCTTATTGATGAAGGAAAGATCCAGGACCTGGAAAGATTATTATCAACTTATGCACAGATCAGGAGAGGCTTATATGGCGATTCACGGTGAGATCACCCCTCCCCCGGACAAGTCCATATCCCACAGGGCCTTCATACTCGGAGCCCTGGCCAAAGGTGTGACTATTGTCAGGAATGCCCTCGAATCGGAAGACATCAAGAGCACACGATCCGCCCTTTCTACACTGGGGATTGATATACAAAAGGAAGGAAATATATACCGGGTACAGGGATCACAGGTAAAGGAACCGTTGCAGGTCATCGATGCCGGTAATTCAGGCACGACGGCCAGGCTCATGTGTGGTATCCTTGCAGGCCTCGACGGCATAACCACGATCACAGGGGATAGATCCTTGGTCCAGCGGCCTATGGCAAGGGTTATCAAGCCGTTGGAGCTCATGGGGGCCCGATTTATGGCGCGTAAGGGCGGATACCTGCCTATGGCCGTCAAGGGTGGCAATCTCAGGGGTATATTCCATCCCATGGAGGTTGCCTCGGCCCAGGTTAAATCTGCCATGCTTCTTGCTGGCCTGCATGCCGAAGGCCAGACCACCGTGAACGAGCCGTCACCGAGTCGCGATCACACAGAGCGTATGCTTGGGTACTTCGGGGCGGTCTTGAGTCTAAGCTCGAAGTCCGCGACAATAATCGGCGGCCAGAAGCTCGAGGCAAGGGACATTACCGTACCGTGCGATCCCTCCTCCGCGGCTTTCCCTGTGGTATGGGCAGCTACTGCACCCGGCTCGGAGATAATAGTACACGATGTATGTCTGAACACAACAAGGACCGGCTATCTCGCTGTGCTTGAACGCATGGGTGCACAAATCGAAAGGGTGAATGTGCAAGACAGAGCTGGAGAGCCGGTGGGCGATCTAGTAGTACATGGCTCTGAGCTTATGGGAACCACTATTGCCGGAGATGAGATCCCAACGCTTATTGACGAGATCCCCATCTTGGTAGTTGCAGCCGCCCTTGCCACAGGCACTACGGTCATAACAAATGCCAAGGAGTTGCGTGTAAAGGAGACGGACCGTATTGCTGCAATGGTGAAAGGCCTGTCACAACTCGGGGTGCAGGTCGAGGAGCTCGATGACGGTCTGATCGTCAAAGGACCTGCACGGCTATCATCCGGGAGCATCTCTACGTTCTCCGACCATAGAATCGCCATGTCCTTCTACATACTATCAAAGGCCTCGGATATTGACATCCAACTCGATGACAGAAAGTGTGTCGATATCTCATACCCTACATTTTTTGAGGATATGGTGAAATTGATATGACATTTCATATCATCACCATGGATGGACCTGCCGGCAGCGGCAAATCCACGGTGGCTAAAGAAGTTGCCCGAAGACTCGGATATACATTCCTCGATACAGGGGCACTGTATCGGGCCGCTGCTGTAGCCCTCGATGCGGCTGGTTGCGACATCCGTAATGAAAATGAGTGCGCATCCGTACTGGCAAAGACCAGTATAAGGATCTCGGATGGGAAGACCTATGTGAACGGCCGTGATGTGAGCACAGAGATCAGGGCTCACCATATCAGCGAGCTGGCCTCGGCAATTGCGGTTCATCAATCTGTGCGAAAGGAATTGCTTGATATACAAAGGTCATTCATAGGGAGTACATCCCTGGTTGCTGAGGGAAGAGACACGGGAACCATTGTGTTTCCCGATGCAGATATCAAATTCTATCTCGATGCCACACCTGAAGAGAGGGCTAGACGCAGATACTCTGAGTTTGTCGATAAGGGCACTGATATATCAATGGGACAGGTCCTCAAAGATCTTGAAAAACGGGATCAAAGGGACAGCGCGAGAATGATTTCGCCTCTGGTCGTACCAGAAGATGCAGTTGTGGTTGATACGACACACCTGAAATTAGAAGAGGTAGTAGATAAAATCCTCTCTCTCATTAAGGAGAGGTTAACCGATTAGGAGACGATCCTTCCTGCCGGCATCCTCCAAGGTGGCGTCTCTGCGCATCTCCAGCGCCATATGGTCAAGGATTTCTTTGGAAAAATTGATGACGTCCTTGTTGGTGAACCCATTGCGTATGAGTTCCTTGTAAAGGCTCTTGGCAAGGATCTTGGTAGCCCTCGTAGTATCCATATTCTTCAAAATAATATCAAGATTGCCTTTTCTGCTCATATCCATCCCTCGTCTCTCTCTGCCGTCATATAATGCATCTACTATGCCAAGTACAGCAATTGTTAATTTTTAGTTAAAATATATGCGGTTGCAATTTCTATGGTGCAACATCTCTCTCCCTTGATGTGGATATTCTGCAATAGGTGAATCACTGTCCTTACTGCGCACATAGGCCCCAGGCCGAGCTGATAAAATTCATCACTACTGATGAAAAAACACAACTCTTTGCTCAATGGTGGTTGGGGACTTAGGTTTGCGGTACCTTCTGCGTCTTTTTTTCTGGAATCTCCCTATACCCTTACTGAGCGGGAATTTCACAGAAAATGCAGCGGCAAAGGCATCTTCATTGTGGACGAGCCGGCTAAGGGTAATTAGGGCGAACAGTGTGGATGCATCTTTATAACTCGCCCTTTTAACCAGGGACCATCTCATCCTCCCCGTCTGCATCGCTAAGATCATCCGTTCCAGAATTTCCAGTGCATGGATCACATTCGCCCTCAAGGTCTTCGGGATGGTCACAAGCACCCTTGCGCCGGCGAACTCATCGGCAAGGAGTTTTATCTTGTCTCCATAAAGATGTCCTTTTTCTTTTATGACTTGCCGTGCCCACGGCCACAAGAGCAAACCGTAAGATACTACCTGTGATGGAGTTTCATCCCTCCTGACGAATTCATCGAGGATATCAAGCAACCTGATAACCTCTTCTCGTATCTCGTAAGATTCTTCCATCATCTTTCCCAAATCACCCAATATAGCGGAAAGTATCAAGTAGGCTGTCATTTTGCGGAAGAGTTCTCCGGCAAAACCGGAAGCAAGATCCTTGTTCAGCTCTTCATACAGCCTGGAACCAGAGCATGCTGACAGGAGCATCCGATTGGTCTCGATGGCTCTGGCTGTGGCATGCTCAATAGAAAATCCTTGACGCGAGGCGTACCTGAGAACCCTCCACATCCTTACGGGGTCCTCAGCATATCTCACGTCAGCGTCACCTATTATACAGACTCTCTTCTGTGATATGTCTTCCAGTCCGCCCACATAATCGATGATCGAGAAGGTACTGATGTCATAGAACAAAGCATTTATGGTGATATCTCTGCGAAATGCATCTTCCATCGGCGTACCAAAGGTGTTGTTATGGTCGGTCTTACCCTCTTCGGTCTCTTCAGGCTCTCTCCTGAATGTGGCCACCTCGATGATCTTGCCACCCTTAAACCGGATATGGGCAAGGCGAAAGCGTTTGCCGATGAGGAAGCAGTTGGCGAAGAGTTTCTTTATCTGTCCGGGCCTGGCATCGGTGGCTACATCAAAGTCTTTGGGTCTTTTGCCCAGGAGGAAATCGCGGACCGCACCACCCACCAGATATGCCTTGAAACCATTGCGGGATAGTCGGTAGAGCACCTTCAATGCGTCCGGATCGATATCTTTCCGGGATATGCAGTGAGAAAATCTGGGCAGGATGAACGGTGCTCTAGTTGGTCTCTTCATTATGGTCGTCTTCGTCCGGCCTTCCTTCTATGCGATACGATTCATTCGCCCAGCCGATAAGATCAATACCCTTACAGCCTCTGGAACAGAATGGCCTGTAGGGATTACCCTCAAAGGGTACTTCCTTTTTACAACCAGGGCATTTTACCATTTTTACCACGGGCTCTGATTGTTTTCCATTACACATATGGGACTCATATCTCAGATCTGCGCGACCCATCTCTTAATTGCCCTCTCTTTATGGTCATTGCCGGAAGAACATATCAGGTACTACCTGAAATTATCCTACTGTTTAAACTGTCTATCCTGAAGAAGCCTTGCAGGTCAATATTACCTTTTTCAATAGATTTCTTGAATAGTAAATTCCGCTGCCGGATGACCTACCCATTGTGTGAATTATCGGCAAGATTTTCTTTTAATAAATTTCTATTGACTTAACCAACAAAAGAATGATTTGGTAATTGTTAGCGAAAAGAACATAAAGATCCAATGCAGAAAAAGATCAGAAGAAAACGTCAGATTTTACGAAACAGAACCGTCATCTTACGGTCTGCACGAGAGCTCTTCCATAAGAAGGGTTTCTACGGAACCACCATGGAAGACATCGCCGAGATATCTGGTTTCGACAGAAGGACCATCTATAACCACTTCAAAAACAAGGAAGATGTCTTTGCAGCGTTGATATCCGGCATCCTCGATGATATTGATGCTGTCTTCAACGACATATCCGCTCAAAAAGGCTCTTCCCTTGATAAGCTCAGGGAACTCGTCCTGAGCCTGTTCGATCTGTATATCGATAACTCCCAGCTCCTGAACATCTTTATGTCCGAATACGAAACCAATGAGATCAAAAAGCGGCGGTACCTTTCTGCATACACCCTCAAAAACATCAGCGCCTACAAAAAGATCGAGGCACGGCTGGTGGCTATGATAAAAGATGCCCAGGAAGAAAAACTAGTGGTTAATGTCCATCCATATATCCTTGCGGGCATGCTCAATGAACTTATCTTGAGGAGTGTCATCGTACTGCATAACCAAAAAGGGGCCATCCGAAAGAAGGACATCATCCATGATATCTTTGAACTCCTTGGCAAGAATGTCGTGATGGCCCCCCTCATCACCTCAGGGAAAATATAGATCTTCATTTTGCCAAAAGAAAATATTAAAGAATGATTCCCCCTTTGAAGGGGATGCTTTCCTGTAAATCTCCCATGAAATGAACTCCAAAAAAAGAGGAGTGGAATAAATACCCACCCCTCCTGAGCTTGTTAAATATTAGGATTTTCGTTACATCATGCCGCCCATGCCGCCCATGCCGCCCATATCTGGCATGCCACCGCCAGCGCCTGGTCCTTTCTCCTCTGGGATCTCGGCTATCATGACCTCGGTGGTGAGCAACAACCCGGCAACTGATGCTGCGTTCTGCAGGGCTGAACGGGCAACTTTGGTGGGGTCGATGATGCCGGCCTTCACCATATCCTCGTATTCTTCAGCCTCGGCATTGAATCCGGAATTGCCTTTCAGACCCTTCACCTTTTCCACCACGATGCCGCCTTCCATCCCGGCATTCACAGCGATCTGGCGGAGCGGCTCTTCAAGGGCCTTCTGGATGATCTTTACACCGAACTGCTGGTCGCCTTCCAGATCAAGCTTATTGAGTTTGTCGATACAGCGCAGCAGCGCCACACCGCCGCCCGCAATAAAGCCCTCTTCCACGGCAGCGCGGGTGGCATGAAGAGCATCTTCAACACGGGCCTTCTTCTCTTTCATCTCGGGCTCGGTGGCGGCCCCGACCTTGATCACCGCAACACCGCCGGCCAGCTTGGCAAGCCTCTCCTGAAGTTTCTCGCGGTCGTAGTCGGAGGACGTCTCTTCGATCTGGGCCTTGATCTGGCTGATCCTTGCCTGGATCTGAGCCTTCTTGCCCGCACCCTCGACAATGGTTGTATTGTCCTTGTCGATGATGATCTTCTTGGCAGTCCCCAGGTCCTCCATGGTAACCGACTCGAGCTTTCTGCCGAGATCTTCGGACACCACCTCACCGCCGGTCAGAATGGCGATGTCTTCCAACATGGCCTTGCGCCTGTCTCCGAAACCGGGTGCCTTGACTGCAGCACACTTGAGCGTGCCCCTGAGCTTGTTCACAACGAGTGTTGCAAGCGCTTCTCCCTCGATGTCTTCAGAGATGATAAGAAGGGCCTTACCCTTCTTGGCGATCTGTTCCAACACAGGGATGATGTCCCTCATGTTGCTGATCTTTTTGTCATAGATGAGGATCACCGGGGCCTCGAGAACGACTTCCATACGCTCCGCATCGGTCACGAAATAAGGCGAGAGGTAACCTCTGTCAAACTGCATACCTTCCACCAGTTCAAGGGTGGTATCCATGCTTTTTGCCTCTTCAACAGTGATGACCCCTTCCTTTCCCACCTTGTCCATTGCATCGGCTATCAATGCACCTACCTCATTGTCGCCGTTGGCCGAGATGGTACCCACCTGCTCGATCTCTTTCTTGTCCTCAACCTTTCTGCTCATCTTCTTGAGCTCATCCACTATCGCCAGGGTCGCCTTGTCGATGCCGCGCTTGAGGTCCATGGCGTTCATGCCGCCTGCCAAATACTTCAGGCCCTCTGTATAGATGGCCTGGGCCAACACGGTGGCCGTTGTGGTACCGTCGCCTGCAACATCGGATGTCTTGGAAGCCACTTCCTTAACCATCTGGGCGCCCATATTCTCAAACTTATCCTTAAGCTCGATCTCCTTGGCCACGGTCACACCATCTTTCGTGACCAGCGGTGCCCCAAAGGTCTTATCAAGGATTGCATTACGGCCTTTGGGGCCGAGAGTAGCCTTAACCGCATTCGCGAGTTTGTTCACACCGCTTAAGACCCTGTTCCGTGCTTCCTGACTATAGATTATCTCTTTGCCAGCCATTTCCTATTCCTCCTTGCCTACTGGATAATCCCGAGGATGTCTTCCTCTCTCATGATGAGCATCTCCTCACCCTCGATCTTGATCTCGTTCCCTGAATACTTAGAGAAGAGCACCTTGTCACCCTTTTTCACATCGAGCGGGATGACCTTTCCATCCTCGGTCTTCTTTCCGCCACCGGCGGCGATGACCTCACCCATTTGGGGTTTTTCTTTTGCCGTATCGGGTATGATGATTCCCCCTTTGGTTTTTTGTTCCTCTTCGATCCTCTTGACGAGAACCCTGTCGTGCAATGGCTTAATCTTCATTCCTTTCCTCCAAGGTCTAATTGTTAGCACTCACTATATATGAGTGCTAATCACGTAGCAAGGATTATATGTAAGTTCAAGGCCTGATATTACTCCATACTATGAACCAAACGTGATGTTTATGCACTATTCTGCCAAACGATGTATATCCTGAAGATATCATGAAAATACTATTTATTTCACCGATTTCCTTGCCCTGCCAGTTCAGTGCAGCTGATCTGTAGGGTCTTTACCCCCCTTCGAATCCGTTGAGGCCATATTGGATCTAAATATCATATGAGCGATATGCAGTCTGATTATTGCTTATTTGACAAATCGGGTTACAGAATGCAAAATATACTCATACAATTATAGTAAAAATTGGAGATTTTTCATGAGCCAGGCTTCTAAGAAGATATTGTTCGGGCTGTCACTGATCATTCTGTCGGTATTCACATACATCCTGCATTATTATATCTTCAGGGACACACGCGATATCTTCTTCTATATGATCATGGATATCGCCTTCTTGTTCATCCAGGTCCTGCTCGTTACCCTGATCCTCCAGCAATTCCTCGAGATGAGGGAAAAACAGAACAGGATCGAAAAGCTCAACACGATAATCGGGGTCTTCTTCAGTGAGCTCGGGACCGATCTCCTTTCCTACTACTCCGATCTCGACCCCAACCTTGGAACCATCAGAAATGAACTGCTCATCTCGGCGCAGTGGACCGAAAAAGAATTTTTAAAGGCCATGAATCGCCTTGGCAATTACAGCTATAAAGTGGAACCGGAAAAGCTTGACCTTGAAAAACTCAAACAATACCTCATCGAGAAGAGGGATTTTCTGCTCATTATGATGGAAAACCCCAACCTCATGGAGCACGAGAGATTCACCGAACTCCTGCGTTCGGTCTTTCACCTTGCCGAAGAGCTGAAACTGAGAAGGACCATAGCCGAACTCCCCTGCGAAGACTGCGACCACATAGCTGCAGATATCAACAGGTCCTACCAGATGCTGGTCAGGGAATGGATATCCTACATGAAACACCTCAAGGACAACTACCCCTACCTCTTCTCGCTGGCCATGCGCACCAACCCCTTTGACCAGGAGGCGTCGGTCATTGTCAACCAGGGGATGCACCCTTCGGGGCTTCCACTGTCGGAGGCCTACCCGCAATCAGTAACAGCCTTCATCAAACCTGCGGATGAATACACCAAGAACACTTGATCTTCGGATTTACCTCTTACCCTACATACATCTTCAACAGGATGGCCTTCCCGAACATTGATCGCAAGGGGCATATGTGTTATTCCCCTGGGTGTTGAAATAAAATTGCTACTTCTTAGTAATACGGAGGTGAACGTGAGCTATTTGGGTATAGATGCGGGGAGTTCGTACATCAAGCTTTGGCATGAGGATATATCCGGTTCGCTCATTACCGCTCGGAACATCCACCACTGCGGGTCACCCCGGAGTGTTGTGTTCCGGGAAGTTGGCTGCCTGCTTCCTGAACCCATATCTTTAAGTTTCTCCGGCAACCTGGACGCGCATGATATTGCAGGATGGCACCATGAAGGACTGCTGGCTGAGATTGATTACCTGAGAAAGATCCACGCCCACAGGCAACTGCTCATCTTCGGTGCAGAGAAGATCGAACTTGTGCACTTTGATGATGACGGGCACATCCTTTTCTATCAGACGAACCCTGCTTGCGCCGCAGGAACAGGCTCATTCCTGGACGAACAGATGCTCAGGCTTGGGCTCGATTTCTCCGACCTGCCTCACATTGCTATCGACGAGGATGCACCGATGGTGGCCACAAGATGTGCGGTCTTTGCCAAGACCGACCTTATCCACCTCCAGCAGGATGGGCACACTGCATACTCTATTTATAACGGGCTATGTAAGGGTCTAGTTCTGAGCAGCCTCAAGAGCGTGTTCGGAGGTAATCTTCCTGACGGACGCGGCATCCTTGCCACCGGCGGCCTGCTTGAGAACCCGCATATCCTTCATTTCTTGAAACAGGTCTTCACAAATGTCACGATCGCAAACACCCCTGCATTTACCAGGGCACGCGGTCTATGTCTGGCTGCACGGCTCGATGGACAGACCTCAAGGGGTTTCATGGAAGTTCTCAAGGAACACAAACCGAGTAAAGTCCGCTCCATCGGTCTGCAGCCCCTGAAGCTCAAAAAGAGCACCTTCCCGACTACGGAGATGAGCCGCCATACGGATAACTACGGCAATGAGATCTGGCATGACCTGCATACAAACGAACATTTGAACGCCTTCATCGGGGTGGATATCGGGTCTACCTCTACAAAAGCCGCACTCATTGATGATCAGGGCATGATAAGGCTTGATATCTATACCAAGACCTCAGGCAACCCTATCGAGGCAACGAGAAGGATCTTTGAAGGGATACGCTCTATTCAAAAAGACCTGCCCTGTACATCTACCGTTCAGGGGTGTGCAACCACAGGATCGGGGAGAAAGCTTGTAGGAACCATTATCGGTGCGGATCTCATCGTAAATGAGATCACCGCTCATGCCAAGGGTGCTCTTATGCTCGATGATAACGTCAAAACCATCTTCGAGATCGGCGGCCAGGACGCAAAGTTCATCCGCATTGAGAACGGCCGAATCGTAGATGTGAACATGAACTATGTGTGCGCCGCAGGTACAGGCTCCTTTGTGGAGGAACAGGCCAGGACCCTGGGCATGGACCTCGACGAGATCGGCGCTAAAGTGATGGGTGTGACCCCCCTGCCTAATTCCGACCGCTGCACCGTGTTCATGAACCAGGAGATAACCAAACAGCTTTCCTCGGGATACCCCAGAGAACAGATCATGGCCGGTGTGCTGTTGGCTGTGTTCAAGAACTATGTAGGCAAGGTCGTAGGCAACCGCTCCTACAATAAAGAAAAGATCGTTTTCCAGGGTGCCACTGCCCGGAATAAAGGACTGGTGGCGGCACTCGAGCAAATCACGGGTGCACAAGTCATGGTCTCCCCTTTCTGTCATGTCATGGGCGCCTATGGGGCTGCGTTGCTTGCCAAAGGGAAAGGTCTGAGCCGAACATCCTTCAGAGGCCTTACTATTCCTGAGGTCTCTATAAAAGAGAGGGTGTGCAAGGGCTGCGAGAATACCTGCAGAATCACGGTTGTTCAGATGGACTCGGAGAAGACGAGCTGGGGATACATGTGCGGCAGGGAGCCGGGCGCACAAACTGAAGCCAGAAAAATCAACAGGAGTGTAAAGATAAGGGAAGACCTTCTTATACCCTACAGGAGTGCGCTGCAAAAAGGAAAGCATGTCTTTAAAATACCTGCACTGGGATTATATGAAGAATTCATTCCCCTGCTCACCGAGATAGCATCTGCCTGCGACCTGGGCATCGAGGTCTGCCATCCTGGTAAGAACGAGGTTCAAAAAGAGCTCTCTGCAATCGGTTCAGGGGATTTCTGCTATCCCATCAAGGTTGCCATGGCCTGTGTCAATGTCATCTTGAAGCAGGATCCAGCCTGCAAGATCCTTCTTCCTTACCTTATCCAGGACCAAAAGGATGACTCCATCAAACCGCGCAGCCTCTTCTGCCCTTTCATAACGGCTGTCCCAGCCTTTTTCAAAGAAGAACTCCACCGAGGAAGAGTATTCACCCCTGAGATCGACTTGAGCAGGAGCATCTCCTGGCAGGCCTGGCGGATAAGGGAATTTCTCAAACAAGCGGGTATTGACGGGGTAAGTCTGTTCGGGATCATGAAAGGGATAAAGCGGGGGATGGAAAGGCTTGAACAGCACCGTATCGAGCTGACCACCAGGGCCCGGTCGATCCTCGATGAGATAGGGGATGAAAAGACAATCGTGCTCATGGGCAGGCCCTACAACCTCTACCACAGGATACTCAATCTCGGCATCCCTGAGCTCATCGAATCATTGGGGTATAAGGTGATCACCATGGATGCCATCCCCGATGAGACGACAAACAAGGATATCACCGGCTACTTCCCCGATATGTACTGGTACCAGGGACAGAGGATACTGAAGAAGACTTTTTCCATCCGCAACAAGCCGAACCTGTTTCCGCTCATGATATCCAACTTCTCGTGCGGGCCTGACTCGTTCATCCTCACCTATTTCGAGGAGATCTGCCGCGGCAAGCCATACCTCATCCTCGAACTGGATGAGCACGGCTCGGCAACCGGCTATCAGACGCGGATCGAGGCCTTCATCGACATGATCGAGCAGCACAAGGCCGACAGTTCACAAGCCCCACCCATCAGCAAACCCACAAGGATACGCTACAGTATCGAGGATATCAGGCATAATACAAAGATTTGGATCCCCCAGATCCATCCGTACATACCCCAACTATGGTCTGCAGTATTGAACCACTACGGTTATGATACGGACGCAATGGGCGAGGAGACCGCTGCCGAATGCGCAACAGGCAGGGCATTATGCCGAGGGAGCGAATGCCTGCCCACAGCGGTTACTACGGGTAAATTCCTCTCAATAATCAAGGATGGCCCGGCGAATTGCCACCAGGCACTCTTCATGCCCCGGGCAGAAGGGCCCTGCAGGTTCGGCCAATATGCCACGCTCCAGTCCATGATCTTTGAACGGAACAATCTAAAGAATGCCATCCTCTTCTCTCCCACTTCAGAAGATGGGTATGCCTTCCTCACGCCGAAGATGGAGATGGGGGTCTGGAAGGCCATCTGTCTGGGTGATGCCCTCTATAAGCTCAGATGCCGGGTCGTGCCCTATCATAAGCACCCGGTCATGGCCGAGGCGCTCATCAATGAAGTCCTGGATGAGATCTGTGGTCTGATCCGCGCAGGCCGTGACTGGAAGGTCGCCTTGTCATCCCTCATGGGCACACTCAGTATCGATTCCAGCCTCGATCAACCGCCAAAACCGCTTGTGGGCATTGTTGGTGAAATCTTCGTGCGGCTCAACAGCTTTTCAAACCAGCACATCGTTGAGGCTATCGAGGATGGCGGAGGAGAGGCCTGGCTTTCACCCATGACGGAATGGATCTATTATGTCTGGGAGAGCCTTGCCATGAAATCAGGACTCATGAAGAAGCTCGGCATAAACTTGAAAAAACATATTCTCCATAAAGTTGAAAAGGACATTATGTCCCTCTTCTCACCGGTGCTCGACCAGAGACATGAGCCTTCAATGGCATCGGTCATGGGCAAGGCGTTAAGATTCATACCGCCCGACTTCGAGGGAGAAGCCATCCTTACCATAGGCAGGGCCAAGCTCTTTGCCGAACAAGGCGCACACCTGGTGGTGAACTGCTCACCCTTCGGGTGCATGCCTGGCCGGGTAACTTCGCACATTTTCCAGACCTACCGGGATTACTTCCAGGTGCCGGTGGTGAACCTCTTCTTTGATGGCACGGGTGACATCTCGGACCAGGTGGGGATATACTTGAAATCCATTACCCAAAGTTACATTGAAAAGGTCCAATCCACCAGGCGGTCTCCCATCTTCCGCAGGCCTGGGAAAAATCCGGCAGCCACACCGTGGGCAAAGGTTATGGAGGATTCTTTGCAGGAAGATTTATATGATGATGAATCCAGGAGTCAGTAGTCAGGGAAAAGTGAACAATGATCTGTAATCAGTGAACTGCCATCAGTGATTAGTGATTAGAATTGTGGCCAGGATTAAATCCGATATCATAAATTCTGCGGTGGCATGGGCTAAACCAAAGGTTTGCCCTTGGGATAAAAGAATTTGAAGATCTGGTCGGGAAGCGGGGATTTGAACCCCGGACCCCAGCGTCCCGAACGCTGTGCTCTACCAGGCTGAGCCACTTCCCGAAACCAGAGTCTATCTATAGAAAAGAATCGTTTGCGAAGTCAAGAGTGTTCGCGTCAACGGGCCTTGTTTTCAAACGTAATAAAATCCTCGCGCACCACCCTATGATCCATCTGGTTCCTTACATCCAAGGGGTATTCCCCCGGATTGAACGCAAACAGATCCTTGCCAAGCCTCTGCAGCGGTATGGCAAACTCCACATTAAAGAACAGCTCGCTCCTGTCCCGGCCGGCCTGAAGCGCATCATTCCTCCCCCCTAAACTGACAAAGAGCGGCTTGATGGGATGCACCTGGACCATTATTGACATGCCGCTCATGTTCTCCCTGTCTCTGCCGGCGTAATAATAGATTCCTGGCCACAGAGAGACAAAGGGGGCATTGGGGAGGGGGACGCCGAAGGTCAGGTCAATGCCCGGCAAAGCCTCCTCGCCACTATGCTCACCGGATACCGGTGCATACAGGTTCATATGTCCTGAAAAGTTAGGGTGATATACCTCAAGACCGGCACCGAATCTTTTATGGGAGTTATTTGAGGTATAATCGTAGAAAAGGTTGCCGCCGCCAAGCATCATACCGTTCAGTATAGGCTGCCTGCCGCCGACTCCAAGATCTATACCCGGCTTACCCCCCCTAAGGGTAAGCATGGGCTGTGAGAATAAGGACATGGAATCAAGCTGTGAGAGCCACACAAAGGAATCGGCATAATAACAGGGGCTTGACTCATTCGAGACCTTGATGCCGCCCCCCGCCCATATGAGATCCGGCCCGGCAGCATAAAGCACGGACCCGGCCAGGCAGAATATGGCAACAATAATGAGTTTCTTCATAGCAACACCTCCTCATGCAATTCTTGATCACTAAAAAACATGCTTCATCTACAATACGTCTCAGCTCTCCACAATGGTTTGATGCCCTCACAAATATCCTCAGGCTTCAAAATGGTCAAGGTCTCATTATGGAGCATTCCCATATAATTGATCTGACTTGTATCGAACGGCGGTATATTAACACGGGGACATATCCTGATATGCGGTGTAAATAGGTGGTTATCCGAGAGAAAATACATGGACAAGTTCAGACTGCACATGTTCAGGGAATCAATATAGCTCATCACTTTCAAAACTCCACTCACCAGGTCTTGAAGGATCTCTCCTCGGATGTCTTCAGGTGATCTCACACCCTTAAGGACACCTATGATATCGAAGATCCCCATGGGTGCAAACGCCACGATCCATGAGATGTCTTTCGTGGAGGCGATCATTCGCTCTCCCCTCATATTCTCCTCCTTCACAAGATCGGACCAATAACCGCTCCCATGCTCATCCCGGTACTGGGAAAGGGCAGCCACAGCGTATGTATAGTAGTTGGTAGGCGAGCTTGATGCTGCAATCTGGAGATGGGGATGAATGATTGACCCACCGGCCTGGGGCATATAGTTCCAGTTCACCGACTGGTAGATCATGTCATGCTGCTTGGCGATAATATCGGTGAGATACTGAAAACAGCACTCAAATGCATCTGTCATGATCTCAGGGGTAAATTCGTTCAGAGCGACAAAATGCTCACTGGTCATCACGGTGACAGCCCCGTTTTCATCATAGGGAAAGGCATTGGGAACGCATAATGCCTGGCCTTGCGAATATCGTTCCTTGTTTGCAAGGTCCGGGTGAAATTTAGGTGTGACATACTCTACAAGCTCCGGGCAGAACGGGCAGAACTTTCTGGAGCTCTCGATGAGTCCGGTAAGATCGGACTTTTTGACATCTCTCACGGGAAAATCCAGGATGCGGCTTGTATGGCCGGTAAGGGGATCATACCGCACCTCGGAGTAACGCTTGACCTCTTCATATCCAAGTAAGGGGTCTAAAAATCGTGATGTTTTCAATACTTTAACAAATTCCATTGGATATATCATTACACTATGGCGGGCATTTGGGTCAAGGAGATAAGCCCCCGGACACGTAAGGGTTTTCTTCCATAAACACGATGTATCCTTGATCAATACACCTCGTCCCGGTATAATTCATTTTCATTAAATTCTAATAAATCTGGAGGAGAAACATTTCAGATGGATTGTATTATAAACAAAAACATACAGTTATGTGGATGCACTTACGAATCGTGTATCAGGAGGGGACAGTGCTGTGAATGTGTCGGGTATCACCGGGACAAAGGCCAGCTTCCCGGTTGCTTCTTCCCCAAGGATATCGAGAAGACCTACGACCGGTCCATTGAGCGGTTTTTCAAGACGTATCAGGAACGGGGGAAGTGGTGGTAGCATTTTCATGAAAGATACCCTGCTTGCCAGAAAGAACATGGTCAATGAGCAGCTCAAAAGCCGCGGCATAAAGGACCAGCGCGTGCTGAATGCCTTCATGGAGGTCCCGCGGCACAAGTTCGTGGAGGAATATCTCAAATACAAGGCATATGATGACTACCCGCTGTCCATAGGATATAACCAGACAATTTCCCAGCCCTATATGGTAGCCCTCATGACTGAGGCCTTGGCGCCGAAGCCTGATGAGAAGATCCTTGAGATCGGCACGGGCTCGGGGTATCAGGCCGCAATACTATCACGCCTATGCTCCACGGTTTATACCATTGAGCGCATCAGCGCACTTGCGTCACGCGCGAGGAAGGTCTTGGATGAACTCGGTTACTTCAATGTCCACATCCGCATCGGTGACGGAACCATGGGTCTGCCTCAGGATGCACCATATGACGGGATCATTGTCACTGCAGGAGCCCCGCATGTGCCTGAGTCCCTCATCGAGCAGCTCAGGGAGGATGGCAGGCTTCTCATACCCGTGGGTGATCAGAGCATCCAGGATTTAAGACGTCTTACGAGAACCAAAGACGGTCTCAAAGAGGAATCGCTCGGCGGCTGCAGGTTTGTGAAACTGATCGGGAAGAATGGATGGCAGGACTGAGTGATAAAGTATTCACTGATATTTACACCTTCCCATCCCACTTACTGAAATTCTCAAGGATCTTCAAACCAGGGTGTCCGCTCTTTTCCGGGTGGAACTGGGTTGCAAAGACGTTCTGACGCGAAATGGCCGAGGCGAACTCGATCCCATAAGTGGTCTGCGCCACAATATACTGCTCTTCGGCAGGGTCGGGATAATAAGAATGGACAAAGTAGAACCAGGCATCACTTTCTATGCCGTACAAGAGGGGGTGGTCCTTTGTCCTGACAATGGTGTTCCACCCCATGTGGGGTATCTTCTCGCCCATGTCAGGAAATTTTCTGACAGTACCTGGAATAATCCCGAGGCATGTTGCAGTGTCCTCTTCGCTGGATTCAAAGATGATCTGCGTACCGAGACATATGCCCAGGAAGGGTATACCTCGAGAAATCACCTCGGATATGGTGAAGTCGATCTTGAGCTCGCGTATTGTCTCCATGGCCTTGCCTGCAGCGCCCACTCCTGGGAAGATGACGCGCTCAGCCCCCAAGATGTCTGAGGGGTTTGCAGTAATGGCACAGGAGAGCCCCAGGTGTTTGAGAGCCCGTTCAACGGATCTCAGGTTGCCGGCCCTATAGTCGATGATAGCAATCATGGCACGTACACCTTAACATCGTTCAGATGCAACCCTTGTGGCTGCCCATTGACACGCATAAAAGGAAGAAGGGATCTCTGAACATAGTGGTTGACCTGCAATATATATGAAGTAAGCCGCTTATAATGCGATCCAGGCACCGATATAGGCTATCACCAGCCCTACAAGCAGGGCTATGGATCCCACCTTCGTCCTTGTTTCAGCATTTGTGAGCAGACCCAGATAGCCAGTGAACTTCTCCCGCTGCTGCTCAGATGGATTTAACATGGGTGAGATCATGCGGATAGTATCGATGATCTTAGTAAAGGTGGTCTCCTTCACTAGCAATACGATGCAGCTTGCAATGATGACGATGTATCCGTTCAGCATCATGAAAGTGCCAAGGATGAATCCGGATATGCCTATCCTATGCTGAAGATCATGCGAGGGCATTTCTATCTGAATGGGCGCCACAACCTCTTCGTGATGACCCTCACCACAACTCAGTACAATCATGGAACTGACGATCAAGACCATGAGAAGACCGGTTTTGCATATCTTCACGAAAAGGCCTCCAAATTCAATTTGCACCGAACTATACCTGCAGCTTCCAATTTGTGTCAACTCCCTTTAAAGTCTTCAAGGCTTTCATGCCGATCTATTATACAGACAAATACGTGCAGGAGGGTGATCCACGTGGGTGAGTTTGATGATCTCATAGAGGAATTTGTAACCGAATCAAAAGAGCATATAGCCGACATCGAAGACGATCTCATCAAGATTGAGTCCGACATGGAACACGTAGACCCAGAGGTCATTAACCGGGTGTTCAGGGCAGCCCATTCCATAAAGGGCAGCTCAAAGTTTCTTGACCTCAACAACATCGGTGACCTCGCCCATAAGATGGAAGATGTGCTCAACCTTATCCGCTCAGGAAAGCTCATCCCATCCAGCGATGTAGCCGGGCCCTTGCTCATAGCGGCCGACATGTTAAAGAACATGCTTGAAGATGTAACCTCAAGCAATGATATGGATATCTCGGAGCATATCGTACAACTCCAAAAGATCCTGGATGGGGAAACCGCCTTAGAGAAAAAACATCAAAAAGCCTCACAAGTCAAAAATGCGGCTGATCCACTTGCAATATTAAACACAAATATGGATACCATCAGGACCAAGCTCGGCTCGTCTCAGGTCTATATTCTTACCATAGACACGGCAAAAGGCGATATGGATCATATCAAATCCGAGCTCAAAAACTTGGGTGAAGTCATTGCCCAGAAGACGACACCGGACGGCAAACTTGTAACACTCTTTGCCACCATTATGGAGTCTGACATGGTCCCGCTCGCCCTGGGGTTGGACAAGGATTCTTTTATCCAAGTGGATGAATCTATGCTGAAATCAACGTCCCTACAGTCGCCGAAACCCAAACCTGTGGCCCAAATGAAACCGGTCAAAGAACCTGCCTCGAAGGTTACAAAACAAGCAAAGCCCAAGCCTGTTGTAGTTGAAGAGGGAGAAGAAGAAAGCGAATACCGCCGCGTGTCTTATGATGAGCCCAATGCCAAGGAGATGATTGCCTCCCTTAAGGATGAATTGCAAGCCGCCCAAAAGGAAGACAATACCTCCTTCATTACCTTCACTCTCGACAACGAGGTCTATGCTGTACCTATACAGACTATCGAGGAAATTATCGGCCTGCAGGAGATCAGCCTGCTGCCTAATGTCCCTGATTTCATCAAAGGGGTCATCAATCTGCGTGGTGAGATCGTTCCCATTATGGATCTTAGGCTCAAGTTCGGACTCGAAGCCAAGGAATACACCCCCTTTACCGTATTCCTCATCGTGCGGGTGGACGAACGGCTTATGGGCATGGTGGTAGACAACGTGGCCGATGTACTCGTCATCGAACCGACCAAGGTCCAGAAGAAGCCGGCTTTCTCAGCCAAGATCTCTACTGATTTTATCGATGGGGTCTATAAGGACGCCCAGGAAGACCTGGTGATCCTGGTGGATGTCCCTTCCCTCATCAAGCCCGAGGAGTGGGATCTGGCCTATATCTGATCTGGTATCTGCTCAAGGCTTTTTAGGATTGAAGAATGAGTAGATAAGCAGACCCACCATACCTGCAGAGATCCAGGTGTCTGCCATATTAAAGGTCGGCCAGCGGTAAGACCCGATGTGAAAGAGTAAGAAATCCACTACCTCATTGAACATAAGCCTGTCCGTAAGGTTTCCCAAGGCACCCGCGATAATCAGGCTGAAGACCGCCTTGAGCATCCAGGAGTCCTCTATTGTCCTCCAGAAGATAATAAATATGGCCCCGCATGCGATTACGGTAATGACGGCAAAAAACAGGGTCCGATAAGCTTGAGGCAGGCCTTGCAACATGCCGAAGGCCGCACCCGTATTCCTGGCATGGATGATGTCGAAGAAACCGGGGACCACGGTAAACCCGCTGCCGATTTCCATATGGGTATAGACCAGCCATTTGGTCAACCTGTCTATGAGAAAGCATGGAAGAGCCAGAAGACCCATCCAAGCTGCCATTGTCTTAATCTTCATTTTACTGCCCTTACCCGTTATTGTTAGTGATAAGGTAACTGTTTTGATTCAGACCTCACAAAGCATAAACAACAGATGCATGCAAGATCAAAGAGTAAAGCAAAGAAACCGACTGTGCTTTAATGCTTTAAAAACATTGGTTGGTATGTCTGCTTTAAGTTATGTACATAAATGGCCGAATAGAAAGAGTAGAATGGGATATAATATATTATTGGTTGATGATTCAAACGTGGTAAAGGCAGTGCTCATGAAGATCCTTGCCGGATCTTCTTTAACCATCAATCAGGTATTCGATGCAGCCAATGGTGTAGAGGCGCTGAAAGCCCTGAACGCTAATGCAATCGACCTTGTGATCACCGATATCAACATGCCTGTAATGGATGGTTTTGAGCTGATAGAGAGGATGCATTTAGACATCATGCTTAAAAATATACCCGTGATAGTCATTTCCACTGAAGGGAGTCTCACCAGGGTTTCATATCTCGAAGAAATGGGCATTAGGGGCTATGTGCGCAAGCCATTTGTTGCAGAGGATATCCTTTCAGTCATCAACGAGGTGCTGGGGGGCTGAGAATGGCGGATAATCCTTCCGAATATCTTATGGAAGCCCTCGGTCACGTGCTTGTCTCCATGGTGTCTATGTCGCCGCGCATAACTGAAGCCAAGGATATGCCCGAGATGAAGGGTGATGCGTTTAATATACGAATCGAATACAGCGGCAAGCATGCAGGCGAGCTCGGTCTCATCATGGAACGTCCCCTTGCATCGCGGATTGCCGCACGTATTCTTGGGTTGGGAAGTACGGACGATGTCTACGATGACATGATCGAAGATGCAGTACGTGAGCTTATCAATGTAGTATGCGGGCATTTTGTTACGCTGATGTACGGTTATACACCGGTTTTAAAGATTTTCATGCCCAAGGTGTTCCTTCTCGGGAGCCCGGCGTGTAATGTGCTTCTGGCAAACCCGAATGTCTGCACAATCATGGTGGATGATTTTCCTTTATTGGGTCTGGTACGAGTCCGGTAGAGATCCAGGCCTTTAAAATTTATCTCTGTCCATTTTCTCTCTCCTGTTCAGTTCATATTTGTAACCTGCATTGAGGTATGCCCGATTCTTCCGACAAAGTCTTAAGAGCCCTTATCACGCTATCATGTGAGAGCGGCAGTCACTGAAGGAGGTAAGATTCATGAAGGTCATAAAGACATCTTTTGTTCGTATTTTTTTTCTCATTTTGATGTGCTTATTTATGAGCAGCATAGCTTTTGCAGAAAAAACACTGGTAGTTGCGGTCAACGCGAACTGGCCTCCCATGCAGATGAAAGATGGCAAAGGGAATGTACACGGTTATGAGATCGACCTGTTGAAGGCTATTGCTGCAGAGGCGGGTTTCAAATTCAAGATGGTGAATGTTTCCTGGAGGAATATCTTCAATGATCTGAACGCAGGCAAGTACAATGCGATCATGGCATCCGTGAGCATTACTGACGGCAGAAAGGAGAAGTTTGACTTTTCCGATCCCTACTTTACGGCCGAACAAATCCTCCTGGTCCCCAAGGCAAAGGTAAATGCACAGCTTGCCGGCAAGACAATGGCGGTTTTTAAATTAACAACAGGTGCAGAGACTGTCAGGAGCACTCAGGGCTGCAACATCACCTACTATACGGTCGAGGAAACCGAGCAAGCCTTCAAGGACTTGTCCAAGGGTTTTGTCGACGGCGTGCTCTGCGATTCACCGGTGGCCTATAACTACGCCGCCAAGTACAATGGCAAGCTCGCTATGAAGGGCGACGCATGCGCCTTGGCAAAAAAATCAGCCAATGAAGAATACGGGGTCGTGGTAAAGAAAGGCGACTCTGAAACCCTTGATCTCATCAATAAAGGCCTGAAGGCCGTCAAAGAAAAAGGGATCGAAGCAAAGATCAAGGATAAGTGGTTCAGAGAGATCATCCTGGCTTCAGGGGCTAAGACACAAGACTCCAAACTGGCATCAGAGATCATGACAGGCCCCCAGAACTCACCGGCTTCGGACAAATAACCCAACTTATTTAGACAATTATTGAGTATTATGAGGCTTTCTCCTGCCGATACGGCAGGAGAAAGCCTGTTTATCGATCTGATGGGTTCTGCTTCTCTGATTCTAATATTTATCATCATCGACCATAATCGCGATAACCTCGTAAATTACAAATTCTTTTATACTTCTCACATCCTCTTGATGATAAATTCATCTAAATTTATTAAATGTGCTCATAGGATCGATAAGAAATACCATGAGAATAATCTATCTAACCGACATACACGGCGATTTTGAGCGTGTGAAAAACCTCCTCTCGGAGACGGTTGCGCAGTTATACATCATTTCCGGCGACCTCATCGACATCCCCTTTTACAACATGGAGACCTCCATCCGATATCACGAACTCCAGTCATATTTCCACGGCCTGAGAATGAGCATGAAAGAGGAAGACAAGCTGCTGGAGGATTTTGTTGAGCAACTCCTGGAGAGCCCTGATGTCACTGAAGAGATCGAGGAAAAGGGCACCAAGTACCAGCAATACACCATCCGGGCCCGCAGGGTGATGCAGCAGAAATATAAAGTCCTGAAGAACATCATCTCCATGAAGAAAAAATCGCGCGTATTGTGTCTGCCTGGGAATTACGACATGGACCTCAAATACACGGCCCTGCATGATAATGATCTGCATCTGCACTGGTATAAGATTGATGACTTTCGCATATGCGGCTATGGCGGAGCCGAAGTATGGACCCCGGGGATACCGGAACGGTATATCGTGAGGTACCTGGCCGGCATGAACACATATGGGAAAAAAAATGGGAAGAAAAACGAGATGTACCCCTTCTTCCGGGTTGTCAAGCCGGACATCATCGTGGCCCACCAACCTGCCTACGGGGTGCATGACAATACTACGGCAGGTGGGGCTTTCGGATCACCTGTATTACGCACCTATTGCGACGACAACCCGGTGCTCTTATGCCTGACCGGCCATGCTCATGATTCCTGGGGTGTGGCCCTCCATGAGAACACCCTCTACCTCAATCCATCCAATTTTGGAGAAGTCACCGGACCCACCGGGGAGGTAGCAGAAGGCGGTTTTTTCTACCAGATCGAGACCGATCATCTCAAGGTGAAGAGTATCATTTTTAAGAAGTTCTACGATGGAAGGATATTCGACATAGCCGATTACTACCCTGATGGGAAAAAATGGGTGGAAAAGATTATTGACCATGAACGCTACGATGCGCTGAAGAACCGACAGAACTTTGATATGAAGGATATTAAATACTCTCATATCCCCCAGATACAGCTCTTCAAAGAGATCAAGGAATTCTTCCGGATGTTTCAGACCCCTGAGACCGAAGATCGCGTCGACAAGCTTGAAGAGGTGGTACAACTCCTGGAAGACAAGATCCCTGGCGACATCGCTATGGATGTCATGGGTTCGGTGAACATGGGCACCTCGCAAGCCGGTTCCGACATCGATCTGGTGCTCTATCTGAGATGCAAGTCCGACTGCATTGACGGCCATAATGATTGCATATTCTCCCAGAGTGCTCAATTCATGATCAGGGAATACCTGGGCCACGAGTATGAGCCTCATTTCTTGGATTGTATCGATCTCAACCGGGTGGAAAAAAGCATCATGGAAAAGAACTTCGAATGCGAGACTCTCCAGCGTTTTCTTGCCTACCGCTCCATTTGTCGACCAATCAATTATCGTGTAATCGCGCCCATTGAGGACATGCTCAACCAGGACATAATCTTCAAAAAGGAGGTGGAGGGGAGCATTCAGTCTTATATTCAGATCTTTTCAAACACCTCGGCGAATGTAAGATCACTCAAAAAATATGAATCCCGGCTGAACGAGTTGGGAATAAAGGTGCCTGAATCAATCAAACGCACTATCAAGCAGTATCTGAACGAAAACTGATGGAATAGTCTATTCACCTGTTATAAACCTCCACCTTAAATCGATCGATGAAATACCATCTTGATAATATCCGTGAGACTGATGAATCGCTGATCTCCATTTATGCCCCACAAAAACATCACCCGGGCCATAATCTCATATCTGCCGACCTGCCCCAATGGTCGGCATCACTTATATGTCAGGATTTACTTTTCCTTCCAATAGAGTTATAGAAAACCAAAGTCTTTATATGAATACATACTATAGGGCATATACAATGAAAAATTATCTTTATAAACTCATCATATATAGTGTTACAGACCTCTGCTATAACAACTGTCTGAATTACTTCCCTTCAGGTTCCAGGATCCTGGATGTAGGTATCGGCAATGGTATGATGCTGCGTAATTACCATTCACTAATCAAGTCCAAAAACTTCTCACTCGTCGGAATCGACATAAACAAAGAATACTTAAGCCATTGCGGCACTCTGATCAGGAATTGCGGGCTCGAAGACCAGATCCGGATTTTCCACGAGCCGGTGGAGTGCTACGAGCCGCCTGAGCAGGGGTATTTCGATTTCATCCTGTTCAGCATGAGCTTCATGCTTTTCAATGATCAGGAGTTGGTGCTCGACCGCATTAGGGGTTGGTTGAAACCGGGTGGAAAAATACTCTTTTTCCAGACCATGTTCCATGATCGTTCTTTATTTATGGAGTTCATTAAACCCAAACTCAAATATTTCACTACCGTCGACTTCGGGCGGGTTACCTATGATGAAAGCTTCTTTGACTTGCTTCAAAAGAAGAGGCTTGCCATCGTAGAGGACAGACTCATCAAGAAGGAATGGTTTAAGGGTGAATACCGTCTTATCATATCCAGCCTGGAAAACGGGAAAGCCGCAAAGAGTGCGGCGAGAGTGTCCAGGATCGAGCCTGCTTATCTGAGGCCCCGTCAATTGAAAAAAGCGGGAAGAAAATCCCACACCATCGAATATTAAGCCCCCGGCCCTTTTCCTTCATCAATACTATCCGGGTTGGATTTCCGGTAGATGGTTCGGGTTTTATGCCGGGAAAGAGGTTCTTGATAATATATGCCCCTGACACACTCAAACAACATCTCATATGAGGTGTATTTAAAAAATCCATGATTCAAGGATTCTTTAAGAAATACATCATCACACCGATTACGGCCCTGATGAGACAGGGGCTCACACCGCAGATACTTGCCTTAAGCATGGCCGGCGGCATTATCATAGGCACATTTCCCCTCGTCGGCACCACTACGGCCATTTGTACCATGGTGGCAATCGTATTCCGTATGAACCTCCTTGTTGCACAACTTGGAAACTGGCTGGTATACCCCTTACAGCTCCTTCTGATCGTGCCTTTTATTATCATGGGCGAGCACCTCTTCGGGTCGCCCTCCACCCTGGATCCATCTCACCTGGTAACCTTGCTCCGCACTGATCTCTGGACAACCCTTCATCTGTTCTCGAAAATGATCATCCATGCAACGGCTGCCTGGGCACTCTGTGCACCTCTGGCCTTTGCGGCTGTCTATGCAGTACTCTACCCCCTTTTCAGGCACCTCCATGCCCGTTTGGAGCGTAAAAATCCCGCCTGATTGAAATGCTTCAAACCTTTGCCGGGTTTAAATAGGGAGAGTGCCCTCCTCAATTTGAGATAAACATATGAAATGATTTGCCGTGAACATCATTGCATGCACCCTTTACTTGCAGTATAGGTCCACTCATGATGAACCGGAAATGCGTCCTTCTCCATACATGCTGCGCGCCATGCTCCACTGCCGTGGTGGAGAGGCTGCACGAGCAGGGATATGATGTGGTACTATACTTCAGTAACTCCAACATCCATCCTGAGGAAGAATATCTTAAACGACTTGATGAAACCCGGAGACTCGCCGCGGTGCGGGTTCTTGACCTTGTTGAAGACGTGTATGACCATGATGCATGGCTCGCTCACATACGAGGTCTTGAAGATGAGCCCGAGCGAGGGAGACGCTGCCTCAAATGCTTTGAATACAACCTGGGCAGGGCATCCGACATGGCGCAAAGGCTTGGAGTTCCAGACTTCACCACCACGCTCACCGTAAGCCGCCACAAGTCATCCGGAGACATCTTTGCAGTGGGAAGCGCAATGCCCGGATTCCTTGCCATGGATTTCAAGAAGCAGGACGGTTACGCCCGGAGCATCAAACTCAGTATCCAGTTCAATCTCTACCGCCAGGGGTATTGCGGGTGTGAGTTCAGTAAAAGATAGTACATTTGCTTTTCCCTCGTATGAACATATAGAATGATTATATTCCGGCATCCAAAAATAACCTGGTTATGGAGGTGAGTCATGGCGGGGAAGATCTTTTATCGTGAGAGGACAAAGGCAGGCCAAGGTGAGAAAAAACCCAGATTCTTCCTGGTGGCCGTGGCGGGATTGGACCTAAAGTTCCATGCCAAGCACGTTCGCAAGACCGAACTCGATAGGATAGCCAAAGAGTTAGGAGCGGAGCTTATCCTCCTGGATCGTGATGCAGAGGGAAAATATGGGAACGATGAGGTGGAGGTTGATTAAGAACCTGGCATTCAATACTCACCCCCCTCATAAAGAGGGGTTTCATCAGTAATTATGTAAGGAGACACCCTCTTAAATATCCAAGCGGTCTTCAGCACGGCACTTCAGCATGAAAGGATACGTATATGGCCCTGGTCAGAGAGAAAGACGGTAAGCGCCTCCATGTGAAGAGCAGGCTCATGGGTGAAAGCCTGGTGAGGAAATCACTCTATGATGATATGGAGGTTCCCCCCCAGCTCCGGTTGTTTCCTGAAGTGAATGTGGTGAAGATCGGCGGCCAGTCCGTCTGCGACCGTGGGATCAAGGCCCTGCCGGCCATAGTCAAGGAGATCGGGGCTGCCAAGGTCAGGCACAAGATACTCCTGACTACAGGCGGCGGAACCAGGAGCAGGCATATCTACACAATCGCCCTGGAGCTGGGCATGCCCACGGGCATCATCGCCAGGTTTGCCAGTACCATATCAGAACAGAATGCAATCCTGCTCGCCACCCTGCTCGCCCCATGGGACGGTATCCGGATCCATCAGGACGACCTTCTGAAACTTCCCACGTACTATTCCCAGGGGTGCATCCCGGTCACCCAGGGCATGCCTCCCTACGATTACTTTGCCCTTCCCCCTGAACACGGGAGGCTGCCTGTCCACCGGACTGATGCCGGTACACTCCTCATAGCAAACCTCATCGGTGCAAAGAGCTGTATCCTCGTCAAAGACGAGGACGGTCTCTACACAGACAATCCAAAAACCCATGAGCATGCAGCCTTCATCCCGGAAATCGGGGCCATGGAGCTTATGAAGAAGGACCTCGAAGACCTCGTCATCGAGCGCTCATGCCTGGATATCCTGCAGAACAGCGAGGTATTGGAACGGATACAGATAATAAACGGCCTTAAGGAAGGCAACATCACCCGGGCGCTCGGAGGGGAACACGTCGGCACTATCATCTACAAAGAAAAATGAGGCTTATATGTGTCCCACAAGGAGTTGATTCAAAGTATAAAGTACCGGGAGCCACACCCTGATCCGATCTGATATTATCTATAGATCTTATTCCAAGATTATCGGTTTTCGGGCCTTAGGGAAGCAGCGATTTATCGAAGATATCTACAATAATTAAATATCAAACCGGCTGATTTATCACAGGAACTTAACTTTTGTCTGAATGAAGTGTTTATATTGATCATCAATGTATTTAACACATAACGTAGTATAATTATGACTCTATATTTATTTGGATATGCTTTACAATGTCAATAAATTATTTATAACAGGCAATAATAACTATTATAGATATAGACAGACAAAATTTATAATATCAATTGTCTGGGCACAAAAATCATTAGATTTGAATAATATTGACTCTCTATCAAAATCCCTCAAATATGCGATGAGTAGTTATTCGGGCGTAGGTGGACTTATAGATAAAAAAGCAAAAGATAATATTCTAATTTTTTTAAATACTGATTTGGACAAATTTAAACATAGTAATTATGATGGTGTAGCGAATACAATAAATAGTTTGATTGATAATATTTCTAAACTAAAAACAGATCATTGAACATCTTGACGGAAGATATATTACACTGTCTCATAAAGTCTTGTGTATTACAAATAGCAGATAAGTAAATTGAAGATATTGTGCCAAAAGTAACGGACTGAGTTGGAATTGCACTGTGCATAGATTACAGAGATCTATATTCTTGATCAAAAGGAGATAAGAGATAAGAGAGACTGTATACGTTTCAATGAATTTTAATGTAATGATGTAATGTTAGTAATTTCTTCTGGTGTAGTTGTCAGTATCTACACCAGAAGAAATAAGAAAATGCTATTGCCGAATAACCATCACGGGACATTCCGCTGCTCTGACAATCTTATCTGTAACACTGCCTATGAGATACTTCAGGATGCCTGTCTTGCCATGGGACGCAATAACAATTAGATCAAATTTGTTTTTCTTCTGTTCATCCAATAAAACCTCAGCAGGTACTCCATTCTTAACTTCAAAGGAGATGTCCACCTTCGTTGATCCCTTCAAGGAATTAATTGTCTTATTGAGCTTGTCTGTTGATGCTTTCAGGCTTTCATTTTTTAACTGCTCTATTGCTTCATTGCTTACACAATAATCAACCGCACACTGTCGTATGTTCTCATCAATGACATGCAAAAGAATAATCTTGGCATTATACTGTGATGCGATATCAACAGCTATTTGTAATGCCTTATCCGAGTATTGTGAAAAATCTGTTGGAACGAGAATTTTTTTGGGTGAGTACATGATTATCAACCTCCATTTAAAGTATTCTTCCAGGGAAGGAGTCATGGAAGATATCATGATAATAGTAATGAAATTACAGTAATCAAGGTAGTAAGTTAATTATTATTATAAGTGAAGATTTCGTGCGAGATTGTTGAAAAACATTAAATACAGGTTTTTGATGTTTGTAACTATTTAATATTACTGAGCGCAATTTCTTTAAAAAGGTTAAAAATGAACTTTTTCAACAGACTCTGCCAAGACCGCCACTCTGAGCCTGTAGCCTGAATACCATAGATCTGAAAAGAGGCTGTCGAAAAACTCAGCGGATGAAAAGTGACGAAAAAATGACCTCACAGACTGCCCTACGTTGAATTTATTTAGATCAGGACTGGTGTTTTGATCATCCTAATTTGATAGTTTTGACACTTGCTGGAGTTTTTCGACAGCCTCAAACAAGATGTTCAGTTTTCAACCTTCTCAAAACCGAGAAGAAATCGCAGAGATATTCATATGAGATAACGACAGAGATCAGCAGTCCGGCGCTTGTGCTTGGTCAACTGGATTGATTTGTTGGACGATATTTTGCTCTATTTCTAATATCACCTTTCAAAGGCTGATCACTCTGCCTCATCATGGGATGTGACACGAAACTGCTTACGCTGCAGGTTAATTTCCATTTCATGGAAGATATTTTTTATAACAATCATGGAATCAGTTTTGAACTGGGCATGATATGATCGGGCTCCCCAGGCACCAGCGCTGCCCATCCC
Organism: uncultured delta proteobacterium; assembly: GCA_963847605.1. Lineage (GTDB taxonomy): Bacteria > Desulfobacterota > Desulfomonilia > UBA1062 > UBA1062 > MWEI01. The sequence goes on along the minus strand of CAWKAM010000003.1, from coordinate 44,162 downwards.
CTCTGGTACCCAGATTACAAAGTATTTCTTACCTGTTTTGTCATAACCAAGTACCGGACCAGCAAACGAGGTCGCAATAATATAGTTTCGATTCTCTCTTCTCTCTTCTGCTGTGCCTGAAAGGGGTTTATCAGAGAACATTTTTTCTGAATAATAGCAGAAGCTGATTGGAGTCCAACCTCCTTTACTTGTCGCATAAGCGTCTGGGTTTTCCCTCAACCATTTCATGGCAAAGTTCTTTACGCTGTTGATATTGAAATCTTTTGCTGTTGGTCTGTAGATTAACTGGCATTTTGCAGCTTTGTTCTCAAGGAACTTGAGTAGCTGGAGCTTGTTCGTAAAATAAGAGAGATTATCAAATTTACCCTCAACTTTTTGAGATACCCATTCTCCACTATACTTTAGCGCCACGATTTGATTATCGATCGGAGAATAAAGAATGAACTCGATGAAACAGGGATCTCTCTGGTGGAGAAGTAGTCTCGAAAAGTAAAGGTATTTCTTGCCTTCTATCGTGACAATCTCGAAATCATTCTGCAGTTCCTGATCCGCCTCTTTTTCTATAAGCGAGTGTGAAACTTCCTGCCAATTGCCTGCAAAGCTTGCCAACTTGGAAATTACGGTCTCTTTTCCAAATTCGCCTTGTTTCTCAAAGGCGCCAATTAAATAAGGCACGCCTTGAATTATAACTGACTCGCAGAATATTGGTTTTCGGTTTTTAACTTGAAGGAATACATTGTTGGCTTCCTCTCTGGATAGTGTCTTGGTCGTCACACCTCGGTTGCAGCCAGAAAAGCAAGTTAAGGTTGCAGCAAGAATCATGATCAAGCTGATAACAACTTTTCTCATTGAATCCTCCCTAATCGAAACAACCTCTATTGACTGCATAAATTACTCCCGTTTTACTGTGGTGTCTTGGAGGGAATCACAGATGAAATGTCATGACACTGAAGATATTAATATCATATTATACTGGAATGATCCACTTTGAGCTTACCTTTTGTTCTAACGATTATAGGTTCGTGCCAGAGTTTACGCTTAGCCCAAATTGTATATCTCTTGAGGTAATCTCTGGATGAACACAACTGAAGATCTTGTGCCATACACAACGCTTTGCCCATATTGAATATTTCTAACCATAATCTTTACTCGTCAATGAACCAGATGAAGTAACGATTACTATAAGAACATTCCACTCAGACAGATACAGAGATTTCTGCAATAAATCATCAGTTGGAAAAAGTATACATGTGGTGTCCTTGGGTTTAAACAGATAGATGGTGCTCTTTCCAGACTGAAACGGTCCAGTTATGATGGATTAGCAGACATTATCAGATTTGTTGACAATTGAATTATCCCCTGAGCCTCTTCTTGAGCTCTTTGATGAGTGCGAGACAGACCTGGTTCGCGTCCGCCGTGATGGCCACATCCGCCATCTTCATCATGGCGGCATTGGGGTTCTTGTTGACTGCAATAATGAAACCGGCATCGATGATGCCTGCAGTATGCTGGATTGCACCGCTTATGCCGAAGGAAAAAAGGACTTTGGGCCTGATATGCTTGTCGGCCTGGCCCACAAGCGCTTCATCGTCCGCCCACTTGGAATAAACAACGGGCCTGGTGGCCCCCACCTCGCCGCCCAAGAGCCGTGCAAGCTCATAGAGATTTCTGAATTTGTTCTTTCCGGCCATGCCTCTGCCGCCGCAGACCACCACTGCTGCATCCTCGAGCTTCTGGATGGTGGGAGGCTTGCGCTCGGAGCTGATGAGGCGCACACGGTCCCTGGGAATGTCGTCCGGAAGCGGGATCATGACCACCTCCCCTGTCGCCTGGTAATTATGGGGGATCTCCTGGAAGATACCTGGTCTCACGGTTGCCATCTGGGGCCGTTTCGCGGGGGTGATTATCCTGGCGAGAAGATTCCCGCCAAAGGCAGGTGCTGTCTGTACAAACAGCCCATCCTTATTGATATCCAAGCCCACACAATCGGCGGTCAGCCCTGTACCAAGACGCTTTGCAACCCTGGGTGCGAACTCCCTGCCGAACGTCGTGGCGCCCACCAGGATGATCTCCGGGGTGTATTCCCTGGCCAGACGCTCCATAAGTGTCACATAGAGATCTGTGGAATAGTCCTTCAGGGACTTGTCTTCCACCACATAAACCTTCTTCGCGCCATGGGCGATGTATTCTCCCACCCATTCGTCAACCTGATGGCCGAATACGGTTGCGCACACGGATGCGTGTAATCGGGCGGCAAGGTCGGTGGCCCTTGAAAGGAGCTGCAGGGTAACCCGGTTCTGGAAATAATTACGGTAGTCTCCGAATACCCAGATCTCCGGTACACGCTCAGCCATGGTATGCCCTAGCCTTCCCTCTTCAAATCTTTTTTGATGACACCACCTATCCTGGATTCAAAGCGCTCGAAGAGCTCCTCAACAATCTTCTTTGGAGCCCCTTTTAACACGATGTTTTCCTTTTTCGCCCTGGGGGCATATACATCAATGATCTTGGTGGGAGAACCATTGATGCCTATGGAGGCCGGGTCCAGAGCCAGGTCGGATGCGCTCACCGTGAGGATATTGTGATCTTCGAAGGCGTCCTGCAAACCGGAAAGCGTCACGTATCGCGGCATGAAATGCTGGATGTTCACCGTTACCAGACAGGGCAGGTCAGCCTCCAGAGTCTCAAGAAAGTTGTCGGATAACCGCTTGATCCGTATGGTATTGTCCTTCAGGTCCATGCTGTCGACGTATGTCAGCACGGGGATATCCAACTCTTCAGCCAGCTGGGGCCCTACCTGGGCTGTCTCGCTGTCCGTGGTATGGCATCCGGTCAGGATAAGGTCGAAGTCGGGGCTGAAAATCTCAATTGCTTTTGCCAGAGTATAAGATGTGACAAGGGTATCCGCTCCTGCCATGGCCGGGTCCGAAAGCATGAGGCAACGGTCTGCGCCCATGGCAACGGCCTCTCTCAGGATCTCTTCAGCCATGGGCGGCCCCATGGTGATGGCGGCGACATTCCCGCCATAGCGGCTTTTCAGGGTAAGCGCGGCTTCAAGGGCGTGTTTGCATGCGGGGTTCATCATGCCGTCGGCGAGTTCCCGCTTTAACGTACCGGTCTTCGCATCCCAGGGCAGCTCGCTCGCCATGGGAACCTGCTTGATGCATACGATCATCCTAATCATGGTGCATCCTTGTTTCATGTCAGTTCATTAAGCACTGAACGGGAAATGACCAGACGCTGTATCTCACTGGTGCCCTCGTATATCTCAGTGACTTTGGCATCCCTGAAATATCGCTCTACATCATATTCTTTACTATAACCGTATCCTCCATGGATCTGAACTGCTTTATTGGTCACGGAAGAGCTCACGGTGCTGCTGTAGAGCTTTGCCATGGCAGCCTCCTTGCCGAAGGGTTTCCCGGCGTCCTTCAAGGAGCAAACCCGGTAGACCAGGAGCCGCGCCGCGTCAATCTCGGTGGCCATGTCTGCCAGCATGTTCTGAATGGATTGGAATGCTGCAATCGGCTTCCTGAACTGCTGACGCTCCTTGGAATATTTTACCGAGGCCTCAAAGGCAGCCTGGGCGATGCCGACGGCCTGGGCAGCGATCCCGATGCGGCCCGTGTCAAGGGTAGCCAGCGCTATCTTGATACCGTCCCCTACGTTGCCCAGAAGATTCTCCTTCGGAACCCGACAGTCCTCGAAGAATAGCGAGGATACCGGGTTTGCCCGCATACCGCAGAGGTCTTCAATTTCACCTACCGAATAACCGGCCATGTCACTTTCCAGAATGAACACGCCGGCGCTGCGTGCAGGATCAGCTGCATTGGTCACGGCAAAGATGAGCGGCAGCGAGCATACACCCCCATTGGTTACGAAGATCTTGGTGCCGTTGATGATGTATCCATCCCCCGAGGACACTGCATGGGTCTCAACTCCTGAGGCATCCGATCCTGCATTCGCCTCGGTCAGGCAGAAGGCGCCGATGCATTCGCCGCTTGCAAGCCTGGGAACAAAGCGCTCCTTCTGTTCATCCGTGCCGAAGCGCAGAATGGGATAGATGCCCACACTGTTGTGAACGGTCACGCACAGCCCCATGGCGCCGCTGACACGAGAGATCTCTTCAACGACAATGGAATAGCTGATGCTGTCGAGATCAGCACCGCCGTATTCTTTAGGTACTTGCAGTCCGAAGAAGTTCAGAGGCCGCATCTTCTCCACAACTTCCCAGGGGAAACGGGCATCCCTGTCCGTCTCGTGCGCAATGGGTCCGAGCTCCGCCTCGGAAAACTCCCGGACCGTTTTGCGGACCAGCTTATGCTTCATACAGGGATCCAATCTCACGTGATACTCTCTTATATGTCCGACTCCGCAAGCATTCAGCCGACGGTTTGGCGCGCACCATAGCCTAAAACAGGTCAAATTTCAAGAGATCAACTGAAAGGCACTCTTCTTGGAGCATAATGAAATCCGGACTATCTACTGTCTGAAATAATTATATTTCAACGGGCCTTCCTGCCCTGAAGCCGTTGAACGTTCGTACATGCATTGCTGTAGGAAAAAAAGCAATTACGTTTTTCCTTTGCCTTGTACATGGCACTGTCAGCGTGTTTCAGGAGGGTCTCCGCATCATGTCCGTCATCAGGATAGGTGCTTGCCCCAATGCTGGGCGTCACAAAATCGATCTTAATGCCCTGGATGATATATGGCTTGGACAAACATTTTAGAATCCTGGAGGCTACCTTATCAAAATTTGGCCTTACAATGCCGCCAAGGATGATGGTGAATTCGTCTCCACCCAGCCTGCTGATGTAATCCGTCTGACGAAGGATCTCATTCAAGCGCACCGCCACCTGCACAAGCAGCTTATCACCGATCTCGTGACCGTAGACATCATTCACCTTCTTGAAGTGATCCAGGTCGATGAACAGAATTGACCGGTAATTTTCATACCGTCTGGCCTCCATGATCACTTCGTCAAGCTTCTCGATAAAGGCCTTTCGGTTGTGCAGCCCTGTGAGGGGATCGTGATATGCCAGATATGCAAGCTCTTGTTCTGTTTTCTTACGCTCTGAACAGTCACGCACGATACCGCAGAAGCCTATAGGATTGCCGTCCCTGTCTCTTTGCAGAGAAACGGATGATTCGACGTACATCGTTCTCCCGTCTTTCTTGATAAGTTCCCAATCAACTGATTTCGTGGGGGTACCTGTGAGAAAGACATTGTTAAATGTTTCAAATACACGCTTTGCATTGGCATCATCCAAATATTTCTTATAGTTGAGCCCGATACATTCATCGTATGTATACCCAAGCTGATTTGGGATGAAATCATTGAAGAAGGTGAAACTGCCCCCGAGATCGACTTCGAAATATCCGTCCTCGATGGAATCAAGGATGGATCGGAACCTGATCTCGCTTTCAATAAGGGCCTGTTCCGTTTCCAGTATATCCGTGACATCCCTGGCAATGCCCTGGATTGTCTTGGTCCCGTCGGGATGCACGGCAAGATGATTCTTGTGCTCTACGATTCGCTTCCGGCCTGTCTTCGCAACAAGCTGGATGAGCCCCTCATCACGGCCGTTTTCAACCACCCTGCTGATGTACTCGTGAAATTGCTCCTGATACTTCTCAGGCAACATGGTCTTTACATTCAAACCTATCATCTCTTCCCTGTTGTAGCCGAGAAACCCCACAAAACGTGGACAAATGCCTAAAAAGACGCCATCAAGATCATGCTCAAAGATAAACTCGTTTACACTGTTGTAGATCTCGCCAAACATGGTAGGATCATCACATGACGTCTTTCTGAACTCGGCGATTTTCAGTGCGAGATCTCTTTGTGTAAGCTTGTTGGCCAATTTTACATCACCCCCGGGTCAAGACATCGACTACAGCGCAAGAGAATACCCATGCTTGTGCACTATCCCACTCATTCTGTGACATGTACCCATGCAGATTGAAACTTAAAGGGAGGATGTCCGGAGTACGGAGATTATGATACACTGCCTCTAATGCACCCATTAGATAGGGCAGTGTTATATGATCCATCAAGGCCTCCGAAATAATTCATACATAGTAATTGATCTTCATATCGGGGAAAATCCATTAAAACATTAAAATTTTCAGAAATTGCCTCTGCTGCGCAAAGACCAGTGATTTCAATATACAACATTAAATACAGAAATTCGCTGTAATTATTTGTTATTATTGATTATAAAACAGATAAAACAAAGACCCTCATCCCTTGACTTAGCCCTTATGGTTCTTATCATATAGGACAAGCCTTGGGATGGCATTTCAAAGGGATTATTCCCATAGACCCTCGCTTGAAATGTGCCCGAGGCTTTTTTATATGGCTCTGGGTACCAGGTTATGAGAGACTTATTTACCTCATTCTCAGAATCAGACATCCAGCCCGGTCTGACCTACCACGCTCATATACAGGACACTCTCATTGATACCGTCAAGGCCAAGGATCTCATTCACCTCATCATCAAAGAGCGCCCCCACCTGACAGCTTCCAAGACCGATACTCGTGGCGGCAAGTGCGAGGTTCTGGGCCATATGCCCCACATCAAGATACACATACCGGTATGCACGTTGCTTGTATTTCCACTTGGACCGGTTGAATACTGCGGTCCAAATAATCACGATTGCAGCCTGGGCACACATGAGCTGTCCCAGTGCCGCCTGGGCAATGTGGGGCCGGAAATCACCTTTTTTCATCTCCTCCACGGCATGGTGTCTGACATTATAATGGTACACTCCCTGGTCAAGACCTTCCACCCTGTGAACAACGATATAGGTCTCGATGGGGTACAACCCGCCTGCAGAAGGTGCCGTACGGAATTCGAAGCCCATTTCCTTGCGCTGTATGCCGCTTGATGCCCATAGGAGGGCTGAAAGGACCTCCGGATCGATGGGCACCTCAACGAACCGGCGAAGGCTCTTCCTTCTTAAAATCGCCTCATACAGACTCATGTCTCCACACTTTTGGGGTTTCTCAAGCACAACCTTTTTCACATCAAGATATTCCTTGTATGGATTGGGTTTTTTGTTCCAATCAATTGTATATTCAGGCATTCGCCAACGATCATACTTGGTTTCCTGCTGGAATCTCTCGCCGATCACTTTTCCCATGATACCTTTACCTCCATATGAGATCATTGCGGTTAAGGATTTGGCTGATGCACCTTTGTTCATGAAGTATTACCTCATAATTTAAGTGCCTGAGAGGAAAAGTCAAAAAGTACCGCGAAGGACCCTGGAGATTTCTCCTAAAATTGTGTTGAACAATGCACCGGGAGAGGTTAATGGATTACCCTTCCCGTCCGGATTTGTAACCCTTGCTATAACGGGCATCAAGGATCTTCTTGGTGGTAGAGTCCTTTTTCTTGAGGATCTTGGAACCCCTGGTGATCTTGCATAGGCTGATCCTGTACCGTGAAGCTATGCTCCTTTGGGTATGGCCCTCATGAAGCTCCTTGAGGAGTTGCCATCTCAAGATAAGATCACGAAGCTCTTTCGGGGTAAAGATTTCCTCAAAGAATGTAATCATCTCAGGGTAATCCGTGATTTCGGCAAATATCTTCTCAAGTTCATGCGCCGGGTCCGTACTAGGCCTGTTTGTCGACATGGTAAAGACGTAACCGAAAGGTCGCGGTGTTGTCAAAGATTTTTTATCATAGAGAACAACTCTTGAGAGGGCCGGCAACTCTGGTATAGTGTATTCATAGAATATTACAATCAAGGACATTCATATGAGACTGATCTCATGGAACGTAAATGGTTTAAGGGCGGCCCTCAAGAACAACTTTCTGGAAAGTGTGAGAACCATGAACCCGGACATCCTCTGCCTTCAGGAAACACGCGTATCTCAGGATGAGATCAATGTTCCCCTTGACGGCTATCACCAGTACTTCAGCAGTGCAAAAAAGAGGGGATACTCCGGTACTGCCGTTTTCAGCAGGACCATGCCCGAATCTGTATCCTACGGGTTAGGCATGGACGAGCATGACAACGAAGGCCGTATTATCACCCTTGATTTAAAGGATTATTATCTTGTAAACGTCTATACGCCAAATGCCCAGCATGAACTTGTACGCCTTGATTACCGACAGAAATGGGATGCGGATTTCCTGTCATTTCTAAAAAAACTTGAACAAAAAAAGCCCGTGATATTCTGCGGCGACCTCAATGTGGCTCACAAGGAGATTGACCTCAAGAACCCAAAGTCCAATGAGCACAATCCCGGCTTCACCGTCGAGGAGAGGCGCGGATTCGACAGGTATATTGAAAGCGGCTTCATAGATGCCTTCCGTGAATTCAACAAGGAGCCAGGCCAGTACACCTGGTGGACATATCGGTTTAATGCGAGGGCCAAAAACATCGGGTGGCGCATAGACTACTTCTGCATCTCCAGGGCGCTGAAGTCCAGACTCAAGGATGCCTTTATCCTCAAGGATGTCATGGGCTCCGACCATTGCCCGGTGGGGATTATCTTGGGAGAAAAATAAATCAAGCCTTCTTTTGAGAATTTTTACAAAGGGCCCTCTGCCTCGGTTACCTCACTGCACCAGGAGATAATTTTATCTCGGATGGAATCCCTTATCCGCCTTACTCCTTCGAGAATCTCATCTTCCGTGCCTGTTATGTTTAACGGGTCAGGGAAGCTCCAATGGAGCTGCTTTATGAGCCCGAGAAACACGGGACATTGCTCGGCACTTGCCTGGTCGCATACGGTGATGATGTAGGAGAACATCTCTCCCGATTTATAGACATCGAAAACACTCCTGGGTATCTTGCCTGAAATATCGATATCAGATTCCTGCATCACCTTGACTACCTGCGGATTGACCGCCCTGGCCGGAGTAATGCCTGCGCTCTCCGCCAAGAACCTTTCGCTGCAGAGGTGGTTCAACCAGGCTTCTGCCATCTGGCTCCGGCCGCTGTTGTGGACACAGACAAAGAGAACTTTTCTCATCCCTTACACTACCTTACAATCAACTTTCTACCAGCTGAACTTCTCCCGTTCTACGGAAACGGGCTCCACACCCACCTTCTGAAGGTCATTCAGGGCGGATTCCATCATGGGGGGCGGCCCACACAGATAAAAAGAAGCATCCTTGGTGACTCCATGCCTCTTGAGGATATCTTCAGTTAAGCGCCCCTGTTCGTAGACAACACGGGGATACTGTTGCCGAACATACCTGGCCACATCATCATCACGGCTCAGGCAGTGAATAACCTTGAGGTTGAGATTTTGGCTCATCTGCTTGATCTCGTCCGAACAAAAGACGTCTTCTTTTGTTTTGTTCGCCCAGAAGAGTGTTACGGAATTAGCTGCCTTGATATTTTTGAAATGCCTCAGCACGCTCAAGAAAGGGGTAATACCCACACCACCGGCGATCATGACGATTACAGGCTCTGCATCGATATCCTTGCAGAATACCCCCAGCGGACCCATGCACTTCACGGACGCCCCTGGCTTCAGTTCAGGGATTGCGGAAGTGAATTTGCCCTCCTTCTTAATAGTCAGCCGGAGCAGGGCATCTTCCGGAGCGCCGGAGATCGTAAACGGATGCGGCTCGCTCCAGCCGTCAGGCCTCATGACCCTGATGGAGACATACTGACCGGCCTTTCTGCCCATAGATCCATGGTCGGATCCTTCGAGGTAAAGGGAGTTGGTGTCATGGTTTTCAGGCACCACTTTGATGACTTTCCAGATGTTTTTCTGTTCCTGATCTGCTCCGGTTGTAACCATCCCATGTCCTCCTCACAAGATCTTTACAAGGACCTTATACGGCTTTTAGTGAATGTCTAAGGCATCATACACATCTTACTATAGTCATATCGTGTTTGTTAAGCAACGACGAGCTGATACCAAGTTACATTAAAAAAGGAAGAATGGCATAAGAAGGATTGAAGAACGATACTCAGGCTGCAGGTGCGGCATCGCCCCTGCCCAGGATCTCCTGTATCTTCTCCTCAATGACCTCAAGGGAGACCGGCTTATAGAGATATTCAAGACCTTCCTGTTCAAAGAACTTCTTGTATTCAGGGGAAAGATCGCCGGTGAAAAAGATAAATCGCCTTGTGATAGTCTGATCGCGCTTGACTGCCTCCCGATAGATCTCTATGCCGCTGAGCCCGGGCAAGGTTATGTCTGAGACAATAACATCATAATACTGACTTGTAAGCTTCCGGAGGGCCTCATTACCGTCCATGGCAGAATCCACGCCATACCTTTTCCGCAAGAAAGAATAGAACAGCTTCAAAAGGGCCGGATCATCATCAATAATAAGCACACGTTCATCCCATACATGTCTTATCTCCTTTAACCGGTTGAGGATATGGCCCATACCGGGCCTTTTCTCAAGACACTTCTCAATTTTTCGCTTATGGGCCTCAAGGAGGGCAGCCGTGTGCTGAAATTCAAGGCTTAAGTCTTTCATGGTGTCGATGATATAAATAAACATATCGTTCCACTCAGAATATTCGATGTCCACAAGAATATTGAACAATGCGGCTTCATTAAGTGTTCCATTGGACAGGCGCTCGCGGAATTTGAGGACATGGGCCTCCAATTGCTCCCGGGTTTTTCCGCCGATCAGGATGTCCAGATGGAAGCCTTCGAGTCTGTCACTGATCATGTCATCGATTCGGTTCATCATGTCGTAGTGGCTGATCTCGTCCTGCTCAAGGTCCTTCAAAAATGAACTTAAGCCCGGATCAGAGTCGAAGTACGCGGCTGCATCTGCATAGAGGTTCCCGGCCGTGCACTCAAAATCGGCCAGATACCTGATAAGATCTCTCATCTTTATAACCCGTTCAATACGTAATAATACTGTCTTTTATAAGAAAGGTAAGGGGGGATGATATAAAAACTAAAGACCGGAAGTCTTAGGCTCAGTCGTCAGCGAATAAAACGGCTATACGAATACTGATCTCGTAATGAAGGCCGTTCCTCAAGCAATGGCCGACTGCATGGCGCCCACAGAATGCAACTGAATCTTAGAGAATGACTGCAATGACGCCTTATGCCCCATCCAGCCCATGATGCTCCACCTCCCTAAACCATGCCTGAGGATCTTTCAGATACTCCTCAATGTTCTTGAGGTGAATAAAATTCTCCTGCTCGGAGAGTGCTATTTCCTTGAGCATCTCCTTCCCTGCAGGATCTTTGAGGGCCTCATACGACCTGGACAAAAATCGTGTGGTCTTCCTGACAAACCTGGCTGCAATATCAATGGCCGTCAGATCATCGAAATCTGCCAGGGCCTTGCCCATGCTCCCGGAGATCTTCTCTTCATAGTCGTCATGATCAATGAGGGAGACTTCTACCACCTGGGCCTGATCAGCAGTTTTCTCCTTACTTGAAAGCTGTTTATGAAGTTCCTTCAAATTCTGGTAGTGTAACGTGCCCTTGTCGGCATAATCTCTGAACACTGCCTTCCCAAGTGGGCTTTTAATGCGTTCGGACAAGCGCTTGAAGAATGCTACCTCGCGCCGTTCGCTCTCAAGCGCTTCTTCGATAATAGTGATGGTATCTGAACTGTGCATGGGAAACCTTCCTTTCAACAAAAAATGATCAATTCATCCAAAATGTATATTATCAAAATTACGAGACAAAATAAAGGACTTTTTCTCATATGGATATATCCTGTATTCCATAAGGCGTAAGTATACGGCAAGAGATCAAAAATTGTTCTATATCAGCCTTTGGTGGCTCGACCTTATCGATATCTCGGCAAGTCCTTGGTTTCCTCATAATAGGCCACTAGCCCGACATCCCTCATCCTCGTGTTCATCTCAATCCACCTGCGCTTGAGGTCAGGGTCGAAGGTGGTCCTGTCACAGGGGAACTCGTCACATTGGAAACAGAAGTCCTTTTCCTTTCCCTGGGAGCATTTCAGAACAATGCACCCAGGGTATCCGCATGCCCCGCTGCGGCAGCCCGAGCAATCCGACCCGGAGAAATGCTCCAGGAGCTCTTTGAATTGCGGATAGCCTTTAAAGACCGGCTGGAAGGATGAAAACCTTTCTGCATAGCTCTCAAAGGAGCCGAGTAGTTCTATAAGCCTCTTGCTTGTTTCCTTGATCTCTCCTCCCTTATAAGACAAGCACTTCATGCAATTCAGACCGCATGGTGCGAGTATCTTCAGGATTTTGTCATATTCCACGGCAGTGTCCCCCCTATGGTAAAATTTTGATATCAGCTGATTCTGAGCACCTTGGCTCCACGGATCTTGCGGTGCTTGAGCTCCAAGAGGGCCGTATTCGCCTCTTCAAGCGGGTACTCCCGGACTTCCGGCCGGATGGGGATCTCTGAGGCAAGCCTTAAGAATTCGCTGATGTCGGCCCTTGTAACATTCGCCACGCTCTTGATCTCTTTCTCCATCCAGAAATGAACGGGATAGTCGAGCCTCAGCAGGTAATCCTTGTCCATGTCCTCCTTGCGGATGGCATTGATCACGAGCCTTCCCCCGGGCTCGAGGTTGTGAAGCCCCTCCACAATGGGCTTCCATACGGGTGTGGTGTCAATGATGCTGTGGAGCTTATCGGGCGGCCTGTCTTCGGTATCCCCCGCCCAGGTGGCGCCCAGCTCTCGTGCAAATTCCCGCTCTATCTCACTCCTGGCAAATACGAACACCTTTCCATTCGGGTACAGGTGTTTCACCATCATGAGGACAAGATGTGCCGAAGCACCGAACCCGGTGAGCCCGAGGTTCTGTCCGTCTTTCAGCCCTGTGAGCCTGAGAGAACGATATCCGATGGCTCCTGCACAGAGCAGCGGGGCAGCCTCGGCATCGGTGAAGACACCGGGTATGGGATGAGCATAGTCTTCCGGCACGGTCATTAACTGGGCATACCCGCCGTTCACATCCCTGCCTGTTGCACGAAACTTACTGCAGAGGTTCTCCTGCCCGCTCAGACAGAACGGGCAGACTCCGCAGGCGGAAAAAATCCACCCAACCCCTACCCGCTCCCCGCTATGAAACCGCTTAACACCTTCACCTAGGCCGACGATTTCACCGACCACCTGATGGCCAAGTACTACAGGCAGATGCGGGGGCGGGGTTCGGCCCTCTATCTCATCGAGTTCGGTGTGGCAGACACCACAGGTCTTCACTCTGATAAGGATCTCTCCTTTCCCCGGGACAGGGTCCGGGAGGATGGCCTGTTCGAGGGGTTTGTTTGTTTCTGATAGACTCCGGATCCTCTTCAGGACATAGGCATTCACTGTTCCACCTCCCATCAAGGGGATTGTCATCACATCATAGACCATAGTTGGCATTGATGTTCAAGTGCGACATTACCCCTATGCACGTGCCGTTGACTTCTCTTGGTACTTCGCTGTAAAGTGTTTTTAGAGATAGTTGTTGATAGTGGCAGGCATACTGATGCCGCGAGTGTTTCTTATGGAAGGAGGAATTACATGGGGCATCTCTATAATGTCGTAAGGCTGACATGGACCGTCGCAGTCATTATCGTGTGTGTGATTTCAGCCTCATGTGGCGGAAGCGGCTCACATGGGAGCTCTTCGAAGGGGGGGCCGGAACAGATCCCGGTGACTCCGGCGGTGTATACGTATGCTTTAAACGTCCTGGACGATAATACGTATGACCACGAACCGTTCACCATCACGTACACCATCAATGCAAAACCTTATGATGCGACTCTCGGCAGTTTAGGGCCACTCAGTGGAACGTACGAGCCGGATAGCGGTACCTATACCTTAGCGAAATCATCCCTCCTGAATGTGACAACCCAATTCTGGAGTGCCCCATCAGGAACCTTCACCATCCAGGTGACCTCTCCCATTGAATCAGTGGGGGGCAAGATCACCAGCCAGGGTGAATTCAAGGTTATCGAGGTAGGCGGCGGGTCAACAAGCTCGGTGACCGTAACCGTGAGGGATTCAAGTGGTGTAAACCTGAGCCACAATTCGGAATCGCCTGTGTTCTTTACCTGGGAGCAACTCGACGATCTGTTGGGATCGAGCGCCCCTACATGGCAACAGCAGGCATCCATGGCTGCATCTATCATCAACCTCGTGTTGTCTCAGATGGTTGCTTCCATGGACTCGGTCCTCTCTATCGAGAGTAATAAGAGCACCATCGAACAGAATCAGACATATACACAAACCGGTGATGCATTCTCAGAGAACACCCATCCCGGAAGCCCTCCCGGGGGTATCCCGGACCAGGGTGACCGGACACTTCAATGGGTTGACACAAACGGAGATAAAAAGGTCGGTCCCGGCGACAGCTTCGAATGGACTTACAACTGGTACTGGGAAAACGATCCGAGCAACTCGTTGGACACCCTCTTGTTCGGCTCCGTGCATCTTGACGGTTTCACGGAAGAGATAGATACATTAAACGGGATTGATACACTGAGCAGTGCGGGGTTCGTGCCTGACCAAACGAACAAGAAACCGGGCGGTGTGGTGTATGACAGCTTTAACATTTTCGAAACGCAGGAAAATCCTGTCGGCGTGTTCACGATAATAACGGCAAAAGCAAAGACCTTGAACGGAGGATTCTCTATCAGTTTCTCGAAAACTTAGAAGGGGTCAGGTCTTGCTTTTTGCCTGTTCCCTCTGGTGGGAAGCGATACGGCTCACACGTGAATAGTGAAGTTCAAGGTAATCCCCCACTTCTTTGAGCCGGTAACCCCACTTATTGATCGCATCAGCTATCCCGGCATCCCTCTCCTTCCTGTTAAATACCTCTTTGAGAGTGGGCCTGGCTGCATACCTCTCCTGCCTGCCGAACTCTTCATTCCCCCTCTCCTCTAATACCTCCCGCCACTTCCGGATGAATTTCTCGCTCCCAAGCAATATCCCGCCCCGGGCCTCTTTCAACGGGCTTTCCTTACCCATCCCTTCCCGGACAAATTTCTTGTACTGTTCTTGTGCCTTATGACGGCCTGAGGAAAGCTGTTCGAGGGGTAGTCCTGAAGAAATAAAGCCTGCAACACCCCTTATCCCAGCCGTCTCACCATAAGAAGACCATGTCCAGTCTTCAGGCTTTTTGACCATACCTGCCCGCACCGGATTCAATACGATGTAACGACACAGCTCCAGATAATAAGACTCCTTCTCTACCAGGTATGCCTTGTAGCGGCCCTGAAAGATGTGACCGACTCGATTATTCCGGCGATTGAACCGCTGGGTATATATTCCATTAAGCTGCCTCATCCCTTGTGATAGGTTTGCTTGAGGTGTCTCAAGAAGAAGATGGTAGTGATTGCCCATCATACAGTATGCATGCACAGCCCAGCGGGTTCTTTCCGTGACCTCCCGCAATACATCCAGAAAATCAAGATAATCCTTATCCTTCAGGAAAATCTTCTGCCGGGCGTTGCCCCGGCAGCTCACATGATAAAGCGCTCCTTGGTATTCTATCCTGATCGGTCTCGCCATATCATAATCAATAACAACTCAAAGGCAAAAAGCAAGACCTGACCCCCACCTTGCCTTACCACCCGTACCAGGAGGGACTTGACCCCTTTTCCCTCGATTTTCCTGTTAATTTGCTTCTTCCTCCTTTTCTTTTAAACTTTTCTCAAGTGACTTCTGTAGATCAGTCAAGATGTTTATGCAGATATCTTTAAGGGTTGATAATTCAGGATCTTTAACAGTTTCAAACAAAGCAATTCGTCTTTTTGTTTCTAATAATCTTTTATTCAAATCATCGACATATTCTTCAAGTGGATACATGGTTATGAAATATCCAATTTCTTGATTATCATTTATCTTGAATCTCTTTAACAATCGCAAAAAGTGAGTTGGATCTGTAATGGTTACTCCAATCGCCTGGCAAAGATCCTCTTTCGTTGAAGCATCTGTGAAAGGATATAACTGTAAAGCTAATTCAATAGCATAACGGTTCTTCTTTTTTTCTACCAGTTGGATAAATTCATAGTAGAGCTTATCATTTGATACAAGTGCCTTAAACACTGGTGTATCTTTATAATTGTCAACCCCTTTCTTATGAAGAATCTTGAGTGAGTCATGTAGCGTTTCTTGACATTTAATATATGTTTTTATGTCTGGGTTATTGATGAACCTTATCCAAACATTGTCTGTTGCATAACCATTTAATGTACCTGCAACTAACAAATAACCCATGATAATTAAAATATATCTATACATATTCTTCTCTCCGTGTTTGATTTATAGACCATGAATATAGTCATGAACTCTTACAATAATTCGTCCAGTGCCATCATTGTTAATAATGGAATTTATTGCTATCATAGCATTTCTACTATTAGTCACTTCATTATTTGCACCATGACCATATCCAACGATATAACAGCCTTTTGAATCATCCGGAATATTTCCAACGTGTATTTGGATGCCCGACCAGGGTTGACCAGATAATTCTGAATCATATATTTGTATCCTAGCAGGATCATGGTTACTATTAACATACGCAGAATAAACTCCTTCCTCTAAAATTGGCTTACCCATCAGTGTTGACATTGTATAACCACTAAAACTCTCACCTGTGCTAGGGCACGAGACATCTATTGTACCAAAAACAACCTTACCCTGCACCTCGGTTCTATTAATGTCTATATATACACCAACAGGAGATAATCCAGGATTATTGGCAGATCCCGAATAAACAGGCGGAGCTGCATCATTCGCTATGCCGGTATTAGCTGCAGCCAACAATGGTGTAGAATTGACATTCGGTGATTCGTTTGTATTAATCCATCCACCCGCTAAATATCCTGGTACTTCATCTGTCGCAGGATTGTAAGTAAGAGTTGGAGGATAATTTGTAGTTGGGTTTGTATTAACAGTATGGCCGATATCGAAATCGGTAGGTATACCGTATGTTACACCTGTAGATCCTTCCCCTTGATCATTACCTCCATTACCAGATGAGGCAGTATTACCACCCGTACCAGGGGGAACTAAGCTCCTCGGATCCAGCCAAGTAATTGGTCCTGGAATATACCCAAATCCGTCAATTCCTGGAGCGCCAGTGACATTACCTAGATCTGAGTCAGTCATCGGTATTAATAAATTCCCCGTCGGATCAATATATCTGAGCGGGTTGTTGGTACAATAGCTGTACCTGTTCAGCGCCTGCGAATTAGCCACGTTCTGCACGACATTGTCCGGGCTGATGAATCGGCCCAGCTTGGGGTCGTAGATGCGGGCACCCATGTGGATGAGGCTGAAGGTGTCGAGCTGAATGTGTCCGGTATAACCGTAATCCGTGGTGTTGCAGGTGATGCCGGCCTGATCCTTCCAATTGGAGGCATTACGCCTCATGCCAAATGGGTCGTAACTGAGGCTATCGACCACATTGCCAAGGGCATTCGTTGTCACATCGGTGGAACCCAGGTGGTCCTTGTGCAGATAATAGGTGTTGTTCGTCCCGTCATTCCGATAGTAACTGATAGCTACCTGCTCACCTTCAGCAAGAATGTAATTCTTGTATTCGGTGACGGAACCTGTCGTCACCTTTTCGAAGAGATCTCCAAGGTAGATTGTTGTCGTTGTGGTGGAGCCCTGGGTAAGGACCTGCTTGACCAGCGCGTCGTATGCATCGTACACGAGCGTTCCATTGGCGCCGGTATTGGTTAGCTGCGTAGGCCTGTTGAATCCATCAAAGCCGATACTGCGGCCCGAGCTGTCGCTTGTGACATTGCCGTTTGCATCATAGGTGTAGTTCACCCCTCCTGCTGATGTTACGGCATGGGGTCTGGAACTGCCATAGGTGTACGTGCCCACATCGGACTTGGTCAGAATATTTCCTATCACGTTGTAGGAATAGTTCTTGGCAGGAGATCCTGTAACAGTGGCAGTGGTGAGCCGATTGGCGGCAGGATCATAGGTGAAACTCTCGGTAAGGGTCTTGAGGTTGTCTTTACGCGAGAGGAGATTGCTCAGGGAATCATAGGTATAGGAAAGTGATTGTACATTGTTACTTGTTGTGATTGCCGTGAGCCGCCCGGTTGCAGGATCAAAGGTCTTGTCAGTAACCAGACCATTGCCAAGGGCCTCTTCCGTCACCTGGGCCAGCGCATTGCGTGTGTTCGCTGTCCAGTAAACGGTCCCGCTGGTTAAATCTCTCACATTCTGAAGATACCCGTTCGAGGTATATTGGTATCCTACAGAGACTCGGCTTGATCCGGTGCTGGGATAAGTGATCCCACTAACCCGACTGTAAGCGTCATAAGATGTTGTTACCGTATATGTAGTTCCGTCCAGTGTTGTGTTCACATCCTGCGGCCTGCTCAAGCTGTCATAGGTATAGGCCTCCTGATAACCCGGCCCAGTTACGTTTGCAGGTTTCCCCTTACCGTTGGCAGCGGTGTCATACGTCCAGGTATAGGTCTGACCGCCTGCCGCCTTGGTTAAGACGCGGGAGTTTATGTCATAGGTCATCTGGATAAGGTTGTTCTTGGCATCGGTCTGGCTCACCAGATCACCAAAGGCGTTGTAGGTATAATTCCAGATGCCCATGTCCGGATCATTCACCTGGGTCCTTCTGCCCCTGATATCATAGTAGAGATACGTTTTGTTGTTTAATGAATCCGTGATCTGCTGGAGATTCCCAAATGGCGTGTACGAATATCCTATTGTCTTGCCCAGACTATCAACCAGCTGGTATAGCTGTCCCTGTGCGTTTAAGGTCTGCATCTTTGTCTGGTTCAGGGCATTGGTAACAGAGGCATTGTTGTATCCGTTTACGTTATAGCTAAAGGTGGTTATACCCGAATTGTAGACATTTTGTGAGGTCACCCTGCAGAGCACATCTTAGAAGAAACTCGTGTTCTGGGCATTGCCTCCAGAAAAATGATATCGGGACTTTGTACCCACCAGACCGTAATTATTGTAGAGGATGTTTTTGAAAACGGTCTGGCCGTTCTGGGCCTGTGTCTCCTGGTAAACCTCTCGATCCAGCATGTCAAAAGAGGTTGTTACGGGTGCCTTTCCACTATCCTGGGACTGAAGACTGTAAGCGGCATATGTAGCATTGGTCGGGCCGCCCATTGAGTAAGTATATAAAGTTTTAGAACCATCCGGTCTGTCTTCTTCCTGGAGTCTGCCGAAGCCGTCATAGTACCAGTCAGTCATTAGTTGGTTAGGGTCTGTGTAGGTTGTGGGCTTGCCTGTCTTCCATTCGTAATCATAGATCTCTACAAGCGCTGCTACAGGATTGGTCTTTGTTATATGGAATTCAATGGCATCATAGGCATAAGCAAAAGAGGTCACGCGATTTTCATTAGCTGTTCCGTTATAGCCTGTCTCGGTAATCTTCGTATTGTTGAAGTATGAGTCATTATAATCATATGTTCGAGTAAGCTTCACCGTCTGATCAACCGTGGTGGGCTCAACTACCTCCTGTTTGAGTAATCGATGAGTGAAGTCATAATTGTAAGTCATTGTCCGGGTGAGTGTACCGGCTTGATTGGTCTGCTGGCTGGTTTCCTGGCTCACAAGGCCAATGACCCAGTTGGAATAATCGTTGGAGTAATACTGGTAATTTTGTGTTACTTGATATGTATCCGTAGTATTGGCTGCAACGGCTGTTGATATGGTTGTGACCTTCTGCTGGAGGTCGCCATAGTCAAGATACGTGTAGTCTTCTTCCGTTGCAGTCACCGGCACAGAAGACCCGGTGAGGAAATAATCGCCCTTAACACTCTTTATCAGGCAAGGGTAATAGGTGTTTAATGATTTGTATTGGCCATTATAAATGAACCATTCTGTGACAGCATCTTCGCTATAGGTATTAGACAGGCTCCCCATCGTATAGCACTGAATATTATAGGAATTAATCACACTGCTTGCGATCTTACCATTGCTTTGTGTAACGGTCCGTGATTTCAGAAGCCCACCGAAGGGGAATCCCTGCAGGTAGGTGCTAGTCGTAGTAAGGCCGGTCTGTTGATCGGTCATATTTACCGTATCGAAGCCCAGAAATTCCCTCCGGGCAGTATCAATCCTGGCACCTGCATAGGTATAACTGTAGGTATTTATGCCGCCTATGCCATTTGTGACCGTGTATTGCGAGACAACATATATAGCCCCCTGATAATCGCGGATTGTGGGATAAGGGGCATTGGAATATTTCTGATAAATGGTATTGTCAGTAATGGGCTTGTAGGTAATTGAGGTCACTTTGCCCAGACCATCTTGAATTGATGATATGACATTTTCCTTGGAAGTAGATGTACCATCCAAAGGACCGAGTGCCACATCCAGGGTATTACACGCCCCATAATACTGCATA
The DNA here is from genome assembly GCA_963847605.1 of uncultured delta proteobacterium. Classification (GTDB taxonomy): domain Bacteria; phylum Desulfobacterota; class Desulfomonilia; order UBA1062; family UBA1062; genus MWEI01. Next base: position 23,886 of record CAWKAM010000003.1, on the reverse strand, counting down.
TATCAGATCTCCCGTCCCCATCAAAATCCGCTGGTTCAATCGAAAGTGGGCCGGCACTTCCATAGCTGATATATCCTGAACCATTCCATAAAGATGCACCTATAGAGCCCTCTACTTGTTCAATAATATCGAGTATTCCATCACCATTGAAATCTCCGGGATACTGCCTTGAGGTAAATGGTGGCATCCCATAGAAAACAGGGGAATTTTTACCGCTGTTAATGAATGATGAGCCTGTTGAAAAGAGAAGCTCTGAGTTAGTACCATTTGAAATTATTATATCGGATTTTCCATCACCGTTGCTGTCATAGACTAATCTTCCTCCATTTTGTAAATTATAATAGCCAGCGAATGAACCCCAATCACTGTGGAATTCCGTTGTGTTATCCTTTGATAGCCAGATATATGGGGTATTTTGCACTACAATAATATCGGTCCTTCCATCGCCATCAAAATCTCCTAGATCATACCCATAATATTTAAATTGCTGCTGACCGTTCAGATAATATGTAATATATTGTCCAGCATAAGACATGGCATTCGGAGCCCAGTTCACCTTCGTAAAGGAAGAACCTGTTGAAAAATATACGTATAGATTATTGTCATGTGAATCATTACTTGGGCTTATAATATCCGTAAGTCCATCACCATTGAAATCACCTGTCTTCACCCACCCATCTGACTTACCAAGACCACCATAAGTGTTATTCAGACCGGAAATATGTATTGGATTCGGGTTGAATCCATTACCGTTGGAGAAAAATATATACCCTTCGGAGCCTTTAATTAATAAAATATCAGACAACCCATCCCCATTAAAATCCCCGACTCGTAAAGAATCATGATCGACGTCGACATATAGTCCAGCATCTTGAATCCAGACCTGGTGATTGAAACCTGTGCCTGTTGAAAGAAAGACATCAATCGTAGTCTTTCCGGTGCTATCATTTTTTATCGGGACGACTAGATCGGCCATGCCGTCTCCATTAAAATCACCAGTATGTGGTCTATAAACATGCGTATAAGTACTTAAATTAATGCCTGGATTTGCGCTTGCGAATGTTTTATTAAGTAGGGTGGTTTGCCAGGAGAAAGTTGTAGGAGGCAGGTTGTTTCCACTACTGTCATATTCCGTCACACTGATGAGGCGGCTCACCTGGGTTATGCCCCCATATTCATAGCCCAGTTGATAGTTCAGGATCATCTGGGAACCGACATATGTCTGAATAGCATGGAGCCGGTCGGTCATCTTCACCAGGGAAGAATTGGCATAAGAAATACTACTGTCCTGCCTGGTTTCATACTGGAACACCACTGAGCACCTTGCTGTAGTTGGGGATGTGTATGCATAATTAATACAGCTGATGTAATATTCTCCCTGAGAATTACCCGAATAGCTTGCTGTCATGAAGTTACCGCAGAGGTCCTGGAGCTTGTTCATGGGCCATACAGCTACATCCTGCCGTCCGACAGCCAGCACTTTGGAGTCAGCGGTATTGCCGAACTCCATGATCTGACCGTCTCTTGTCCAGACTTTAAAGTAGGATGGGCCTGCTCCTGCTGTGCCATAGGACACGATCTTTGCAAACTCATCTCTCTCTGTACGGTAAATTGCTCCATCCTGCCCATATGTTCCTGAAACACAAATGAGTGTATTGCCGTCTAAAGCAAAGCGGTCATTGGCGCTATAATCAACATCATGTGTAATGCCATCTCTCAGGGCAACCGTAGGTTGTCTCGTAATTACCGGTATGCCTTTCAGAGACCACCCTACACCGACGAGGCCGTTCTTTGTTGTGCTGTTGTATTTGAGGCTAATGTTAGGCTCTATGCCCTTGATGCCGGCTGGTGTCTTGATTGGAATATCGTATTCTGCTGAGCCGTTTATCTCGTTTACCGAAAAAGACCCAGGCAAGTACCCTGCTATGACACCGGGTACTGTGGCATGAAGTGCAAGAGCAAGAATTATTGAGAAAGCACTGACAACAAACAGCCTAATGACATTGAACCTCCTCCTCATAACACACCTCCGCATAGATAAAATGCCCCATGCAGTGGATTAGTATTAAAATGACTAAAGTTATAACAATAATATCATTAATAACTATCAATTATATATTGATTCCGCACTTCTGTCCATATTAAAAATGCATGTCTTGACGAGAACAGGTGTTTATCCCGGAGCATGTTTGTCAGTATACCCTAAATATTCTGATCTCTGGAGGTTAACCTGAATTCACACTCTACTGAATTAAGAAGAACGGTTTATATGCAAAATCATGCGTGGCAGTTTCATAGAAGTATTGACAAAGCCTGAAAAATCTTCTTTATGAGTTCACCAGTAACATCGAGGCACGCTTCTTTTTAACACCCATGTTCTTTATCGGTACAGGGGGAACAGGAATGATCCATGTGGAAAAACTCACCAAGTTTTACGGCGATTTCTGTGCAGTGGACAGTATTGACCTTGACATACATAAGGGCGAGATCATGGGCCTGCTTGGGCCTAACGGTGCAGGCAAGACAACGACGCTGCGCATGATCACAGGCTATCTGGAGCCCACTTCGGGCAGCATCCGCGTGAAGGACCTCACCACTGCCGAGGACATGCTCTCGATCAAGAAGCTCATGGGCTACCTCCCTGAGTCCGCACCGCTCTACTACAACATGCTCGTGTATGATTATCTCGACTATGTGGCAAAGGTGAGAGGACTCGAAGGGGGGAAGAAAAACACCCGCATCCGTGCAATGGTTGACCTGTGCGGGCTGAAAGGGATCATGCACAAGACCATAGGAGAGCTCTCCAAAGGACTCAAGCAGCGGGTAGGCCTTGCGCACGCCATGATCGACGAGCCTGAGATACTGGTTCTCGACGAGCCGACCTCGGGCCTTGACCCGAACCAGATTGTGGAGATCCGCGACATCATCCGCGCCATCGGCAAGGACAAGACCATTGTCCTGTCCACGCACATCTTGAGCGAGGCAGAGGCTACATGCGACCGCATCGTCATCATCGACAAGGGCAAGATCGTGGCGGACGGCAGCACCGAGATGCTCAAGATGGGCACCAGCCGGGAAAAGACCATCTACCTGTCACTTAAGGGTGTTGACTTCTCTCAGGCCCGCTCTCTGATATCCAACATCTTAGGCGTTTCCCGTGTCGATGAGGAGCCGCCCGCTGCGGGCGAGCTGAGGCTGAAGCTGACCGTCAGCGCAACAGACGACCCGCGGGAGCCTATTTACCGCGCAATCAAGGCCACTGACTGGACACTTTTGGAGCTCCATCAGGAAGGCAAGTCCCTGGAGAAGATCTTCAGGGAGCTTACTCGGGAGGAATAAAATGGCCAAGGCCCTGCAAATCTTCTCCAAGGAACTCAAAGACTACTTCGTCTCCCCAATCGCCTATATCGTAATCTGCATCTTCCTGCTGATATCGGGCTGGTTCTTCTTCTCCACCTTCTTTCTCATCAACCAGGCCAACCTGCGTACCTTCTTTGCCATGCTGCCGCTCATCTTTCCATTCGTGATACCTGCCGTCACCATGCGGCTCTTTGCCGAGGAACTTCACATCGGCAGCTTTGAGATGCTGCTGACGCTTCCGGTGAGACTTTCCGACGTGATCATGGGAAAGTTTCTGGCTTGTGTGGCGTTTGTGGTCCTCATGATGGCGCCCACCCTTTCGTATGCCGTCTGGGCATCGTTCATGGGCGAAATCGACTGGGGCCCTGTCATAGGCGGGTTTTTCGGAGCAGTGCTCCTGGGAAGCGCCTACAGCGCCATCGGCATCTTTGCATCCGCCACGACCCGCAACCAGATCATCGCATTCATCACGGGCATGGTCATCTGCTTTCTTTTGAGCCTTGTGGACAAGATGCTCTTTTTCTTCCCGGCCCCGATGCTCCCCTTTATCCATTATCTGGGGGCCGGGTTCCATTTCGAGAATGTCGCCAAGGGCATCATCGACACGCGTGACATAATCTATTTCCTCAGCATCATCTTTATTGCGCTCTACGGCGCAAACCTCACCATGCAGGAAAAGCGATAAGGAGAAGGGCCATGATGAAACAGAAGCGGTATGGAAAATTTGCCGTCTACATCGCAGCTATTGTGCTCATTAACCTCGTGGCCGCAACCTTGTTCTTCAGGCTCGATCTCACTGCCAACAAGGTATACTCGCTCTCCAAGGTGAGCAGGAATGTGGTATCCACCCTGAAGGAGCCTCTCACCATCAATGTCTTCTTCACCTCAAACCTGCCCTCGCCCTACAACACCGTCGAGCAGTACATCAAAGACATGCTGGGCGAATATGCCCTGAATGCAAATACCTACTTCAACTACCGGTTCTACGACGTGAGCGCCGAAGGTGAGATCGATGCAGCAAGGACGGAGGAAAACCGCAAGCTCGCCCAAAACTACGGCATCAACCCGGTACAGATCCAGGTAGTGGAAAAGGACGAGATGAAGTTCAAAAAGGCCTATATGGGCCTTGTGCTCATCCACGGCGACATGGTGGAGCGAATCCCCACCATAACCTCGACCGACGGGCTTGAATATAAGCTCACCACCGCGATCCAGAGGCTCAACAACAAGATCAGCGCATTACTGAACCTCAAGGACAAAGTGAAGGTAAGGCTCTACATCTCGCCCTCCCTTCAGAGCGTAGCCCCGCATATAGGCATCAAGGACCTGCCCAAGGTGTCTTCTGATATAAAAAAAGTGGTTGACGACCTGAATGCCCGCATGTACGGCAAACTCGACTATGCCTTCTCGGAACCGGCCGATGAAGCCGAGATGACGAATCTCTCAAAGAGCTACAACCTCATGACGCTCAAATGGCCGGCCCTCGATGGCGGCCGCGTCCCTGCCGGCTCCGGCGTCATCGGGCTGGTCACGGAATATGGCGGCAAATCGTTTATGATCCCGGTCCTGCAGGCCTTCAACCTCCCCTTGTTCGGGACCCAGTACAAGCTCACTGACACCCGCTCCATACAGGATGCCGTCGAACAGGGCGTCGAATCTTTGATCGGCATCAACGAGACTATTGGCTACCTCTCGGATAAGGGAACACTCGATATGTACGGTGGACCTGGTGCCACGGCATCACTGGCAAGCTTTAACAACCTTGCATCCAAGAGCTACTCCATAAAAGATATCAACTTAAAAGGGGGCATTCCCGAAGGTCTTTCATGCCTTCTCATCGTCCGGCCTACCGAGCAGTTCAGCGATTACGACCTGTACCAGATCGACCAGGCCCTCATGAAAGGGACAAACCTTGCCGTCTTCCTCGACCCCTTTAAGGAGGCTGCACCAACAGGCTCCCCCTATCAGCAGCAGGGACAGGTTGTGCCCGTGAACACAGGGATCGAGAAGCTGCTTGCCCATTACGGGGTCAAGGTGAATCAGGCCTATGTCCTGGACGAGAACTGCTTTAAGCAGAGACTCCCCGAGCAATATGGCGGCGGCGAGCAGAATATATACTTTGCCCCGATGATCGAGAGCTCTCAGATCAACTCTAAGCTCGACTTCTTGAAGAACATCAAGGGGCTTATCACCTACAAGATCGCCCCGCTTACGCTCATTGATGAGCAGATCAAGAAAAACAAACTGAATCCGCTCAGGCTCTTCTCCTCTTCTGAGAAGTCCTGGGAGATGAAGGACCAGATAGTCCTCAACCCCATGTTCATCAGGCCTCCTGCATCCGGCGAGGGCATGGCGAGCAGGGCGCTTGCCTATATTATCGAGGGGAGCTTCCCGAGTTATTTTGCCGGAAAGCCTATACCCGAGAAGCCCGCTGAAGCGGCCGCACCACAAGCAAAAGAAGACAAACGGATGGGTGATGAAGGCGCTAAGAACCCTGCAGCCGGCCGGCTTGAGCACAAAGGGGACTTCTTAGGGGTCTCGAAACCGGCCAAGATCTTTATTATCGGCTCATCAGAGATGCTCACGGACAATCTGATTACCGAACAGGGCGACAATCCCAATTCCACGCTCATCATGAATATCATCGATGTTCTGAACAACAAGTCAGACATAGCCCTCATGCGGAGCAAGATCCAATCATTCAACCCCCTGGAGGTCAAGGATGAGAAGACCAAGGTAGCGGCCAAGGCGTTTAATATCGCAGGTCTTCCCGTGATCGTCGTGATCTTCGGGTTATTTGTATGGCTCAGGCGGCACAGCCGCAAGAAACGTATCGAGGCCGCCTTTCATGGATAAGGGGTGAGGTATGAACGTGAAAAAGGAATACATACTGCTGGCATTGCTCATTGCATCATCCATCGCATATCTTGTCTTCGAGCGGACGGACCGTGTCCATTACACATTGCCGAAGCTCAAGACAGTAAAGATGGACGAAATAACAAAGATCGAGATATCCCGTGCAGGCAGTACGATAGCTCTCATGAAAAAGGACAACTCATGGTATATCTCTCCCAACAACTGGCGCGCTGACCAGACCAAGATTTCCGAAATGCTTGATAAGCTTTCCGGGCTTACCGTGACCGATCTGGTGTCCGAATCAAAGACCTATGAACGCTATGCGCTCGATGACAAGAACAAGATGATCCTGAAGGCCTACTCGGGCAACGTGCTCAAACGGGAGCTGGATGTCGGCAAGGTCGCAACCACCAACCAGCACACCTATATCAGATTCCCCGGTAACGACAAGGTCTACCTCGCAAGCGGTGATCTGCCCCGGATGTTTCAGACCCCTGCTGCCGAGTTGAGAGACATGCTCGTCTTTTCCATCAACCCTCCGGACATTACCGGCATCAGTATCGAACAGCATGGTAAAAAGATCGCCCTTAACCGGGAGGAGCTTCCGCCGGACAAGTCGCAGAAAAAACCTCGAGAAGGATGCGGTCAAACTCTCCATCTGGAAAGACGAAAAGGGCACGGTTGTGGACAAGGCGAAGATTGATGCCTTCCTTGCCGTCCTGAGCAAGATCTACTGTGAAGGATACCTGGACGATGCCATGAAGGCCTCACTGACAAATCCGGTCATAATCCTGAAGGTCAAGGGGTCAAAGGAATACAGCCTCTCCATCTTTGATAAGACTCTTGAGAAGATCCCGGCTCTGTCTTCTCAGAGCGAATCACCTTTTGTATTCCCCGGCTATAAATTGGATACCCTAAAAAAATCGCTGGATGAGATTGCAAAAAAGTGATTATGGACTTCCCTATGGAGAATGACCCATGTTAAAAAACCGGATGCCCAAGGTGCTTTTGCAGGATATCGGTGATGTCGATCTCTCCTACCTGCTTTACGAGGGGGATGGACCCACGATCGTGCTCATGCATGCCACCGGCTTCCTGCCATGGCTGTGGCACCCTATCGCACGGGAGCTCGCGCCCAGGTGGCGTGTTATCGCGCCATACTTCTGCGACCACCGTGATTCCGACCCTGAAAAGGGAGGCCTGAATTGGCTGACCATTGCCCAGGACCTGGCAAACTTCTGCAAACAGCTCGGCCTTGACAGGCCTGCCATGGCAGGCCACTCCATGGGTGCCACGGTGATCACTCTTGCCAATGCGGCATTCGATCTTGATGCACGCGGTCTCATCCTCTTTGAGCCGATCTTCCTGCCCGAGGATTTCTATAAGGCGCAGATAACCATCGACCTCCACCCGCTCGCCTCCAAGGCCATTCGCAGGAGGGACACATGGAGTGACACTGTTGAGGCGCATGCGTACTTGAGGTCAAAGCCAATGTTCAAGAACTGGGATAACGAGATGCTCGACCTTTACGTGGAATACGGCATGAAGAACCTCGATGCAGGAGGCCTCCAGCTTGCATGCTCACCAAAACGTGAGGCATCCCTATTCATGGGCGGCATGCAGTACGATCCCTGGCCGCTGCTTCCCAAGGTGACCTGCCCTACCCTGATCCTCGAAGGAGAAGAGAGTGAGAACCGGGCCTTCATTGACCTGAAGAAGGCTGCCTCCACATTCAAACAGGCCACCTACCGTATGGTTAACGGTGCCGGACACCTTATCCCTCAGGAAAAGCCGACGGAGACGATTGAGATTATCAGAGACTTCTTTGGTCCGCTGTAAAGAGTGCCTTGATGCACCTTGCGATACTAAATCCATGCATGACTCCAGAAAAATCATCCATATCGACATGGATGCCTTTTATGCCTCTGTGGAACAGCGGGATAATCCACGCCTTAAAGGCAAGCCCATTATAGTCGGTGGTGAGCCCGAACAGAGGGGTGTTGTAGCTGCCTGTTCATATGAGGCCCGCAAGTTCGGCATCCACTCAGCCATGTCATCGGCAAAAGCAAAAAGGCTCTGCCCCCATGCCATCTTTCTGCCCCCGAGATTCAGGGAATATCAGGCGGTCTCAGAGAGGATCATGGAGATCTTCTGTGACTACACCGACTGCGTTGAGCCCTTGTCCTTGGATGAGGCCTTCTTGGATGTGACCGTAAACAAGAAACACCTAAAACTGGCGACTATGATCGCACGGGAGATTAGGCTGAGGATAAGAGAGGCCCTCTCACTAACGGCATCTGCCGGGGTCTCTTACAACAAGTTCCTCGCCAAGGCCGCCTCAGACTTTCACAAGCCCGATGGACTCACGGTAATCACCCCGGATAAGGCATTATCCTTTATCGCAAACTTACCCATCCGAAAATTCTATGGCGTGGGCAAGGTGACGGAGCAAAAGATGCTCTCACTCGGCATCAGGACCGGTGCGGATCTCATGACCATATCTCGAGAAGACCTGCTGCGTTTGTTCGGCAAGACAGGTTGGTTCTTTTATGGGATTGCGCGTGGATACGACCCGAGACCCGTGACACCGGAACGTGAGAGGAAATCCGTCGGCAAGGAGATTACCCTTAAGCGAGACACCGACGACCTGGCCCGGATGGCTGAAATTATCTCTCGGCTTGCCGGCAGCGTCTCAAAAATTATGAAGAGAGAAGGTCTTACAGGACGCACCGTGACACTGAAGCTGAAGTACTATGACTTCCGGTCCATCACCAGAAGTATTACCCTCACGGGGTTCTCGGACGATGCAGAGGTCATAACGAAGCAGGCCCTCATCCTGTTGCGTGATACCGATGCAGGGAATAAAAAGGTGAGGCTCTTGGGAGTAAGCGTTTCTCACTTTCCAAACTCTCCGCAAGAGGAGCTCAGATATACCCAGATGCTATTGCCGTTTGATTGAATTACGACCTTCTCTTCCGCCTTACCGACAGTGAGTCCGGAAAGATACTGAGACCCTCCGCCGTTTTGCTGCAGAGCTTTTTCCATTCTTTCACATCGGATACCTTATAAATCACAATAGCAAGCTCAAGAGTATCCGCCTCGGTCCAGATCACATCACCCCATATGATGATGTTATCTTCTTCAAGGACCACTTCTATGGGCCTGCCGACGAGATGCAAGGCATTGGCCGGGGTGAGGCTTTTTTTTGCATCCATCGGCGATCCGACAACCTTGAGCGACATACCGCCGATAGAGATGTTCTTGGTTTCGGCCAAGGCGATAACGCTCTGGATTCCCTTGAGTATCTTGCCGGAATCCCGGCTTGAAAAAGATACCTTAAGCCGGGCGGGATACCTTGCTGATTGTCGCTCGTGCCTACGCCTCTCTTTTCCGTTCACTTTAATTTTAGACATAGACCTCTTCTCGTCATTTATTCTGATATACTTTATACTCCTGTCCATTCCTGACTCGAACACCCTTAAAGGGCAGGAAAGACGCATTTTACGATTACTTCTCTTTCTTATGAATGTGGTGTATAAATTGTTTACTATAAAAATAGCTCTGACTCATAATGGTTATGATATATGGAGAAATTTTCACGAGAGGGGTCATACCATGGATGCAGATGACGCTGCTCGCGAGCGGCGAAAAGAACATCGGGAAAAGGTCAAGATCACGGTACTGCTCAAGATGGGTGTGCTGATCAATGGGCGCGGCATTGCAAAGGACATCAGCCACCATGGGATGTGCCTGGTCTCACCTCAGATCTTCAAAGCCATGAGCACCATTCAGCAGAAAGACTTCTTAGGCGCGCCGCTACGCGTCATGATTCCATCTGAGGCCTTGACCGTCAACGGGGTACTTGCCTGGGCCGACTTCAAGAGGGGTGAAGGCGCCATCACCATAACAAGCACCTCGGATGATGAAAAGTGGTTGAAATTTATAGGAAGCGATAAGCCCTAAGCGTGAAGAGTGACGAGAAACCGGGACCAGGGCTGATGTTTAATCCCAATTCCGCCCATTGAAAGACTTTTCCGTTTCCTTCCATTTTTGAATCCTGACTACCGAGTCCCTTAAAACAACCTCGACTCTGTGATTCTCTTCATAACATCCTCAAATCCCGGATCAGGTGCCAGGTCTGTCCCTCGCGCCGCCTTCTTCGCCAGCACATCGCATCGTTCATTTTCCGGGTTGCCTGCATGACCGCGCACCCAGCGGAAGACCATATCATGCCTTTCAATGAGACCAAGCAGCTCTGCCCACAGGTCGCTGTTGACGGCTCTGTGGGTCTTGTCACGCATCCAGTTCCTCGAACGCCACTTGAGCGCCCAACCTTTCTGGATGGCATTGGCCACATACTGCGAATCGGTGAAGAGCACTGCGTTTGATCGTTGTTTCAGCGCTCGTAGAGCCTGGATACAGGCCATGAGTTCCATACGGTTGTTTGTGGTAAGCCGATACCCGCCTGAGAACTCCCTTAGTTTATCCCCTTCAATAATTACAATCCCATAACCGCCCGGTCCGGGATTTTCGATGCAACCGCCATCAGTATATATGCGGATAGGACGATTTTGCACATCCAGGGTGCTTTCCTCTGCCTCTTCAGGGTGACGTGCAGTGGGCTTATGTGCAGGAGTATATCGTGGATAGAGCATAAAGTCTTGGGCCTCAGGCATGGTGGTGAACCCCCGGTACAGAGCACCGGTGAAACCCCTTATCTGCTCCTCTGCGCCACCTGGTCCGAACCAGCGAGTATAGATCCCGGGTGTCCTACCTCTCACCACGGCGTAAAAACGTTTCTTTCCCTGAGACAATCGAATCCTCTATGCCTTCCTGAACATCTTTTCCAGGATTTCCTGGGCACCGGTATGCCCCTGGGACGCCGCCTTCTGGAACCACTCCATGGATTGCCGGTGGTTCTTGGGTGAGCCTTCGCCCTTGCCGTACATAAAGCCTAGGTTGTACTGGGCATCAGCGTCGTTCTGCTCGGCAGCCAGATGGAACCATTTGAGGGCCTCCTGATAGTCCTTGGCCGCACCTTCGCCATGGTAGTATATAATGCCGAGGTTATACTGGGCATCCACATCTCCTGCCTGCGCCTTTATTAAGTATTTCTGAATCTGCTCATCGCCGCCCGAAGGCTGATCCGGGCTATGGTGTTCTTGCGTACGTCCTTGGTGTTCAGGTGCCGGTTCTTGATAATCCTTAATAGCCTTGGGAGGTTGTATTTCATCTCCGGCCAGATGTCTCTTCTTAAAGACAGTCCACTTGTCGGCCTCTATTATGGCCGATGCCCTTTCATGCCCCTGGGTGGCAGCCTGCAGGTACCAGCGGAATGCCTCTTCGTCGCTGCGTTTCAGACCAGTACCCTTCTCATACATAGTAGCCAGGATAAACTGTGCCTCCGAATGGTCCTGTCCTGCGGCCTTTAAAAACCACCTGGCAGCTTCGTTATCATCTCTGCTTACGCCTTTGCCTTCGTAATAGATTTGGCCAAGCCTGAACTGGGAATATACATCACCACGTTCTGCGGCTTCACGTACGCTTTCTATCCGTTCCGTCTCGCCGCCAAGGGCCCTTCTCGAAAAGTACCAGAGTATGAGCACGAGACCGGCAAAGATTACAATGGCAATAATCAGATCCGTTGATATACCCATGAATAGTCGCTCTTTGGTCTACATCCCTTTTCAGATGCGGTCGATGAGCTCCGCAAGTTCCGTATCCGAGAGGAGCTTTTTAGCGAATTTCACATACTTCATGACAATGGACCGTATCGCAAGCTGCAGGGCGTAATTCCGTACCGGCTTTTCCAGCAGGTGGTTTACTCCGGTAGCAATGCACATGTCCACTACATCGTCACTGGCCATACCGGAGATCATTACCGTATCAAGGTGTGCATTGGGGTATTTCTCGGTAATGGTATCGAGAAAGGCAAAACCATTGCTGTCTTCCACGAATACGTCGAGAATGAAGATCATCAGCCCTTTGTCCCGCGAAAGACAATGAGACAGAGCACTTTTATAATCATTGAATGTAATGATATCACCCCAGGTATAAAACTTCTTTATGCTCTCTAAGAGCACCTCACACACATGCTGCTCGTCATCGACAATGACCACATCGAGTCCGTCAGACATTGCTGCCTCCATTTTTCTGATACAAGTTTAATCTCTCCAGTGCCTTCAGGCACCATGAAATCACTTATACAAAAAAATGCCACCTATGACAATTGAATCCGGTATACGATCTACCGTTATCGATCAGAGTTTTACAGGGCGAGGAGCCCCATGAACCAGATACTTACACCCGCCAGGGCCATGAGGTCAGCCCTGCGCACGGCCATTTCTTTCATGCGGGTCCGTGTGATACCGGGCGTATAGCCGCGGAGCGTCAAGGCGGCTGCAAGGTCATCCGCCCTCCTGAACACACTGTGCAGCAAGGGCACGAGTACCGGTACAAGGGACCTCACCTTATGCACGAGCCCGGCCGACTCCAGATCGACCCCCCTTGCCTTCTGGGCCTTGATGATCCGGTCGGTCTCTTCAAAGAGCAATGGGATAAAGCGGATGGCAAGCATGACGACCAGCGCGATCTCGTCGGTAGGTACGTTCATATATTTCAGGGGCTTTAGATACCATTCCAGCGCCCATACCGTATCCAGCGGCGATGTGGTAAGTGTTGTGAGTGTAGAAATCCAGATGGCGATCATCAGCTGACAAGCCACGCGTGCCCCGCCCATTAGCCCCTGTTTTGTGGCATAGGGGATCAGGATCGGGTCACCAGGTGTCATGAATACGTGAAGCACGGCGGTGAATAAAAAGAGCCACACAAATGGTCTCAATCCTCCCGAGATGTGCTTCAAGGGTATCTTGGAAAGCATGGTGAAGGCAATGCAGGACAGGGTGAAGGCGATTAAGGCCTAAGCATGATGAAGATGAAAGGTAACGCCGATGGAAAGGCCCATGAGAAAGAGCTTCACACGGGGGTCCAGGTTGTGCACAAAAGAATCCCGCGGCAGGTATTGCCCCAGGGTCATCCTCATGGCATTCTCGGTTTCATGCTGTTGCCCTTATATTTCAGAGCTCGTCGGCTCATAATTTTACAATAGGTGCTCTGCAATCTGAACCGCATTGAGGGCAGCGCCTTTTCGGGTATTGTCGCACACGGTCCACAGGGCAATGCCGTTCTCGAAAGAAAGATCCTGCCTGATCCTGCCGACTAGACACTCGTCACTGCCGGCTGCATGGACGGGGGTGGGATATGTATTGCTTGCAGGCTCATCCTCAACCTGCACTCCCTTTGATCGGCCAAGGATCTCTCTGATCTCCCTGGGCGAGATCTTCCGGGCTGTCTCGAAATTCACCGAGGCGCCATGGGAATAGAACACGGGCACACGCACACTCGTCGCACAGATGCGAAGCCCTTGGTCCTCGAAGATCTTTTTTGTTTCGGCCATGATGGAGTGCTCTTCTTCAGTGTATGCATCTTGGGTGAAGGCACCCACATGGGGCAATGCATTGAAGGCGATCTGATGAGGATAGGCCTCACAGAACACCTCTTTGAAACTGAAAAGATCTCTCACCTGAGAGGTAAGTTCCTCCAATGCCCGCTCCCCGCTATCGGATACGGATTGATAGGTGGATACGACAATCCGCTTGATACGTGCGGCCCTACTGATGGGAACCAGCGGTAAAACCAGCTGAATAGTGGCACTACGGGGATTGGCAATGATCCCCTGATGATCTTTTATCTTTTCGGCATTAATCTCCGGGACGATGAGCGGCACCGATTCCTTAAGGGCAAAGCGGGAGGTAAGGTCGATGGCGACAGCCCCGGATGCCTTTGCACGTCCGGCAAATTCAGCGCACATTGCCTTGTCCGAAATGAAAAATACGATCTCCACGCCCTTGAAGGACAGGCCTTCGATCTGCTTAACCGGTATTTCTTCGCCACGAAATTCCAACCTGGTCCCTATCGCCCGCTTGCCCCCGAGCAGGATCAGGTCTTTAACGGGAAAATCCCGCTCTTCAAGGATCTTGATGAGCTCGCCTCCGATTAAATCCGTGGGCTCCACCACGGCAATCTTCAGGCCGGAAGGCATGTGCTGTCCCCAAAGGTTATCGGGTTAAGGGTTGTTTTTCGTGACATGGGTTATATGCATCAAAGGCCTAGATGCTCCCCCGCTTTTTGATATGCTCCATCAGCCCTCCGTCGGCGATGAGTTCCTGCATGAATGCAGGTATGGGTCGGGCCTGGAATCGTCTGCCTGAAGTCAGATCTTTGATGAGGCCGCTGTCGGCATTCACCTCTATGTCGTCTCCTTCGATAATGGCTTCTGCTGGCCTCATCCGACTCGAAGATGGGAAGCCCCATGTTGAAACTATTCCGGAAAAAGATACGTGCAAAACTTGAAGCCACCACGCAGCTGACACCGCAGGCCTTGATGGCAATGGGCGCATGCTCCCGCGACGAGCCGCACCCGAAGTTCTTGCCTGCAACAATGATGTCGCCCGGCTTGACCTTACCCGGAAACTCCGGGTCGGCATCCTCCATGCAGTGTTTCTTCAACACGTTCGGGTCAGAGGTGCTCAAGTAACGGGCAGGGATGATGGCGTCGGTATCCACGTCGTTGCCGAATTTATATGCCTTGCCCTTGAAGATCATCTCACCACCTCCTGCGGAGCGGAGATCTTGCCGATAACGGCCGATGCGGCTGCAACGGCGGGTCCGCAGAGGTAGACCTCGCTTGCAGGGTCTCCCATCCTGCCCACAAAGTTACGGTTTGTAGTGGCCAGCGCTCGCTCACCTTTGGCGAGGATGCCCATGTGTCCGCCCAGGCACGGGCCACACGTGGGCGGACCTATGATGGAACCTGCCTGGAGGAATGTCTCGATAAGACCTTCAGCTAAAGCCTGGCGGAACACCTCGGGCGTCGCCGGCAGGATCAGGCATCGCAAGCCCTTTTTCACCCTGTTGCCCTTCATGATTTCTGCAGCAATGCGCAAATCTTCGATGCGTCCATTGGTGCACGATCCGATGACCACCTGGTCGATCTTCACATCACCTGCCTCGCTGACGCCTTTTGTATTCTCGGGCAGGTGGGGAAAAGCGATCTGGGGCTCAATGTTGGCACAATCAAAGACTGTTACCGATTCATACTGAGCATCTTTATCGCTTGTATAAATTGTATAAGGCCTCCTGGCCCTGGGCTTCACATAGTCTTCTGTCTTCCTGTCCGCAGCTATGATGCCCGCCTTGGCCCCTGCCTCGATGGCCATATTGGACATACTCAAGCGGTCGGAAAGTGTCAGTGCCGATACGGCAGGCCCCTCCATTTCCATGACCCGGTACAGGGCGCCGTCTACACCTATCTTGCCGATGAGATACAGGATAAGGTCCTTGCCGCCCACCCATGGCAGGGGCTTTCCATTAAAGACAAACTTCATGCTCCGGGGCACCTTTATCCATGCCTGGCCTGTCATCATGGCTGCGGCCAGGTCCGTACTGCCGACCCCGGTGGCAAAGGCGCCTAAGGCCCCATAGGTGCATGTGTGGCTGTCGGCACCTATGATAAGATCACCCGGCAGCACAAGCCCCTTCTCGGGGAGCAGTGCATGCTCAACCCCTGCCTCGCCGCCATCAAAAAAATTCTCGATTGCCTGCTGCAGTGCAAAGTCGCGCACATACTTGCACTGGTTGGCCGATGCGATATCCTTGTTGGGCGTGAAGTGGTCGAGTACAAATACGACCTTGTCAGCATGCGCGATCTTTTCTACGCCGCTTTCCTTGACCGCCTGGATGGCGATGGGTGCCGTGATGTCGTTGGCCAAGGCCACATCCACGTCCACCTTGATGATGTCTCCCGGCTGGAAGCTTGAATCTTTAGTATGTGCAGCCAGGATCTTTTCTGCAATGGTCTTTCCCACGGGTAATGTCTCCTACAGGTTTGGTGATTCTGAGAGCTTTTTATTCTTGAGGAACTCCATGCGGTTCATGGCATTGACAAGCGCCCGGGCGCAGGCCACCAGTATATCCGGGTCCGAACCCTGGCCTACCGATATACTGCCCTTGTCCTGGAGTTCGATGGTCACCTCGCCCTGGGCGTCGGTTCCCCCTGTTATCGCCTTAATCGTAAAGCTCTTGAGCTCTGCATTGAACCCGGTCATCCTGATGATGGTCTTGTACAGGGCGTCCACCGGCCCGTTTCCGAACCCGGCCTCCTGCACCACCTTGTTGTCGATGGCAAGCTGGACCGTGGCCACAGGGACTGCAAGGGTACCTGAGCTCACATTGATATGCTTGAGTACATACTTGTCGGGCACGCGGTATATCTCTTCCAGAACGATGGCCTCGATATCCTCGTCGAAGATCTCCTTCTTTCTGTCTGCTATCTCCTTGAAGCGCTTGAAGACCTTCTTGATGTCCTTTTCATCCAGCCGGTACCCGAGCAGCTCGAGGCGCTTGGCAAGCGCATGCTTTCCCGAGTGCTTGCCAAGCACGAGGTGCGACATGCCGAGTCCTACGGCCTCGGGGGTCATGATCTCATAGGTGGAGGGCTCCTTGAGGAAACCGTCCTGGTGGATGCCCGCTTCATGGGCAAAGGCATTGGCACCCACGATGGCCTTGTTGGGCTGCACCGGTATGCCGGTGATGTGGGTAACGAGCCTGCTCGTGGGAAAGATCTGGGTGGTATCGATGTTGGTGGTGACGTTGTAGAGGTCCTTCCTCACATTGAGGATCATGACCGTCTCTTCGAGGGAGGTATTGCCGGCACGCTCTCCGATACCGTTGATGGTGCACTCGATCTGCCGGGCACCGGCAAGCACCGCCGAGATGGAATTGGCCGTGGCAAGTCCGAGGTCGTTGTGGCAGTGCACACTGATCACCGCCTTGTCGATATCCTTAACCTTCTTCTTCAGATGGCTGATGAGATTGAAGAATTCCTGGGGGTTGGTATAGCCCACGGTGTCCGGGACATTGATGGTGTTGGCTCCGGCGGCGATGGCCACGGTATAGACATCCGCCAGGAAGTCCCAGTCGGACCGAGTAGCGTCTTCCGCCGAGAACTCTACGCTGTTTGTGAAAGACTTGCAGAGGGATACCGAGTTCCGGACGGATGCGAGCACCTCGTTCCTGTTCATGCGCAGCTTGTACTTCATGTGTATGTCGGAAGTGGCGATGAAGGTGTGCAGGCCCGGCATCTTCGCATCCCTTACGGCTTCCCAGGCGGTCTTGATGTCTTCATCCCGAGCCCGGCACAGGCCGATGATGATAGACCTGCTTACTTCTTCCGCTACTGCCTGAACCGCATCGAAATCCCCTGGAGAAGATACAGGAAAGCCCGCTTCGATCTTGTCCACGCCAAGGATTTCGAGCTGCTTGGCCACCAGCACCTTTTCATGTACATCCATGCTGGCGCCGGGCGACTGCTCACCGTCGCGCAGTGTCGTGTCAAATATGATTATCTTGTCCTGAGTAGCCGTCATGTGACCCTTCCTTCACCTCTTTCTTCCCTTTCCTGGCCTGAACGACATAAACCAAACCGCTCCATATCGCCCCCCCCACAATGAATGTAACGGCCAGGACGAAGAGCATGAGCTCCGGAGCGAGCGCCACCACCACGAGCAACAGGACCCCTGCGACCAGCAGTTGGAATGGGTGCGCCTTGATGTAGCTGATGTGCTTAAAGCTCGGATAGGGGATGCTGCTCACCATCAGAAATGAGAGTACATATACCCCTATGAGTATCGCTATGGGCGCCAGTGGTTGTATCGGGATGAAAAAATCCGAGATCTCCTCGGTGAGCAGGTAGGTGCTGGTCATCCCTGCAGCGGCCATAGGTATGGGAAGCCCGGTAAAGTGTGTCATGGAGCCCGATGTGTCTACGTTGAACCTTGCAAGTCTTAAAGCGCCGCAAGCCACATAAAGGAAGGTTGCTATGAAGCCGAGCCTGCCGAATGCACTGAGCTGCCAGATATATACCATCATGGCAGGTGCCACGCCGAAAGCAACCAGATCCGAGAGTGAGTCGTACTGCTTGCCGAACTCGGAGGTTGTGCCTGTCATCCGGGCCACTCTGCCGTCGAGACCGTCGATGAACCCGGCAATAAGGATAAGGATGGCTGACCAGTGAAAATCTTTCTTTAAGGAGAACATGATCGAATAAAAGCCGCAGAACAGGCTCATGGTGGTGATGAAATTAGGCAGAAACGGCACGGACCTTTTGTGTTTTTCGACTCCTGCCGTGTCACGTTTTCTTCTCAATGGTCTCATGGGTCCTCCTTCCGATCACGCTGGATCCGGCATGAACCTTTTGGCCCTTCTCACAGGTTGCGGTATATCCCTTGGGGAGATAGCATTCAAGCAGCGATCCGAACCTGATGAGGCCGATCTTTTCGCCCTGTTCCACTCTTTTCCCCGCTGTGAGCCAGCAGATGATCCTCCGGGCTATGAGCCCGGCCACCTGATCGACCCGGAATATGCCGTAGTCGGAATCGATATAGCTGATCATCCGCTCGTTTGCTTCGGTCTTCTTGCCAAGGCTGGCAACGCGGAACGTTCCGGGCTTGTAGAGTACATCGAGGACCGTGCCGGATATGGGTGCACGGTTTACGTGTACACTGAAGACCGACATGAAGACAGCCACCTTGGTGCAGGGTCCGACTATGCTCTCTTCGGTCTCGAAGACTTCGAGTACCATCCCGTCGGCAGGAGAGACCACGAGCCCTTCCCCTGCGGGCACGGTACGGTCCGGATCCCGGAAGAACCAGGTGACGAACAGCACCGGTAGGGCCCCCAGGATACGCAGCACAAGGCATCCGGTCAGGAAGAAAAACCCGAACAGTGCAGAGGCCATGACTATGAATGGAAAGCCTTCTTTCCGGATGTTCACCTTTTGCTTCCCCGTATCTCTCAGAGTTTTTGGTGGGTTACACCTCAGCTCCACCCACCCTGCTATCTACTTGTCGTGATACACGCCAATGCCGTCCACGAAGAAGCCACCAAGCCTCCATGTCCGAGCGTGGCCCGCTACGAGGGCCTCAGCGGGCAGATCGTCTACGTGGGCCGTGGGGCGCTGTGCCTGGCCAACATGACGACCCTTCAGACGCGCGTGATCTATGTGAGCGCGCCGTTCGACGTCGATGGCGTCAACATCGGCACGGCCAAGGAGCCAGCACTCTCTCCAGACGGGACCACGGTGGCCTTCGTCGACAAGGACGGGCTCTCCCTGGTTGCGGTGACCGGCGGCAATGTGCGCCGTCTGGGGATCGACGGATACAACCCGGCGTGGTCTCCCGACGGGCGGTACATCGCCTATGACGGTGGCAACGGCGCGCTGACGTCCATTCTCACGGTCGCAACCGGAGAAACACGGGTGATCGTCGATGCGTCGGGGGACGCCAACAACGGCGCCCACCCATCCTGGTCTCCTGACGCACGCCAACTCGTTGTCGAGCGCGACGGCCGGCTGTGGGTTGTGGATAGCGACGGCACAGGGCTGCGACAGCTGACGTCGGATGCCGTGGACACCGCCAGCCACGCCGACCCCGACTGGTCGCCCGATGGCTCCACGATCGTGTTCGAGCGCTCCAACCTCCGGCCCGGCGGACCGTCGGAGGACTCCATCTTCCTCGTGAACGCCGACGGCTCGGGGATGCGCCGGCTGACGAGCGCCCCGTCGGAGACCCACCTGTACCCGAGGTGGGTCTCCCGACTCGCACCATGTCGCGTTCATCTCATTCGGCGCAGGCATCCTGGGCGATCTTGTCGTGGTGCGGGACGACGGGTCGGATCGGCGGACCGTGGTGGCGGGCGCCCGACAGCCAGATTGGTCCACCACGCCGGCGGGGTGAGGCTCGGGAAGGCAGGCAGCAGCCTCCGCGCGAAAGCCGCGGCATCCTTGTCCTTTGGGTCGAAGAGCACGCCGTGGTCGCCCGAGTACGGCTGCCGGTGGTCGTGCCTGCTCAGCTGAATGTCCCAGGGGATGCCCGGCGGGTTCGGGAACGCATCACAGACCGCGGGCCGCTCCAGGTGGGCCGCGTCGAAGAGGATGCCCCCGGTCAGGTGCGTGCAGCCCCCGCAGATCGGCGGTGCGACGCTGGTCATGTGGTCGAGTTTCCCTTGTCCCCGGCAAGCAGGCTTCCACGTCATAGCCCTTCCTGCCGATCCTGTCTACATGCAGCCTCGGTCGCCACCGATCGGCCGCCAGATCAGAGCGGAGTTCCCGACGGCGCGGCGGCCTCGGTGCATGTCCCGCGGCGCCGTACTCCCGCCTGAGCCCGCTGTGGCGCGGAACGTCGGCTTGAGGGCGCGGCACCCGGTGCCGGGGGCCACGGGATGCGCCTGGGCTTGTGGGCGGCACGTCGGCCGACGGTGGCCGCCACGTCCCCGCCCGCTCGCATCGCCGATGGGCGCAACCGGGCGGCTGCGTACGTCTTACGGGAACCTCCCACTCCTGTCGGCGTCGACCGGCGTCGGGGGCGCCGCGATGACGGACCGATGGGTGCGTCGGGGCCATCGACCGCGGTGGGAGAATGGACGCCTACGGGGGGCTCTGACACGCGGCCACTGCCCAAACGGCCGCCCACGACCGCGCCGAGCCACTGGCGAGACCGACCCGCGAGGACGCGTCCCGGAGAGTGAGGGTCTTCGCCGTGCTCGCGAACCCACCCGCCCGTGTGCGCCTTGCCGTCTGGGGGGCGACGACCTTCCTGCTCCTGTGCACCGGCATCCTAACCACCGTCACCCCGGCCTCGGCGGCGACCAGCCACAAGGCCAGTCTCGGATCCCACGGCACGTCGACCTGGACCGTCGGACAGTCGGTCTCCGTCACCCTCAAGGCGATGACCCCAGGGACGTGGAAGCAGGAGTTGTGGTCCGGCACGTGCGCGTCGCCCGAGGCTCGACTCGCGGTGCTGCCCAGCCTGGTCGTACCGACGACGGGGACGCTGCAGAAGACGACCAAGGCCCCGGTCGTTCCCGCGACGCGCCTCGGCGTCATCCTGCGGCTGCTGCACGGCAGTTCCACCGTCTGCGGCGTGTTCATCACGAGTCCACGTGCCAAGTACGAGGGTGACTGTGAATTCTGCTTCGTCGGTGGTGAAGGCCCTCTAGCGCCTATCTGGGATCCGGCCACCAACGGCTCTACCTATCGTCCCGGAGACCGACGACAGATCGTCTACCTCGACGAGACCTACCAGGTTCCCGCAGGCACCACCGCCACATTTGACAACAAGATCATCATCGTCAAGCCCGTCCAGAGGAAGAACATTGAAGTCTTCGGGACGTTGACGATCACCAATTCGCTCATGCTTTGGCGCCAAACGGATTACCAGCAAACCCTATTGGAAATCGAGAAGGGAGGTACCTTGATCATCAAGGATTCCTATTCCTTCTCAGGTAATCCCTACTGGGTCAACTGGGAATTTCAAGACGGGTCAACGGTCAAGTTCGACCATTATGTTGGGGATGCGGGGCAATCGATACACGGATCTGTCGACTATAGTGCGATCAACTACTCGACCGTGAAACTAACCCTCTTCGACGACACACACGATACAAGGGTTCGAGCATCAAATGCACATGAGATTTGGTTCGAGATCTTTCCCCCAAAGGGGACTTTCACTTTCACCTTGCCTTCTAGACGACAATGGATGGATTGGACCATCTCGGACCTTTGGCCGAATACGACAATAGCGGTACACGATTCCTATATCCACGAAGATGCCGTGACCCTGAGTCCCGACACGCATGTGACGGTCCAGGGCACTCCCAATGGGTTCGGTCTAGGCTGGGCGGTATACAAGCTTAGCCTGGATATGTGACTTGCGAACTGAGGAACGTGGGTAAGCCGGGGTCAGGACTGTTAGTAGGAGAATACTACGACGAAAAGACCTGGGACTTGCCTTGTATCAATTCATCTCTGACAGTGAAGAATTCCGCCCTTGAGGATGTGTGGCCCGCTGTATATGGATCCGTCTATTTGAAGGTCTACGGTTCGAACGTGGCTGATGCCCACCTGTATGGTCCTGGCGCCACGCTGGAGGTATATGACTCGACTATTAGTGAGATCTTTGATTATAATGGCGGGCGTGTCTATGTTGAGAATTCTGAGGTCTCGACCGTCATTGATGTGAGAGATGTGGGCTCTGTGGTCTACGGCTACAGAGCGACTGGGCCGTATCAGTTGCTGAAGAGCAATGGTGGTGCGTACATTCCATTGGATAAGCCGGGTCCGCCATGGTGATGGCGCGGGGCACCATTGATCCCGCGAGCACCCGACCCAGGACGTCGCGGTCGTCCATCAACTCGCCGCGCTGAACATCCCGGTCACCCTCGACGCGCACGGGGCGGGCTCCCACGACAGCCCTAGTTCCAGCGCGACCTCTATCGCTCCCTGCCCCTGATGCTCAAGGCGCTCGGCGAGAACCGTCAGCGCCGCGTCCGCCATATTCGCGGAGTGCGGCCCCACGAGCAGGTGATGAGGGTTGCAACAGGGTGGGTTGTCGCAGGCGTGGCAGACCTCGAGACCGGGCGGGACCGGACCGTGGGCAGCACTGAGGTCCCCGTATGGCTGCGCCCAGACTGCTGCCGGGGCCGCGATCGTGAGCGCGCCGACCGACGCGGTCCTTAGGGTCCGGTTCGGCGCTGCTCTGCGCTGTCCGACGCTCAAGGCCGCGCCGGGCGGAGGCGCACAGCCCGTCATTCGTCCGGGACAACCAGCACGGTCCAGTGACATCCGGACTGGATGTCGAGATATGCCTTTGCAGCTGAGTCAAGCACGTACTCCACGCCGGACCCACTCAGACCAACTGCTCTGACGCCATAGGTTGGTTGGCCGTTGAGATAGATGGAGACGAAGAAGTTGCTCGCCAGACCCAGGAAACAGTTGTCGTAGCTCCAATCGATCTCCCAGTCCGCTGGGGCATCAAAGGAGTTCGTCGTCTCGACCCCGTACCCAGTGACGTCCAGCAGAACGTTCGCAGCTTGGGTGGGAGTCGGAATGGGGGTCGGCGTAGGAGTCGCCGTCGGCGTAGGAGTTGGCGTCACGGGTTCCACAAACGCGCCGCAAAGGGTGGTGCGGCCATGCAACAGCCGCAACACCACGCCGGAGTCGGTCGCGGGAACGACAGTAGTCTTGGTTGTCTGCGCCAGCACCCGCGTGTTCGGGACGACCAGGCTCGGCAGCACCGCCAGTCGAACCCGTGGCAAGGCGCACGTGCCGGACCAGAGCTGCTGCTTCCACGTGCCGGGCACCATTGCCTTCAGGTTGACATAGACCGACCGCCCGAGGGTCCAGCGCGACGCGCCGTGGGCTCCGAGGCTGGTCGTGTGGCTGGTTGCCGCCAGGGCTGGGGTGATGGCAGGGACCGCCAGCAGGGACAACGCGAAGAACAGTACGAAACCGCTCGCCACGCGTCTGTTGCGGGATGCCTTGGGCATGTGTTGCCTCCTGCCTCGCGCCGACACGACGCCACACCCGCACCGAGGCCGCCGCTCGTCCAGCGCGATTACGACGCCTCCGCGTGCGCCCGCCCGACCTTCTGCCCTTCCCGCGATCCTCATCAGATTCCCGCTTGTCCCAGCATACGTCGGTCAGGCGCGCTGGCGGGCCATGCGAGCCAGGACCCGGGCAGCGTGCGGGTTGGTGCGTTCCGACCTGACCCACAT
>CAWKAM010000002.1:0-27823 GCA_963847605.1 uncultured delta proteobacterium | reverse complement strand
CCCATGCCATTGGATTCTGACACCTGCTCCCCGCCTGGTGTTTCCTTTATTTACTCG
The DNA here is from genome assembly GCA_963847605.1 of uncultured delta proteobacterium. Lineage (GTDB taxonomy): Bacteria > Desulfobacterota > Desulfomonilia > UBA1062 > UBA1062 > MWEI01. Next base: position 27,766 of record CAWKAM010000002.1, on the reverse strand, counting down.
TAAACCTTCTCGCCCTCCGCATCGGCGTTTGCCGCGTCGGCCTCAACGTCTCGCACGTCCTCTTTGGCAATCGACTTGAAGTATTCCTTGTACCACTCGTTCTGGATGATGAGCTGCATGATCTCGTTAGAGCCCACCCAGATCATGGAGAGCCTGATGTCCCGCACGATCCGCTCCAGCGGGTAGACATTGGTGTAGCCGATGCCGCCAACCGTCTGCATGCATTTGTTGGCGATCTCCCAGGCGGCCTCTGTCACGAACTTCTTGGCCTCAGAGACCAGGCGCCGCACCCGGTTCGGGTGGGCCTTGCCCGAATCCACTGCGAGGCATGTGGAATAGACGAGCGAGCGGGCAGCATCGAGCATCATGACGGAATCCGCCACCTTGAAGCCCACGGCCTCAAACATCTGGATGGGCAGCCCGAAGGCCTTTCTCTTGCTCGTATAGCGCGTGGCGATCTCTATGGCCGGTCTCACCGAGCCAAGTGTCATGGCTGCGGTGCCGAGCCGCTCGGGTATCATCATTCGGACGAAAACATCAAACCCACCGTGGATGCCGTTCAATGCGTATCGCTCGGGCACGCGCACGTCCTTCAGCACGAGCCTGCCTGCACCGCCTCCCCGCACGCCCATGAGCCCGTATATGTATTTGCTCTCAACGCCATCCGTCCTCGGCACCATGAAGGCGGTCATGCGCTTGTGGGGCGGGGCATCAGGGTCGGTCACCGCATAGACCAGGAACCAGTCGGCACCCTCCGCTCCCACGATGAAGCGCTTCTGGCCGTTTATGATCCAGTCGGAGCCGTCTTTTTTGGCATATGTGGTGGCGCCGAAAAAGTCCGACCCGCCTCGCGGCTCGGTGAGCCCTTCCGCTGCAAAGGTCTCCCCCTTGAGGAGCGGGACCACCACGGCCTTCTCGAGATCGTCATTGCCGAAGAGCGTGATGGCCTCGCACACGATGTCCGCACCCACCCCCCACAGGCACGCAAGCGAATAGCTGGCAACGCCGATCTCCTCGGCCACGATGGAGTCATCCACCCAGCTCAGGCCCCTACCGCCCAGCTCCTTGGGCAGCCTGATCCCCAGCAGGTTCCTCCTGCCCGCCTCCTGAAGATATTCGTGGGGGAACTGCACCTTCTCGGCATCCATGTCGAGGATGAGCTGCTTGGGCACCCACTTGGTGAAGGCCCGGGCCTCGTCTCTCAGTTTCTTCTGTGCATCGGTCATGATATAATCGAACATGTCTTTGCTCCTGTGATATAACAATATGTTATAATTATCCTCTTTTTGTTATATCGCTGTCAAGGACTTCCGCATCAGGACACGAGAATGGGCTTGCATTTTTCTGCGCAGGCACCCAACATGGAACTACTCCCAAAGGAGAGACCATCATGGGTTTCAAGGAGATAGGCAAGAAGATACAGAAGGCGCGGGAGGAAAAGGGCTTGACCCAGGTGGATCTTGCCCAAACCCTTGGTATAACCCAGGCCGCATTGTCCAATTACGAACTGGGGAAACGCAGGCTCTACATCCACCAGATCGAAGACTTCGCCCGTCTGCTGGAAAAAACCCTCGATTACTTCATCGGTCCCTTTGAGGATGCCTCAAACGCACGACTACCGGAGCCATCCGACAGAAAAGAGCAGATCATGGCACGTATACGAGACCTGGACTTGAGCGAAGACGAACTCAATGAAATGTCCGAATACCTTGACTTCCTGACTTGGAGAAAAAACCATGACTGACCTGAGCCCCATGCAGCAAAAACTCTTAGAAGAGGCCAAGGCCTTTGCACAGGAGGTTCCTGCCCTGCTTGCGGAAGATATCGGCAAGGTGGAACGTGCAGGCTGGCTCTTTGAGGCATATGCCCGGAAGGGATATCATGCTCTCCTGATTCCCCAACAGTACGGCGGCAAAGGTCTTGATTACCTGAGCGCCGGGATCGTTTATGAACTTTTAAGCCACGAGCTTCCAGGAACGCTCTATGGCCCCCTGACCACCGTCCACTGTGCCGAGATGATCGGAGACGCCTGCAAGAACACCATCCACAAGAAATACCTCTCGGCCATTGCCAGGGACCATGCGCCCGCCGGGTTCTGTCTTACCGAGGAATCCGCAGGCTCCGACATTACATCCATCACCGCGACGGCGCAAAAAAAGGGTGATTATTACATCATAAGCGGCACCAAGAGCATTGTCATCAACCATGCCATTGCCCGCATATTCATCGTCTTTACCGCCAGGGAGAACACCAAGGGCAGGGCATCGCTGAATGCCTTTGTGGTGGATGCGGATCTTCCCGGAATATACGTCGGCGAGCCTTATGATACTTTTGGCTGTTCGCATGGTGTCATGGGCAGCGTGTCCTTTGACAACGTCCGCATCCCTGCCGAGTGTCTCCTGGGAGAGGAGGGCAGCGGTTATCTTCTCTTCATGGAGACCCTGGACAAAGGCAGGCCCCTGGTGGCCGCAAACTGTGTCGGGGAGGCCAGCCTCGCGCTGGACCTGATCCTTGCCCATACAAAAGACCATATACAATTCGGCAAGCCCCTGAGCGCATTCCAGGGTGTCACCTTCGCCTTGGCCGATCTTGCTACAAGGCTTCATGCGGCACGCCTTCTCTACCAGGACGCATTGATGCGAATCGATGCAGGGAAGCCCTTCACCATGGAGGCGTCCATGTCCAAGCTCTTTGCCTCCGAGACGCTCATGGATGTCGCCTCCTTCGGCATGGAGATGCTCGGGCAAAAGGCCATTGCCGGCCAAAATGAGATCACCCGGATTTATCATGACGCCCGCCTCATGAAGGCCATCGACGGCACGGCGAATGTCCAGAGGATGGTCATTGCATCGCAGCTGTGAGCGCACGCATGAACACAAGCACCGTCAAGGGCTATCTCTGCGTCATGGCAGCGGCCCTCTTGTGGGCCTCGTGCGGGACAACAGGGAAGGCCCTCTTCAATGCAGGCATGTCGCCGTTCATCCTGGTCCAGACCCGGGTCGTGCTGTCTGCAGTGATCCTAACCACAATCCTGTCTCTCTGGAGACCCGCGCTGCTCAAGATCAGGGTGCGAGATATCGGCCACCTCTTCCTGTTCGGCGGTGTGTTCATGGCATTGATGCAGCTCTCATACTTTTTTGCCATCAGCAAGATCCAGGTGGCGGCGGCCATACTCGTTCAGTACCTGGCGCCTGTCCTGGTGGCATGCTATTCCATGCTGTTCTGGCATGAGCGGGTGACATTCCTGAAGGTGCTCGCGCTGGTGCTCTCCGTTGCCGGGTGTTATCTGGTCGTCGGCGGCTACAACCTTTCACTCCTCACCATGAACCGCGTGGGCATCATGTGGGCGCTGCTCTCGGCCATTGCCTTCGCCTCTACGACCCTGCTGAGCGAAAAGGGCATGCACCAGTATAACCCCTGGACCGTCCTAGTCTATGGGTTCCTGTTCTCCGCAGTATCCCTGAATGTAGTTCACAGACCGTTGAGTGTCTTGTCTCAGTCGTACACGCTCACCCAATGGGTTTCCATCCTCTACATCGTCGTCTTCGGCACGCTGATCCCCTTTGGTCTGTACCTTGCGGGCGTCAACTACATCCGCTCCACACGCACCATAATCACTGCAACCCTTGAACCGATCGCAGCGGCCTTCATGGCATTCTTCCTCCTGGGCGAGTCTCTTTCCCCCCTCCAGATCGCAGGAGGCTTGTCGGTCATCATTGCCATTGTGCTCCTCCAGTGGGAGCGGGAGCATGATAGCCTTTCACCTAGTGTCATAAGGGCCAACAAAACCAATTAACCAGGGGGTCATTCCATGTCGCCATCTTCAGGCGCGACCTATGCCGGATGTCGCGGCTTCAGTCCGCTCCTACTGAGTTTGCCATTGACAGTATGCCGCTCCCCCTCTTATAGTGTTGATCCCACACCACATCAGGTGGATTTTAACAGGGGGCATTACATAAGGAGGAATACCCGCACACGTATGATCATATTGTCCTGGTGTGCGGATCAGAGGAGATTTTCAAAACTTTTTTCGAGGGGGTATGAGATATGAAGTTCGTGAAGTATCTTCTTGCAGCAAGTATCCTGATATTCATGGCTGTGCCGGCAGTGTATTCGGCAGAAAAGGAGCCGGTCGTGATCGGTCTCCAGGGGCCCATCACGGGCGCTTGGGCATACGAGGGCCAGATGGCGAAGCAGTCATGCGAGATCGCGGCAGACCTCATCAACAAGAAGGGCGGCATCTTAGGCGGCCGTAAGATCGAGATCAGGGTGGAGGACGACGCCGGTGAACCCAAGACCGGTGCATTGGCCGCCCAGAAGCTCGTGGGCCAAAAGGAAGTGGTGGCGGTTGTTTCCACCTACGGTTCATCGGTATGCGAACCGGCATCCAACATCTACGAGAAATTCAAGAAGGTGAACATCGGCTATGGCGTCACCGCGGTGAGGCTCACCGAGCGGGGGTTTAAATACTTCTTCCGCACCTGCGGCCGTGACGACTCCCAGGGCAAGTTCTTCGCCGCTGCGGTGCCTTCCAAGTTCAAGGCCAAACGGATCGCCATCATGCACGACAACACCGCGTTCGGCAAAGGCTTGGCCGAGGACACCAAGAAGGCACTGGATGCCATGGTGAAGGCCAAGAAGGTGGAGATCGTGTTCTATGATGCCATCACACCCGGCGAGAAGGACTATAAAGTCCCGCTCACCAACCTGCGCGAAAGCAAGCCCGATGTCTGGTACTACACCGGCTACTATGCTGAGGCCGCTCTGCTTGTGACCCAGGCCCGCGACATAGGGATCAAGTGCCCCTTTGTCGGCGGCAATGCGGCCATCAATGAGGAGTTCGTGAAGATCGCCGGCGTAAGCGTTGCCAAGGGCTGCTACATGACGAACGAACCGCTGCCCGGCGACCTTCCCTACAAGGAGGCCAAGGACTTTCTCGCCGCCTACAAGGCAAAGTACGGCGACATCCCTTCAAGCCCGTGGCCCATTTATGCGGCTGACGCGGTGAACATCATTGCATACGCCATCGACAAGACCAAGTCCACGGATTCCGATAAGATTGCCGACTTCCTGAGGAACAAGGCGAAGAAGGTCCCCGGGATCACAGGCCCCATCGGGTTCACCGCTCAGGGCGACCGCGTGGGCGTCCCGTTCTACCTCTATGTGGTAGACGATGCGGGCAAGATCGTGATCTCGAAGTAGCATAAAAGAGAATTAAGCGTAACGATACATGCAACTGTTGCTCGAGCAGCTCATCAACGGCCTGACCATCGGGTCGTTCTATGCGCTCATTGCGCTGGGATACTCGATGGTCTACGGCGTACTGAAGCTCATCAACTTCGCCCATGGTGATTTCTTCACCATGGGCTCTTATATCGGCTACACCGTCCTCGTCTTCGGCGCTGCGGCGCTCACCGTCCAATTCGGTCCCTGGATAGGCATGCTCTCGGCCATTTGTGTGGCTGCCGGCAGCCTTACCATCGTGGGTCTTCTGGTGGAGAGGGTGGCATACCGGCCCGTGTACCCGGCAGGAAGGCTGCCTGCCGTGGTATCGGCCCTGGGCGCATCCATCTTTCTGCAGAACACCATCATGCTTATCTGGGGGCCGAGGTATCAGGCATATCCTGCCGATCTCATCCCGGTCATGCGATTCCAGCTCGGCCAGATCAACATAACCCTGCTGCAGGTCATCATCCTTGTTCTCTCCTTTTTCCTTATGTCCGCACTCTATTATATAATCCAGAGGACCACCTTCGGGGCGGCCGTGCGGGCCACTGCACATGACCGGAACACGGCATCGCTCATGGGGATCAACTTCAACAGGGTGATCCTGTTCATCTTCACCCTGGGCCCTGCACTCGGCGCAACCGCCGGTGTCATGGTGGGGATGTATTACCGGCAGATCAGCTTCACTATGGGATGGAACTACGGGCTCAAGGCCTTTACGGCAACCATTTTAGGGGGCATCGGAAACCTGCCGGGGGCCATGTTCGGCGGGCTCATCTTAGGCGTGTTGGAGATGCTGGGGGCGGCCTATATATCGGCTGCATGGAAGGATGTATTCGTGTTCCTCATCCTCATCCTCGTGCTCATCTTCAGGCCCACCGGCCTGTTCGGCGAAAAGATCGCGGAAAAGGTATGAGGCCGTGAGCGCCTTGGCAAAGATCTTCAAGAACACACCCTGGTATGTGCCCGCGGCCTTCACGGCGCTCATCATCGTCTACCCGTTCCTGGTGAGCAACTACTTCATCGATATCGCGTTCTTCTTCGGCATCTACGCCCTCTTAGGACTGAGTCTCAACATCGTGCTCGGCGAGGTCGGTCTCTTCGACCTGGGGCATGCGGGATTCTATGCCATCGGCGCATATGTCACGGCGATCCTGAACACACGCTACCAGATCCCCATACTGGCTCTTCTCCCCATAAGCGCACTGGCGGCTGCCCTGTTCGCCTACATCGTGTGCTCGCCCATCATCCATCTGAAGGGCGACTACCTCTGCATAGTCACCATCGGCATGGGAGAGATCGTTCGTCTGGCGCTCATCAACAACCCCTTCGACCTCACCGGAGGTCCCAACGGTGTGTTCGGGGTGGATTTTCCCAAGCTTGCACCCGGCATAGTCATCGACTCTCCCTTAAAATACTACTTCCTCATCTGGGCCGTGGTAGGGCTGTCCGTCCTGGGGCTCGTCAGCCTCCAACACTCCCGCATCGGCAGGGCATGGAACTGCATCCGTGAGGACGGGATCGCCGCCGGCACAACCGGGATCAACGTACGGCACTACAAGCTCCTGGCCTTTGTCCTCGGGGCGGGGCTTGCAGGTGTGGCGGGCAATATCTATGCGAGCAAGCTCATGTGCGTCTCCCCCGAGAGCTTCACCTTCTGGGAGTCATGCCTCATGTTCTGCATCGTGCTCATCGGCGGCATGGGCTCCATCCCCGGGGTGATCATCGGGGCAGGTTTCATAAGCCTTTTCCCCGAGATCTTCAGGCCGTTTGCCATGTACCGCATGCTCGTATTCGGCTCGGTCATGATTGTCATGATGATGTTCCGCCCGGGCGGCTTCTGGCCGAGAAAACGCGGCGGAGTCTCTTTCCGCTCGCTCCTGGAGGACACCGTCGATGGAGCGGCTTAGGCCCTACAGCGACCGGGAGATCGTCCTGGAGACAAAAGGCCTCACCAAGATCTTCGGCGGGCTCAAGGCGGTGAACGACTTCGACCTTGTCGTGCACAAGGGCGAGATCCTGAGCCTCATCGGCCCCAACGGCGCGGGCAAGACCACGGTGTTCAACGTGGTCACCGGCATCTACAAGCCCGAACACGGGGATGTCATCTTCAGAGGCACAAACATCACCGGGAAGAAACCCCATCAGATCGTGAGCCATGGTATAGCCCGGACATTCCAGAACATCAGGCTCTTCCAGGACATGACCTGCCTGGAAAACATCATGGCGGGCCAGCACTGCAGGGCCTCTTCAGGCCTCTTCTCCAGCGTTTTCAGGACGCCTTCCATGAGGCGCCAGGAGCGGCGCATAGCCCGGGTGGCCCAAGAGAGGATCGCCCAGGTGGACCTCGCCCAGTTCAAGGACGAGCTCTCAAAGAACATCGCCTACGGCTCCCAGCGGATGCTGGAGATCGCCAGGGCGCTCGCTTCAGAGCCCCGGCTCCTGGTGCTGGACGAGCCCAGCAGCGGGCTCAATCCCAAAGAGACGCAGGACCTCATGGACTTCCTGAAAAGACTCATCCTCCATGAGGACCTCACGATCCTGCTCATCGAGCACGACATGAACGTGGTCATGGGCATATCCGACTGGGTCGTGGTCATGGACGAGGGAAAGAAGATCGCAGAAGGACTGCCCCTGGACATCTATAACAACGAGGCGGTGATCGAGGCCTATCTCGGCAAGGATGACGAAGGAGAAGAGCGTGTCGGCCCTGTTGTCCATTGGTGATCTCAGCATCCTGTACGGTGCCCGGGAGGTCCTCAAGGGGATCAGCATAGACCTGGGCGAGGGTGAGATCGTCACGGTGCTGGGCGCCAACGGTGCGGGCAAGTCCACCCTTCTCCAGGCCGTATGCGGCCTCATTCCCATCGCGGCCGGGACGGTGACCTACGCAGGCACACCGCTCAACAAGGTACCTGCCTATGAGATCGTGCGCAGGGGCATATCGCTCTCACCCGAGGGCCGCAGGGTGTTCCCCACGCACACGGTGGATGAGAACCTCAACCTCGGCGCCTTCACCCGCAGGAAACACAAGGAAGAGATCGCCCGGGCCAAGGAGCGGGTCCACACCCTGTTCCCGATCCTCAAGGAGCGGAGCTCCCAGCTTGCAGGCACGCTTTCGGGCGGAGAGCAGCAGATGCTGGCCATCGGGCGAGCCCTCATGAGCAGCCCAAAAGTCCTGCTTCTGGACGAGCCTTCCCTGGGCCTTGCGCCCATCCTGGTCAAGCAGATCTTCGACATCATCCGCGAGATCAACCGCCAGGGGGTTTCCATACTCCTGGTGGAGCAGAACGCCTACAAGGCCCTGTCCATTGCGGGCCGCGGCTATGTGCTGGAAAACGGCAAAATCGCCGCCCAAGGCATTGCTGCCGACCTCAAGTCCGACGAGCGTATCCAGGAGGCCTACCTGGGTGGCGCTGCGGTGAAGCATAAGAAGTAAAAATTATCCAAACATATTTGCATATGATCTGAGTTTGCCTTAAGCCTTTCTCTTGCCCGCATCTCTTTTTCTTTGAAGGTGCCCGGCGCGCCGCAGCGAGCGCATTCCTTGCCCATGAGACGAGCTCGTCACTGTCCTCCAGAACGTCAATGGGTACTTCATAGTAGCTCATCACATATGATGTGTCCTCAAAGGGCCGGAAGGGTTCCATGCCGGCCTCTTCGAAATCGGACCGGTTTGTTTCATCCACCTTGAAGTAGAGGGTATCATAGGCAATAAGGGCGAAGATGGTGCCGTCCAGGTAGAGGCCTGCCCCGCCGAACATCTTGCGGGAGGTGACCACTCCCAGACCTCTCAATTGGTCGAGGACATAGCGCAGGAATTCATTATTCATTGACATGGATTGTCTCCCGTATTCTCAGAGTTCATGTCTTTATAGGATACCTGATCTATCATCGCTGAAGCGATACCCCTTATTCCAGCAGAGGCCCTTCGTATCATAGCTGCGCTCTAAACAAGCGAGAAGTCGAGTCTGGCCGTTGGTCCTGTCCGCCCTGACGAGCTTCACCCGGATGATCTGTCCCATGGTGTGCCGCTGCTGCTTTGGCCGCCTGCTCTTTCGTGAAGGCTCTCCCTGGATGTCATCATTCTTCACCAGCCCGTCCACGGGCGGGTCCAGGACCTCGATAAACATGCCATAGGGCATGATGCTGGTGATCACGGCATCAAACTCGTCACCCAGGCGGGAAACCATATAGGCTGCCGCCTTGATCTTGAGTGCCTCCATCATGGCATCATCCGTGATCTTCTCCCGCTCGGTCACTTCAAGCGCCACCTTCTTGAGCTGTTTGAGGGTCTTCTCATGCCCCTTCTTAGTCATCCCCCCGGAGTCAAGTGCAGCCTTGACAAGCCTGTGTATCACCAGGTCGGGATATCTCCTGATAGGTGAGGTGAAGTGGAGGTAGCCAGTGCATGCGAGCCCGAAGTGGCCCAGGTCTTCGTGCGAATACTGCGCACGTCTCAGAGACCTCAGGATGTTGGTGTTCACAAAGGCCTCCAGGTCTTTTCCCTTGCAGGCATCGGAAATTGCCTGGAGCACCTCCGAGACGCCCTTTGATGAGCCGGACAGCCTTCTTGAGCCGCGCCAGGAGAGAAGATGAGAACCCGATCTCGGCCAATGTATCCATAAGCTCGATGAGATCCTCGTACTTTGGTTTCTCGTGCACGCGGAACAATATTGGCATGTGATGGTTCATGAGAAAGGTGCAGACGGTCTTGTTCGCAAGCAGCATTGCCTCCTCGATGAGCCGCTCCGCCGGTCCGTGCCTGATTCTCTTTATGTCCTGCACAAGGCCCGCATGGTCGGTTGACATCTCCTTCTTCGACATGTCGAAGTCCAGGCTGCCCTGCTTTCTCCTGCGCCCCCGTAAGTGCATTGAGAGCTTATGGAGCTCGCCGAGCCGCCAGGCGATCTCTTTCTCAAGGCCTTTGGCCCCGGGTTTTCCCTCCAGAAACAGGCCCCACCTCCTCATAGGTGAGCCGTGCGTCAGAGCGGATGACGGCCTCGAAGACCTTGTGCGAGATGACCTTGCCCCTGGGGCCGAGGACGATCTCAGCAGCCACGGCAAGCCTGTCCTGATCGGGTTTCAGGCTCATGATATCGTTTGAGAGCACCTCAGGGAGCATGGGGATGACCGTTTCGGGGAAATAGACGCTGAAAGACCTGGCTCTAGCCTCTTTATCCAGCGCAGTAGCGAGGCCTCACCACATGGGCCACATCGGCAATGGCGACCGTGAGCAGCAAGGCGCCGTCCTCCAGCCGCTCGATGCCCACGGCATCATCGAAGTCCTTCGCATTGATTCCGTCTATGGTGAAGAGCACCCTGCCCCTGAGGTCTTTCCTTAAGGGCAGCTCTTTTGCCATGTCTATGCGGGCCATCTTCTCGGCCTCCTGCTGTACTTCCTCGGAAAATCGCCAGGAGAGCCCGTATTTGGCAGCGACCATTGCAAGGTCATCACCCACCCCTTTGGGGATATCCAGCGATCTCTCCACCTTTGCTTCCAGGGTGCCCACCTTCTTGTGGGCCTTGGGAGGGATGATGCTGACGCTCACCATGTCACCGGTGCGTGCATCTCCCTCGGAGCCGAGCGGAATGATGATCGTATACGGCATCTGCTTAATGGGTTCCAGGATGCCGAACTTGCGCATCCGCACATACCTCCCGCTTATGGTGAGGCGGGTGCGCTGAATGATGGAGGCGACCTTGCCCCGTAAGCCTCTGCGGTCGCGCCATACACTCACCTCCACCAGATCGCCGTCAAGGGCGCTGTTCAACCCTTCAGGGGGGATGAAGACACCTTCATCCAGATCCTTTGAATCCACAAAGGCATAGCCCTTGGGGTTCCATGTCAACCTGCCGGTAATTGCCTTTTTCCTTCTCTTGTCCATCTTGGGAAATCCTACCATTGCGCATCGATAGCATGGAATGATAGAGCGTTAACAGATTTAAAAAGTATGCAGGACCCTAAAAGACATGGAAATACAACTGAAAAAGAAACGCATCTACGGCCCTGATGTACACCTGATCCACCGAGACGGCATGACCTTGGTGGAAAAGACATACCGACGCAGGCCATGGATTGTTAAAAAGACAGGCTCTCTGCTGGTGCGCTGGGAGGCATATATCTATTCCAAACTGGAGGGCGTCACCGGCATCCCCAAGGCCGTTCCGAGCCCTGACCCTTACACCATCACAACTACCTTCATGGGGGGACACAACCTGATGACCAGGATCAGGAAACCCGATGAGGCCTACTTTAATCGTCTTGAGGAACTCATCAAGGCGGTCCACCAGAAAGGCGTCATACACCTTGATATGCGCAACCGGAGGAACTACGGAATGGATGAAGAGGGGATGCCGTATCTCGTTGACTTTGCCACCAGCATCTACACACCCTTCAAAGGGCCTTTGTGGAGGCTGTTGTGCAGGATCGACTGGATGGGATATCTGAAGGTAAAGGCCAAGATAGACCCTAGCATGCTTTCGCATGAGGAGAACATGCAGCATAACCTTGGGAATACCTTAAGCATCCTGTGGTTCCCCTCGAAGATTACCCCCTTTCTCAGGCGCTTATTTCGTCGGTTCTTCCGTTGAACCATCGAGCATACGGAGCGATTCCTCCATCTGCCTGATCTGCGACTTCAATGAGCGCATACGCATATAATGAGATGCCTGCCGGGGAAGTTCTATTACGATGATGGGCACCATGCCGGCTGCAAAGAAGATAACCATGAGCGTCCAGAGCTGGAGTGGCACCATGAGCCGGTAGCCGAGGAATGAAAGGGCAAAGCCCTGCGTATTGTTCACACAAAAGGTGATCACTACAAAAAGCATCAGGATGGAAAATACGATTCTTATGTATTGCATGGCAACCCTATACACTCATACAAAGAGTAAAATCAATCGTTATAGCCATATAGCGATACCCGGGGTTCGGATGACTACAGGCCTTCACATAAAATGGGGTTGAAATTTTTCAAGACCCCATATATATACCCCTCTTTGTGCCTCTTGTTGACTTCCAGGCCATGAAGGGAGCCGTGAATGCCTAAGATTCGATCCTTTCGGGGAATCAGATATAACCCTGAACAACTCGATCTGGCTAATGCCATCTGCCCCCCTTATGACATTATACCCCCCCAACAGATTGATGAATATTATAATAAGTCTCCCTACAACGCCGTGAGGCTCGTGCTCGGCAAGCAATTTCCCAAGGACAACAAGGACGACAACCGCTACACAAGGGCACGGGACCTGTTCAAGCAATGGTTCAAGGGTGGCATTCTCATCCAGGATAAAAAGCCGGCGCTCTATTACCACGAGCATACCTATACCATTGCCGACAGGACATCAATAAGAAGGGGCTTGATCGCATCGGTCCGCATGGACGAAGACGAAAAGAAGAACATCCGGCCTCACGAACATACCGTGAAAAGCCCCAAACTCGACCGGCTTCGCCTCATGAGCGAGGTGAGAACGAATTTCAGTTCGATCCTCGGCGTCTATTCGGATTCGAAAAAGACCGTTGAAACACAGATCAGGACCAGACTCGGAACGCCCCAGCTTGAATTCTCGACAAAAGATGAGAATCACAAGCTATGGATCATCAATGATCCGGCCACGATTGAAAAGATCGCCAAAACAACGCTCAATAAGAAGGTCCTCATAGCGGACGGCCAGCACCGCTACGAAACCGCCAAGGTATACAGGGACCGCATGAGGGCGGCCACCCGCAAGACTGACGGAAATCAGAACTTCGACTATATCCAGATGTATCTCATCAATGTGGAAGAAGGAATCAAGATTCTGCCTATGCACCGCATCATCATCGATAGTATGGGTGTAGGGCTGGTCGATCTGGAATACCGGATCAAAGAGATCTTCAACATGGTTCCCTATGATAACCGAAAGGCATTTCTTGCTGCCTTGAACAAGAGCGGGAAGGGCAGCATAGGGCTCTATGTGAAGGGTATACCCAGGTTCTACCTCCTGCAGCTGGCTTCAGATTCAGAGCTGGAAAAGTACCTGCCGGCCGGCACGCATCCTTTGCTGAAAAGCCACGACGTGACGATCCTTCATGAGTGCATTATCGATCCTATTTTAGGCATCGGCACGAATATGGAAAACAAGCGGATCATGTTCACGAGCAAGGCCGAGGAGGCCCTTGATATGGTGACAAAAGAACAGGCCGATATCACCTTCCTCCTCAATCCGCCTACCATGGATGATGTGATGGAGATTGCAGAGGCGGGTTTAAGGATGCCCCATAACTCAACCTACTTCTATCCGAAAACCCCTACGGGCCTTGTCTTCCATTCCCTGGAATGAGCCCCTAATAAAAGAAATGGTCAAGAAAGATGCTTGACTAGGGTGAGTGATTGTTCTAATTTTGAACAATGATTCAAGGGCTGGATCGAGAACAATCCGGGTTTCCACCGGCTCATTTATGAGATTTACTTTGCACCGATTCCCGAGCTTACTCCCCATATCTTCCGGCACATCAAGGATGTCCGCACAGAGACTGTGCAGATCACCCGCGAGATTTTCATGGAGGCAAACAGGGGGGGAGAACGCTTCGACCCTGAGTTGAAATCCATGATGCTGCTCGGGATCATACAGGCAATAGCCCGGAGTTATTTTCCGGGCATAGTGGAGAAGTCACCGTCTGAATTCGCAGTCGGCATAATGGAGGAATTTCCAGGGAGGTTATCACAGTGAAGAAGACAATGTATTTAATCGCGATTGGTTTATTCTTCATGGGGGTAATAAGCGCGCATGCAGCCGATTACATGACGCTTGAAGATTCGATCAAGATGGCCGTCGAGCGCAACCCCGGCGTGAAGGCCCAGGACCAGGACGTTCTCGGGAAGGACATGGACAAAAGGGCCCAGTTCGCCAAGATGCTCCCTTCTTTGGATGCCACATACGGATACACGAGATTCAGCCAGCTTGAGATATTGCCATTCCCTCCGCCGATAGGACCGCTCCCCTTCAACCAGAAGGGGAATTACGATTGGGATATCGAGGCCAAGCAGGTGCTCTTTGCAGGCGGGGCCTTGTACAACAGCTACCTTATCGCCAAGAACGATCAGTTCTCATCCGAGCTCGAACGGGAGAGGTTCATCCGGGATATCAAACTTATGGTCATCGATGCATACTACGGGGTGATCAAGGCCAGGCAGCAGCGGGAGGTGGCGAAGAGTAATGCTACCTCCGTAAAGTCTCACCTCGATGTAGCCAATGCCTTCTTCAACGAGGGCATGATCCCCAAAAACGATCTGCTTGAGGCCCAGGTGCAATATTCAGAGAGTCAGGAGCTCCTGATCTCAGCCGATAATGCAGTGAAGATTGCGGAATCGAATCTGAACATACTCCTGCAAAATAATATCAATGAAGATCTGAACATCGAGCCGGAGATACCGCTGACGAGCATTGATATCACCTTTGACCAATCCCTTGCCACTGCCATGGAAAACAGGCAGGAGATCAAGACCGCGAATCTCCAGGTAGACAATTCCGCCAAGGGGATTACAATTGCAAAATCTACATTCATGCCGAGTGTAGTTGCGACATATGGCTATGAGAATAATACAGGGTATGAGCCAACCTTCAAATATGACACATGGATAGCCGGGATCGGGCTAACCTGGAATCTTTTTTCAGGGGGCTCAAGTTATTGGAATTACAACAAGTCCCAGTATATGAACGCCAAGGCAGGGTACCTGCTTGAAAGCCTGAAAAACCAGGTTACCCTCGAGGTCAAGAACTCCTACCTCAACATACAAGAAGCCCTGGCCCGTCTGCAGGTGGCCGAGAAGGCCATTGCTCAGGCGGAAGAATTCGCACGGATAGAAAAAGACAGTTACAACCTCCAGGCAGCGACCACGGATGATGTGCTCAGGGCACAGACCCTGCTGGTCCGCGCACATAACAACTATATAACGGCGCGTGCCGATCATGCCAGGGCCATAGCTGCTCTGCGGGCATCAATGGGGACCCTGTAGAAGATAGTTTCATCACATCAGGAAAGCGCATGTTGAAAGGATTCAGGTGCGTCTCACATCCACTTCAACACGCCTATAAATATGATGAGGCAGGCAAGATCAAACCCCAGGATGGTGCCGACGGTGACGGCCTTGGCCTTGATGGTCTTCATGTCATAGACCCAGTAGGCCACCAGGAAGAAATAGAAGTACCCGGCGATCCAGATGAGCCACGGTGCCCTGGCATTCCACCAGGAGTAATCCCATGTCAGAGCGCCTATGGAGTTAAGGATAATCTCCACAATGACGGACAGGGTTGTGAATGCGCATATGAAGAACCAGCGGTTCGGCAATCCCAGGATCTTCAGGCTCCTGTCTTCCGGGAGCATGATGGTCGTGGCCACGCCCATGATGGAGAACATCATGCATATCTCAATGTTGAGCCCTATAAGGATGAGGTAGGCCGTCTTGGCCGGCGCCCCCCAGACAGGGGCATACTGGGTGAAGTGGAAGACCAGGGCGTTCCAGATCTCGTTGAACCAGTCGCACCCCCAGAGGGCGAGACCGGCGAAGATGGAGTTCCAGTTCTTGTTCCGGGCCTCGTTGTGGTAGATGTAGATGATGACAAGCAGAAGCGGTATGAGATACCACTGAAACTGAGACGGGTCACGAAGGATTGAAAGTGCCTTTGCAGATGATTCTGTCATATACACCCCCCTGTGTTTTTCATATCAATAAAAATCTTAAAAAAGTCTGATGTGATACGTAAGCCCTTGAAAAATTGTAACGGCATGCATGCCGTAAGTCAAGTATAATTGAATGGATGAACATATTGTTCAATAATTCATTTGATAATTCAGATGCAAAATGAAGCCCGGCGCATGATAGAGAGTTGACTTCAAGCCATCCGCTATGCCAGATGATGATAGTCCTCTAATGGATGATATTGTACAGGAGGCACATGGACAGGCAGGAGAGGCTGAACCGGATCTACGATGCGGCATTAAAAGTATTTGCACAATATGGGTACAAGAGGACCCGGGTGGAAGACATCGGCCATGAGTTGGGCATGACCAAGGGCAATCTGTATCTCTACGCCAAGGACAAACGTGAGCTCTATGAGAAGGCCATAGCTTATGGACTGCTGAGGTGGCAGGCAAAGGTGAGGGAGGCCATCTCAGGCATCGAGGATGTTAAAGAGCAGTTTGTGGTCATGTGTAAAAAGAGTTTCATGTACCTCTCAAAGGATGTGGCGCTGCGCACCATCCTCATCAACGATCCGTCCGTATTCCCTCTATCCCCTCGTGAGGACAGGTTTACCGAGATCAACCGGGCATCCATGGACATGCTTAAGGACCTGCTTAAAAAAGGAGTGGATGAAAACAGATTCTGCAAGGTCGATATCAAGTATGTTACCGATCTCCTCTTTTCCATATATGTCATGTTCATTATCAAGACCTATATTATGTCAGAAGGCAAATCCACCCGTAAGATGTTCGATCTGAGCATAGATCTCATCTTAAACGGGCTCTTGAAGCGTGAATGATTCTAAGAGGTCCGCACCTCATTTTGCCCTTTCCCCTGCCCGAAAGCAGGGCTTTCCTTGACAGCATATGGGGCGATCCACATAAATACAAGATAGATGCGGACATTTAGGCCGCAGAATTATTGCCGGACATAGACTACACCCAAGACGGACGGAGTGTACATAAGGCACTCGACTGGATAAGGGTAAAGGCAGGCAAGTCGCAGCTCAGGATCCCTTAAAAATAACAAGAAGATCATGCAGTGAAAAGTTTTGTCAGCCTGAATGATCTATGGTAGGTCATAGTCTAAAATAAGGTATCCTAAGATGATACGATACGGGAAGGTGTCAGAATCGGGATGAAGACAACTGCGGTCAAGCCCATGAAATGTGAATTTACCGAAGAGGGTATCTTGTGGATAGACAAAATAGCCACAGGGGTGGGTGTCATCCTTTATAACCCCCAGTACAAGTTTGCTGCAGGCCTCCATTTACTCAGGGGACAGTCCAAGGGACAAAGGACGGACAATCCTGCATATTTTGCCGACACGGCTGTGGAATACGCCATTGCCGAGTTTGCCAAGAGAGGTATCCCATTAAAGGTGTCCGTTGCGATTGCCGGGGGGGCGTCGCTTCTTTCGAGCAGCGACCAGGGTGAAGTGGGCTCCACCCTGGTGAATCAGGTGAAGGACATCCTCGCTGGCAAGCAGCTTGAGGTGAAGCTGGAGAACGTCGGCGGCACAAGGTTGCGCACCATGATCCTGAATGTTGACGAAGGGAAGATTAAGATTTCGTGACGTATCCTAAAGTAGAGGTGTGTGTAAAAAGCATATGGTCATGAATATTCTTCTTGGGCTTATTGTAGATGAGGGCCGAGATATCGGCCTGTTTTGCCGTTGTATCAAGGTGGTCGGGGAATATACCTTGGGAGGATGCAATAGATGAATATCCGATGTCCGAAGTGCTCAAAAGAATACATCATCCCGGATGAGCGTCTTAAGACATTAAAGGGAAGCATTACCATACCGTGCCCTAACTGCAAAAACTCCATAGTCTTCCACCCGCCGGCAGGTGAAGAGGCCCCCGATGCTTCATCGTCAGGCAGAAAAGTCGTCGGCGATCATGCGCAGGGCCCTGCAAGTATAGGCAATGGCGATGTCCTCAAGGAGCGCATCTTACGCACCATGAAGGATCTGCCCCCCATGCCCCAGGTCGCACAGAAGGCCAGGGAGGTCATCAGCAACCCTGCATCGAGCTTCAAGGACCTTGCCAAGGTCATCGAGACGGACCAGGCTATTGTCACGCGCATCCTGAGGATCGCCAATTCACCCTACTACGGTCTTTCCGGCAAGGTCTCATCGGTGCAGCATGCGGCGGTTGTACTCGGGTCAAAGACCCTCATGGAGGTCCTCAACCTTGCCTGCTCCTCTGAAATACTCGGTCAAACACTTTCCGGCTACGATCTCGATGCCGGCGAGCTCTGGATGCATTCGCTGGCCGTGGCCGCAGCATCCCAGATCATAGCGCGTCGGGTGAACCCTTCCCTGGAACAGGATGCATTCGCCGCAGGCCTTATACACGACGTGGGTAAGATCATCCTTGATCCGTACATCCATGAGCGCAAGGATGCCTTCAAGTCCTTCGTCGATGAGGGTAAAGAGTCGTTCCTGAACGCTGAAAAGCATATCCTCGGATTCGATCATGCCGAACTGGCATCCGAGGCATGTGAGAGGTGGCATATCCCGTCTCAGATGGTACTCGCCATCCGGTATCACCACGACCCCACCCCGTCCAAGGGAGATGTCCTTTCCTTTATTGTGCACATGGCCGATGCCGTTGCCATGATGAGCGGAATCGGGGCGGGGATCGACGGGATGCTCTATCATATGCACCCTGATGCCATGGCTATCTTAAGACTTAAGGGCGAGGACGTGAGCAGCATGATGGGTCAGATCGCCGAATACGTGGATAAGACCACTCAAGGTAGCTGATGCATTGCTGCTTTATTGATATGATTTAAGTCTTTTATAATCCTGACAGCCCGGCACGGGCGATCATAAGGATGACTAAGCATTGATATTTGAACCCATCTCCCTGTCTTACCAGGATGCATATATCAGGCACTTTTCCGCTGTCAGGCTTGCGGCCTCTGACTACAGCTTCATCAACCTGTGGGGGTGGGCTGAAGAGTATGGTCTTTCCTGGGCATGGGATAACGGGCTCGTATGGATAAGGCAGGAGATACCTATGCCGTGCCTGTGGGCACCGGTCGGGGACTGGGAGGGTGTTTCCTGGGCTGCAGTCTTTGACAACCCCCAGATACAAGAGCTCCCCTTTAACCGTGTACCCGAGGAACTCCTCTTCCAATGGGTTGCAAACCTCCCCGGCAGGGTGAAGGCGGAAGAGGCCCGGGAGCATTGGGACTACCTCTATTCCGTTCCTGAGCTCGTCGATCTTGCCGGTAACAAGTTCCACAACAAGAAGAACCTCTTGACCCAGTTTAAGAAGAAGTATCGTTTCGGGTACCAGGAGGTCACCCCTTCTCTCGTACCCAAAGTGCTCGCCATGCAGGAGGCCTGGTGCACCTGGCGGGACTGCGAGTCCGTCGAGACACTCGCCAGTGAGAACCGGGTTATCAAGCGGGTGCTTCAGGCCTGGGGAGATCTCACAGGCATCATGGGTGCAGTTATAAACGTGGAGGATGAACCAATAGCATTCACCGTAGCAGAGGCACTCAAAGAAGATATGCTGCTGGTCCATTTCGAGAAGGGCCTTCCCGAATTCACCGGCATTTACCAGGCCATCAACCAGATGTTTCTCGAGCACAGCAATGGCTTTTCTCTGGTGAACCGGGAGCAGGACCTGGGCGATGAGGGGTTGCGGAAGTCCAAACTTTCCTACAATCCGTCAGGCTATGTCAGGAAGTACCGGGTGAGGATCACCTGAATCCATTGAAATTATCAAGCCGGGCCAAGAACGTTGTTCTTATAGGAACGAGCGCTTTCTGCATACTCTTTCTCTGGTGGCCCGGACTACTCAATGCAGGTCAAAATCAGCAAGAAGCAGGGTTCTCCATCACTGCACAGCGATGGGAGGAGGCGGAGAAACTCTTCCGCAGCGATCCCCGCTGGCTCGGCGGAGATGGGGCATCATCGGTGAATCTCGGGATAAAGCGGGTCCTCTGGCTCTTTGGTGACAGCTTTATCAATACACAGGGATCTTCGACGAGGCGCGATGCCGTAATGGTGAGGAACAGCATTGCCCTCCAGTCGGGCCGTAATCCAGCGAAGGCCACCATGAGGTTTTACTGGAAGAGCAAGGGAGGCAGGCCCGTATCGTTCTTCCGGGAAGAGGGCGATCAATGGTTCTGGCCGGGCTCGGGGGTGTCGTTCAAGGGGACGCTCATCATCTTCCTTGTCAAGGTCCGTGGATCAAAGAGCGATCTTCGGTTCGAACCCTCCGGATGGAAGGCAGTGCTTGTTCATAATCCGGGTAGTGTTCCTTCCGCCTGGTGCGTTCGACACCTTGCATGTCCGGTAACGGGGCGCATCCTGGTGGGCTCTTCCAGCCTGTTGATCAAGGACGGTTATCTGTATGCCTTCAGCACGGACTGGAAGGACAGTTCAGTCTATCTCGTGCGGTGGACGGTCAATAATGCCTTCAGGGGCGACCTGTCGCAGCCCCAGTGGTGGATGGGCAGCGCCGGCGGCTGGGCCGATATAAAGCCGGTGAGCCTGAACCCTGTCCCTGTGTTTACCGGGGGCCAGGTGGAATTCACCGTGCACTATGAACCTCACCTCAAAGGCTTCCTTATGGTCCAGACCCTCAGCCTTAGGGAACCCTGTCTTGCTATGCGCTCTTCTCCCGGATTGACAGGCCCATGGACAGGGCCTGAATGCTTTTTCCAACCTCCTCAAAAGACTCCGCCGGGCCTGCTCATCTATGCAGGAAAGGCACACAAGGTATTTAAGGGGGCTGACCTGACACTGACTTATGTGGTAAATACCACGGACAACGTCAGGATCATGGATGATATGAGCATCTACTACCCGGTGGTGCTCAAGGCCAAGATATCCCTGGCGAGATGATGCCCCATGAAAGACTTTGAAGCCATAATATCGCTCCTCGTCAAGGTGCTTCATGCGCTCGAAGAAGTGTCCCGCAGGCTCCACCCTCTAGCCGTTCCACAGCTCAAGGAAGGGCTCCTTGTGCATGTTCAGCCGCTGGAAGATGCAGGGCAGTCTGTCCTTGGCCGGGAGCTGCCCCCCGAAGTCGAGCATATCCGGCAGCGCCTGAGGCATGCATGTGAACTTGTCCTGGATTGCATAAAAGTTTTTGGTTCAGGGGATGATGCCGCGGCAGCCTTCATGGCTGTCCTCAGGGCACTTACGAAAGCACTGCCAGGCCCAGGAGACCCTGTTTCCCCTACGCCAGGGTTTTCCCGAGCTGAACCGATATTTTCTCGAACCGGGATTGGACCCTGAAGGAAGACCCCAGTGTCAGGATCGGGGCGGCAGAACAGGTATAATCCACACGGGCCTTGCCCAGGATCCATACGCCCGCGGGGGGTATTCCCTCTTTGTGCCGGAAATATACAGCCAGGACCGCGCTTGGCCTCTTGTTGTGGTCCTGCACGGCGGCTACGGCCATGGCCGTGATTTCCTCTGGACATGGCTGCGCGAGGCCCGCAGCAGGGGGTTCGTGCTTCTCGCTCCCTCTTCTTTGGGACAGACATGGTCGATTTCGAATATCGAGGTAGACGCCCAGCAATTAATCCGTTCTATGGAAGAGGTATGTACCGGATTCACCATTGACCGCAGCCGCATCCTCATGACCGGGATGTCCGACGGCGGGACTTTTGGCTTAAGCTTCGGGCTTCAGCAGAACTCACCAGCCAAAGCCATAGCACCGGTATCGTGCGTGCTGGCCCATGGAGAAATGGCTCACGTTAAGGACAGGCGCATCTACTGGGTGCACGGTGCTCAAGACTGGATGTTCCCGGTGAGCCGGGCCGCAAATGCATGCAAGGACCTTTCCCTGGCCGGTGCGGATGTGAGGCTCAAGGTCGTGCCGGACCTATCACATGCATATCCTCGCGAGGAGAATGACGCCATCCTCAGGTGGTTCGATCCGTCACTTGCCCAAGAGAAGCCTTCCTAAAGCAGGGGATAAAATATTATGACGAAACCCATCAAGATCATGTTCTTTGCCGTAGGAGGCACCATTGACAAGGTGTACTTCGACCGGCTGAGCGCCTACAAGGTGGGCGATCCGGGTGTCTCGGAGATCCTCAGCGAGGCGAACGTGAGTTTCGCGTATGCGTTCGAATCCATCCTGCGCAAAGACAGCCTGTATATGACCGAGAAAGACCGGCAAGCAGTCTATGACAGGGTAGCAGCAGAGGAGAACCGGTATATCGTCATCACACACGGTACTGACACAATGGTCAAGACCGCGAAAAAGCTTAAGGGCATTCATGGCAAGGTCATCGTGTTCACCGGCGCTATGCAGCCTGCCCGGTTCAAGTCATCGGACGCCGAGTTCAACATCGGCGCTGCAGCGGCCGCGGTCCAGCTCCTGCCGGAAGGGGTATATATCGTTATGAACGGTCTTGTCCTCGACCCGGACAAGGTGAAGAAGAACCGGAGGCTCAACAGGTTCGAAGGGAAGTGACTTTTTTCAATTTGTTGATATGGGCCTTGTTCATTGATAGAGTACAACGGTGTTGACTTTTTTGACCATCTTCGCCACATCTTTCCTCATCGCCTTTTCCGGTGCGGCCATGCCCGGCCCCCTGATGACCGCCACCATCAGTGAAAGCATGTACAGAGGCTTTATTACCGGGCCTCTCCTCATCGCCGGGCACAGCATGCTTGAGTTTGCACTGGTTGTCCTGCTCATGTTCGGCCTGGCACCGTTTCTCACACAGGAGTGGGTATTTGCGGCAATAGCCGTCATTGGTTCCATAATGCTTGTCTGGATGGGCCTGGGGATGCTCCGTGCCGTCCCATCTTTGAGCATCCGCACCGATATCCAGGCCGGAGGAAGGCACCACCTGATCATGACCGGGGTCCTCATGAGCCTTGCAAATCCCTATTGGAGTCTCTGGTGGGCAACCATAGGGCTCGGGTATGTCCTGTACTGTGCGCGGTACGGTTACTGGGGGATAGTGTTTTTCTTCATAGGGCATTGCCTGGGGGATCTTACCTGGTACAGCGCCATATCATTTGCCATTGGAAAAGGGAGGCGGTTCCTGAGTGATAATCACTACCGGGCACTCATAGGCACCTGCGGAGTCTTTCTTCTCCTGTTGGCATGCTACTTCGCATGGAGCGGGATGAATAAGGCACTCTCGCTGTAGCAGACCCGTGGGTTTTCCTATGTCTGAGGAAGTTCTCATATCTGGCAAGGAGAGATTTTATCTAAGGAGTATGATTATATGAAAAGGCCCTTTATTCTTGCCGGCATCATAGGCATCTGCGTAATCATAACCGGCATAATCCTGTATCTGGTTTTTCCACACCATGCCGATAAGATGCCCGCCGGCTTCTTTACCCCCGTCATCGCCTTCGAGTTCATCAGGACCCCGCAAGAGGTATTTGACCTGTTCGGGCCGGTTGATTCTCCGAAACACCAGGAAATAGTAAAGGCCATGGACCTGGGCAACCGGATCGATTTTCTCTCCATGGTGCTCTACAGTGCATTCCTGTTTGTGTTCTGCAGAAGGGTTGCATTCATGAGAGAGAGAAAGGTTTACCATCTGGGAAGCATGCTTTCGCCAGTGATTCTCGTGGGAGACTTCCTCGAAAACGTACAGCTTCTGGGCATCACCTCACGCCTTGGTGGAGGCGATTTCGAGCATCAGCTGAGGCTGCTTAAGATCTTCACGTGGCAGAAATGGGGAGGGATTACCCTGACCTTTCTGATCCTGCTGCCGTTTTTCCTCCGGGGAGGCATCCTGGCGAGGATCATAGCGGCATGCTCGGCGTTACCGTGATCCTGGCCGTTATTGCATTCATCCACCGGGGTATTGCAAATGAGCTCTTTTCCTTATCTGTGATGGTTGTCTTTCTGCTCATGATTTCCTATTCATTTATCATCACCCGGGAAGGCCTGACGGGAAGGAGAAGTATCTCTTCATGATCAATGAGATATGATGACCCGGATAAGCAAAAAGGAAGGAGGCCTTTATGAATGACAAGGCCAAGGCAATGGTATTGACATCTTTTATCGGAGACTCGCTGGCCCTCGGGGCGCACTGGATCTATTCAGTGGAAAAGATCGAAAAAGATTTCGGGCGTGTTGAGAACTTCCTCGACCCTGACCCGGATTCCTACCACCCCACCAAGAAGAAGGGTGAATTCACGCATTACGGCGACCAGTCCTTCGTGCTCCTGGAATCGTTGGCTGCGCGAGGCAGCTTTGACCCGGAAGATTTCACGCAGCGCTGGCAGAAGCTCTTCACGGGATACAACGGCTACTACGACCAAGCCACCAAGGGCACCCTCGAGAACCTTTCCTGTAGGAAAAGAGACCCATGGAGGCAGGCTCATCTTCGAACGACCTCTCCGGTGCCTCCCGCATTGCACCGCTCGTTTACCGCTACCATGAGGATGAGGAAGGCCTTGTCTCTGCCGCCAGGACCCAGACGGACATGACGCACAGAGACAGCCTTACCGTGGATGCGAGCGGGTTTTTCGCACGCGCGGCATACCGGGTGCTGCACGGGATGAAGCCGGTATCGGCGGTTGAGGAGGTCGCCCGTACATACTTTAAAGGGTCGCGGATTGCCTTGTGGGTAGACAAGGGCATTGAATCATGTACGAACGAAAGCATACAGACCATCAAGACCCTCGGACAGGACTGCCATACCCCTGATGCCTTTCCCGGTGTGATCCACCTCATATGCCGGTATGAGAACGATCTGAAAGAGGCCCTGATCGAAAATGTGATGGCAGGCGGCGACTCTGCCGCCCGGGGCATGGCCGTTGGCATGGTGCTTGGCGCACACCTGGGCATAGGCGCGATCCCTGATGAGTGGATCAAGGGGTTGAAGAAGAGGCAGGAAATCGAAGAGCTTCTTGAAAAGATTGGATAGTGATTAGTGACTGGTACTAAGTTGCGTTAATGAGAACTATTGCAGGGTCATTACGAGGAGCCGAAGGCGACGTGGCAATTTTTTTGTGACTTCTTATGTCACACTATCGTTATCACGTTTACTATTTGACCTGTGCTCATTTTGCAACTGAATCACGATGACAAGAGTCCCCCTCTTTTGTAAAGAGGAGACAGGGGAGATTTGATATCAATCATGATAGTTCTCATCCGGAGCCTTAGCGAATGACTCAACATCTCCGGCTCACAACTGACCCCATCCCAAGGCTCGTCCGTGCGATCTCGATCCCTGCGAGCATCGGCTTCTTCTTCAACACCATGTTCAATGTTATCGATACCTACTTTGCCGGGCTCATCTCCACTCAGGCCATTGCAGCCCTATCGCTTTCTTTTCCGGTATTCTTCATCATCATCTCTCTCGGTTCCGGCATCTCCACCGGGACCACTGCCTTGATAGCTACGGCGCTCGGGGGCAGCGATTCCGCCAGGGCGAAGATGTTCGCCATCCAGGGCATCTCCTTCGGGGTGCTTATATCAGTGGCGGTCACGGCCATCGGCATAATGGCCTCGCCGCAGCTGTTTATACTGCTGGGTGCAACAGGCCCCTACCTCGATATGTGCCTGACCTTCATGAACACGATCTTTCTGGGCTCGGTCTTCTTCATCATGAATTTCATGCTCAATGCCATTCTCAATGCCCTGGGTAACACCCGCACGTTCAGGAATTTTCTCATCGCCGGGTGCTTTCTCAACATGGCCCTGGACCCGTGGTTCATATACGGAGGCCTTGGTGTTCCTGCCATGGGGGTCATGGGAGTCGCCCTGGCAACGGTGTTTGTGCAGATGCTCGGGAATTTCTATTTGGGGTATAAGGTGTCGCGTACCAAGCTCACATGCGAGAGCTGTTTCAGCGAAATCATTCCCAGGCCGGAAGCCTTCGGCGAGATAGCCAGACAGGGATTCCCCACGAGCCTGAATTCCATCACCGTGGGTGTGGGTGTGTTCGTGATAACCTACTTCATCAGTATCTTCGGCAAGGAGGCTGTGGCGGCCTATGGGATAGCAACGAGGGTTGAGCAGATCATACTCATGCCCACTATCGGCCTGAGCATCGCCACCGTGACACTCGTGGCACACAGCAACGGGGCGCGTCTGTACAAGAGGATTTTCGAGACGGTAAGTACTGCGCTCACGTATGGGGGGGTCTTCATGGCTTTCGGCACCATGCTGCTGCTCATTTTCGCCGGATCCCTCATGGGCCTTTTCTCAGCCGATAAACAGGTGATAGCCATAGGAACGTTGTATCTTCGCATTTCAGCATTTATCCTCTATGCCTATGTGATCCTTTATGTGAACGTTTCAGCGCTTCAAGGGGTAAAGAAACCGGCGTATGGCCTTTATATCGGGGTCATAAGGCAGATCGCCCTGCCCGTGGTGGTGTTCCCCTTCTTTTCAAAACTGATGGGCATGGGGCTTACCGGCATCTGGACAGGTATCTTTCTCATCAACTGGGGGGCCGCCCTTTTTACCTTCTTTTATGCGAAGGCCCACCTGAAGAGGGTTCTTATCGCCGGGTAGCCGCCACCTCCCGATTGCTCCATGACATCAGGGCTAAAATGCGCTATATCACAGGGGCAACCCTGAGTCCGGGTTGCATTATATTTATGCAGAGCAGGAGGATATAATAGTATGCTCAACGAGAAGCTCGAAGACGGGATCATCATCGCCACGTTCGAACATGGGAAGACCAACTCCCTTACCCTGGAGATACTTCGAAAATTGAGGGATATCGTAAAGAAGTCCAACGAAGACGATGCCGTCAAGGGAATTGTCCTCACCGGTGCGGGAAGGACCTTCTGCAGCGGGTTCGACCTCCCCATGTTCATGGGGTTCAAGGATGTCAAAGAGGTCGGTGACTTCTTTGATGAGGGAGAAGAGATCCTTTTGGAGCTTTTCGAGTGCCGTAAACCGGTGGTTTCCGCCTTGAACGGCCATGCCATTGCAGGCGGACTGATCTTTGCCATGGCCACCGATTACCGTATTGTCAAGAACCACCCCAAGATCACCATCGGCATGTCCGAGATCAAGCTGGGACTGGCGCTTACCATAGCCCAGTCCGAGGTCATGCAGTTCGGGTATGACAGCAACAAGAAGTTCCGTGACCTGATGTACTTTGGAAGGATGCTCGATATCAACAGTGCCAAGGAATATGGCATTGTGGATGAGATTGTGGAGGAGGCGGACCTCATCCCGAGGGCAAAGGAGATCGTGAAAAAGTGGATCGACAACCCGGGCAGGGCCTTTATCAAGCTGAAGGAAGGGTTGAAGAAACCCACTGCGGACCGGATTAGAAAGAGGCTGGCCGAAGAGAACTGGAAGGAAGGCTTCAAGTGTTTCTTTGACAAGGATGTGAGGGGAGCAATCGAGTTCGTGATGGCCATGATGTAGAAAATTCCCGGGGGGATGCCCTGGGGTATCATGCCGGGGATCTTCTTATGGCCCCGGCATTTCATATCTATGATACGGATAGGCAGCGACATTATCATTGAAGAAGATGAGCTGAGCTGGGAGTTCGTGCGCTCGGGCGGGCCCGGCGGCCAGAATGTCAACAAGGTTGCAACCGCGGTCCAGCTCAGGTTTGATGTCGCAGGCTCTGCATCACTCCCGCCGGATGCAAAAGACCGCTTGAAGAGGATTGCAGGCAGACGCATGACTGCAGAGGGGGTGCTCATCATCAGGGCCCAGCGCTTCAGGTCCCAGGAGCGCAACCGCGTTGATGCCCGTGAACGCCTGCAGGAGATCATCACGGAGGCCGTAAAAAGACCTAAACGCAGGACCAGGACAAGGCCGACCGCATCATCTAGGATCCAGCGCCTGGAATCGAAGCGCAGGATGGCAGCGAAGAAGGGTATGCGGC
>CAWKAM010000001.1:0-215367 GCA_963847605.1 uncultured delta proteobacterium | reverse complement strand
TTGTTTGCAGTAAATCCATGGATAAGCACTATGGTTTCACCTTTACCGGGTCGCTCCAGATAGGACATGGTATGTCCATTGACGTTCACTGACGATAACGTAAGACCAGACCTGGATCGATCTGAAGAGATCATGAAATTATACATGCCCTGCTTGAATGATGCGCAGCCACATACCAGACAGGCTATCAGAAGAGCCGGGATGATCTTAAAAATCCTTTTCATACTCCCTCCTCAAACTCGATATTATTTTGTTAACACAAATGAATGCCCCTGAATTGTCATCTGCTTATATACTTTTTCTTTCATAGAGAGCACTTAGCCATTTCCAGGACTAGTATGCCCAATACGGACCCGGACCGGCGGGAGTATCCTTTCCCTCGATGGCAGTGTACACCGTGCGCCCATAAAAGAAAGGCAGGCCCCAGTCAAAGCTGTCAGCGGGGTCATTCGGCCCGGCCAGGGCGCTGAATGCAGCATAATCGCCGGTTGGACCGCTGAACATCGTCGACGCATTCCCCACGCTGAATCTTACCGTTTCACTCGTTCCGTTTGCGCCCTGGTTGGTTGCGGAAAGATTCAGTGTTGCAGGCGGACAGTAATAGCCCGAGACAAAGCCTTGAGTACATTGCAGTATTGCATTATCCGAGAAGAAATAGGCGTTTGAGCCGCTATCGATAAAGCTATTTGGCATTGTTTGATTTTTATAGATCGTGGTGATGGAGTAATTCTGGTTGAGCGCATAAACGGCTGCGCTGCCGAGCCCATTGTTCGACTGCGTACCAATGCCGAAGACTAATGATCCGCTTACCGTTGCCGCAGCATTCGAGACAGCCGGCAAGGTGATGATTACGCCATTGTTGTCCTTGGGGAACAAAGCAACAGGGTTCTGCACCTGTTGAGAAAGGGGTACAGAGACGGGCTGGCAGCCGGCGGAGGAGCATTCATAATACGTAATCGACTGCGACTCCCCTCCGGAGGTCGAGGCGCATGCGCCGCCGCAATCCTGCTGAGTATTGCCCTACCCCCAATATGCCATTGGCGCCCAAGCTCTGCAGATCATCCTCTTCGGGACCACCGCCGCTCGAGCTCTCAGTTGGAATAGTATAAAAATCGTGCTCGGAGCACATGAATCGGCACTGAGTTCGCTGTCTCACCAGCTATCTTCACATCGGCAATCTCTATGGGTCCCCATACATAGGACCCATCCACGTATTGGACAGATTCAGCAAGAGGATTACCATCAATGGTCTGTGGCGGTAGAGAAAGCGTAAGAGCTCCGCCACCACTGGAAGACAACAGACTCAATCCTACTGAACCAGTGTCCACCAATACGCCGTCGATCGTCTGGCAAGTGGAAGTGCCGGGAACACAGACCGTAACGCTGGTAAATGCAGTTTTATTAAAAGAATCGGCAGTCGGACCGCCATTTACCACGATCGGCTGAACGTTCCCAGCGGAACTCACCGCCGTATTGGACCCGCCGCCTGAGCCCCCGCATTCCGTGAATAATACCCACATGCCGAATACGGCCAGGATCAATGAGCCCCGGATGATGACCTTCCTCATCGTATCTCCTCGATATTCACCCCCTGCGGCACCTGATCAGGGAGGTAAGCCCTGCCGAAATACGCCCGCATATGTCCGCCGGAGTGCACGACCAATCCCGGCTCCTGAATCAGGATCGGCCCGCGGATCCGGGGACGGTTATTGTTGCGGGCTTGCGATCCTTGTGAAAACCGTTCAAAATACCCTCCGAGGATCTGGCGAAAATCCGGAAGAAACGGACCCTGCCATGCCACGGCAAAAATCTTTCCTGCAGAAGAAGCATATTCCTTCACCACGGTGCCGTTCGTCGCCTTAATTTCGTGTACCGTGTATAGCTCGGTGCGCGTGGTTTTCTGTACGCCCCTCATGCGTGCCTGATCGGCCTGCACTGATCCTACATCATCTCCCAGTGATGCTGATGCAGGGATCGGAAAAGCAAGCGTACAGATCGTGGCGAATACCAACAGCATCCACAGATTCAAACAACGAATTATAGATTGCATGCCTGTGCCCATCTCATACACCTACCAATCTGCTCTTCATAACCGCACGTGTCGACGTCCTGGATAATGAAGTACTTGGTGCTTGTATGTCAAGGACGCAAAAAAGATGAATAACAAAACACCACAGGTGAGATAGGTAAACAGCGTGCTTACTATTCCGAAAGTAACCTAAACTTGCGGATTGTCTTAATGTCCCAGCGACTCGGTCGGTCGACCATTTCTTTATCCACCCTGTCGACATGAATGTGGTCTTGATATACTGAAAATAGTCTATCTATCTATTGTAACGTCTTCTGGTCCCGCATCCGCAATTCTTGAGGTTGTTTATTTGTGATTACTTCAATTTGTCCGGCCCTCTTTTGTTCGCTCTTTTTCTCAAGTCTGGTCACGCACTCCTCACAGATACCGTGGCTGGATTTCAGGGAATACTTTTTCAGTGCGTATTCTTCGAAACTCACCCATTCATCATCCACCCATACTTTCCTGCACCAGGCACAGACCCTTAAAAATCGCTCAACCCGCCTAACTCTCCGCAATAAGATCAGAGTTGTGGGGATAACGACTATTGCAACAATTAAAACCGAGGCAGTTTCCAGGATGTATTCCTGCGGCCTGTATGGTGTCTTTGGAGCCCCAAGGAAGCGGTATGGCACATCCACAAACTCATCAAGCCATAAGACTATGGTGACAATGAAGAACAAACCTGCTTCACCTGCAATCACCATCCAGTCTTTGGTTTTTAGATTCTTCATGGATCTTATGCCTCCTAGTTCTTTTATAGCTAGAGACAGATTAATAAATATGAGGTTCACCTATAGGTACTTGCGAAAAAATGGGGGAGCCATTGCAGCTCCCCAAGAGGGAGGTAATTAGGAGGTATAGGTTACTTATGGAGTTGGTCATTGTGATTGGTTATTCACGTTCTTTCGAGCGGGAGATCGGTCTTATTATTGCTCGTCATCCCATGAACCTTGGCCTGTCTTGCCGTGTCTCTTTTTCATCATGTTGTTGAGCTGTTGAATTTGATCCGCGGTGAGGATATTTATCATCCCCTCAATATACACAAGGTGCGCTTGACTAAGCTGCTTCCTTGTTGCCTCGATCGATTTTAACTGGCTGATCATATCCTGGGTATTCAATGGCTTATGTTCGAATATGCCCTTCAGCGTTTGGCGATTACCCTTGAGCATGCTTTTTAAGTTAGAAATCGGTCCATAATTGTTTGCGTACAGACCATCCAAGGCCGTAATTTGAGTACTTGTGAGGCCGAGGTCCGTTGCCTGTTTTGTCGAGTGCCACCACTCGCCCATGAGCAGATCCTTTGCCTGGACCTGTGCCGTAAAAAACATTAGTGCCAAACATACCAATATTCCGATGAATACCTTTTTTGTTATCCCATTCTTCCTTTGAACACGTTTCATGTTTCATCTTTCATGTTTTTTCCCATGTTGCCTGTTAAGACGTATATGCTGTTACATTGTTTACAGGAAGACTGTAAATCTTTGTAAAGGCCTGACCTGCTTATGATTATCGAACTAAGCGAATCAGCTCTTTTGGATGCATTGTTGAAGACAGGTCTGGATAAATTTATTATTATTAAAGGGTCGGGATGCACTACATTCATCCCTTGAAAATCTCTCTTCATCTATTAATAATAGTTGGTACCCTATACCACTTGATAGAATATAGAGGTAATCTATGATATCCATTATGAGAAATCGTATCCTGGCAGCGTTTGTAACCTTCCATATGTTCTTGTTTGTTACTTCTCCCACTTTTGCAGCCCTGATCCCATCTTGGGGTCCATCGACCCAGGAAAGAAGCTGTTCCCTCCAAAGAGATATGAACACAGTCCAGCAGGCCTTGGAAACAAAGATCGTGCAGGAGAAACTCAAAGCCTATAGGCTCTCCGCAGATGAGGTGACATCGAAGCTCACCTCAATGTCACCTCATCAGATCCATTTGCTCGCCGTTGCCTCTTCCGACATTTTAACAGGTGGTGATGCCGGAACTGTCATTTTAGTTGTTGGAGTGGCCATGACGGTCTTTGCTCTTTATACACTTATTAATTTTATCATTGGGAGTTCTACACAATAAATAGTGCAACCGTGGGGATTGATGCTTCAGATGATGATCCCTATCACATAATCCATACTTTCAGATTATCAGGGTATCACAGATATCTTATTACTATCTTTCAGATAAGCCCTCCCTCGCACAAGGCTTCGGAGGGCACCATCCTTCGCTTGCTCGTTCAAGAAGAAAGTAAATCCATGAGAAACTTGATGGCCTGCCATCCGGAGCTTGCGAGTAAAACGAACAAGCGAAGGATGAAGGAGGCGTGGGGAATCGAACACTCGGATTATATAGTCCTGGCCTAGGTCTAAAGGCGTTACACGGCAATTACGTGTAGATGAATGAATACTCTCTGAAGATCTGGATACAAGATCTATGATGGAGCTCCTTAAAACGGGATAAGAGATCTATCGAAGAAATATTCAATAATGGCAAACCGATGATTGTGGCACGAAATCTACACATAGGGCATCTTATTTCAAACACCACAGTTTGGCACATAATATATGGTCTATAAGAGTAAAAACTTTTCTGGTTGCGCTCAGATCAATGGGGAAAGGTCACTAGAATCATAAATTATCACCTAATCTACTTATATAAATCGTGAAATTATATTAGTTATATTAAATAACTATAAATTAATATATTTTCACTATTGCTTTTCCTATATATGAACTTACTTTATAAATTTATCATTATGTAATGTTTTGATTAATTCTGATTTTTGAGAACGGACATTATTTCCCATAGGTTAACCTGCAGAGAGAATACCATCATATGGGTGTTGGGGCATTGAATATGCAATAATAATTCAAGCCCTTTCTCATCTCCATGAATCTATGATCCGGGGAGGTTTTCATGGATAAGAAAACCCCATTTATCAGGGACTGGTTACACCTTAGATCACCCCCTGAAGCTATGTCATGCTACAATTTTCTTAGTTTTCTCCATGTTGAACTTCATTCAACGTGACGAGAAAACACCTTACATCCAGTTTTATAACATCCAAGTTTATTTAGTGAGAACAGAACCAGAATAGAGGAGGTGTCTATGAAAAGATTATCAATATTGTTTACCCTTTTCATTTTCCTATTCACTCTATGGGCTGTACGGGCTTACCCTTACAGCAGCATCTTGTCTTTCGGAGACAGTTTATCCGACAATGGAAATGCAGATGGTTATGGTATTCAACACTTTACAAATGGCCCTGTGTGGGTTGAGTACATGGCCGGCATTTGGGGCGTTCCGCTTTTCGATTTGGCCTATGGCGGTGCAACTACAGCTTGGGATAACCCATCTGTTGCTGCTGCTACTGGTGGCGCCGAAGGTGTCGATAACTTGGGCTTGCAATGGCAGGTATATGTTTATCTTACTTATTATAGTAGCGCCGTACCTCTCAACACCGCCCTGGTGACCGTCTGGGCCGGTCCCAATGATTTTTTTAACAATAGACCAGCCGACCAAGCTGCTGCCAATGTTGCGCTCGCCATAAGCAACCTTGCCGCAGCAGGCGCCCAGAATATCCTCATCTGTAACGTCCCAGATATCGGTCTTACCCCCGATTACAGAGGCACATCACTACAACCAACCGCAACGGCATGGTGCCAAACTTTTAACGCTGACCTCGCTCTTAAGCTGCAA
The DNA here is from genome assembly GCA_963847605.1 of uncultured delta proteobacterium. Classification (GTDB taxonomy): domain Bacteria; phylum Desulfobacterota; class Desulfomonilia; order UBA1062; family UBA1062; genus MWEI01. The sequence goes on along the minus strand of CAWKAM010000001.1, from coordinate 209,600 downwards.
ACTATAGAACGTGCGTTTCCTGCGGACAATTTCTATTTCTTTGATGATTATGATCTGTTGCATGCTGTCATAGCAAATCCTGCTGCCTATGGATTTACCGATGTTACTGATAGTGGAAACGGGAACCCTCCTACTGGCTACCTGTTCTGGGATGGTGTCCACCCGACAACCCTAGCCCACTATATGTTAGCACAAGATGCTATAGCTTTTTTACGCTGCCCAGGTGACTTAAACCATGATGGTAAGTCTAACTTGAAGGATGATGCGCTCTTCGCTGGGGCTTTGTTAAAATACTTGCTGTCAAAAGGGACGAATTGTAGCGGTTGTGATCTAAATGGTGATGGCAAATGTGATCAAATAGATATAAATCTTTTCCTTTATGATTCCATGAAGAGTGCAAATTGCCACTGTAAGTAAATTATTATTGAGATCATCTAATTAGGCAGAGATTATTCAAATGTCTCTGCCTTACTTATATTGACAAAGGTTAAGTAGAGATAACTGCGATATCTTATTGGTTTGAAGATGCCCGAAAACTGATGATCTTGGGTTAAGAAAATAGAGGGACACCATACTGGTTTTTCAGTAAGAGCGAAACGGGGGCAGAGACGATTTTTATAAATAGACTCCGGCCCAATTTTATTTTTCAAATAATCAATATCATCAGGGAGGCCTGGGGTCAGGTCTTGCTTTTTGCTTTTTAAATCCCCTCTGAACCCGGTGAGTGAGTGAAGGAAAATTCAGGGAAAAAGCGGCTCATGTTCGAGCGAAGCGAGTTAGCCGCTGCCTGAATTTTCCAAGCGAGCGAACGGACCCGAAGGGCGGGTTCAGTGGGGTTGTACAGGTCAAGGACATAGGTAACAAAAGTGTGAACAGACATGGGTAACACTTTTCAGATTTATATAAGCCTTTCATTAACTTCTCCAAGTCTTAAATGACCGAAGTAGGTTTCCCAGATTCCTTCATCGATCTCGTTCAGGCCCACGAGCTCACCTCTTAGCAGATATCCGAGGTAGTAGAATTTGTTATTCAGGTAGATACAACCATTATGATTCACCAACGCCTCCCTGAAATGGCCAGGGTAAGTCATTTCAGGGAGGCGTTTGGGATACGGCCGATCCGAGGGCTTGTAAAGGTTGGCAGGGGTACTCATATTGAGGCTCTCGTGAGGACGAATGGAATTATACTCCTCCCGGAATTTATCAAACAGCCTCTGCTGTAGTGCCATAGTATGAGCCGGGGGGATAGCTGTCTCCTGCTTGAGAGTGCGGTGCATGCGCTCATGATGACCATTCTGTTGCGGTTTCCCTGACTCTATCCTCTCCGGTATGATCCCCAGACGAATCCACCACACTCCCAGCTTGGAGAGACCTCCAATTGACTTGGAAGCAAAGGGAACCCCATTATCACTCCGTATCCGCCCCGGCAGACCATATTCCCGAAACAGCCTCTCAAATGCTTTCCTGGTCTCCTGGTATCTGGTCCCAGGAAATCCATCACAGCCTAAAAGATATCGGCTCGCCTGATCCATTACTGTCAGAGGATAACAGTATACTCCATCCCATGTTTTAAACTGACCCTTGAAATCCACTGTCCAGAGGTCGTTCGGCTGCTTTGCATCTTCCAATGGCCCAGGATGTACAGGAACTCTCTTCCTTCGTCGCTGAGGAGATAATAGGTCCGCTTCTTTTAAAATCTTGTGAATCGTATGATACGAAGGGATATCCCAATCAGGATGTTTATTCTCCAATATCTTGTTTATCTTCCTTGAACCCCAACGCTTATGCTTCTTCCTTACCGCTAGTATCTCTTTCTGGATGGTGTAGGAAACCTTATTGGGAGATCGATCTGGACGTCGTGACCGATCTTGAAGACCTTCTATTCCTGCCTCTTCATACCGGCCAACCCATTTGTAACCAGTCTTCCGACTGATTCCATGCTTCTCGCACAATTCACTGAATCCCGTATGAGCCCGCATACGTATCCAGTCACTTATGAATAATATCTTCGCGTCCATAGGTCTCACCTCTATCCAGGGCATGGGCACCTCCTTCTTCAAGGCACCTCATACCCTAAAAAAGTGTTACCTATGTCCCTTCACGAATGTGTTACCTATGTCTATAGACCATACCGGGCCCTTTCTTTGGTTCCGTTTCTTTGGGCAAGCAAAGAAATGAACAATTTATTGGTGGAGGCGTGGGGAATCGAACACTCGGCGTATATAGTGCTGGCCTAGGTCTAAAGGCGTTACGCGGCAATTACGTGTAGATTAATGAATACTCTCTGAAGATCTGGATACAAGATCTATGATGGAGCTCCTTAAAACGGGATAAGAGATCTATCGAAGAAATCACCGGTATTAGAAAATCGTCTCTTACCCCACTTTTCTGAAAGTAAGAACCGCGTCAAAATCGCCGGATGCTTGACTTCTGGAAGGTACACATGCTGTCCCCATCCTCCGGTTCTCATCACCGCCATGTAGAAAAGATGAAGAATACGAGAGATAGTGTTTAAAGTTTGTCATCTTCTTATTTCTTTTTATCAAATTCCGGATACAGTTTCTTTATACAATCAGGACAAATCCCATGACTGAACTCGGCCTCCGAGTGATCTTTTATGTACGATTCTATCTGTTTCCAGTAGCCCTTGTCGTCACGAATACTTTTACATGAAGCACAAATGGGAAGCAGTCCACTCAATGTTTTAACTTCTGAAAGCGCTTTTTGAAGTTCTGCTATAAGCCTCTCACGCTCTTCTTCTGCTTGCTTACGCATCAGCGCAACACCAATACTTGCAGCGATCCCCTCAAAAAAGCGGATCATCTCAAGCGTAAAACAATCTTTTTTCCGATCATTCAATTGCAGCAGGCCAACGATCTCCCGATTCGCACGGATGGGAATAAGCGCCACAGAAAGGTATCCTTGATGAATACAGTTGTTGCGCGGATGAAGCCTTGGGTCCTGTTCGACCGGCAGGTCTAATAATGGCAACGAATTGTTTGTCCAGACAGCTTCCACCTTCGGTAAAAAGTGGATTTGTTGGGTCAGTCTGTCCGGATATTACCAGACCACATGTGCATTCCAGGCTAATGTTACCGTTTTTATCTCTGCAAGGGCCACCTTTCTCATCCCGATGCAATCAGTGTATTTTCCGTAAGCAAGAAATCTTGAGAAAAGCCATTCTGGACAAAATACGGAAAGTCGTCACCGCTTCGCAGGCGAATCCCCACCGCATCGAAACCTGTTTCCCGCTTAATTGCTGTGAGAATAAATTTGATTGTATCAGCCAATGAAGGTGGCTCGTTAAGAATACCTAGGATTTCAGTTGCAAGATGTTGGCGACTTTCCGCCTGCTTACATTCTGATTCCAATCGCTCCAGTTCCTTGATTCGCTGTTTCAAGTCGAATATCTCTTGAAACAGTTCGTTATTTGTCCTGGATGGATCTATCATCTGCTGCCCCTATAGCTATAAATATACCGGATGGAATGAAAGGCAAGTGGTATTATAAATGACAAATCAATAGCCTAGTATGAAAAATACACAGGCATAGCCATGGGGAGAACTATAGATAATGTGCCATAGGACACGCTCTGCTATGAAGTGATAGGCTTCGGATGTTTTAAACCAAGATCATCAGGTTTCAGAGATTTCAAAACCGTGATGAAATCGAAGTAATTTCTGATTTTGTTTAAGCTATTGTTCGTGCCATTCTATACGTTTTAACATTAAGCGATGAAGATGTTTTGATCTCATTCGGAGATATAAGGGTGAGCCTTAAAAAAGATTTGATATGGTCTCTGAATAATCATCCGCATCGTTTAAAAAAGATAACTTGCTATAGGCAACACATGTAATTGCAGTGCCTACACAAAACCCTACCAAAAATAAAATAAAGATTACAGTAATAATCAAAATTCTTTGAAAGAAGCTACGTTGCTCGTTTCCTATCGTAATGTCGCAATTCATTGAACTTCTTCTCTTTATGAATAAGATCTAAAATTATAAGCAAAGAAAATGCCATCGTTTATTTTCATATAATACAATGAGTTATGAATGGTAAGTGCTCTGCGAAATAAAAATATGAATAAATTATTTCTTATAAATGAGAAGAAAATTGCTATAAGGCTGGAATGTTAGGTATAGATTTAATGATGGTATGTATGGTCGTGATCATCTCTATCTATATAAAAAAACAACAACTATGCTTCAGAAAGAGAACGTCCTGTAATGAGATGGTTTCCTATGTAAATAACATCAGCAGATTTTCATTTTTAAATTCCCATAACAACGCTCTTCATGAATCATGGATAACATGTGATTACTGGGAGATATACTTCTCAGGCAGGATGTAGCGATATAAAGATGCCCCGCATACAAAATAAAGGTAATTTCCCCTAAGAGCAAATCCTCCTGTAATCGCTCTTGGGGCGTGTGCAATTAAGGTTACTTTGTTCGTTGTTGTATCAATGGTAAATATGCCAGCCTCGGGATGTCCTGCTAACCCCCAGATCCGTCCATCGGGCCCAAGAGCCATAGCATTATATATCGTTTTACCCGGAAAGGGCAAAGCTTGGTGATGCGTTACGATACGTGCAGCAGGATCGAATATGAACATCGTGCGGTCAGCTATCCCGTAAACAAGACCATTTGGGGCTGTAAACAGGTTATAGATGGAACTGGCACCAGGTACAGGTATGGCTTCAAACTCAAGCTTTTGGGTTTCGGGATTCCACAAAAAGATCTCTGCATCTTTTTGAGTAGGGTGGCTGCCGCCCCCGCCGAAGATGGTTGTTCCACCTGTAATAAGGTTTCTCCAAACTGCAAGGGTAGTCACACTCTGGTCACAGATGAGGTTTGGATATAGATCGATTGTGTTGGTTTGAACGTCCCACATGCACAAAGGTCCGCCTAACTTTCCATAACCCGCTATGGAACCGACAAACACCTTTCCGCCTGGCCCATTTATAAATGCTAAGGGCCGCCAATTATCGTCGGAGTCCTTAAAGTTTACCAACATGGGGTTTGGGGCAGTAGAGTCTTTCTGGAACGGGTTAACCGGGTCATACACCATTAATGGTGCCAGACTGGAATATGCTGCCATCAGCAATTTATCCTCATGTGCTAGAAATGAATAGACTTCGCCTCCACCTAATTCACCAAGTTCCTCGAATTGAAGCCGGGTCATATCCAGGCGCAGTAGCCGGGCCGGTAAAATCGAGCTCCCGTAAAGAAAACCATCTGGTCCAAAACCTATTCGAAAAACTGGTAACTCATTACCTTCATAGTCAATGTGGCGTTCAATCGATTGCTCGTGTATAGGATCTTTGATCACCAACGTATGGCCCTGTAGCTCCAATGAGCGCCCATCATGTAACTTATTTTTTGGTATGGGGGGGGCAGCATCCTTTACTGCTATAGGCATGGCAATCCAATGATTTAAACGGAAATATTGCTCGCCAGCAATACCGTAGACATTTCTGTCAGTACCACAATATACCTTTGCATTTCCCGGTACCTGACACTGTGGGGGGAGAATCTCACGATATTTTCCCGTGGTGATTTGGTATGCCGCTATATTCATCTTAGCCATACCGATCCCTACATACATGAACCCATCATCACTGCCAGCGAGATAATGAGCATAATTCTCGACAGGGTCCATACGGCCTAGATCATCTAAAACCTGAGACGTTGGATCGTATCGAACCAATTTGGCATTTGGATAGGTTGCACCATACAGTTTCCCATCCGACCCAAAGGCAACATCCCAGATATACTCCTCAGTGGCACTAGGTCTTCCGAGATCGATGAGCCTTCCTGCTTTCGTATCGAGTTTGACAAGATGTGCAGTTGGTAGGGTACCGAGATACACGTTGCCATCAGGTCCTGCAACCATGCAGTGTGCTCCGTATTCCCCTTTTATCGGATTGGGGAATAGTCTAACTTCACCTGTTACAGGATCGATTGCCGCCATCTCAAATGTATTTTCCATGTAGATGTAGCTAGCATAGAGTCGTTCACTACCTGCAGTTGGACCTGGACCAACGGTAAGAGCAAAATTTGCACCTATTCCACGATAGGTGGCGAGGGGTTGAAATTTATTAAAATATTGGTTCATAAGAGCCGTGGATGACCCTAAGACCATTGGTACTTTTTGTGCATCAGGAGTTTGACCTGCACAAGAAAGAATAGTTAAAAGCAACCCCGAGACTACCAATAAGCTAACTATTCTTTTTATTGACATTTTACCTTCTATATCCCCTTTGTATTATTTCATCTAATATTTCAATGAAGGTATCTCTTGAGAAAATTTTTGTTTGACCAAAACTGATGATTATGGGTGCCAAGGCCAATGGTTATTCCAAAGCATAGATTTATTTTGGTAATCATCGCAAAAGAGGGGCAAGGAAAATCATAGATTACATACCTTTATTACGATTGACCTTGATTGAAGATTTCTTCGATACGATAGATGATCGCTTTCTTGATCCTCTAAAATGTACATATCTTGAGTTGAGATCTATCCTTTGCTGGTGGCATTCACAAAGTAACGATCCTGGCACGCTCTTACCCCAGAACAACGCCACATGTGCCTCGTTTGATAATTCCCTGTTCCGCGATTTAATTTCCCTGATATGCTAAAAAATTCCCTGATATGTTGAGTAGGGAATTCTTTTGCAACCCACTGGAATGAGTCATCATATCGATGCCACTTTTTTCATTTCGGTCCCAGAAACGACAAAATTCCCTGCAAATTCCCTGATAAACAGGTAATTTGGTATAGAGAGTGGTTCGCAGTTGACTGCAAGCACCACCAATTAAATCAAGCAACGCGCCGGCTGGCAGATCGACGGCACGACCTGCTGCCCTGCTGCCTGCGCTATTTTGCGCCAGTTTCAGTTCGAAAACAAATTATGAAGTTCAAATAATTTAATACAAATTTGTTCAAAATAGACCCTGCTGAACAATATTGGCCTGCGAAAAGAAAGCATACTCAGGAAAAAGAATCGAAATTTGGTTCCACCACTGGTGAAGAGATTTTTATCCCATTGATATGAAGGTTTTTTTATCATAAAGCATTCAAGGTATGCAGAGACAACGATTCATGGCATGGTTCTGGCTGTACATAAGGAACAGATGATGATACAAAAGGAAATTGTTGCGCCGGTGAAAAGTGTGAACGGCCCGACTGGCTTAATTGATTTTTTACACCAAAGGAAACAAGGCTTATGAACAATCGGGCTTTGAAAACGTATGTTTTTTATTGCTCAAACAATCTTGAAGCAAGCCAGTTTTCTGGTTTATGTCGTGTACACGATGGGGATGCGATCAAGACCATCAGTCTGCCCTGTTCGGGGAAAGTGGATATTCCTTACTTGATCAAGGCATTTGAAAACGGCGCGGACGGTGTGGCGATTGTGACCTGCAAAAAGAACGAGTGTCGCCACTTCGAGGGCAATCTGCGGGCGCACAAACGCGCAGAGGCAGTCGAAGCGCTGCTGGAGGAAATCGGCGTGGCCGCGGGCCGGATGGCTGTTTTTGAGTGCGGGAAACAGGACGCCGGAGAAGTCTTAAGCAATATCAAGCAGTTCATTGAACGGTTAAGAAATCTGCCCCCAACGTATGCTCAAAGCGGCGCCGCCAACAAACAGGAGAGCACGCTAGCATGAAAGTTGACAGCAAACTCGCAAAAAAAATCGAGACGGGAGATTTTATCGTCACCGCCGAGTGTGCGCCCGGCGCCACTGCATCAGGTGCAACCGCTGAAGCAGCTTTGAAAGCTCTGGGCAGCAAACCGGTGGCCGTGGGCGTGGCTGACAATTCACATGGCGTGGCGCTGTCGTCGGTGGCCGCATCCGTGGCAGCGATGAAAATTGGTGTTGAACCGGTCCTCCAAATGGTCACCCGCGACCGGAATCGCATCGCGTTACAGTCCGATTTGCTGGGAGCCGCCAGCTTGGGAATCAAGAATGTGCTCTGCATGTCCGGTTATCATCAGACACTGATTGGCTGTCCTGAATCAGCTAATGTATTTGATATCGATTCCATTCAGTTTATCGAGTTGACCAGCCGGATGTCCGAAAATGGCGTGCTGGCCAACGGAACCAGCATAGACGGGCCGTTTTCGATGCTGGTGGGTGCGGCGGCAAATCCATTCCTGAAACCGCTGGAACTTAACCTGTTCAGGCTCAATAAAAAAGTCGAAGCCGGCGCCAGGTTTATTCAAACTCACGCGGTATTTGACATCCAGGCCTTTGGCCAATGGCTCGACGCCGCCCACAAGGAAGGCTTCACCAAAAAGGCCGCCATCCTGGCCGGTGTTTATCCCTTGGAAAGCGTGGCAGAAGCCCAAAAGCTCCGCGATACTTATGCTGAATTCTGCATTCCTGACGAAGTCATTGAACGGCTGAAAAAAGCAGGCGATACCAGTAAGAAGGAGGGCTTGGCCATTTGCGTTGAAACCATCAAGCAGCTTAAAGCGCTTACGGGTTTGCGCGGAATCCACATTCTTTCTGGCGGCAAGGAAGCAGTTGTGCCCGACTTGGTTGCCGCTTCCGGACTGTAGTTGCGTGGAGAGGTTATGCCGGAAAAATATCACATCAAAACCCAGCCGGTTCCGCCGCGCTGTCCGCGCATAGGCAAACATGGCGTAGTGGACTGGCGCGAAGACTGTGCCCGGTGCCATAACTGCGTTAAAAAAGCATGTGTCTATGACCGCTACCGGCAGGAGGCGGAATATATTCGCAACTTAAGTGAAGTCGAGGCATTGTTCTTTGACTGCATGGGCTGTTTTTCCTGCGTGCAGGACTGCACCAAGGGCTTATTACGCCTGTCAATAAACCCAGAGTATGAAAAACTCGGGAACAGTTACTGGAAACCCGACATCATCAAAACAACATGGCTTCAGGCCGAAACCGCGAAAATCCCGGTTTCCGGCGCCGGCTACCGGGGGCCGTTTTCCGGCCAGGGATTCGATTCCATGTGGACGGACATGTCGGAGATTGTCCGCCCGACCCGCGACGGCATTCATGGGCGGGAATACATCAGCACTTCGGTTGACATCGGCCGCAAGCCGCCGTTTCTGGTGGTGAACGGAAACAAATCAACAGCCACCCTGCCGCCGCTGGTCTCGATTCCGATGCCGTTGATCTTTGATTTGAGTTCGCCGGTGCACACGCAGCCGAAGCTTGACCCAATCATCGAACAGACCGCCGCCGACACCGGCCTGATCTCCCTCATGGACTCGCGTTTCCGGCCGGCCAGGGACGCCCACTTGGAGAACATCGCGTTTTATCTTGGCCCGGACAGCCCGCCAGTGCCGGATGCGATGCTGAAAAAAACCCGCCTGGTAGAAATCGCCGACAGCCCCGCCGCTCTCGATCGCATCAAGGCAATCAAAAAAATCCACCCGGAAATTATCGTCGCCATCCGGGTGGAACTGACCGATGCGGGAATCGAACGCGCCATAGAGCTGGCGGGGCTTACAGAGATTGAAGTGATCCACATCGTGGCCGATGCCAACGGCAATGAACTCACGACGCAAAAGCCGCGATTTATAAAGGACATGATCCGTCAGATTCACACCACGCTCATCGATAAGGGCATCCGGGATGAAATCACGCTCATGGCCGGCGGCGGCATCGCGCTGCCGGAGCACTTGGCCAAGGCCATTATCTGCGGTGCCGACCTGGTGACCATCAACCTGCCGCTGCTGGTCGCGCTGGAATGTCATCTGTGTGACAGGTGCGAGCCAGGGACACCGTGTCCGGCCAAACTGGAGAAAATTGATTTCAACTACGGCGTTGGCCGGATGACGAACCTGATCGCGGCATGGCACGACCAGTTGATCGAACTGATGGGTGCCATGGGCATGCGCGAGGTCCGCCGCCTGCGTGGCGACGTCGGCCGCGCCATGTTTTTCGAGAGCCTCGAGGAGGAAACATTTGGCAAGCTCTATGGAAAAAGAAAGACAGATTAAGGACATTCTGCCGGAGAACACGCTGAAGACACGCGTGCCGCAGGAGCAAGTGCAGCGCCTCGTCAAACCCGCGCCGTCCCGCTATCGCAACGAAATTGCCAAGTATATCGTCCATCGCAGCCTTGACTGCAAACGCTGCGGCAAGTGCGTGGAGGTTTGTTCCTATGGCGTCCACGTCCACAAACCCGGGTTTAAATATTTCGGCGAGCCCGAGCATCACCTGTGCATCGGGCCTTCCTGCGAAAAGAGCGGATAAGTATTGCGTGGACCATTGCCCTCAAGGGGCTTTGCTGATCCGGGAAAATCCCATGTTCACCGCACTCGGCGATTATCGCTGGACGGCGGATTTGATTCTGGCGACGTGGAAGATGGCCGAGACCGGAGATGTGCCGCCCGAGGCCTACGATTTCAACTACGAATGCGGCAATTCCGGCGGCGGCTTTGACCGGCTCCGGTTCAAATTCCCGGACAAACCGCCCGTCAAGCTCGACGAAAGCCAGATTGACACCAGCATCTCGCTGAACAAGCGCGACGACGGCCGGCCCGAAATCAAAATTGACGTTCCCTGGTACGGCGGCGGCATGTCGTTCGGCTCGGTCAGCAACGTAACCCAGTTATCGAAGGCCCGGGCAGCAGTGGCGTTCAACACGTTCACCTGCACCGGCGAGGGTGGTTACATGGAACGCATGCGGCCGTATGACGACCACGTCATCACACAGGTTGCCACAGGCCTGTTCGGCGTGCGCGAGGAAACCATCCAACGGGTGCCGATCGTGGAATTCAAGTATGCCCAGGGCGCCAAGCCCGGCCTCGGTGGTCACCTGCTCGGCGACAAAAACACCCCCGCCGTCGCCCGCATGCGCGAGGCAGTGCTCGGCATCTCCCTGTTCTCCCCGTTCCCATTCCACAGTGTCTATTCCATCGAAGATCACGCCAAGCACATTGAATGGATCAAGCACGTGAACCGGCGCGCCTTGATCTCGACGAAGGTTTCAACCCCGACGGACGTGGACATGGTGGCTGTGGGCAGTTATTCCGCCGGCACGCACATCGTCCACATTGACGGCGGCTATGGCGGGACTGGCGCGGCGCCGGACATCGCCAAGAAGAACATCGCCATGCCCATCGAATACGCCATCGGCAAGGTGCACAATTTTCTCACTGCCGAGGGCGTCCGCGACAAGGTGACGCTCATCGCCAGCGGCGGAATCCGCACGGCCTACGACATCGCCAAGGCCATCGCACTGGGCGCGGACGGGGTGGTCATCGGGACCTCGGAAATGGTGGCGCTGGGCTGTGTGCGGTGCAGCCGCTGCGAGAGCGGGCGGGGTTGTCCGCGCGGCATCGCTACGACCGACCCCGAGCTTTCCGCCAAAATGAATTTTGAATGGGGCACCCAGCGTCTCATCAACCTTTACAGTGCCTGGCAAAAAACGCTGGTCAAAATTTTGCAGCGCCTCGGCCTCAAGAGCGTCAGCGAGCTGCGCGGACGCACCGACCTCATGATGCATTTGGATTACTCAGACGAGGTAACGACAAACAAATGAACAGTGAATTAATCCATCGGCTGACCGATTCAAGAAAACGACTCTCTGAGCGTCTTAAGTTATCCCCGCCCCTTCGGAAGGAATCGGAGGAAGGCGGCTGCGGCGTGGTCGGTTTCTGCTGCAGCGAGCCGGTGCCGGGCCGGCACATTTACGAGCCGTCGCGACAGATGCACAACCGCGGGAACGGCAAGGGCGGCGGCATCGCCGCGGTGGGACTCGTTCCGGAACAGCTCGGCGTCAGCCGCGAGGTTCTCGACAGCCATTACCTGCTGCACGTGGCGTTCATCGACATGAAGGTGCGTCCGGAAATCGAGGAGGAGTTCATCAAGCCGTTCTTCGACGTCGCCGCCTCCGCACAGCTCGACAAGATGGACGACTGGAAATCCGTGCCGGGCCTCGAAGTGCTCCCGCCGGATGTCTGCCGTTACTTTGTCCGCGTCAAGCCGCGGGTCCTGGGCGAGTTTATCGAGAAGAACCATCTGCAAGCGCTCGACCACGGCGAGGCGGAGGACGAATTCGTCAGCCAGAACAGCTTCAACCTCAATCAGAAGTATTACGCGTCATTGGGCGAAAAACGTGCCTTCGTGCTCTCGCACGGCCGGGATATCATGATTCTCAAGGTGGTCGGCTATGCCGAAGCCATCGTGAAGTATTACAAAATCGAGGATCTGTGCGCCCACGTATGGATCGCCCACCAGCGATTCCCCACCAAGGGCCGCGTCTGGCACCCCGGCGGCGCCCATCCGTTCGCGGCCATTGACATGGCGCTGGTGCACAACGGTGACTTTGCCAACTACCATTCGGTGAGTGAATATCTCAAACAGCGCCATATCTATCCCCAGTTTCTCACCGACACGGAAGTGTCCGCGCAGTTGTTCGACCTGCTCAGTAGGACCTACCATTACCCGCTGGAATACATCATCGAAGCCCTAGCGCCGACCACGGAGCTGGACTTCGACCGGCTCGAGGTGGAGAAGCAGAAGATTTACCGGGCCATCCAGGCCACCCACATCCACGGCTCGCCCGACGGACCTTGGTTCTTCATCATTGCCCGCAACCTCGCCCGCCAGCGGCAGTTCCAGTTGATGGGCATTACCGACACCGCGATGCTGCGGCCCCAGGTATTTGCCTTCTGCGACGGCGAAGTCCAGGTGGGTCTGATTTGCTCGGAAAAACAGGCCATTGACGCCACGCTCCTGAGCCTGTCGAAGGATGACAAGCGGATTTGTCCCGTGGCGGACCGCTACTGGAACGCGCGCGGCGGCAGCTATGACGACGGCGGGGCGTTCATTTTCAACCTGCAAAGAAATCCGGCCGGTAAAATCCGGATCACCTGCACGGACAAATTCGGCAAACCGGTCCCGATCCCCGGCGGAGCCGAGTCCTGCGATTTTTCAAACGACGAAATTTCACTCTCCGGGCCCGGCGAAAAGCTGGCGTCCTCCATCAACGAGAAACTGATCCCGGACAACAGCATAGTGGTGTTTGAGTGGCTGCACGATCGGTTACCGCAATGGACATTCGACGAATTCCGCTCGGCTTGCCGGCAAATCATTAATCAGGCGAAGGAAGCTTCCAAGACGGCCATGGCGATAGAGGTTCTGACACTGCTCAACGACCGGCGCTACTCGACCGGCGCGAAGAGACGCAGCCATGTGCTACACATCGTACGCACCGAGTTGAACTCTCTGTTCTCAAGCCTCCCCAAAATCAGCGTCAAGGATGCCGCCAAGGGCGCGTACCAGCTCGTTGATTTTGAGACGCGCGGCAACCTGCGGAAGCCGCAGGAAAACGAAACCACGCTGGTGATTGACGCCGCCCATTTCCCACCTGAAGGAAACGACTGCGACGCCGCGCTGCTGGTTGACGCCTATATGAAAGGCTGGCGCCGTTTCATCTGCTTCAACTGCATCGGCCAGCGGTACACCGGCTGCGGTCTCGGTCCGGAAACCGACGATGTGATCATCGACGTGTACGGCAGCAGCGGCGATTATCTCGGTTCGGGCATTGACGGGCTGACGATCACGGTGCACGGCAACGCCCAGGACCAGCTGGGTCAGATCGTCAAGCTGGGGAAAATGGTCATCCACGGCGACGTGGGCCAGACCTTTATGTACGGCGCCAAGGGCGGCGAGGTCTATGTGCTCGGCAACGCGGCGGGAAGGCCGCTCATCAACGCCGTGGGCCGGCCCAAGGTGGTCATCAACGGCACCTGCCTCGACTTCCTCGCCGAGTCCTTCATGGCCGGCGACCCGCTTAACGGCGGCGGCTTCGTGATCTTAAACGGCGTCAAGCTCGACGACGAAGGGAAACCGGTTCCGCTGGCCGATCCTTACCCGGGCAGCAACCTATTTTCGCTGGCTTCGGGCGGCGCCATTTTTGTCCGCGACCCGGGAAAGACCCTGGTGGACCAGCAGTTGAATGGCGGCATGTTCGCCAAGGTGACCGACGCCGACTGGGAGCTGATCCTGCCGTTCCTGGAGGAGAACCAGAAACATTTCGGGATAACCGTTAGTGCGCTTTTGACCGTGAACGGCAAGCAGCTCGAGCCGTGCCGGGTGTATCGCAAGGTTGTTCCCGGCAATGTAAAGGACATTGTCCTGGAGGACACCGACGATGTCTGGGCTGAAGAACCAGTTGAAGAACTGGCCGTGAATAAATAGCCGGAGATCATTATCATGATAACCATCAAGAAAACCAGGATCGGCCATGGTCTGAAGAGTGCCGTCGAGAAGCTGACCGGCGTGGACCTGAGCGTCTGTTTTCAGTGCAAGAAATGCTCGAGCGGCTGTCCGGTGGCAAAGCTGGCCAAAACCCGGCCGTCGGAAATCATGCGGCTGCTGCACCTCGGCGCCGGGGAGGAACTGCTCGAGCGCGACCTCGTCTGGATGTGCGTCTCGTGCGAAACCTGTTCTGCCCGCTGCCCGATGGGCATTGACGTGGCAGCGGTCATGGACTCGTTGCGCCGACTGGCCCTCGAACGGGGCGCGCCAAAACCGGAAGGCGACATGCCGCTGTTCAACCGCGCCTTTTTGAAAACGGTCGAGACCTTCGGCCGCCCCTACGATATCGGCATGATCACTGCCTACAAGCTCGGCACGGGCAAATTGATGAACGACACGGAAAAATTCCCGGCCATGCTGAAGAAGGGAAAAATCGCACTGCTGCCGCCGCTGGGAGGTGACCGGAAAACCGTGAAACGCATATTCAAAAAAACAAAACAAAACCGAGGAACCCGAGCATGAAATACGCCTACTATCCCGGATGCTCGGCTGAATCCACGGCCCGCGATATGAACCAGTCCACGTATGCGGTCGCCCGGGCGCTTAAGCTTGATTTCGAGGAACCCAAAGGCTGGACCTGCTGCGGCGCCACCGCCGGCCACCAGACCGACCGCCTGCTCGCCGTGTCCCTGTCCGCCGCCAATCTGACCAAGGTCCAGGACATGAAGCTGGACATGGTCGTCAATTGTGCCGCCTGCTACAACCGGATGAAGGTGGCCAACCACGAGATTTCCACCCACGCCGAGGTCCGCAGGGACGTACGTGACGCGCTCGAGAGGGATTATGACGGGTCGGTCAAGGTCCGCCACCTCCTTGAAGTGCTCCTCGAAGATGTAGGCCTGCCGACCATCACCAAGTCCCTCAAACGAACGCTTAACGGCCTCAAAGTTGCCTGCTACTACGGCTGCCTGCTGGTCAGGCCGCCGGAGATTTTACAGTTCGACGATGCGGAAAATCCGAAATCGCTCGACCGCCTGGTGACCGCTATGGGCGGCCTCAGCCTCGAATGGCCCTGCAAGGTCGATTGCTGCGGCGGCAGCCTGTCGCTGTCACGGACAGACGTGGTGCTCAGGCTCACCGAGTCCATTATCGACATGGCCGTCCAGGTGGGCGCCGACTGCATCGCGGTCAGCTGCCCCATGTGCCAGATCAACCTCGATGTGCGGCAGCAGGACATCAACAAAGAGACGGGCAAGAACTACCGCATGCCGGTCATTTACATCACCCAGTTGCTCGGGCTTTGCCTGGGCCTTCGTCCCGGCGAGCTCGGGTTTGAAAAGCTGATGGTCCCGGCTGCAGACGTTTTTAAAAAAATGGAAGTAAACAGCCATGAGTAAATCAGACGACAAGAAAATCGGCGCGGTGCTGGTGCAGGGCGGCGGCATTGCCGGCGTCCAGGCGTCGCTCGATCTGGCCAACAGCGGCTTTAAGGTTTATCTCGTCGAGCGCGACGCCGCCATCGGTGGCATGATGGCGCATCTGGACAAGACTTTCCCAACCGGCGATTGTGCCACCTGCATCGTCTCGCCCAAACTCGTCGAGTGTGCACGGAACCTGAACATCGAGATCCTGACGCTTTCCGAGTTGGTGGGGCTGGAAGGCGTACCGGGCCGGTTCAGGGCCACCATCCGACGGCATCCGCGCTTTGTGGACGAGGACAAGTGCACAGGGTGCAGCGAATGCACCCAGGTCTGTCCCGTAGACATCCCGGACGAGTTCAACCGTTGCCTGGGAACCCGCAAGGGCATTGCCAAACTTTACGCCCAGGCCACCCCGAACATTTTCGGCATCCTCAAAAACGGCCATTCTCCCTGCAAAATGACATGCCCGGCCAGGGTGAACGTCCAGGGCTACGTCCAGCTCATCAAGCAGAAGGAATATCTCAAGGCGGTTGAGCTCATCAGAGAGCGTAACCCACTTTCGGCCATCTGCGGCCGCATCTGCACCCATCCCTGCGAGTCCGAATGCACGAGGATGGGTGTCGACGCTCCTATCGCCATCCGGCTGTTGAAACGATTCGCCTCTGACAAAGAAATGGAGATGCTCGCGGCAGGCGAGCTGGCCCTTCCGGAGGAAAAAGTAAGCGCGCCGGATGCCAAAAAGGTCGCGATCATCGGCGGCGGCCCGGCCGGGCTTACTGCAGCCAATGATCTCGTTGATGCCGGTTTTGCCGTCACGGTTTACGAAGCGATGCCCGCTGCCGGCGGCATGCTTCGCTACGGGATCCCAGAGTATCGCCTGCCCAAGAAGGTACTCGACCACGAAATCGAAATCATCCGCCGCAAGGGCGTCAGGTTCGTCTATAGCTGTCGCATCGGCCAGGACGTCACCTTCCAGACCCTCCGAAATGATTATGCCGCCATCTTCGTTTCGGCCGGCGCCCAGAAGAGCCGCAAACTCCTCGTGGAAGGCGAGGACATCAAGGGCGTCCTGCACGGCGTGGAATTCTTAAGTGAAGCGGCTTCGGCCAAAAAACCCGCGGTGAAAGAACGGGTGCTGGTCATCGGCGGAGGCAACGTGGCGGTGGACGTTGCCCGGACCGCGCTGCGCCTGGGTGCCAAGGATGTTGAAATGGTCTGCCTCGAAGCACGGCACGAGATGCCCGCCTACGAGGAGGAGATCGAGGCCACCCTCGCGGAAAACATCAAGATTCGCAACAGTTGGGGCCCCAAACGCATCCTCGGCAACGGCTCCGCCACCGGCATCGAACTCAAACGCTGCATCCGGGTCTTCGACGAGAAAAAACGCTTCAACCCGGCCTTTGACGAAAACGTTCTCACCACCATCGATGCCGACCAGATCATCGTGGCCATCGGACAGATGGTGGACGAGCAGACCGTGAGTCACATCAGCGTCCAGACCGAACGCGGCTGTTTCAAGGCCGACCCGGTGACCGGGCAGACGTCCATTGCCGGCATTTTTGCAGGCGGTGACAATGCGAGCGGTCCCGCGTCCGTGATCGATGCCGTGGCCGCGGGCAAACGGGTGGCCGAATCCATCGAACGGTATTTGAAGGGCCAGGATTTGCTTGACGGTCGATTTGAGGAAACGCTTCGCCCTCTTCCCCAGGAGCTCCTGCCAGAGCTCGACAAGGTCGAGAAAAAATCCCGTCCGCGCCCGGAAGAGCTCTCGCCGGCAAACCGTCTCAGGAATTTCGACGAGGTTGAAAAAGGACTTACCGAGGAGCAGGCCCTCGCGGAGGCCGAGCGGTGTCTCAATTGCGCCCTATGCTCGGAATGCAACCGGTGCGTCGAAACCTGCAAGCAGCACGCAATTGACCACGCGATGCGGGAACGGACAATCACCCTTGAAGTGGGCTCGGTCATCCTGACCCCGGGCTTTGCCGAATTCGATGCATCGCGCAAAGGGCGAGTTCGGTTACGGCCGCTATCCCAACGTGATCACATCCGTCCAGTTTGAAAGGATGCTGTCCGCCGCCGGGCCGTTTGAAGGGCATGTCATCCGCCTGTCGGACGGCCGCGAAGCCCGGCGCATCGCCTGGATCCAATGTGTCGGTTCGCGCGATACGACGTGCGGCAACGAATATTGCTCCTCCATCTGCTGCATGATGGCCACCAAGCAGGCGCTCGTCACCGGCGACCATGTCGAGGGGCTGGACGCCACGATTTTCTACATGGACATCCGCGCCCACGGCAAGGATTTCGATCAGTATTACGAGCGCGCCCGGGCCAAGGATAACATCCATTACATCAAGAGCATCCCCTCGCGGATCGTCCAGCTGCCCGGCAGCAAAGACCTTCAGCTTGCATACTTCGACGAAAACAGCTCTCTAGCGCACAAGGAGTTCGACCTTATTGTGTTGTCCGTGGGCATGGAGCCGCCGCACAGCATGGTGGGGATGGCCGCCGGCATGAACATCAAGCTCAACGAGTTTGGCTTCTGCGACACCGACCGGCTCCAGCCGCTGTGCAGCTCCCGGCCCGGCGTGTTCGTGGGCGGCGCCTTCCAGGAGCCCAAGGACATTCCCGAGACCGTGACCCAGGCCAGCGCCGCGGCGTCCATGGCCATGGAACTGCTCGCGCCTGCCCGCAATTCGCTGGTAACCAAAAAGAGCTATCCCACCGAGCACGATGTCACCGATGAAGAACCGCGCCTCGGCGTGTTTGTCTGCCACTGCGGCATGAACATCGGGTCGGTCGTAGACGTGGAGCAGGTGGTCAAGCGGGTGGAGCATGAGCCGAATGTGGTTTTAGCCACGCACACCATGTTCACCTGTTCCGACACGAGCCTGTCGAACATCAAGGAGATGATCCATCAACACCGGCTCAACAGAGTCGTGGTGGCCTCGTGCACCCCGCGGACGCACGAGCCGTTGTTCCGCGAGACGCTGCGCGAAGCGGGCCTGAACCCTTATCTGTTCGAAATGACCAATATCCGCGACCAGTGCTCCTGGGTGCATTCGGCCACACCGGAATCCGCTACCGTTAAGGCGGTGGAACTCGTGAATATGTCCATCTCCCGGGCCCGCAGGCTCCGGCCTCTGGAAGGCGGAACGCTCAAGGTTGACCAGACCGGCATCGTCATCGGCGGCGGACTGAGCGGCATGACAGCCGCGCTGGCGCTCGCCGACCAGGGGTTCGAAGTCCATCTGATCGAGCAGGCGGAGCGTCTGGGCGGCACCCTGCACGACATCCATCGTACCCTCGAGCAAGAGGACATCGCCGCCTTCGCCACCGGTCTCATCGACCAGGTCCGGAACCATTCCCATATCAAGACGTATCTCCAGGCCGAGGTCGCAGGCATCAAAGGCCACATCGGCAAGTTCCACGTGTCGTTCGACCAGGACGGCAAAAACCAGGAGATCACCGGTGGCGCCATCATCGTGGCCACGGGCGCGCAGGCGGCCAGGACCACCGAATATTTATACGGCCGCTCCGAGAGGGTCCTGACGCAGGCCGAGCTGGAAAAGAGGCTGCACGAGAAGTCGTGGCCCGCCCGGGGACAGAACATCGTCATGATCCAGTGCGTCGGCTCGCGCAACGAAAAGCATCCCTACTGCAGCCGCATCTGCTGCTCCATGGCCGTTAAAAACGCGCTGGCCGTCAAAAAACTGGATCCTGAGGCCAATGTAATCGTGCTCTACCGGGACGTGAGGACCTACGGTTTCCGGGAAATCTACTACCAGCAGGCACGCGAGGCCGGCGTGGTCTTCATCCGCTACGCGGCTGATGCCCCGCCCCAGGTGACCGAGGACAATGACCTGGTGGTCACGCTCAAGAGCCCCGACTTCCCCGAGGAGCTCGCGATCGAAGCCGACAATGTCGTGCTCAGCACGGGCGTGGAAGTGGACTTTAAGAACAACAAGCGCATGTCTGACATGCTCAAGGTGCCGCTCAACGCCGATGGTTTTTATGTGGAAGCGCACATGAAGCTGCGGCCGGTGGATTTTACGACCGAAGGCATTTTCCTCTGCGGCATGGCCCATTCGCCGAAGTTCATTGACGAAAACATTTCGCAGGCGCGCGCCGCCGCAGCACGGGCGACCACCGTGCTTTCGAAGACGCAGCTCGACGTCAGCGCCCAGGTCTCGTATGTGGACCAGCAGAAGTGCATTTCCTGCATGACCTGCGTCACCGTCTGCCCGTATTCCGCGCCCTACTGCAACAAGGACGGCAAGGGGCAGATCGAGGCAGCCAAGTGCATGGGCTGCGGCATCTGCGCGGCCGAATGTCCGGCCTGCGCCATAGAGCTGCATCATTTCGAAACCGACCAGTTTGTGGTGATGATCAAGGAACTATTCGCCGGCAACCTCGGGGAAGACCGGGAAGACGGCGAAACCGCGGCCTGCGCGGCAACCGGTGGGAGGTAAAAGTCAAGTCTATGAAATCCGACGTGTTTGAACCCAAGATCGTGGCCTTCTGCTGCCACTACTGCGCCTATGCCTCTGCCGATCTGGCGGGGTCCATGCGCATCCAGTACCCGCCCAACGTGCTCATCATCCGAACCCCCTGCACGGGCCGGCTGGAAACCGAATACTTCATGAAGGCTCTTGAAAACGGCGCGGACGGCGTGCTGGTGGCCGGCTGTCTCGAAGGGGGCTGCCATTTCATCGAAGGCAACCTCTGCGCCAAACGCCGGGTCAACTACGTCCGGGACATGCTCGAGGAGATCGGCATCGAAAAGGAACGCCTCCGCATGGTCAACATTTCCGCCGCCATGGCGCGGCCCCTGGCGGACACCATCACCGACATGGTGGAAACGGTCCGCAAACTAGGCCCCAGCCCGCTGAAATCGGGCGGCAAATTAGAACAGGAGTATCTCTCATGATCGTCGCACAAAGAAAAAGCATTCCCGAACTGCTGTCCATAGTGGAAAAACACCGCAACGTGCTCGTGCTCGGCTGCGGCACCTGCGTCACGGTCTGCCTCGCCGGCGGCCAGCGCGAAGTCAGCATCATCGCCTCGGCGCTACGCATGGCTGCCAAATTGAAGGACGTTGCCCTCACGGTCGAGGAGCTCACCATAGAACGCCAGTGCGACAACGTTTTCCTCGAACAGGCCGCCGAGGCGGCCAGGCAGGCTGACGCCGTGCTGTCGCTGGGCTGCGGCGCCGGCGTGCAGGCGCTGGCCGAACGTTTTGCCGACAAACCGGTTTACGCCGGCCTCGACACCGCCTTCATCGGCATTCTGGAAGAACGGGGCATCTGGACTGAAAAATGCGCTGCCTGCGGCTCGTGTGTGCTCCATCTCTACGGCGGTATCTGCCCGGTCACCCGCTGCGCGAAGCACATGTTGAACGGCCCGTGCAGCGGCTCGCGTGAAGACCGGTGCGAAGTCGACCCCAGCCTTCCGTGCGCCTGGCAGCTCATTTACAAACGGCTCAAAGATATTGGGCAGCTGGACCGGTTGAAGGAGATCAGGCCGCCCAAGAACTGGCGTCCAAGCCTGTCCGGCGGCTGCCGTACCATCATCCGCGAAGACCACCGGGTGTGACTTGAAAAATATAAGTTCTTTGTTTAACAACTATGTATTGAGAGGAGGGGATATATATGGTGACAGCAACACCCCAAGACCTTACTAACATGGCAAGTTGTCTTAATGGATTCGATATAGTTAATTTTGCAAAGCATGATCAGTGCGGATATAAAATTATTTCAAGGCATAACCTGGGTCTCTTAGCTTTAAAGGGTCTTTTAGAAAAATGCTACCCTGTTAAAAACCTTGAATATGTCACAGAAAATAATATGCTTGATCGCTTGTTTTATTCATTTGATTTAAAAACAGATACACATCAGTTTGTCATCAATTCAAAAGTTCATAAACAATTACTTAATGATAAAAATAATGAAATGAGAGATGCTGCACTTTCTCTCCTTAATGCAATTGAAGAACTACATTTAAAAGATGAAAACGCAAAAGCACGAGATGAATATGTTAAACTTGTTAATAATTAAAATTGCATAACGTTAAATAGAGTCGATGACCCTAAACAAACCTTGAGGATTAAACGTAATTATTGACTTTAAAGGTAAAGGCCTTATTCATTGTTTCCTTAAGACCAAATATGCAGGAGGGTCATATGAAAAAGATAGCTCTTCTGGTGGAAAATATGTATGAGGATCTGGAACTACTTTACCCTTTCCTGAGGTTGAAAGAAGCCAGGTTTCAGGTCGATCTGGTCGGGTCGGATAAAGGGGTTGAGTATACCAGCAAACATGGTTATCCCATGGTCAGTGATCTTGCCTCACAGCAGGTGAATGCCAAAGACTATGCCGCGGTGGTGATCCCTGGTGGATACTCTCCTGATATGATGAGAAGGTGCAAGGCAACTATAGACTTTGTGCATGAGATGGACGGGCAGGGCAAGATCATCGCCGCCATCTGCCACGGCCCCTGGATCATGGCAAGCGCCTGCCAACTCAAGGGCAAGACCGTAACCTCCTTTTTTTCCATCAAAGACGACCTGATCAATGCCGGAGCCATATGGGTGGACAAAGAAGTCGTGGTCTCGGATAACCTGATCACCTCCCGCACACCTCAGGACCTTGTCGCCTTCACCTCAGCCATCATCAACGCGCTGCGCGGATAGAAGAAAGACGTCTATGGGCCGGATCTCCCAAACAAACTACGTACCTTCTCCAACTTCCCAAGTCACTCTTCACTTCTTTCTGATCACTTCGCCACCCTCTTTAGGATGGCAGTACTTCTCCCTCAGTCGCCCTCTGGCTTGCCGCTTGCTTGGCATGGTCAGTAGCCATTAACATATACACGGCAGGAACAACAAACAGCGTGAACAGGGTGCCGATGGCGATGCCGGATGTTATCACCAGGCCCATGTTGTATCGGCCCGCAGCGCCTGCGCCGGATGCAAAAACCAGCGGCATAATGCCAAGGACCATGGCTCCGGTGGTCATGAGGATGGGCCTCAGCCTGATGGCCGAGGCCATCTCGATGGCATCACGCTTGCTTTTGCCTTCGCTCTGAAGATCATTGGCGAACTGAACGATGAGGATGCCGTGCTTGCTGATGAGACCAATAAGTGTCACCAGGCCCACCTCGGTATAGATGTTCAGGCTTGCCTGCCCTATCCCGAGGCTGATGAAGATGAGCGCCCCGCAGATGGACATGGGCACACTGATAAGCACGATGATGGGATCACGGAAACTTTCAAACAGGGCGGCTAGTGCAAGGAAAATGATGACCAAGGCAAAGAAGAATGTGAGCAGCAGTGCGCTCGACTCCTGCATGTACTGTCTGGACTGTCCTGCATAATCAATGCTGTAGCCCTTGGGGAGCACATTAAGAGCAATCGTCTTGAGTGTATCCAATGCCTGGCCCATGGTTATACCCGGGGATGTTACTGCCGATATGGTGGCGGCATTGAGCTGTTCAAAATGGTTGAGCGACTCAGGCACGACAGTGGTTTTGAGGCTCGCAACGGTGGAAATCGGTATCGACGCCCCGCTTGATGTATTGATATAATAATCTTTCAATTGATCGGCATTAAGCCGGTAGCGCTGCATCACCTGCGGAATCACCTTATACGAGCGTCCGTACAGGCTGAAGTAGTTGACATAGTTTCCGCCAAGCATCCATCCAAGGGCGCTCCCTACATCACGCATGGTCAGGCCAAGCTGGGAGGCCTTGTCGCTGTCGATCTCCACCACGGTCTGCGGTTTGTCGATCTTGAGGTCGGTGTCCACGAACACGAACATGCCGCTCGCCCGGGCCTTTGCCATCAGAGCCTGTGAAACCTCGTTCAGCCTGTCAAAAGGTTCGGTAGTGCCTATCACAAATTGCACAGGCAGGCCCCTGGACCCGGGAAGCGGCGGCGGCTGGAACCCCACCACCTGAACCCCTGCGATTTCTCCCAGCCGCTTCTGAACCACAGGTTGCAGCTGCACCGCTGTCCGGGTGCGTTCATCCCATGGTTTGAATACCATGCCGGCAAAAGCGGTGTTCAAACCCGTGGCCCCGTCAAATTGAAACACATGTTCGGTCTCAGGGAATGATTTGACGATCTTGTATACCTGCACTGAATTGACTGCCGTCTGTTCCAGTGTGGCATCAGGGGCCCCTGTTGCCAGTGTAATGATGATGCCCTGGTCTTCCTGGGGCGCAAGTTCGCTCTTGGAGCTGATGAACAGGAAATAATTGCTGCAGAGGATTATCGCGGCGAATACTCCCACAACACCCAGGGAGTTGAGCGCCCTGTGCAACAACCACGCATAGATGGAACGCACCAGCTTAAACTGGCCGTCAATGAAGTCGGTGAAGCGGTTCAACACGCCCACTCGCGATTCTGTAAGAAAGCGGGAGCACATCATGGGCGACAGGGTGAGCGCGATGATGGCCGATACGAACACAGCCCCTGCCAGGGTGTAGGCGAACTCGGTGAACAGGGCGCCGGTGAGGCCCCCCATGAATCCGATGGGAATATATACGGCTACCAGCACCACGGTCATGGCGATGATGGGTCCGCCTAACTCCCGGGCACCCTGTATGGCTGCCTGCATGAGCTCTACGCCTTCCTCCCTGTGGCGATGTACGTTCTCCACCACGATGATGGCGTCATCCACCACCAGGCCGATGGCGAGCACCAGTGCGAGCAGTGTCAGCAAATTGATGGTGTAGCCGAGGACGAGCATGATGAAGAACGCTCCGACCAGAGAGAGAGGCATTGCTATAACAGGGATGATCACCGATTTGATCGATCCCAGCGATAAGAAGATCACGACAGTCACGATCAGCAATGCTGCAATGATGGTACGGATTACCTCGTTGATGGAGCTGTTCACATACTTGGTCGAATCGTAAACAATGCGTCCGTTCAGTCCTTCAGGGAGTTGCTGTTCAATTTCGGGAAAAACCTTGTGCACGTCATTAATAACAGTGAGCAGGTTTGCAGTCGGCGCTACCTTTATGCCGATGAACACAGCGCTCGCATTGTCGAATCTTACTGCAGTGTCATAATTCTCGGCCCCCAGTGTGACGGTTGCAACGTCGCCCAAACGGACAATGGCATCGTTCATTGACTTGACCACGAGGTTTTTGAACTCATCGACCGAGTGCAGTCCTGTGGCCGCGGTGAGGTCGACAGTTACCATCTGTCCCTTTGTCCGTCCTACTGCCGATATGAAGTCGTTATTGGCCAGGGCGGTGCTCACGTCAGTGGCGGTTACCCCAAAGGCCGACATCTTATCAGGATCGAGCCATGCCCGCAGGGCAAACTGCTTTGCACCAAGCACCTCCGCCGTCTGCACGCCGTCCACGGTCTGCAGCTTCGGCTGCACCACCCTTATCAGGTAATCGGTTATCTTGTTCGTAGGCAGCACCTTGCTGTAGAAGCCTATGTACATCGAGTCGATGGTCTCCCCGATGGCCACGCTGATCACCGGTTGCTGTGCGTCTTTCGGCAGCTGATTGATCACGGCGTTTACCTTGGCGTTGATCTCGGTCATGGCCTTGCTCGAGTCATAGTTCAGACGCAGATTTGCCTGGATGGTGCTCTGGCTGAGTATGCTGCTTGAGGTGAGATAATCGATGCCCTGGGCCTGGGCAATTGAATTTTCCAGGGGAGTGGTTATGAATCCCGACACGAGTTCCGGGTCTGCACCGAAATAGGTAGTAGCGACGGTCACCACGGCATTCTGGGTTGCCGGATACTGCCGTACAGGCAGCAGCCCTATTGACCGCAGCCCCAGTACCAGGATCAGCAGGCTGATTACCGTGGCCAGCACCGGGCGGCGGATGAAGATATCGGTGAAATGCATATGTGTATCTTCCTGTTTATTCTTCCTGAGGTTTGGGGTAAGCCTCATTTGAGGGCTGGACCCGGTTGTTGATGATAACAGCACTGCCGCTCCTGAGCTTGAGCTGTCCGCTGGTGACCACCAGATCTCCTTCTTTGATCCCGGCGGTGACAGCCACCTGGTCGCCTCGTGACGGTCCCAGGTTGACAAAGGCCTGCCTGGCAAAAAGGGCCGGTTTGCCGTCTTTTGTTTTACCCTTCTCCTCCACGATATAGACGGTCTCTCCATAGGGGTTGAAGGTCACGGCTGTCCTGGGCAGTGTCAGGTTGCGCTGGGCCCCGCCAGATAAGACCTCCACCGAGGCATACATACCGGGCAGCAGCTCATGCCTGGGGTTTTTGATTGTTGCCTCGATCTGGACATTCCGTGTCTGGGGGTCAACCTTGGGATTGACGGCGCTCACTGTCCCCTTAAAGGTCTTACCCGGATAGGTGTCAGTGGTCACGGTGACAGCCTGGCCATCCAGTGCCCGGGAGAGTTCCTGCTGGGGCAGGTAGAAGTCTACGTAGATGGAGTCGAGCGATTGCAGCGTGACAACCTTGTCGCCGGCCTTCACGAACTGGCCGGGATTGACAAGGCTGATGCCGAGGCGCCCTGCAAAGGGGGCGCGGATGGCTTTTTTGTTTATTAACGCCTCCTGCTGGGCGACCTGGGCCTTTTTACCCTCAATGTCGGCGGTGTAGGCATCCATGGTTGACTGGCTTATGGCCTGCTCTTCAACCAGTTTTATGTTGCGATCATAGGTTGATTGCGCCAGGTCGGCGGCGGCCTGAAGCACGTGCAGCTGGGCAACGTCGGGATCCGTATTGAGCTGCACCAGCAGCCGGCCTGCCTTGACATCATCACCCGATTTGAAATGAACGCTACGAACCATGCCATCGACTTCACTGGACAACTCAACACCCTTGACCGCCCGCAGGGTCCCCACCGCCTTGAGCTGCGGCTGCCACACCTCATATGCGGCCTTGACTGTAGACACGGTAACAGGGGGCATCCCGCCTGCGGACATATATTTTTTCATCATCATTGACATAAAGGCCTTGTAGCCGAAGATGCCGCCGAACAGCACAAAGACGGCCACAAGCATGATCACCATTCGCCTGGTCATAGGAGAGGTCTCCCTCTGGGATCGGATATCATCGATCTCAATTCTTTTCTTTATTCTTTTCTTTATTCATTCCATTGTTATATACATAAGTTGTGTTTTCCGTATAGGCCTTTATACCTGAGGTAATGCCATCGATGATATTTTCCAGATGTGCATCATTATGCAGGAGCATACAATCGGCAGCATTGGTAATAAACCCCATCTCGATCAGGATTGCCGGCATCTGTGCGCCCATCAGGACATAGAACGGGGCCTGTTTCACCCCGTGGTCTTTCCCCACATAACCTGACTTTCTTAAGGATGAGATGATTGAGTTCTGGATGGATGTGGCGAACCTTGATGATTCATTTATCTTGGCATTGAGCATGAGATCCCTGATGATAAGTTGGAGACCCTGCAAGGATTCAGGGGACATGGCGTTTTCCCTCTCAGCCACCTTTTTGGAAGAGGCATCGGTAGTCAGGTTGAGGAAGTATGTCTCGACCCCGTCTGTTGACTTTGCCTCGTTTGCATTCACATGGATAGAAATAAACAGGTCTGCCTTCTTCGTGTTGGCGAAGGCTGTCCGCTCATTCAGCGGCAAAGAGACATCATCTTCCCGTGTAAGGAAGACCTCGAAGCCTTCTTCAGTCAGTCGCTTTGCAAGCATCTTGCCGACAACCAGGGTGATATCCTTCTCTTTCTCGCCATTCGGCCCTATCGCACCGGGGGCCTTGCCCCCATGGCCCGGGTCAATGACTATCTTGAATATCTTAGGTTTTTCTGATGAGTCGGAATCGGCGGCAAGGACCTTGTTGCGTGTATCCGGAGACAGGAGAAAAACGGCTATGACCATGAGGACGAACAAGGTTTTTGCTTTGTTCGTATTCATGATGATAATTGTATATGAAAATTTATTATTAAACAATTATTTCTATCACATAGATAAGGCGCTGCTATTCCGGCTCGGGGAACTGCGGTTTCTGCTTTGACAGGAAGGCGGCGATGCCGTGGATACATTCACCACCCGCAATAAGGGCCACTGCCTCTTCGGTCTCCAGCTCCAGGGCCTTCATGGTGGTCATGTCACAGGTGCTTCTGATCACCTTCAAGGCGTGCCGAACGGCGTGCGGGCCGTTTTCGGCTATTGTCCGCGCCAGGACCACGGCCTCCTCCAGGGCATTGCCGGGTGTGCTGATGCGGTTCACCAGCCCCAGGGCAAGGGCCTCTTGTGCACCTACCTTGCGCGCGGTAAGGATGAGGTCTGCGGCCTTGGATGAGCCCACGAGTCGGGTGAGTCCCACAACACCCCCCTGGTCCGGCATGAGACCGAGCCTCACCTCGGAGAAGCAGATGACCGCCCCCGGGTCCATGACCCGCATGTCGCAGCGGGACGCGATCTCAGCCCCGCCGCCGTAGGCAAGGCCGTTCACGGCTGCAATGACGGGCACCGGCAGCATGACCAGGCTGTCTGTAGTGGTCCTGACACGCCGGATGAGGTCCATGGCCGGGCCGCTCTCGTGTTTCTCCACGGCATTGATGAGGCGGGCAACCTGGGGGTTTTCGGGGTTCACGTCAAACCCGGCGCAGAAGGCCTTGTCTCCGGCCCCGGTCAAAACGATCACCCGGGGCAGCCTGGCCCTGAGGTCGGCCACCACCTGTTCCATGCAGTCCCACATATGCTCGTCCAGAGAATTCTGTTTGCCTGATCGGTCAAAGGTTACAATCGCCAGGTGGTCGTGCCGCTCCAAGCGGATACCATAATCTGCCACGGTAAACCCCTCCCTATGAATCTATGGAGTTAACGCAACTTGTTATTTGTTGAATGCCTTCCCGAAGGTGTCGAGGTGAACGAAGGCGCTCAACTCCTTGCGGGGCGGACCCTGCTTGAGTTCCGCCAAAGGCTTGCCCACCGGGAGTACGGCGACGACTTCGTAGCCGTCGGGCAGACCGATGACCTTCTTGCAGGCATCATGGTCCATCAGGCCCACCACCACGGTGCCCAGCCCCAGCTCATGGGCGGTCAGGCAGAGGTTCTGGACCGCGATGCCGAGGTCGAACATGAACCAGTTGGAGAACTTGGTAGCTTCCTTGCCGCCATAGCAGCCGGACACGCCGGTCTTTGCACAAGCCACCATGAGTACGGATGCGCCAAGCGAGCACTTGGTGCCCGGGTTCTTGTCGGCATAGGTGCCGGCCACTTTCTCGATTATTCCCTTGTCGCGCACCACCACGAACTCCCATACCTGGGTATTGGCCCAGGATTGCGCCAGCCTGGCGGCCTCGAGAAGTTGCTTGATCTCCCCGTCGGTGACTACGTAATCGGTGAACTTCCTCACGCTCCTCCTGTGCAGGATGGCATCGGTCAGCTCCATGGCTCCCTCCTCTTCGGCTGATGTTGGAATAAAATCATAGGACACGATCATACACGAGGCATGCCTTGTTGTCATTGGTTTCATAGTGAAGGCGTTTCCAGGGATGAAGCTCTTGAGAGCCCAGGATGCTTCCCTGCTCAACGCCACAGGGAGATTATTGAGATCAGGATCATGAGAAGACCCGACCCTGCGACGATTGCGCCCGAGATGCGGTTTACCCAGGCAAACCCTGATTCGTTCAGCCTGGACCTGAGCATGCCGGCGCCGCCGCTTAAGATGACCCACCACATGGCCGAGCCGATAAAGACACCGGGCACGAGAAACCAGGCCGCTTCGAGCCCATGGTGGGGGCTTATTATGCCGAAACCTGCAAACAGGATCCCGTAGGAAAAGATGGTCGTAGGGTTTGCAAGCGTCATGACGAGTGCCGAGGTATACGCGCCCATGAATCCCCTCACGTGATTGGAGACTGCATGATCCCCTTGTTTCGCAAGGATGATCCTGACACCCAGGTAGCAGAGGAACACCCCGCCGGCAAAGCGGATCCATATCTGATTTTTAACGAGAATATGGGAGACCAGGGTCAGACCCATTCCGGCGATGCCTCCATAGACTGCATCCGCAGTGGCGGCGCCGAGGCCAGAGATGATCCCAATCGCCCGGCCCTGGTTCAACGTGCGCTGGATGCAGAGCACATTGACCGGCCCGATGGGGGCTGCAGCCAGGAAACCAATGATGACAGCCCCAAGGAAAAGAATAAAATCCATACGCCTCCCCTGGGTGTAAAGATATGGGCACTTCAGTGACAAAAATCAAGGGGAAGGACAAGGTGTCTTACAACAAGACCAGAACCGCAGGCCGGCCTCCCTTTCGGCCGTCATCGAAAAGCTCCCGTGCGGGGCGGAACTGCATAGATTTTTATAGTGTCAGGGCTTGATTCGTGACTTTTGGTTGCGATAATTTTTTAAAAAGTCAAAAAATAAGACTCCTCTATTGTTATAGACGTCCCCATCGCGTCTATGTTCTACGCAAAATCTTTTTCCAGGTTATTGATCATATTTAAAACATCCTGGACGGATTCTTTTAGTTCATCACCCATTTTTTTCAGCTCATCAGAATATTTTTCATCCATCAGGGTAAGGAGTGCGTAGTAGACCGGTTTATACTTGTCTCTGATATCGTATTTGTTTTTCTGAAAAATTTTGTAGACATAATTGTACTGCCTTTTAGCCATGAGCATAAGAAGAATATCGCTTATATTCGCGTTAACTTCGTGCTGCATCTCCTCAGAATCAAAAAAAGACTCAAAGAGCTTAATTGCCTCCTGGATTTCATCATTCCATAACAGCACTGTCATGTACCCACGAGCCTCGTTTACATCTCTTGTTCTTTCATATGCTGTTTTTTGAAGATTCAAAGCTTCTTGTTTATTTTTCTTTAGTTGAAAATAGAGCAGGGCAAGATTGTTCATTGCTCTGGCATCACCCTTCTCAATGGCCATCTTGTAGTACTGTTCCGCCTTTTCTAAGTCCTTGAATTCATTTTCGTAGAGCAGGGCAAGATTGTTCATTGCTCCGGTATGGCCCTTCTCAACGGCCATCTTGTAGTACTGTTCCGCCTTCTTAAAGTCCTTGAATTCATCATCATACAGTAAGGCAAAATTGAAAATAGCAACCGTGTCACTAGATTTGATAGCATCCTTATAAAACCTGATGGCACCAGGTAAATCACCTTCCATTTCAAGTAGATAGGCCAGAATACTCTTTGCTTGAGGTGACATAAAACCATCATTTTCGAGTTTTTTTCGAGCCCTATTGAAATCTTTCTTTTTCACGTCATCTATAACTTCTTTGAAAATATCAATGTGAGAATGGTCAATATCTTTTACATATTCGCTTTTTTGGGTAGTGAGAAATTTTTTTGTTTCATCCAACAGTTCATGTTGAAGATCATAAGGAATATGGGTTTTGGAAAGGGCATGAGAGACGTAAAAGGCATGCTTGTCGTAAAGATGTCCTTCCTGCATCGCCTTAATATGCCTTCTTGTTCTTTCTTCAAGATCTTTGTCGCCACAACAGATTTCAAAGAACTTTACAAGCCAGAGCACACGATTTCTGTTTCGTCTTTTGCCTAGGCGCATGAGATAGTAAATATTGAAAAAACGTTCGCTGATCTGATAGAGATGGTTTTTTGTCGATGTCGGTATCTTTTTTATTAGCTGGTTTTTTTCGAGTTGATTGAGTTGGGAAGACACGGCCTTGCTCGGCATTCTCACCTTGGCTGCAATCTCTTTTGTGCTCACTGCGTCCCAGTTTTGAGCTATGGCATCTATGATTGCCTGCTGTTGCGTCGAAAGATTGTCCAACCTATGTTTGTAAAGCGGGGTCACCCTATCGAGGATTGCTTCGAGGTCCTTGAAGGAATTGCCATCTACATCATCGACAAAAATCTCGAAAAGCAGCACCACAGTCCTGGGGACTCCGCCTGTTAGGCGCCTCAGGGCATCTATCCTTTCCGGTTGCTCCCTGATGATGGTCTTTATTTCATCTGCCCCATAAGTTTCACCAAGTTTGGTGAGAAGCAGAATTATTTCATCGCGATCAAGCTCATTGAGAGTGATGACTTTAAAGAAGTCGAATAAAGGTTCTTTATACTCATAGTAAAATTCGAGCAAGGCGGATGAAGCACCGATGAATCTCAAATAATTTGAGGTAAGCAATACCTCTCTCAGTCTCTGGTTTTCCTTTCGCGTGAATTTTACTATCAGGTCGTTGAAATTATCGAGGAGGAGGACAAGCTTTTTCTTCTGCTTTTTCAGTTCTCCGATGAGAAGTTTATAGATCTCTTCCTCGGGGTTATCGGCATCATGAAGGGCATCTACCTTTACGGCAACCGGTTCAAAGGTTTCATCGCGGTCTGCGAGGATATCAATTACCTCTTCCCATAATCGCGCCAGATTGAGAATGCCATACTGCTCTTCTTCGAACATGACCGGTATGACCCGGTCCTGGAGGTCTTTATCGTTTTCAATCTCGATTTTCAACCGCAAAAGAAGGGTTGATTTACCGTACCCTCTCTGGCCCTGGATCATATAATGCTGTGGTGGTTTCGCCATATTGTCGGTTTTTATGGCATGGAAGAGTTCATCGAATTCTTTCAACCTTATGACGAAATTCGCAACGATCTCGTCAGGTGGCTGCATAGCCGGGTTAAAAAGGGATGGAAGTTTTGATTTAGTTTGCGACATTTGCATACCACCATTCGCGCAGCAGGGAGGAGTTAAACCGATATTCCGTCGGGTTATTGCTGTTATTTATGTAACCATCGTGTTTCAAGGCATTCACCAAATCAGTGTAGGAATTCTCAAGGCCATATTTCACGGCACAATTAAATATCTCGCTTGAGGGAATTTTCTTTTTCTCAGAGATTACATTGAGGAGTTCTTTGACAAAGGAAAATTCATTCGACTTATATGCCTTTCTCAATCGGGCGAACCAGTGCTCGAAATATATGCGCTGCTTCAAGGCATTTTTTACTGCAGCTTCGATATCGCCCTTGGTAATAACCGTCGAGCCCCGTTCCTCAATGATTTTATATGCTTCATCAAGGATGATTTGAAAGTAAAAAGGAATCCACCATTCGATAACATCCAGAAGATATTCAAATGCACCCTCTCCGAGGGTAATTTCCGATCCGTCAAAAATCATGTTTATTAATTTCTTCACTTCCTTTTTTGTCAATGGCGTGACAGATATGGGGGCCAAATCGGCAACAAGGTTTACATGGTTCCATCTTGCTGACAATGTTTTCAAGACCGATTGATCCTGCATAAATGAATTGCAGTTTATTTCGCATTGCAGGGTCCTGCCTGATTGATCTCTTCGTTTCCAGAAAGTGGATTGCCGCCCGCGCTCCTTCATCCTGCACGATATTTTCAACGGTTGATGCAAACTCGTCAATGAGTACGATTATCTTGTCATCATTAAGGATCACTTTCTGCATGAGCTTGCGCAATTCATCGCAGTAGTCAACGGAATTACCCGGACGGAATTTGATCCCATCAGGTCCGACAGACTCGACACAGGAAGAAAATTCCTTTGCCAATGTTTTGATGATTGCCCCGTATCTTCGGAGAGTGGTCATTTCCCCCAGGATATGGTGAAAGAGTTTCTTGTAAAATTCATTCTCATTGTTAACTGATTCACTGATATAGTAGGCGATGAGCAGCTTTTCTTTTGGATTATCAAAAAGATGAAAGAGGATGGATGATTTACCAACTCTCCGGGGAGCTACCAGCAGAAGATTGCTGCCACCCTCAAGTTTCCTCCATATCTCGTCGGTAATGTTGGTGCGAGGTAAATATTTCTCGCCCCGTGCTGCTTGCCCTATTACAACATTTAAAGCATTCTTGCCCATAAACACCCTCCCAAACGACTCTTTATGTTTCAACTACATAACAAAATATATTTTGTCAAGCATTATGACAAAATATATTTTGCCATAATGAGAGAACCTCGTGGTCCTGTCGTGGACTTAGTGCAGGTGATAGGATAAGCTGAAGAGGCGAGTAATCTGGGACGCCGGACACGGAATTCCCGGGGACACAATACCCAATTCACTGCTGAAAGATCCTGTGTAATATCTTTTCTTCTATCCGGATTCTTCCGGGATAAAGCCTATGCGCGGTTTCTTCCTTGCAGACCCAGGCTTCATCAATTGCTTCATGAGATTCACCATGGAGAGGATCTGTTCGTCGTGGTCGGCCAGCCTTATTTCCATCTTGTAGATCCTGCTTGAGAGCTCCTTGTGTTCTCCAATGACCCGGCGCAGTTTTACAAAGGCCCGTACGATGAAGACGCTCACCTCTACGGCTTTTGCAGAATTGAGCACGCTGGCGGCCATGATGGAACCATGCTCCGTGAAGACATACGGGAGGGACTGTGGAAAATTTAAGGCCTTCGAGGTGGCCGCAGCTTGCGACCAGCAGGGCCTTTTCTTCAGGCGTGAGCTGAAACATGAAATCATGGGGGAAGCGTTCTTTGTTTCTCTTGACCTGCTCGTTCAGGCGCTTTGTGGGCACCCCATACAACTCGGCCAGGTCGGCGTCTATGATGACCTTTTCGCCGCGTATGAACAGGATGCGCTGCTCGATTATGCCGACCCTTACTACCTCATTCTCAGGGGACATCGTGCTTCACACCTCCAGGAGATTTCATACGAGGTGGTCGCATTTTGCGACCACCTGCTATGAAAAGCAGACCATTGTATTCTGCTTAAAACTTCCGGCCGATGCCGTACCATTATCAGCAGGATATGGAGTTTGTCAAAGAGGGGATGAATCAGTTTCTTCGCCCTCCTCCGCCTCTACCGCCGCCGCTCGGGGGCGGGCTGATCCAACCACCGCCGTGAGGGGTCGGGCTGCCCATTCTGCCGCTTGGCACTCCTTGAGCATGCGGTGCATTAAAGATCGTTCTCTCACTCCTTGGAATCCCCGTAGGGATAGAATCCATATGCCGGGGCATGCCTATGCCGCCGAATGTTCTCCCCCTGAATCTTGCCATGGGGTCGATCCTGAAGGCACGGTGGGATCTGAGTTCATTGAAATGATTGGTGATGATCACTACCTTGTTATGCCGGTGCATAATCCGATGGAAATCGTGCAGGATGAAGAATCCGGGGAACCACAGATCGGACCACCAGAACGGGCAAGGAACCCAGGTATACAAATCATAGTAATCCGGCGGAGGACAGTAGTAGGTGACCACCGGCGGACCTTCCTCTGTATAGCTGTCGTTTACCACCGCAGGGTTCGGGTAATTCGCGCAGCCTGCAGGGGTAGGCTGGTAGTTTGTTCCGGCAATGAAAGGACTGAGAGACAAGCCAAGGCCTATTGTAACATCATTGAACTTCTTCAGGGCGTCGTCCTTGCTCATCGAAAGCTTGCCGGCAGCAGCAGCTTCAGCAAGTGAATTTTGGAGCTCAACGATAATGTCGGGAGTAACCGGATAATCTGCAATCCACCCATTCCGCGGAGCAATGCCGAGCTCTCCCAGAGAGCTCTCGGCCTCGGCCTCGTCATCGGTATTTGCCACGGCCAATGCAGACGCCAGCTCGACTGCGAAGCCGCCTTCATTTATCAGCGGCTGGCTCACGGGCGGAGCGCCCGGGTTTGACTGCTCCGATTGCGCAAGGATCATTGCCGGCATCAAGAGCAGAAACAGGCTGATCGTACATATTCCCGCATCTCTCAAAAGTCGCCTTTGCATATCATCCTTCTCCTTATCTATGCTTACCTTATTATTGTTTTCTTGTGGAACCTCTGCCTCCATGGGGCATTCTGCCTCCACCGGAGGGCGAGCCGGTCGTTCTGGACATCATCCGTGTGCGGGTCCCGTTAAAAATGGTCCTTTCGCTTCTCGGAACCCCCGTAGAGATATAGTTACCTCTATTACTATTAGGAGTGCCTCTACCGGTAACGGTTCTTCCATTATGAGGAGCACCTGTACCGGCAACGGTTCTCCCAGTATGAGGAGCACCTATGCCGGCATAGGATCTTCCATTGAATCTCGATATGGCATCGACACGAAAAACCCTATGATCTCTTATATCATTGAAATGATTAGTTATGAATACTGCCCTATGATTCACGAATTCGATCCTGTGGAAATCATGGAGGATGAAAAACCCGGCAAACCAGAAATCGGACCACCAGAACGGACAAGGGACCCATGAGTACAGGTAATCATAGTCAGGAGGCGGTGCGTAGTATGTCACTACCGGCGGGCCTTGGTTGGAATAGTAGTTGTTTATCACTGTTTGATCGGGTGATTGCCCGGGACCTGATGGGCGGGGTTGATTGGAGGCATAAGGCCTTATGGATAAATTGAGGTCCGCTACTGTGTCTTGGAATATATGCAGGGCCTCATCTCTTTCGTCGGGTAGCCTTTGGGCAATTGCTGCATCACTCACTGATTTTTGTAACTCGGTGATGACGTCGGGGGTAACCGGGTAATCGGCGATCCACCCATTACGCGGTGCGATGCCGACTTCACCGAGTCGGCTCTCGGCCTCAACTTCATCCTGGGTTGATCCGAGGCCCAATGCGGTATCCAGCTTGATCGCAAAGTCTCCTTCACGGACTAGCTGCTGTGCCAACGGAGGCGAGGCCTGTCCGGCCTGCTCTGCTTGTGCATGAATCATTGCCGGCATCAGAAACAGGAGATACAGACTGACTATAAATGATCCCTTATACCTGAATGGCGGCCGTTTCATTGAACTTCTCCTTTCATCTTTCGCTCTCTCTCTATATATAGTCTGGGCTCTGAAAATTCCAGTACCCGTGATCAGGAGAATCAGGAGATACATTGCCGATTATCTTCATCCGCAATGAATATTTCTGCGATCTCATCTGGGTATAGTCAAAAGATGAAGGGGACCATGGCCTTCCCTAGCCGGCCACCTTGAGCACGATCTTCCCGATGTGCATGCCGCTTTCCATGAGCCGGTGTGCCTCGCCGGCTTCGGCCAGCGGAAAGACCTTGTGTATCACCGGGCCGCAGCGGCCTGCATCCAGAACCGGCCACACCGATTCATGCAGCTCGCTCGCGATCCGCCCCTTCTCGGCAGTGGTGCGCGGCCGCATCATGGAACCGGTTATGACCAGCCGGTGAGACATCACGTGCATGAGGTCGATCTCGACTATTGATCCCTGCATAACGGAGATCTGCACCAGCCGCCCGTCCATGGCAAGGCAACCAAGATTGCGCTGCGTGTTCGGGGCGCCTACGATATCGAGCACCACATCAACGCCCCTGTCTCCAACAAGTCCGCGGAGTGCTTCCGCAAAATCCGTCTCGCAATAGTTGATGGCAGCTTCTGCGCCGAGTTTCACGCAGGCGTCGCATTTCTCCCTGCTCCCTTCCGTAACAAAGACGCGGCAGCCGAATTCACGCGCGAGCTGGATGGCCGTGATACCGATGCCGCCTGCCCCCCCGTGCACGAGCACCGACTCACCCCTTGTAAGCCTGCCGATCTGGAACAGGTTCGCCCAGACCGTGAAATATGTCTCGGGGAGCGCTGCCGCCCGGAGTGCATCATAGCCCTTCGGCCAGGGCAGGCACTGCGGGCAGGGGGCGACACAGTACTCGGCGTAGCCACCGCCGTTGGTAAGGGCGCAAACCATCTCGCCCGGTTTCACTGACTTTACCGCCCGGCCCACGGCCGCTACCTGGCCCGCCACATCCAGGCCGATCACCGGACTGACACCTTTCGGCAGGGGGTAGACGCCCATGCGCTGCAGAACATCCGGATAATTCACGCCTGCGGCCAGCACCCGGATGAGAACCTCGCCGTCCCCGGGCTGCGGCACGGGCCCGGTGCCCAGCCGCATGACCTCAGGTCCGCCCGGCTTGAGCGTTTCAATGAAATTCATCCGTTCCGGTATCATCATGGTACATTCTCCTTCAGACCGGGTCGCACCGGTGACGAGAATTTTTTCGCTCATCATGGCCGTTCTCCTTTTCTGGATATTAAGTGATCCGTCTCCCTTTTCAATATGGTCCGGGCAGATTATTATCCAGATATTGACATGGTGTTTGAGTGGATTATATTCTAAAAAAGGTTGTGTAAAATTTTACCCATTAAATACTATAAAATGCAATTCGTATGTTGCTTTGGATTCCAACGAGAATAATAAACAGCACGTATTTTTTATCGTTGCTTAGCTACCATGACAAATCAGAGGGGGTGTATCATGAAAAAAACCAGAATAAAGTACACATTGGCATTTGTCCTCATTATTGCAGCCCTGTTCGCCAATACAACATATGCATATGAGGCAACAGGACGCCAGCTTGCGCAGAATGCGATAGCATCATTGCAGTCTGCTGCCCCCCGACTACTACTACAAAAAATGTGGTGACGCTCAGTTGGTCATGGTTTGAGGTCAACTTCAATGATAAGACGTATCCCTTGACCGTTGATTTTGGGCAGCAACTTATCCAGCGCAAAGAAGGTCATCTACCTGCTCCCGGGTGGGGGTGTAAATTTCAACTCGAGCTTCTTTACACCCATTGACAACAATCTCGCTCATTTCTTCCGCAACGCCGGGTATCTAGTGGTGGGCATCACCCCGAGGGAAGACAATGTGCCATCAGGAATACCATATGATTTCATGGCAAATTGGGGGATGGCAGAACATAAAGCAGATATCCAGGAGATCATCGGGATAATCCAGGCGAAGATTAAGCTTCCATACTGGGTTTTAGGCCATTCATTCGGAGCGGCATATGCCCTCGATTTTGCAAGTACCTGCACAGATAATCTCTTTCAAAAGGTTATTGCGCTAGATATTTATAGCTACAATGAATCAGGTGATGCAGCTAGTTCTCAGTACATTTTTCAACAGCTGATCAAGTCAGGCCAGTATGTAGACTCAACTTATACGGACCTAAAGTCATTGATGCTCATTTCCTTGCTCCTCCCTAAAGTAGATTCCGGTGAGTCCCGGACCCCTTATCCACGTGATTTCACGTATGAAGGTCTGCTCTATTTTTCATTGATCTGGAGCTCAGAGTTGCCTGGAATAGATATAACTGACTGGCCTCTGGTCCAGAGTTATGCTGCAGGGGTATATCGGTTCTCAAGAAATCCCCTTTTCGATACATACTCCTTAACCCATACGGATATTATTCACGGGTATGGTCATCTGGATCTCCTCGGGAGCAACACTGCCCAGGGAGATGTCTGGAACTTGTTCCTAAAATAGGTGAATTCAGATCCAGGCATTGAATAAAAAGATTTTGGGAGGGCCTTCGCCCTCCCCGATCTCATTCTAGAAGATATCTTTTGCTATTCGTTCATTGCGTACTCGCCGTTCAAAACAGACACATACTTTTCCCAGACCTTGTTGTACTGCTCTGGGTTCGCTACGCCCTTGATGAGCATGATCTTCGTGCAGTATTCGCGCTGAGCGTCCTTGGAGTTGTGGTTGCCGTAGATCTGCAGGGCGAAATGGGCAAAGTCGCGCACCATGAAGTCGAAGATCTGGTTGATGATGTCCGGGTCCACCTTGTCGAACTTGGCCTGCTCCAGGATGAGCTGGCCGTAGACCACGATGGAGAACATCTCGCCTACGGGCAGGGACCACGAGGGATCCATGTCCTGGGCCTTGTCCGGGCCGGCCTTTTCCAGCATCTCCTTGAAGATCCCGATCTGCTTGATGAAGGTGGCAACGTTCGGCAGGCCCTTGTTGGCCTCGAACACGGGCTTGTAGTCGTGGAACTGGACCGAGCCCAGGCCCTTGGTGGGGCCCTGGTTGAACAGGAACGAGTCGTCCTTCAGCGAGAAGTCGGGCGCCGCAGGGGCGTACTCGGCCGGGGTGAAGAAATAGTTCTTCATGAACTTTCTGATGAGCTGCACGTTCACGTGCACCGTGCCCTCGAGCTTGGATGGGCCGCGCACGTCACCGGCGGCCATGTGGAAGTAGGTGTCCTTCTCGAAGCCCTTGGCCGCGATGACCTCCCAAAGCAGGTTGATGACGTCTTCGGACTGCAGGGTCACCTTCATCTTGCTCGTGGGGTTGTAGAGCAGGTAGCGCCTGTCACTGGCGCTCGCGCCCCTGAAGTAGTCGGTGGAGCGGCGCTGGTACATCTTCATGGCCACGAGCCTGAGCCAGGCGTCCATGAAGTTCTTGCGCACGTGGGGCATGTCGGTTACCTTCATGCCGTAGAGGATGCGGTTCGATGCATGGGTGATGGCCTCGTAGAAGCAGTGCTCGGCAACGCCGATGGATGCCGGGCCGATGTTGAACTTGCCTATGTTCACGGTATTGAGCGCCGAGTCCCATGCATGGGGGCCCCGGGAGAGAATGTCATCTTCAGTGATGGGATAGTCATGCATCGCGAAGTTGGATACGTACTCCTGGTGGCTGACGACGTTCTTCTTCAGCTCGTAGGCCTTGTGGCGGTAGTTGGTGGCGAAGAAGGTGTAATCGTCGGTGCCGTCCTTGACCTTGCCCAGGGTGGAGACCATCTCGGCCTCGTTGCCGTTGCCGATGTAGTACTTCTCGCCGTTGGCCACGAACGTGCCGTCGCCCTTGGGGGTGAGAGTCGTCTCGGTGGAGTAGATGTCAGCGCCGTGGGTACGCTCGGAAAGCCCGAATGCGAAGATGGCGCCGCCCTTGAGCAGCTGTGCGGCCCTCTTCTTGGCCTTCTCGTTGGGGCTCATCCAGATGGGGCCCAAGCCTAATATGGTCACCTGGAAGCAGTACCAGTATCCCAGTCCGTAGAAGGCCAGCAGCTCGGAATACTCGCTGTTGCGTGCCGTGTCCCAGCGGGCATCCGGATCGCCCTCGGCATACTGTTTGGGGGTAAGCAGCTTGAAGAATATCCGCTCCCGGGCGAGAAAATCGATGAACTCCCGGTACCAGATCTTCTTGTTGTAATCGTCGAGCAGCCTCTGCTTGCCCATGTTCTCGAAGAAGGCCACTGTCTTGTCCATGATGGCCTTTGAACCTTCATCGGCCATAAGGCTCTTATACTTCTTGGGCTGGATCAGATAATTCATATGTATATCTCTCTCCTTTCCTGATTTTTCTCCTGAGTTTTTAAGACGCGGTGCTCCCTAACTGAACTTTCATCGGAGACAATAGCGTCTTCTTTTCATACACGAACACATGCAAAAAGAAAATCCCTTTCGTGAAATGGGCATTAACAATACTTTTACCGTCGGATCTTATGGACCGTCATGCCACTATGACCTTGATGTCTTCGGAAAAAAAAGGTACTCCTGAAAAAAGGCATCCGGTCCGGTTTCCCAAACCGCAGGGGATAGGTATGAAGATATTGATCGTTGATCCGATAGGCGGGATCAGTGGGGACATGCTCTTAGGCAGTCTCGTGCACCTCGGGTGCCCCACCGAATACCTTGAGGAAATCTTCGGCAAGCTCAATATCGAACCGTTTTCCATGCACGCGAAAGAGGATTCCATAAACGGCATCTCCTGCATCGGCCTCAGGTTCGATATACCCGAATCTCACGAGGGAAGGACCTATGCCTCCATCCGGGATACTATTCTTACCAAGCTTCCCGCGGCGGTACGGAACAGAGCGGAAAAGATCTTCCATGCGCTGGCACAGGCCGAGTCCGAGGTCCACGGGTGTGCGGTAGAGGATGTTCACTTCCATGAGATCGGCGCCCTTGACTCCATCCTCGATATCACAGGCATAGCGGCAGCTCTCGATTATCTTGGCGTAGAAACTCTCTATTCTAGGCCCGTTCCGCTGGGCAGCGGTTTGACGAATTCACTTCACGGGATGATCCCAATACCTGCACCTGCCACGGTGAAGCTGCTGGAGGGTATCAAGGTGAGGCCCTCTCCCATAGAGGCTGAGCTTACTACGCCTACGGGGGCGGCAGTGCTTAAGG
Organism: uncultured delta proteobacterium; assembly: GCA_963847605.1. Classification (GTDB taxonomy): domain Bacteria; phylum Desulfobacterota; class Desulfomonilia; order UBA1062; family UBA1062; genus MWEI01. The sequence continues at coordinate 168,130 of CAWKAM010000001.1, read as the reverse complement.
CCCTGGCAGAAAAAGGCGATCCTCCTGAAGTGCTCATCATCGAATCAGTGGGCTATGGGTGCGGCAGCAAGAGGTTCGAGAACTGGCCCAACCTCTGCCGTGTCATGCTCTGTGATGCTGATACTACCCTTGATTCAGAGAACATATTTAAGGTTGAAGCGGATATAGATGACATGATGCCGGAGGATGCCGGAGCAGCCCTGGATAGGATCATGGACGCCGGAGCCAAGGACGTTGGCATCAACCCGAGAATCATGAAGCGAGGCAGGCCCGGCTTTACCATTTCGGCATTATGCGAAGAAGCGGATCTTCAGGATGTGCTTTCTGCATTCCTCATGCATACTTCCACCATCGGTGTGCGGTATCATCCGGTCCGGCGCCTCATCCTGCCAAGGCATCAATACCGGGTGAAAACCAGGTATGGTGAAGTGGGCATCAAAGAGGTGGTTCTGCCTGATGGAACACGCAGAACCAAGCCTGAATATACGGACCTCTTTGACATTTCATGCAGGACAGGTATCCCGATAACCGTTCTCAGGGATGAGGTGAAAAGGGTGATGCAGGAAAATAGGCAGGAGGCATAACTGTTCCGGGAGGGGCCATGAAGAATCTGCTCGATGCATACAAGAGGGGGGAGCTCAGCGCCGACGAGGTCCAGGAAAGGCTCATGCGCATGCTCTACGAGGAAGGGGAAGACTTCCTCCTTGATCTCCACCGATCTCACCGCATCGGATTTCCCGAAGTAATCTTTGCCGAAGGTAAGACCCTCGACCAGGTTGTCTCCATTGCCGGGAGCCTGTTTGAGAAGAACGGGCATGTGTTTGTGTCTATCATCGATGAAGAAAAAGAAAACCTCATCAGGCAGCAGTTTCAACGCGCAGAGGTTTCTAAGTCCGGAAGGCTCCTGCTCATAAAGAGGCATGGCCTTGCATCTCAGAAAATGCGCGGATGCGCAGGCATCATCACCGCGGGCACAGCGGATGTCCCGTATGCGCAGGAGAGTGCACTCATCTTGGAGGAACTGGGCTTCGATCTCATCAAGGCCTTCGATGTGGGCGCATCCGGCATGCACAGGCCGCTTCTCGGCCTTAAAAAGGCAAAGGACGCAGATGTGCTCATCGTTTTTGCCGGCATGGACGGCGTGCTGCCCACACTCATGGCCTCGCTCACGGACCTGCCCATCATCGCAGTCCCCACGCCCATAGGGTATGGCCATGGCGGCCTCGGCGAGGCCGCCCTTTCCACCATGCTCCAGTGCTGTGTGCCGGGGGTCATGGTCATGAACATCGGCAACAGCGTGGGTGCCGCCGCTGCAGCAGCACGAATACTCAAGGCCCTTCAGAAGTAGGCGGGTGGAGAGTCATCCACAGGATGAGAAAAGCGGTCTCAGAAGAGGACAAACTCAGGAGCTTTTTGTAGGAGCGGCTTTAGCCGCTACTTTGGAACCGGGTCGCGCCTGAAGGCGCTCCTGGTTTAGCGTGCATCTTCCGCCCTTTTATAATCTGAAAGCATTCGTGATATTCGCCTTGGTGCCGTGCAGGTGTGCTTCGAGCAGTAATACCAGGGATCTGAGCGGATTAATGGGCACGAGCCGCATGGGCGGGATCTTCATGTGTTTCCCGAGCCCGTCGATGGTCTTTGCCAGGTTGTTGCACCCGGGCGAGACCGTGACCTTGCGTGTGCCGAGCCTGCCTTTGAGCTCCTGGTACCACTCGGCCATGGCACAGTCGCCTGCGATATGCACCGGGCCTGTTATGCCCGCCACCTCAACAGGGTCGATCCCCTTGCCCATGAGGATGGTGAAGCCGCCCTTCCCGCGGAAGTCCTGGCCGAAGACCTCCAACACGGCCTCGGTATTCCGCTTGCACCCTTCCCGGCAGCACAGGGTCTTTCCCCTGATGATCCGCACGCCCTCGGGAAACTTTTCCAGGAGGTCCCAGGAAAACTGCTGTTTACGACCATCGAAGAGATCCCTGTTCTCGATGGTGATCTGGTCGAACCTTGATTCACCGAAGCCATATTCGGAGGCAAGTTTCAGATGCCGGACCTCGTCCAGATCGAAGCCCAGGAACTTCGCCGCCACCACGTCCACGGCCATGGGGTCGTCCCCGCCTATGAGGACGTTCATCGGCACCACGCTGGCCGATTCCTGATTGAGGGCCGGATAGTGGCCGAAGTTGGTGGCCTCGATCCCGTCTATGAGGGTGAAGTCCGGCCTGATATTGGCATAGATGTCTGCGAGCTTTTGGTGCAGCTTGAAGTTGTGGTCTGCGATGCGGCTCTTCTGGTGGACAAGCCCGAACTGGTTCTTAATACCCAGGGTAACAGTGGTCATGGAATGGCTCTTGAGCTTGGGCATGGAAATATAGAGGTTCTCCCCCCTCTTCCGGATAAGATTCTCGTGTATGAAGTCAGGGATGTTGATGAAGGATTCCAACTTCTGAAGATACAGGGGCATCTCGGCAGTCTCATCGAGGTATATGGGTATGGCGCCCGTCTCATCGCACATCCGTTTCATGCCCGTGATTTCGTAGACAAGCCTGGTGAAGTTCCCCTGGGTGCTGTTTTCCATCACGTAGATGTTCCGGGCCCCATGGGCCTTAAAGTACCTTACTGCGGCCGCCACCACCTCGGGAGACGTATAAACGTGCGGCTTGAAGTCGATACCGTTGACCTTAATATAGACATCTTTGGAGGGTTTCAGCAGGCCCGCCGCTCCCCCGAAGGCATCGAATAACCCTGAGACTGCAGCATCCAAACCTTGGGCTGTGTCCTCAAACCACACACGTGCCATGGCTTTCCTCCTCGCTCATTATCTAACTGGTTGTGCCCTAATTCCTCGGGTGAGTCAACATTAGGAAGAGGGGTAATAATTGTACCTTGTATTTCTCAAATCATCTCAAACATCGCCTCCACTCGTGTGCGGATTTGTCGTACATCGCCGTCGGAGTAGTCGGTTTCGATCTTCAGGAAGGGTAGTTTATGCGTAGTTTTTACGTGCTCGCCGACCTTGTAAGATTCCACATTGTAGCTATGGCAGGCATGCAGGATTATGTCGATGACCGCATCGGGCTTGAAGCGATCGATGAGCCTGTCGAGCCGATCACACACGCCCAGTTCTGCCGTGCCTCAGCCTCGTCCGGCATCTGAGGAAGATCCATGACAAACATGGATTTCTTATCAGCAATGAGCTCGAACATCTTTTTCTTCCCGTCGCAGGTCGTCTCGGCCACCACGGCATCCGACAATCCGAAGAAAGGGAAAAGTTATTAAACGTGCAGAGCCATTCCTTAATCGTATGGCTTCTGTGCGGCAATTAAGGTGTGTCAGGCAGCTTAAAACTCCGTCAGCCCGGGTCCTGTCACCCCTTTGAGGTATTCCTGTACAATCCCTACAGCCCGTTCGAAATCAGAGCGGGAGGGCGTGAGCAGAGAGAGCCTGATGTAGTGAGACCACCGCGCTCCATAGATGTCTCCGGGGGTGATCCTTACACCGAGGTCGAGGAGTTTTTCCTGGCTGATGCGGCTTGGCACCTTTGTTTTCATCCACAGGCAGGGCCCGCCGGTGGTCCATGCCGTAGTTTGTGAAAGATAAGCCTGGCGGGTTTGCAGCTCTGTCTTGAGTCGCTTGACATGTTCTGTTAAGTCCGAAGAGGCGAGCATGGCGGAAAGACAGCGCTGGAGGATGCCTGAGAGTGAGAGGTCATTGATCTCCTTGAGGTGGATGATGCTGCTGTACATGGCCTCCGGTACAACCGCAAACCCGATGCGCAGACCGGGGCCCAGGATATTCGAAAGACTCTTTATGTATATGACACGATCGTGGGTGTCTCGGGCCTTCAACGGGGTGATGCCGACAACCTCGGAGAGCGGGTCGTCCTCGATGATGAAGAAGTCTTTTGTGCGGGCGATTTCTAAAAGCCCGTCTCTCAAGTCCGCAGGGATGGACCTGCCTGTAGGGATGTGTCCTTGCGGCATGGTGTAGAGCATACGGATGCCTGACTTTTGTAGTTGGTGGAGATCTTCTCTGCTCGAGATATAGGGTATGGGTTTGACAACGGCTCCAAGCGATTCAAAGATCCTTACCGCACCCATATAGCCCGGGGTCTCCACCGCAACGACATCACCTCTTTTCAACAGGGCAAGTCCGACCAGGAAGAGGGCTTGCTGTGATCCTGCCGTGATAATCGGGGTATGATCGATGCCCAGCAGGCCCAGCCAATTCCTGGCCTGAATCCTTAAGGGCTCATAGCCCTGCGGGGGGTCGTAGGTATGGAGTCCCTCAAGGGTGATGTTCAGATGAGGGCCCACCCACAACAGAAGCTCTTCAGGCGGGCGGATGGCCGACATGTCGACTATGCCCCCGGACGATCCGTAGGCCACAAAGGTGCCTGACCCCTGACGGCTGACTACCAGGCCTTTTGTGGTGAGATACTGATATACGTTTCTGGCCGTCACCAGACTAATATTTTCTTGCCCTGCCAATTCCCTTACCCCCGGCAGGCGATCTCCCGGCCTCTTTCTCTTCAGGATATCTCCGGCAAGTCTCCCGGCCACCTCTTTGTACCTCACCATAATCCCCCTTGACTTTGCTGATAATTAATATAACACTAATTGTTTATAGAGTAAATTGTTATATAACAATAAGGAGAAAGAGACCATGGCCGGAATATCAGAACGGGATCTTGTGAACAGAGGGCTTGCCCACATGCTCAAGGGCGGCGTGATCATGGACGTAACCACGGCGGATCAGGCCAGGATTGCAGAGGATGCCGGTGCCGTTGCCGTCATGGCACTGGAAAGGGTGCCTGCAGATATCCGCTCACAAGGCGGGGTTGCGCGCATGAGCGACCCGCTGATCATTAAAAGCATCAAAGAGGCCGTGAGCATCCCGGTCATGGCAAAGGTGAGGATCGGTCACATCGTTGAGGCCCAGGTGCTGGAGGCACTCGAGATTGACTACATAGACGAGAGCGAGGTATTAACCCCTGCCGATGAGGAGCACCACATCAATAAACGGGCCTTCAGGATCCCTTTCGTGTGCGGCTGCCGGGACCTCGGCGAGGCGGCACGCAGGATCGCTGAGGGTGCGAGCATGATCAGGACAAAGGGAGAGGCAGGGACAGGAAATGTCGTGGAAGCAGTCCGCCATATGCGGACCCTCATGAAGCAGATACGCGACCTGTGCTCCATGAGTGGTGACGAGGTCTTTAGCTTTGCAAAAGGCCTTGGTGCCCCCCTTGAGGTCATCATGGAGATCAGGACACTCAAGGCATTGCCGGTGGTGAACTTTGCTGCCGGCGGCATCGCCACCCCGGCTGATGCCGCTCTCATGATGCAGCTTGGGGCCGACGGCGTGTTTGTGGGCTCGGGCATCTTCAAATCTTCCGATCCTTCGAAAAGGGCCGTGGCAATCGTCGAAGCTGTAGCCCACTACGAAGATCCCGCATGGATCGCTCGGGTTTCCGAAGGCCTTGGAGATGCAATGCCCGGTCTTGATGTCAGGACCATGCCGGATGAAGAGCGGCTTGCCAAGCGAGGATGGTAATGATGATCGGCATCCTGGCGCTTCAAGGTAATGTCCGCGAGCACAGATTAAACCTCGAACGGCATGGCGTGCACAGCCGGTTCATCAGGAGGCCTGTTGCCCTTGACGGCATTGACGGCCTCATCCTTCCGGGTGGAGAAAGTACGGCCATGAGGAGGCTCATCGCATCTTCGGGACTCAAAGAGCCGGTTCAAGAGCTGATCCGTCAAGGCCTGCCGGTCTGGGGTACATGCGCAGGTGTCGTCCTTCTTGCCAAGGGAGGTATATGGCAGAGCGTTGATATACAAGTGGAGCGGAATGCCTATGGCTCCCAGGTTTATAGCCGAATAGTAAAGGGCTCCTCGATCATAACGGATCGAGAGTTCTCCATGGTATTCATCCGGGCGCCTAAGATATGCTCTGTTCCCGAAAATGTTAAGATCCTCGCAGAGCTCGATGGAGACATCGTTGCCGTACGGCAGCGCAATATCCTGCTCACTACGTTCCACCCCGAGCTTACGGAAGATAGCCCGATGACCGAATATTTCCTCAAGATGGTGAGTAATGAAAACACTCGAAAGCCTTCTTTTAAAGCAGGGACAGGGTCTTAGGTAAGTATTTTAGTTTAAATTATTCCCTGCTCTCGATGAAAAACCGCCAGGCCTCTTCTGCCGTGTCCATGTCCCGGCTCACCCTGCCCACGATAAATATGGGTAAATACTGCTTTCCGCCTGGTATCGTATGGCCCCCGCCATGGACTATGTAAAGCCGCACCTTCGGACCGGGCCAGGTAAGTCGTTCGATATGTGTATCGTCAGTGAGGTCGTGGTGATCCATTGGCTCTATTTTGGGTTGCTTCTGGCGGTCTTCGTCTTTAAGCCAGGCACGCGCGGATTCCAGGGTTGATATTACTTCCCCTTTGGAAATCACATAGAAGAGCCTTACCATGCCTCCTTCAAAGGGGTTAACGGGGTCTTCGGTCCCGTTTACGATCATCACAGGCATACCTGTATGAGGTGTTTTACACTTTGACATACCGGCTGCAGGCATGCAGGCCCCGATTGCAACGATGCCTGCAACTTTGTCCGGTGCCTCAACGGCGAGCCGGTAGCACATATGCCCGCCGTTGCAAAAGCCGATTGCATAGACTCTCTTTGAGTTTACATGCCACTTTGTGCAGCAGGTCTCGATCACTTTGGTGATAAACCCCACATCATCGATGTTCTGCGTGTGGGCATCATCTTTGGGTACGGTGCGGCAATCGTTCCAGTATTTTTTGTAACCATCCGGATAGGCCACGATGCACTTTTCCTTTTCGGCAAGACGATCGAACTGACCCCCGCATACATCCTCGCGCATCTTCTTGCCCGTGCCCATGGAGCCGTGCAGAACGATGATAAGGGCCGGGGAAGAGAGCTCACCCGAAGGTATGTATGCAAGGAATGTCCGCTCAATACCTCCGTGTGAGATAGTCTCCTGTGTGATCTTACCCGGCATATCCGGCTCTGCTGCATAGAGAAGCGGGGTGGAAATGATGGCTGAGAAGAAGATAATAAAGGTAAGAGAAGGACGGATGTTCATATGGCCCCCCTAAAATTTGTTTCATTATAATATAAAAAGGTATTTATTTCGAGATGGTTCATCCATGTGAATTTACCATATACTATCTTATTTTAATACAATCATGCCTGTTGACATAGAGGCCCGGCTATTTCAATACATAGTATATGAATTCTTTGGTTGCGAGATGCACCTTTTGCGGGAAACGGCATGCCATAAATATTGAGGACCTGGATGTCTGGTTTGCTCAATGCGACTGCGGGGCCAACGGATTCGTTCAGGATGAGGCAGAGCTTGTAGAGAGCGGACACAAGGGTATCGGCTTCACCGTGCATGAGGTTCCCAACATGCTCGGAACTTTCGTACACCTCGCAGACCCAGTTCCGATTTTTGTGAATGAAAGGGCCTGCTGGGTGTATGTTTGCTGGTATAAAAAAGATGAGAGACCTTATGTGTAATTAGTTTTTATGGAGGGGTTTTATGGCAAGAAGAATTCTTAAGACCAAACTGTGCGACATGCTCGGGATCGAGTATCCTATTGTGTGCGCAGGCATGGGTCCGGTGCTCATCGGGGAGCAGGCAGGCTCACCTGTGGAACTCGTGGTTGCGGTTTCTGAAGCCGGCGGACTCGGTGTGCTGGGCGGAAGCGGCTTCACCGTGGATGAAATGCGGCAGGCCATTCGCGATATCAGGGCACGTACAAACAGACCCTTTGGGGTTGACCTTCTGCTTCCCAAGAACGTTGTCGAAGGTAAGAGCATTGATTATGGCGAGATCAAGGAGATACCGCTGAGTGCAGCGCTGAAAACCCTTCCCAAACCTCATCAGGATTGGATCAACAAGGTAAGAGAGGAGCTCGGGCTGCCCGGTGCGGATATCATGGTGAGACTCAACACCACTACCATGAGACCCTTTGAGGCCGTGAAGGTGTGTATCGAGGAGAAGGTTCCGCTTTTCTGCGCGGGGCTGGGTAACCCGGGTTTCATGGTGGAGGAGGCACATGCGAATGGCATCAAGGTGCTTGCAATCACGGGCAATGTGAAGAACGCCAGGCGAATGGCTGACTCCGGCATTGACCTGCTCGTGGCTCAGGGGTTCGAAGGAGGCGGCCATACCGGCAGGGTCGGAACCATGGCTCTGCTTCCGGGAGTGCTGGATGCTGTAGGTAATGTCCCGGTGCTCGCTGCCGGCGGCATTGGCGATGGTCGGGGGCTTGCTGCCGCCCTTGCCATGGGGTGTGTGGGTGTCTGGGTAGGGACCCGGTTCCTGGCAACGCATGAAGCAGGGGCCCTGGATGTGAACAAGCACCGCATCCTGTCCTCAACTGAGGAGGACACCCGGGTAAGCACTGCTATCACGGGCAAGACCTCTCGTACGAGCTACAGTAAATTCCATGATTTGTGGAATTCATCGGGTCTCGAACCGCTTCCATTCCCCATGCAGGTGTTGGTTTCTTCCGCCCTGTTCGCGGACTTCATGAACATTCATATGGACGACTATATGGGGGGCTTTGCAGGCCAGGTGTCGGGTATCATCCATGATATCAAACCTGCCCGGCAGGTTGTGGAGGAGATGGTCGAGCAAACAGTGGACATACTTATCGGGAAACTGCCCGCAAACGTCAGAATACGGTATTAAGTAATTGCCTGAGGATCATGACTTCACGCCGGGCTTCGGCTCAGGTGGTGTCTGCTGGTTAGCCCCGACCGGCTGCACTGTTGGTAATGGCGAGGTATTCTTTACCGGTGTTGGCTGTTTAGGTTCCTTGGTCTTTGTTCCAACGCCTGCCTCATGAACTTCGGGTTTCGGCTTCGGAAGATTCTGCATGGCCACATAGGCATCGGTGTAGTGGTTCCCCGGGCTCCACAGCAGCCATCCCGTCCCTCCGGCATCATTGGCGGCCTTGATCTGGGTCTGTATGTATTTCGGGCCGAACCCTCGTGTCACCCTGAGAGGAAATGACTGGAGCCACGGTCTGATGACCACCTCTTCTCCTACAAGCTCCTTCATCCTTTTTATACCGCTGAATACAAAACGGTAAGGATCATCAGCAGGGTTCTTCACCCCTGCGAACCCGGCGCTGAAATGTGATGGGTAGAGCATGGGCGAGATGATATCCACATAGGACTTTATCTTGGTAATGTCCTGGCCTACCACGAGCACATCCTCATCCCTCTGCCAGATCACGATCCCGAACATGTCCATGGATAAAAGTATGCCTCTGGGCGCAGTAATTTCATGTACCTTCTTGAGCAATCCGGCGATCACATCGGTCCGCTGGATGCCTTCCTTGCCCGTTGTGGTCTTGCCGTCCGCAAAATACCGGACATAATCGAGCTGGATCTCATCCAGACCGCTATCTGCGAGTTCTCTCACCACGGTAAGGATATATTCCTGTACCTCCGGGTTTTCGGGATTCAGCCATTGCTTTTCTCTATTGATGCACCATTCCGGTTTGACCCGCGACATGATCGGGTCCCTGAAAACCACTACCCGGGCCGCAACATGGATACCCATTCGATGCAGGTATTCGATCATCTTCGGGAGCTCTTCTATATTCGGGGTATACTTCTCGTTAGGGCAGTATTTCGCCCGTATGGCACTGGGAAACGTTATGGCGCCCGAATCATCTTTGGCATCAAATACGAGGGTGTTCCCACTAAATTTCCTGAGCCTGGCGGCAGAATCGAGGATAAACCGTGTACCGGCCGAGGACGGATTCATATAAAGACCCCTGGCCGTAAAATCCTTCGGCTTCGTTATAGTCTTAGGCTTGAGAGGCTGGTTATAGACAACCGGTATGCTCAAGGATTGCCCGAGTGAGAGGGCACCGTTAATCTTATTGATATCCTTGATGTTGGTTATAAGCTCCCTCTTTGTATAGGCAGCGGTATACGGCATGTACCTGGCTGCAATCTTAGAGAGCGTATCTCCGCTTTGGACCGTATAGGTGGGTTGGATAGGTCCGTTCGCACCCATGAGAAAGATTGAACATAAGACGATAGCAATGAGCTTAATCTTCATGCTGCACACCTTAGTATATTTCGGTGCTGTTACTCAATTACATAACCGGTCATTTTCTTTTTTTTAAGCGTTCAAGGCTTCGGTAAAATGATATTTAAGGAAAAGGCTTGAGGGGTGCTTTCCAAAGGGCAATAGATCCAAGCCCTTAACTCCGAATTGAAGGACTTGGGCTTTCCTAAACCCTGACGATCTCGATAATCTCGTATTCACGCCTGCCGTTGGGGGTGTCGACGATTATCTCATCAGAGGTCCTCTTGCCGATGAGGGCCTTGGCCATGGGTGACTCCACCGAGATCTTGCCCTTGTTGATGTCGGACTCGTCCACGCCCACGATCTGGTAGCTGATCTCCTCATCAGTATCGACATTACACAGGATGAACTTGGACCCGAAGACAATACGGTCTGCAGGCAGCTTGGTGGTGTCGATAATCTCCGCGTTGCCGAGCTTATTCTCCAGGTCCTGCATGCGTGCCTCGATGAAGGCCTGCCGCTCCTTGGCATAGATGTATTCGGCATTCTCCGAGAGGTCTCCGTGTCCCCTGGCCTCTTCGATGGCGGCAATAATCTTCGGCCGTTCGTGCTTCTTTAACCTCTCAAGCTCCTCCCTGAGTGCGGCATAACCTTCTTTCGTAATGGGGCTTCGCTTCATGGCAGTTCCTTCTCTAAAATGAAAAAGATACCGGTAGTGAAACTACCAGTATCATTGAGGCTTCATTATGCCCAAAGGGGTTACGATGTCAAGTGGGCAATACGTAATGTGCCAGCGAGAAAGAGTAATAATATGAAAGGGTGTACCCTTGCATTTTTTTATGTTATGGACTTCCCCATTGACTTGATCCAGGGCTTCCCAGTATAGAGAGTCTCTATTTTACATAGTACATAGTGGAGGAAATAGTATGACGGCAAAACAGAAGCTCACCCTTGAAGTCAGCGAGCGCTCACTCAGAAAGAAGAAGGTCGACAAGCTTCGCAGACAGGGCGTCATACCCGGCATCATTCACGGGAAAGATTTCGAGCCGGTTCATGTCCAGGTCGATGAGCGGACATTCGAACAGCTCTATAGAAAGTCCCATGGGACAACCCTGGTGAACCTGAAACTCGACGGCAAGACTATTCAGGTGCTCATCCATATGGTTCATAGGGATAAACTGAAGGGTGGGGCCATTCATATTGAATTCTTGAAGATAGACCCCAATCGGCAAGTCACGGTGGATGTCCCGCTGGTATTTATCGGTATGTCGCCGGGGGAGAAGGAAGGCAAGGGCAAGGTTGCACACGAGGAGACATCCATCCACCTCAAGTGCTCACCCGCCGATATCCCTTCCGAGATCGAGGTGGACATCTCCGGCATCCTGGACAAGCATGATATCATCCATGCATCAGACCTGAAGCTTCCCGAAGGCGTTCATCTTGCCCACGGTGTGAGCGAGAAAAAGGTCATTGCAATGCTCGTCACCACCCGTATTGCAGAGGCCGCCCCTGTAGAAGTAGAAGAGGCGGCGGCAGGTGCCGAAGAGGAGAAACCGGCCGAAGGCTGATTTAACCCTTGACCATGGCAAAGGGTTTGAGCCGGGCTACCGCTTTGGCGATGCCGGCCCCGGTCATCGTGTCAACTACATCCGAGACGTCCTTGTAGGCTTCAGGGATCTCTTCGGCAAGGGTTGCGCGTGAAGCAGCCATGGCGTGAATGTCCTTTCTACGCAGCTCTTCAAGGATCTCTCTTCCCTTTGATCGCTTCTTCGCCTCATGCCGGGAAAGCAATCTTCCCGCGCCGTGGCATGCGCTGTAAAAGGTCTCGGATGCGCCCTGCGCACCCACCATGATGAATGACTTTCTGCCCATATCGCCGGGTACAAGCACAGGCTGTCCGCATTTTCTGAACCTCTGGGGCAGCCTCTTGTCACCAGGCGGCAATGCTCTGGTGGCACCTTTGCGGTGGATGCATACCTCCTCTTCAGAGCCTTCCCACATGACTCGCTCCATCTTGGCAATGTTATGGCAGCAGTCATACAACAGCCGCATGCCAAGGCGTTTCAAAGGAGCCCCCGAAGACATGTTCAAAGGTCTCACGAATGAGAAAAACGATGAGTTCCCGGTTGGCAAAGGCAAAGTTTGCAGCAGAGGCCATTGCCGTGAAATACTCCATCCCTTCTTTGCTCATAACAGGTGCGCATGCGAGCTGCCTGTCGGGCAGGCTGATGCGGTGGCGCGAGGCCGCAGCCAACATCTCATGTACGTAATCGTCACACACCTGGTGACCGAGACCGCGGGAGCCGGTGTGCACCTGAACCACCACCTGGCCTTCGGAAATCCCGAAATGATTGGCCGTCTTGCTCTCCAGGACCTGGTCGACCACATCGAGCTCAAGAAAGTGGTTACCCGAGCCCAAGGTTCCAAGCTGGGGCTGGCCGCGCTCAATGGCCTTTTTTGAGACCGCATCCGGGTCGGCCCCTTCGATGCAACCTCCGTCTTCATGGGCATCAAGATCGTCATGAGGTGCATAGCCCTTCCTCACGGCCCAGCGTGCACCATTTTCAAGCACACTGCTAAATTCCTTGTTTCCGACGGCAAGATCCTTGTTGCTCGATCCTACCCCCGATGGCACGTTGTTGAACAGCGATGAGAGAAGCTTGTCCAGAGAAGGCTTCACCTCGTCGAGTTTAAGGCCGGTCAGTATACAGCAAACACCACAGTTTATGTCATAGCCCACACCGCCCGGAGAGATGATGCCATCTTCCTTTGAGAATGCAGCCACACCCCCTATGGGGAATCCATAGCCCCAGTGGATGTCCGGCATGGCAAGCGAGGGCCCGATAATACCGGGCAGCGTGGCTACATTGGCTACCTGCTGAAGCACATTGTCGTGTTCAAGGGTCCGCTCAATGGCATGGTTGGCATAGATGAGGCCGGTGGTCCGCATGGGAGGGGCCTTTTCAATCTCGATGCGAAAGGGATCAATGCGTCTTACTTTAAGGGCGATCATGGCTTAATCTCCCTTTACATATCGAGAATAATGGTTGCCACAAAGGCATTGTCAATATGTGCGATATCGAGGTTGTGGTAGGTGACGGCCTTGATTTCGGTTGTCAGCGGCTTACCGGTATACGCACCTCGAACGACACCTCGTGCCTCTGTATCAGTCAGCCTCCGGATGGCTGCAGCCTTAAGCCGTAAGCCTTTTACCTCGATGAGATAGAGGATTTCCTGGAGCCATCTCACAAGCAAGTCCACCTGGTCGATACCCTGCGTCTCGATTATAATTTCCTCTTCCCCTTCATCGATTCGACCGCCAAGGATGTCCGCAAGGGCATGAGCAGCCTCTTCAAACAGGCCTTCAACGCTATGGGCGTTCACTCTCATCCCGATATCGGCAGTATGGTCTATGAGGGCGTACGGCATATTGTATGACCTTCTCCTCTTTAAGGAGACATCCTTTGTACTCCAATGGCTCAGGATTGTCATGCAGGGATCTTGTTACGAGTCACTGCAGCTCCTTGTATAGGAAAGAACTTAAGATTATTAAGGTTAAGGGCGGCAGAAGCAGGCATCCTTCCCGTACCTCTGTATGGTGATAAGCCAAGGAGAACGGTCGCGGCCCTCGCTTACGAACCGTGGATCAGGCCTTGTTTCTTAAGTTTCTGCTTCAATGCCACAAGCGCCCGGCTCCTGTGACTGTGCGTATTTTTTTCGTCGTTTGTCAGCTGGGCAAAACTCTTGCCGGTTTCAGGGTCAAGGAAGATTGGGTCATAGCCGAACCCGCCCTCACCAATGGGCTCATGTAAGATGACGCCGTCGCATCGGCCTGTTGCCGTAATCACCCTGTCCTTAGATATGGCAAGGGCCACTACGCACGTGAAGTGGGCCTTCCTGTCCTTTTTACCTTCCATGAGTTTGAGCAAAAGCTCATAATTCTCCTTGTCACAGGCCCCTGCTCCTGCAAACCGTGCAGTATGTACCCCCGGCCTTCCATCAAGTGCGTCCACGCACAGACCGGAATCATCAGCCAGGCTTGGATATCCGCTGGCACCCTGCCAGGCAAGGGCCTTGAATATTGCATTCTCCTCAAAGGTATTGCCGTTTTCCTCTATGTTAAGCTCAAGGCCTGCCTCTTGCGGAGTAATGATAGTAATGCCGGTATTGAAGAGTATCTGGGAGATTTCGCCTATCTTGCCCCGGTTTGAGGTGGCGACCAGCACCTTCATGGGATCCCGAGGACTTGTGACTGTCTTGTCATAAGCTCACCTATCCCTTTTTGGGCGAGATGGATGAGCATCATCATCTGCTGTAGTGTAAAGGGGGCCTTCTCGGCCGTGCCTTGTACCTCTATGATCTTGCCGGTCCGGGTCATGACTACGTTCATATCGACAGCAGCGCTCGAATCCTCTTCATAACTTAAGTCAAGGAGGATCTGGTCGTCGATGATGCCTACCGATACGGCGGCCACCTGTTCCAGCAACGGGTTTTTTACAATGAGCTGATGATCGAGCATGAAATTGACGGCTTCATGGAGCGCAACGTATGAGCCGGTGATGGCTGCAGTGCGGGTCCCTCCGTCGGCCTGAAGCACATCACAGTCAATCCAGACCGTCCGTTCACCCAGATCTGCAAGTGAGGCCGTGGCCCTCAGTGAACGCCCGATGAGCCTTTGGATCTCGTGGGTCCTGCCCTTGGTCCTTCCCCGGGTGGATTCCCGTGCGGTCCGCACATTGGTGGATGCAGGCAGCATCCCGTATTCAGCCGTGATCCAGCCGGTCCCGGAATTCTTCAGATGCGGCGGTACCTTGTTCTCAACGCTGGCAGCGCAAATCACCTTGGTATCGCCGATCTCGATGAGGCATGAGCCCACTGCATGCTTGCAGTAGCCTCTTATTATCTTTGCTTGCCTTATCTCATCAGGTGCCCGGTTGTCACTGCGGCGCAAAACCTTTGGCCTTGTTATGCCTTTATCTTTCAACAGTTCCCCTATGGATGCCATGCAAGACCTTCATACCCTTTCTATCGGCCAATTCTACGGGCAGTGATCTGAGAAGTCAACTCCAACAAATGTACTATCTCAAGTCTTGACACTTTCGCGGTGCATCATGTAATCCCTCATAATGGCTGGGAGGCCAAACCCTGTGATATCACTGAAATCTGCCGCATCACTTCTCGTCGCGCTGGCGGCAAGCCTTGCCCTGCTTATGCCGTTGGCCTTTTTCACCCCGCCCAGAGACAGCGAGGTCTGGCTCTTTCAGACCATTACAGAGATGCAGGAGCAGCAGCGCTTTGTTCCGGTGCTCAATAACACACCTCTTAAGGGCCACAATCCCATGATCTTGAGCGTGTTGTCATTGCTTCCTATCAGGGATATTTCCAGCCCAAGGCTGGTTTGCTGCGTGTTGGGCTGTATTTTCATCGTGTTTGTTTTTCTCTACTCACTCGCACTCTTCGACCTTTCGAGTGCCTTTGTATCCTCTCTTGTGGCAATGACGAGCCTGGGATTTCTCGCCCTGTTCGGGACATTGAACCTTATGACATTGCCTGTTACCCTTGCAGCGACGGCCTTTGGTTTTTTCTCGATGGTCTACCTTAAGCGGCTTCATACTCTTTGGTATATCCCGTCGTATGTGCTTGCTGCGATGGCCGTTGTTACCGGGGGCTACTTCATGCTCATGTTCTTTCTCCTTGGAGCACTGCTGCTTATCCTGCTCGACCTTGCCCCTTCGGAACTTTTTTCCATACATCTCATTGTGGGCGCGATGATTATAGCCTGTGCGATGATAGCCTATTTCACATCATATAGGATTGCACTGGGACAAGGATTTACGGGCGGGGCATTTTCACCCGGCGATCATCTCGGCTTATTTAAAAGCTTGTATGCTGTCATCACCTATGCATCTCCTTGGATATTCCTGGTTATCCCTGCATGGCTCTATGGGGGAGGTCCCTCGGACCAAGAGGCCTGGCGGAAACTGCTGCCCCTGCGGATCGCCATTATACTGGGATTTTTCATGCTCTGGTTTTCGTCTTCCAGCCTGCCCCAGTACGCCACGGTCCTTGTGGTTTTTACTGCACCGCTTATCGGGTGCTGGATATCACGAAGTATTTTCCATGGTGAAAATAAAGGTTCTCTGGGCTTCTGGATGATGGTCGTTTCCGGACTTACCGCATTTCTTTGCTCGTTTGTGATCCTGCTGCTCCCCTGGCGATCCGGGTTTGCAATACAAACAAAGCAACTCATTGCTGCGGCAGGATTTCTCGCGGCAACATTGCTCTTCATCTTCTTTACTTTTAGGCGCAAGATGTCCGCCCAGTTTATCCTCATTGTGTCCGCAGTTGCCTTTATTGTTTGGTATATGGCGTTTCTAAGCCCCGAGGACCAGTGGGATCGTAAGATATCCTATATGGAGGGCATTTCCAGGAACAGACCCTTGGTTGTGTATGAAGATGACCTTATCATGCGGGGATACATGAGCGCAGTGAATGCCGATGCAATGATTGTAGATAGAAATATCGTGCCCTTGAATGACTCGGCCTTTCTGGCAGTGAGCACATCGGATCTAGGCGGGCTGCTCGAAGGCCTGAAGGGACGTATGCACTCTATGGTTCTGGATTCTTACCGGGCGGAAAACACTTATGCACTGGTGATGATCTCGCCCAAACGAAAAGTTGAATAGATTACCTCTTAGGCCGCTTCAATCGATCTTCGAGTGCCTTCAGAAGCATGCTTAATTTGTTCTTTGCATCACCTTCATCGAGCATGGGGTATAGTGCGCTGTACAGCTCATATGCCTTGTTCATGTCCTGCATGCTCGTGTAGGTTCCGGCCAGGTCGCTCAGGAGGAACTTGTCCTGGCGCATTCCCGGCTCTGCAAGGGCAAGGTAGTGATAAGCCTCATCCTTCCTGCCCATCTTCCATGCGGAAAAACCGAGCTGGTAGTATGCATTCATCATGTAGTGAGGGGAGCCTGTGATGTTATCATGAAAGAGCCTGGTGTACATCTCATAGGCGTCTATATAATCTCTATTCCCGAAATAAGCATATGCAAGGCCCATCCGGGCCTCCGGCAAATCGGGCTTGAGCTTGAGGGCCTGTTTATAGTTGTTTACGGCATTATCATACTGCATCATCATCATCTGGGCCAGGGCAAGATTGCTTATGGCGAGATAGTCATAGGGCAAGGCCTTGATAGCCCTTAAACAGAGTTCCTGGACCTCGGGGAAGCGACCCTGGTGAATATAGATTGCTGCAAGATTAACGTTTGCCGGGCTTGAATTCGGATACTTGGCAAGGGTGTCTTCCCACAAAGTCTGACTGTTTCTCCAGATACTGCCCTGCCTGAAAGTCATGTAGGCATAAAAGAGTGTCACAAAGCAGAACAAACCGATGGCAAGGGCCATGGGAAAACTTCTGGAAAGGATGCTGTGCTTGAGCTTCAGATGCCAGAGCTTGGTGAGCAAGTATCCGAGCAGCATGCACCAGCTCAGAGAAGGCAGCAGGGCATAGCGGTCTGTCATGAATTGGGATATGGGGTAGATGTGGGATACCGGCAGGAGGAATATATAATGCCATGCAACAAAAAAGCTGTAGAGATACCATTTTTTCATAAAAGCCACTACCGCACTGATGATAAACAGCACATTGAGCCCTAAAAACATCCATGGTTGCCAGGTGTGCGGGTTGGAGTACAAATGGATGGGATAGTCCGCTGAATAATTGACAGTAAAGCCAATGAGTTTAATGTAACTGATGAGGATCTGGGATACGGCCAGCAGGTTCGTGGCAAAGCTTCCGCCATGGTAGGGCTTGATGCCACCGGTGTCTTGCATCATGGTGACGAGCCGGACGATCATGGGTACAACCACTATAAGGATTGGTATATACAGAGTCAGCCGCCTCTTCCAGAACGACGGCTCTTTCAACCTCGCCTGCAGAGCTATGTCAAGTACAAACATGACTCCGGGGATGATGAGAGCCGTGGGCTTGGACATGATGGCCAGTAAGAGTGCTGCAGCGCTTAACAGGTAATACTTCCAGGAGTCAAGCCGGGCCTTGATGAAGGCCCACAGTGAGATGAAGGTGAAGAGGCCCAGCAGGGGTTCCTTTCTCGCATAAAGCCACGCCACACTTTCCACATGCACAGGATGCATGGCAAAGAGTACGGATGTGAGAGCCGCCCAGATGTAACACTCGTCTGGATCATCATGAAAGGCCTTTAAAAGCTCACGCAAAAAGGCATAACATGCAATTACCATAAGGATATAGAGGATGATGCTCTGAAGATGTATACCAAAGACCACCATATTTTCGTCCTTATCACCCCAGATGCTGAAGTCGATCATATAGCTCATGTCCCTCATGGGCTGGTAGGTGGCGGCGGTTCGGTATGTCAGTATTACCTTGAGGTTATCCCACGTAAGACTATGGAAATAGGTGTTTTTAAAAATCGCAGGGTCATCCCAGTTGGTGGGGCTGTTGCCAAAGATATTGAAGTACACGGCAAAGATCATCACACCCAGCAGTATGCTGATGATCAGAGGTGATCGTATTCTTTCTCTCATGGCCTAAAAAATCCTTTCGTTAATACATGCCAAAACATTCTCCTTCATGCGGAACACGATAACATCACTTTTTTCGGTCTACAAGGCTTTAAAACATACCCCATTTCATGTCTGGCGCTTTCACTTTTGTTTCACCTGTACATTCCAGACGATGCTTGCTATCATCCGCTGTTAAGGGCTTCAAGGGGGTAGTTATGTCTGTTTCGGCTAAGATGCTTCAATTTATGAAAAATGCCTCGTGGATCCGGAAGATGTTCGAGGAAGGGGCCCGGCTGAAATCCATCCACGGCCCAGACAATGTATTTGATTTCAGCCTCGGCAACCCCGACATCCCCCCCCCGGTCATGCCCTTGAATCCATGGCAACACACGCCAGGACCATGTTCCATGGCTATATGGCCAATGCCGGTTATGCAGATGTCCGTTCATCCATTGCCGTACATCTCTCCGGCATGTATGAAGTCCCCCTCACGGGAGACGACATCATCATGTCCTGTGGAGCCGGCGGCGGTCTGAATGTAGTCCTGAAGGCCGTTCTCGATCCCGGTGATGAGGTGCTTGTCCTTGCACCGTACTTTGTGGAGTATGGTTTCTATGCCGACAACCATGGCGGAAAGCTTGTTGTTGCCCAGTGCGACGAGCAGTTCCTCCCGAACATGGACAAGATCGCAGAGAAAATCACCCCTCGCACCAAGGCCATCATCATAAATACGCCCAATAACCCCACAGGCAGGGTCTATCCGGAGAGCATCTTAAGGGGGATCGGTGAGTTGATCAAAAAACATCCCCATGTGGTGGTTATTTCTGATGAGCCCTACCGGGCCATTGTCTATGACAAACGCGAGGTTCCTTCCGTGCTCAAGCACATCCCTAATTCCGTGGTTGTCACCTCGGCATCCAAGGAGCTTTCGCTGGCAGGAGAGCGCATCGGCTACATCGCGCTGAGCCCTGTGCTTGCTCAGAAGAAAGAGATTGTCGGCGCCATGATCCTTGCCACCCGCATACTCGGCTTTGTCAATGCCCCTGCACTTATGCAGAAGGTTCTGGCCGATTGTCTGGATGAGTGTGTCGATGTGGAGATCTACCGAAGACGGCGAGATGTGATGAAGGCTATATTTGATGATGCCGGCCTTCGTTATGCATCGCCCGATGGGGCATTCTATCTCTTTGTGCAATCCCCCGTTGAAGACGAGATGACATTCTGCAATGCCCTGGTCGATGAACGCGTCCTGGCTGTCCCCGGAAGGGGTTTCGGCTGCCCCGGCTATGTGAGATTTGCTTACTGTGTGGATGAGAAAATCATCAAAGGCGCGGCCCGGGGCATTAAGAAAGCGGTGGAGAAAAGCCTTATTTAGAACGGCACATCATCGAACTCAGGAGAACCCGGCATCCCTTCGCTCGATCCGAGATCTGCCCCCTCAACAACCTGGCCCCTGTCTCCGCCCTCCACAGGACTTAAGATCTGCATGGTATTTGCGACGATCTCGGTGGTGTAGCGCTTGTTTCCGTCGCGGTCGTCCCACTGCCTGGTCTGGAGCCTGCCTT
This sequence comes from uncultured delta proteobacterium, assembly GCA_963847605.1. Taxonomy (GTDB): domain Bacteria; phylum Desulfobacterota; class Desulfomonilia; order UBA1062; family UBA1062; genus MWEI01. The sequence continues at coordinate 147,935 of CAWKAM010000001.1, read as the reverse complement.
CTACGTATACCTGCTTGCCCTTACTCAGCAGCTTGGCGCAATTCTCAGCAAGCTTGCCCCAGGTAACTATGCGGTGCCACTCGGTACGCTCCTGCCGCTCTCCGCTCTGGTCTGTCCAGTTTTCATTGGTGGCCAGCGTGAAGTTGGTGACCGCCTTGCCGCTCGGGGTAAACCTCATCTCCGGGTCCTTGCCCAATCGGCCGATCAAGATAACCTTATTAATAGAACCTGCCATGGAAAACCTCCTGAATTATCGGCGCAAAGTATGGGTATCGATTCAAAACGCACTATCAACCAAGAACAGGTCATGTCGCATTCTTTTGACTTTACTTATGCAACTTATCTTACTCCAAAGCAATAAGATCCTCAAGGAAACAGGGCAAAAAAAGAGGCTGCCAATTCTGACAGCCTCTTTAGTTATGTACTGATCCGCTCCTAATCGCAGAGCTCGAACAGTGCTGCAGCACCCATGCCGCCGCCGATGCACATGGACTCTATGCCGTACTTCTTGCCACGTGCCTGCATCTCGGTCATGAGCTGTGCGCACAGTTTCGCGCCGGTGCATCCGAGCGGATGGCCGAGCGCAATGGCGCCGCCGTTGACGTTGACGATCCTCTGATCGCTCTCGTGGGAGTAGTACTTCTCGTCATAGAGGCCGATCTGCTGAAGGCTGTAAACGGCCTGGGATGCGAATGCCTCGTTGACCTCGAAGATGGCTTCGCCAGCTATATCGGTCGCCTTTCCGAGACCGGCGACCTTGAGGACCTTGGGAATGGCATAGGCAGGGCCAACGCCCATCTCGTCGGAGCGGCAACCCGCAACCACGTATGCCCTGAACTTTGCAATGGGCTTTACGCCGAACTTCTTGACCGCATCGCCGCTCATGATCAAGGTCGCGCCTGAGCCGTCTGTGGTCTGGGAGGAGTTGCCCGCCGTGACCGAGCCCATGGCTGCGAAGGCCGGGCGGAGCTTGGCAAGCCCTTCGAGGGTGGTGTCGCCACGCACGCCGTCATCGAAGTCCTGGATAAAGGTTTCTTTCACGGTGATGCCGTTCTTCTCCTTGAACCTGCATGCCTCCACCGGCACGATCTCCTTGTACTTACCGTTCTTCTGTGCAGCAGCTGCCTTCAGCTGTGAGCCCAGAGCGAACTTGTCCTGCATCTCGCGGGTGATCTTGTAGCGGTTGGCCACGTTCTCTGCCGTCATGCCCATGGATATGTAGGCATCCGGGTATGTTTTTGCCAGCTCGGGGTGCGGCCGCGGCATGTTGCCGCCCATAGGCACGATGGACATGGACTCGAGGCCTGCGCCGATGGCCACGTCACACATGCCGCCCATGATTCTCATGGCCTGGAGCGAGATGGCTTCCAAACCGGAGGCGCAGAACCTGTTGACCGTGGCGCCGCAGGTGTCATCCGGGAACCCGGCCATCATCGCAATGATGCGGCCGATGTTGAGCCCCTGCTCTGCCTCGGGGAATGCGCAGCCGACCAATATATCTTCGACATCCTTCTTCTCTACACCCTTGGCCCTCTCCATGAGGCCGTTGAGTGCGGCCTTCAAGAGATCTTCAGGACGAGTTAAGGCTAAGGCGCCTCTGCCTCTCCTGCATCCGGGAGTCCTTACTGACTGTACGATATATGCTTCTCTCATTGGTTTCCTCCTAGTTCTTTCTCGTGTTATCCGATTACAGGAACAACGGTTTACCCGTGCTCAGGATGTGCTCGGCCATCTTCTGCGTGTTCTCGGTCTTCCACAGATCGATGAACGCCTCTCTCTCAAGGGTCATGAGGTGCTCTTCGCTCACAAGTGTACCGGTGGGGACATCGCCGCCTGACATACATACGCAGATCTTCTTGGCGATGAACTCCATGTGAGGCGTGATGTACCCGCCGCCCTTCATATTGTTCATCTCGGCCCAGATCATACCCTGGGCCTCACGGCCGAATACCGGAATCTTGGTCTTGAGCGGCGGGGCATACCCGTCATCCACCATCTTCAGGACTTCCTTCTTGGCCTCGCCGATGAGGTTGTCTCTGTTCATGACGATGCGGTCGGCTTCCCTGAGGAAGCCGTTCTTGCGTGCCTGCTCAGCCGAGTTGGAAACCTTGGCCTGGGCTACGCTCATGAATGCATTGATGAAGAAACCTGCGTAGTCAGTAACCTTGGCCACTTCGGGTTTCGCGGTGATAAACCTCCTCCAGAGGTTGATCATGCCGCAGCCGCCCGGGACCAGACCGGCGCCGATCTCCACCAGACCCATAAACAGGTCGGCGTGGGCCACGATTCGGGCGGAAGCCAGGCACACCTCGCAGCCGCCGCCCAGGGTAAGGCCGAAGGGGGCCGCCACGACCGGGAACTGAGAGTAGCGCAGACCCATCATACCTTCATGTAGTCTTTTAATCGTAGTATCGAGACCAGAGAAATCACCTGCCCTGGCAGCTTGCAGCATAGCGGACAGGTCGCCGCCTGCGGAGAAAGCACCCGGCATGCCGCCTGCCTGGTTGCCGATAACCATGCCTACACCATTGGCAGACACATACTCCAACGCGGTAGAAAAGAAATCTACCATCTCACCGTTTAAGGCATTCATTTTGGTATGGAACTCAAGGCAGAAAACGCCATCACCGATATCGATCAGCGAACTGGAAGCATTTGTCTTGGCAACCTTTTTCTCGGCCTTGAAGTTGTTGAGGTCCAGGGCCTTGGCGCTGACCTTCACGGGCTTGTAGCTCTCGGAGGCGAAGTCGTAGAACATCTTCTTGCCTTTCTCGAGCTTATAGAACGAAGAGTTCTTCTTGAGCATCTTCTTGACGTTCTCGGGGACCTTGAGCCCTTCCTTTTCCATCTTCGCCACGGATTCCTTGACGCCGATGGCATCCCAGCTCTCGAAGGGTCCCATCTCCCAGGCATAACCCCATTTCATGGCATTGTCGATCTCGGCCAAAGTGTTGGCGATCTCGGGGATACGGTTGGCCGCATAGATGAAAACGCCGGCCGAGACCTTCCAGGCGAACTTGGCGCCTTTGTCATCGCTGTAGGCCATGATCTTGAGCTTCTCGGGCAGCGTCTTGGCTTTCTTGGCGGCCTCAACGCAGGGGAAGGTTACCTTGTCAAAGGTCTCGTATTCACCAGTGCTGGGATTAATAACCTTCTTGATTTTCTTCCATTCCGGCGTTACCTCAGACTTGTAGAACCCGGCTTTGGTCTTGTTGCCGAATAATTTCTTGTCCAGCATGGCCTGGATGAACGCCGGGCGCTTAAAGACCTCGCGTTCTTCATCATTAACGCACAAATCATAGGTGTTCTGCATGACATGGGTCATGGTGTCAAGGCCGACCAAGTCGCCGAGCGCGAAAACCGCAGTCTTGGGGCGGCCCATCGGCGATCCGAAGAGGGCGTCGACCTCGGGAATGGTCAGGCCGTCTTCCTTCATGGCCTCAAGGGTCTTGCCGAAAGCATGGATACCGATCCTGTTGCCGATAAAGTTCGGTGTATCCTTTGCCCAGACGATGCCTTTACCAAGCCTGCTCCCGCCGAACTCTGCCACGAAGTCCAGGATCTCTTTCTTGGTGTTCTCGCCGGGGATGATCTCCAAGAGATGCATGTAGCGGACAGGGTTGAAAAAGTGTGTGCCTAAGAAGTGCTCTTTGAAGCCCTTGCTTAAACCCTCTGACATTGCCTTGAGGGGAATGCCTGAGGTGTTGGAGGATACGATGGCGTCCGCCTTGCGCACCTTGTCGATGCGGGCGAACAGCTGCTGCTTGATCTTGAGGTTCTCGACGACCACCTCGATGATCCAGTCGCACTCTGAGAGCTTGTCGAAATCGTCTTCCAGGTTGCCGGTGGTAATGCGCATTGCGTGGTCCTTGTCGTAGAACAACGGCGGCTTCGCCTTCATGGCGCCTTCCAGACCCATAGTGACAATCCGGTTCCTTGCCTTTTTATCCTTCTTCTCTTCTTCTTTCAGGTCGAATGGAACGATGTCGAGCAGGAACATTTCCACGCCTGCTGCGGCGAGGAGCGCAGCAATGCCGCCTCCCATTATTCCAGACCCGATAACCGCGGCCTTATTTATTCTCCTGACCATTATACCCTCCTCTGTTTTGTGTTTGTTGTTTATCGGAGCTAGTGAAATCTGAATCAAAATTCAATTTACACCGGAAATATGTTTTAGTCAACAAGACTGATGCAGGTATTCAAAGATTTTTCCGGTCTTTAAAAGAGATGCTTTTGTTTTAATCATATTCGGACTGGATATTCATTCCTCATGGTTCTATATCATAATCATAATTCCCCTACATGCTAAAGCTGATTTAAGGGATCTTGAGATAGACCTCTTCAGCCAGGTATGCTCAGAATCCGCAGGCATTGCACAGATCTCCGGCACCGGGGGACAATTCGACTTCATATTTGGTGCGTTCTATTCCCGCGGGGGCAAGGGGATCATCGGAATCAGCTCCACATTCACCGACAAAGAAAGGCAATGTGCATTCACGGATCGTTCCCACGCTTAGGCCCGGATCTATCGTAACGGTGCCTCGTTCCATCGTGCAATACGTGGCCACCGAATACGGGATCGTGCAGCTCAAGGGCAAGTCCACCTGGGAACGGGCAGGAGCGCTCATCAGTATTGCGCATCCTATGTTCCGCGACGAGCTCACCAGACAGGCCCAGGAGATGAAGATCTGGCTGAACAGGGATCGGTGAACATCGGCTCAAGGCAACCGGCCTACGGCATAAGGTTAAAATCGCATCATTCCCTTATGCCTTAAGTCTCGTGCCTATTGCCTCACACCTACTTTCTTCTTCATCCAAGATGGGGCTTCCTTGCGCCCGGCCAACCTCTGAAAACCAACCGGGAACAGGCGTTTGAGCCAATCCAGCACATATGCATCAGGGCCCACCATGATACGTTGCTTGTCTTTTTTGATGCCGGAGATGATTATCTTTGCTGCCTTGTCCGGCGTTGTTTTGGCCATGACGTGATCGAAAATGGCAACAGCCTCATCTCTGCTCAAAGAAGCGTCCGAGGCCTTGTAGAAGCGTGCATTGCGGGCAATGCCCGTCTTGATACCTCCGGGATGGACACAGGAGACTTTAACCTGGGTTCCGGAAAGCTCCTGAAAGAGGGTCTCGGTGAAACCCCTCACCGCAAACTTCGCGGTACAGTAAGGTCCATTATTCGGGTTGGTGAAGATTCCGTTTACGCTACTGATATTGACGATGTGGGCCTCCTTATGCTGCTTGAGATAAGGAAGAAACTCCTTACAGCCGTAAACCACACCCCACAGGTTAATCCCCATGAGCCATTCAAAATCTTCATAACGAATGTCTTCCAAGGTCTCTGTCACAACCACACCGGCATTATTGATGAGGAGGTGCACCCCACCATGTTCCTCCACTGTTTCTTCGGCATAACGCTTGACCTGATCTCGGTCTGCTACATCCACAATATGGGTAGTGACTCTGATATTTCGGTTGCCAATCATGTTGGCCGTCTCTTTGAGTCCTTCCTCGTCCACATCCGAAATGGCCACATGGCAGCCTTCATCGACCAAGTTCATGGCCAGCGCCCTCCCAATACCGGACGCGGCGCCGGTTATGGCCGCGACCTTGTCTCTTAGCTCCTTCATGGATATCTCCTCTCATGTATGGTTAATATGTCAAATCTGGTAGGCCATATCCATGGTCTTGGCCCGATACCTTAAAGATATGCTTGCTCTGGTGACGGTGCGAATATTACCCGGCAGAGGCTGCCTGCGCTTCCATATGCGCCCTAATCTTTTTGGCCGTCCATCCCATGGCCATGTAAGAGCCAAGGTACACTGCGATGAAAACACACACGACCTTGGATATCATGGCAGCTGCAAACGGGATGTTTTCAAATCCGGCTACACCAAGAGCAAGTCCATACAGAATACCCACTACTATCCCCATAAAGAGCATGATGAGGAAGTAAAGAAATCCATGGATGCCCTTTCCCTTGCCTAAACCATCCAGGGTTATTATGCCCAGGTAAAAGCCCGAAATGGTATACATGATGGCAGCCAGGAAGGTGAAGTTGCACACGAACATAAAGGTGATGACATGGTCAACCACGACCGCCTTGACCGGGAGAAGACCTTGCAGATTGGAGAATTCCCGGGAGAGTTTGAGCATTTCCTGATGGAACCCCCTGTTCGCGATCGGACAGTTTATGATGAGTTGGAATATGAAGTTGGGCAGTATGTATGTTTTCCAGAAATACTCCTTCTTCGATATGACCCCGGCATAGGCACCTAGTCCTTTGGCTGCGAGGCTATTGAGGTCACGTCCGATGAATCGGCGGGTAATGAGGTAGTGCGGTATGACATAGAGCAACGAGAGCACTAAGGTTATGCGGGGGCGCGGTGTCCACCCGGTTCCATAGATGATACCCATGATGATCGCCGTGCAGAACAAGGCGATGGGAAACGATACAGGAAGAGTCATGAGCCAGGGGTTCCCCACAGGCCTATCCGCCCCTGCATCTCCCCCTGTTGGAAGCTCCACCTTTTCCTCGATGAGTTCCTTGCGTGCCGCAAACAGGGTGCCTGCGGGCTGGAACGTAATGAATGCCATGTATACCGTCGCAATGAACCCTGCCACGGTGAACTGAGTGTATTCAGCCCCCATGACACGGAAGATAAGTAATCCCCCTACCACGATCAAAACGGCGATGACAACGAAGCTCACCACTACCTGGACTGCAAGAACCTGATTGACCCCGAGTTTCTTTTTCTTTGACTCTGCCATAGAAACCTCCCCTCAGAAATATAGGACCGCTTCAATACTTAACTTATTATAGCCCGGCAATATCGTTCCTGTTGTGGAATCACACTTCCTACAGCAGAGATGTATCTAAGAGCTTGATGATTTCTCCCTCAACACACAGGTGTGGAGAGGTCCACAAACAGGATCATCTCAACATGCAATTCATTATGAATTAATTAATACTCTCGCTATTCACTATAATAAATAGAAATCTTATTGAGTACCGGTTAAATTCGAACGGTAGATTATGAACTCTTAACCTAAAATTAACGTGCCCCGTGGGAAGGGGCATTACTTGTTCAGGGGAAAATGCCCGGCTGGGGCATGGTTTCATGGAGGACACGCACTGACCTGACCACTATACTCCCGACTCTTCGGTCCGTGGCTGGGGACCAGGGATGATACCCGCAATATCAGGGTCTTCATCGTTTAACAGAGGATCCTTGTTTTCCTTCAGGTCCTTCCGTTCGAGCTTCTTGGCCTCCTTGGCGAGTCTTTTGCGCCTCTTTGCCTCTTCACGTTCCTTCTTTTTAAAGGTATTCGTTGATCTGTTAGCCATATTCACCTCCCGGCTTGAAGCCTGCGAGACCTTTTAAGGTCGAACAATGCTGACGAGGCTTGTTGCTGGGAACAAATTCCTCTGATTCCCAGATGGATTCAAGGGCGGGTCATGCCCCGCCCGTTTTTTCATTATTTTAGGATGTTGTTACGTTGGATGCCTGCATCCCCTTCTGACCTTTGACGATCTCAAAGGTAACCCTCTGGCCCTCTTCGAGTGCCCTGAACCCCTGCTGGTTGATGGACGTATGGTGCACGAATACATCCTGGCCGTCGTCAGCAGTGATGAAACCATACCCTTTTTCTCTGTTGAACCACTTTACTGTTCCTTGTGCCATGTTCAATACCTTTCTTGCATTCTTCCCCTGCCTTGCATGGCAGGAGACACTGCGGATGAATTTCTGAAATCTGAAGATATCGTCGATGAAATGTTGACTTGGGGGAGCCGTACAGAAGGTGTTCTTCGCAGGTCAAAACTCAAGTCGGATATATTCTTTTTCAGATGTAAGTTACACGTAGTGCACAACAAAGCCGGTGTCAAGGATTAAATCAGGTGATTATGTATTAAAAATAAGGGAGAAATGCGAATACGTATCCTATTTGTTCATTTTTTGTCGTTCACCTCTTCATGGCCGAATCTTCTCGGTGCTCATGAGGTGAAATGTCTCAAAGACCGTCTCCGGCGGGGTATAGAGTTTTTCATCAGGCTTTTTTATGAGGCTTAGGGCCTCGGTGGGGCAGGTGGTGACACACAGGCCGCAGCCGATGCAACGCTCATCCCTGAATTGGATCTTATCTTCCTTGAGTTTCAATGCGCCGACAGGACAGCGTTTCAAGCATATGCCACAGGCTGTGCAGAGTGATTCATCCAAGGAGCAGACATAGTTGCTCTTTGCTTCTCGGGCCGGTGCAGGGAAGAGCTTGAGCGAGATGAGCATGCCGCAGCAGCAGGAACAGCAGGCGCACATAGCCTCAACATTGACTGAATTCAGGATATGGATGATCAGGCCTTCGGCTTCATTGCGCTTCAATATCGTTAACGCCTCGTCCATACTGATGTAACGGGCCATGCCGTTGTCCACGTAGTAGTCTGCAAAGGAATCAAACTGGATACAGGTCTCTAACGGGTGCGAGCAACCCTTGCCGTACATGCGCACCGCCTTGCGGCAAAAGCAATCGGCAACGGCAATACGGGACTTGTCCTTGATGATGGCAGCGGCATCGTCGTAGGGGGCAATGGGACCATCCGGGATTATCCGGGCGTTGATGGGGATGGATCTCAGGTGAGGCGTCTTCAGCCCATGGAATGTGGCGCCCAGACCGGTAAGGTAGTACTCGGAGATATCCTTTAAAAGTTGGGGGCTCAAATTGTTCAACTGAAACTCATAGATGCCTACAATGAAGGGGATAGGGAAGTATCGGGTGGTTTCACCTTCTCTCAGCCGGAAGATGAGGCCCTTCCCGGCCATCTCTTCCAGCTGCGTCACCATGGCAGCAGGTTCTGACCGGACATGAGAGGCCACTTCTTGGGCGGTTTGAGGCTGCGGATTCATGGCCAGGAACAGTTCGGCATCTTCTTCGCTGAAGAGCTGTTTCAAGATCCTTATCTCCACCCCGCCCTGGGTGGCCGGGTAACCGGTTGCCATTTCATCGAGTCTGCCGCGCAATCTCTCATATACATCGGGCATGACTGCATGATCCTCGTGTCTTAAGATTTAACATGGATCATAGCGGATTCTAAAAGTCCTTACTACGAAAAATAGACATCTGTTTTCACCATTGGTTTGAATCACCCCTTTAAGTAAGAGAAGAAGCTTCTTCTCTCTTGATCTTTTCAACTCATGGAATATATTATTAAAGAGTACTACATGTTGTAATCAAGTGAAGGGAGAAACTGCATGGGGACTTTCCCGGAATATGACCGGTATGACGCACTCGGCCTGGCCGAGCTTATCAGGAGGAAAGAAGTTACACCAGAAGAACTCTGCGAAGAGGCCATCAGCCGCATAGAGAGAATCAACCCGAAGATCAACGCAGTAATCTACAATATGTTCGACATAGCCCGGAATACTGTCAAGGGCAAGCTGCATCAAGGGCCGTTTACCGGCGTGCCGTTCCTCATTAAAGACCTGATCGCCTCCTATGCAGGCGTCCCTCTGACCATGGGGAGCAAGGCCTACAAAAACTACATTCCCACCCAGGACAGCGAGTTGATGAAGCGCTACAAGGCTACCGGCGTGGTGATCCTCGGCAAGACCAACACCCCTGAGTTCGGCCTCATGGGTATCACCGAGCCGGAACTGCATGGCCCGACCCGCAACCCATGGAATCCGGAACACACGCCGGGCGGATCGAGCGGCGGATCAGGTGCGGCTGTTGCAAGCGGCATGGTACCCTTTGCCTCCGGCGGCGATGGCGGTGGCTCCATACGTATTCCTTCTTCTTACTGCGGACTCTTCGGGATGAAGCCCACAAGGGGACGGAATCCTACAGGTCCGGAGTACGGCCAGATATGGCAGGGTGCTGCAGTGGAGCATGTGATCACACGCTCAGTGAGGGACAGCGCAGCCATGATGGATGCCGTAAACGGGCCCGATGCCGGTGCCCCGTATATCATACCGAACCCTGAGAGGCCGTATCTCGATGAATTAAACCGCGAACCAGGCCCCTTGAAAATCGCCTTCACAAAGAAATCACCCCTGAATACATGGGTACATCCTGAATGTCAAAAGGCGGTGGAAAATGCTGCAGCCCTCCTGGCAAGTCTGGGGCATCGGGTGGAGGAAGCAGAACCGGATATCGACGGTATCGCCCTGGCGAAGAGTTATTTTACCATGTACTTCGGGGAGATTGCGGCCGATATTAAAGACCTCAAAACGGTGCTGGGGAGAAAGGCGAAACCTTCGGATGTGGAAGGTCCCACCTGGGCGCTCAAGCTACTCGGGGATGCATTCACAGCGGGGGAGTTCGTGTATGCAATAAGGCAGTGGAATACCTTTTCCCGGCAGATGGGCCTCTTCCATCAGAAATATGATCTCTATCTCACTCCTACCACGGCTTACCCCCCGGTGAGGATCGGGGAACTGAAACCAAAACCCATAGAAGAATGGCTTATGAAAATCACCAATTCGCTGAACCTGGGCAAACTGATACGCCTTTCAGGTATTGCCGACAAGCTCGCCATTGAAAGCCTGGCCAAGACGCCATACACACAGCTTGCTAATCTTACCGGCCTGCCTGCCATGTCGGTGCCGCTGCACTGGACCGCGGACGGCCTGCCCTGCGGGGTGCAGTTCATAGCACGCTTCGGGGATGAGGCAACACTCTTCAGACTCGCAGCCCAGCTCGAAAAGGCCCAGCCCTGGTTCGACAGGAGACCAAAACTATAGACTCCTGCCGCACATAGCCGGGGTTTTTAGCATGTGAAAATGCCTTTTATTGTCAGGGTGGCATGGATCACAAGGAATGTATTGCTGGGAGTTTACCCTAAACTTGCAATACTTCTATTGATTATCATACTCTTCGGATAACCTTTTATGATAATATACTTCATGTAGTAACTATTAAAATAATACAATAATACAAAGAGGAGGAACCTGCTTCTATGGAAAAACCCTGGCACAGGCACTATGACTACAACGTCCCCACCAGCATCCGCTATCCAAGGATCCCTGCCCAGATACTCTTCCAGTTGCCTGTAGGGGCATTTCCGGACAAGCCCTGTGTAAATTTCTACGGCACAGAGCTGACCTTCTGGCAGATGCGGGGGCAGATGCTCCGCTTGGCGAATGCGCTCGGCAAGCTCGGCGTGAAGAAGGGAGACCGGGTGGGCATCCATCTGCCCAACTGCCCCCAGTTCCCTATTTCGTACCTAGCTACACTATCTTTAGGCGCTATTGTGGTGAATATGAACCCGCTCTATACGACAAGTGAGCTCAAGCACATCATGGAGATCACCGGGATGGAGACACTGATCACCTTCGACACGGTGTTGCCCAATATCCGTCTGCTGGCCAAGGAGGTCGGGCTGAAGAGGATCGTGGTGACCAGGGTGACGGACTGTATCAATGGTTTCGGCGTAAGTACGGCCAAAGACCTGGACTTGAACAAGGATGAGGGATTCTACCACTTCTCCGAACTCATCGACGGCACAATAGAAACGCGGCTGCCCCGCTTCCCGTTCAGCCCCGATGATCCGGCCATGATCCAGTTCACCGGCGGCACCACGGGCGTACCCAAAGGGGCATTGTTGACCCATGCGAATGTCGTTGCGGCAACCTTCCAGGCAGCCATGTGGGGCAACCCCACCATAACCATTGTCCCTCTTGAGAAGCGCAATGTCCTGAGCGTGATCCCGTACTTTCATGTTTACGGCAACATCGTGGCCATGAACTGGTCGTTCTTCAGCTGCGCCACCCAGATCCTGGTGCCGCGTTTCGATATCGAGGAGATCCTGGGCATCATCGGCAATTTCGATAAGATAACCTTTTTCCCTGCCGTTCCCACCATGATCACCGCAGTCATCAACCACCCCAAGGCCGCAGACCTGAACCTTGCCAAGCGCCTCGGCCTGCTCAATTCAGGGGCCGCGCCCATGCCGGTCGAGCTCATCGAGAAGGTACAGGATATGGGCATTTATTTCAGCGAGGGATACGGATTGAGCGAATCTACATCCCTTGGCATCAGCAACCCCATCCTGGGCATGAAGAAGGTGGGCAGCATCGGCATCCCCTTCCCGGACAATGATGTCCGCCTGGTGGACGTGGAAACCGGGACCGAGGATGTGAAACCGGGCGACCCGGGGGAGATCATCATGAAGGGCCCGCTCATCATGCAGGGGTATTGGAACAACCCCGAAGAGACCAAGGGCCAGCTTGTTGATGGCTGGCTGCACACCGGCGATATTGCCCAGATGGACGAGGACGGCTACCTCTTCATCGTAGACCGGAAAAAGGACATGATCATTGCAGGCGGGTTCAATATCTACCCACGCGAGATCGACGAGATCCTCTACCAGCACCCCAAGGTCGCCGAGGCTGTAACGGTCGGCATACCGGATGAGTACCGTGGTGAGACGGTGAAGGCCTTTGTCGTCCTCAAACCCGGCCAGAAAGCCACGGATAAGGAGATCATAGACTTCTGCAAGACCAAGCTCACGGCCTACAAGGTGCCGAAACAGGTGGAGTTCAGAGACTCGCTTCCCAAATCCACTGTAGGCAAGATCCTTCGCAAGATCCTCAAGCAGGAGGAGGCGGAAAAGGCAAAGATGTCTCGACCTCGATGAATTACACCCTTCATCCCCTCTCCCCGCCGTGTGGGGAGTGACTCAGGCCATCCTTGGCCTTCGCCTTTCAGGCGCACGTAAAGTGCGTCAATTTCTGCTTTCCTGCAGAAATTTGGGCCAGGGTGAAGGTTCATTGAGTTCTTTTCAAGAGTAATTCTTCCGATAGAGCCGCTGCCGCATATTACATCCGCTCAATTATGGCTTTCCCGAACTCGGAGCACTTGAGCAGGGTGGCGCCTTGCATCTGGCGCTCCAGGTCGTAGGTGACCTGCTTGTCCGATATGGCCTTGGCGATACCCTTGCGAATAAGATCACCTGCCTCAGTCCAGCCTATGTGGTCGAGCATCATGGCGCCCGATAAGATAAGCGAGCCGGGGTTGATCTTGTCCTGACCTGCATACTTTGGCGCAGTGCCGTGGGTGGCCTCGAACACGGCCACAGGGATACCGATGTTGGCGCCGGGCGCCATGCCGAGCCCGCCCACCTGGGCCGCAAGGGCGTCCGATATAAAGTCACCGATAAGGTTGGGCACGGCGAGAACCTCGTATTCCGCAGGCCGCAGCAGCACCTGCTGGAACATGGAGTCGGCAATGCGGTCGTTGATGAGAATCATTCCCTCGGGGAGCATTCCTCCGTACTTCTTTGAGAGATCTGCTTCAGCAATAGCGACATCATTGAACTCATCGCGGGCGAGCTCATAGCCCCAGTCCCTGAAGGCCCCTTCGGTGAACTTCATGATGTTGCCCTTGTGCACGAGTGTCACGGTCTTCTTGTGATGTTTGACGGCATACTCGATGGCCATGCGCACCAGACGCTTGGTACCATGGACGGATATGGGCTTGATGCCGATGCCGGAATCCTCCCTGATGTGGGTGCCCATCTGCTCGTTGAGGAAATTGATTACCTTGGTCGCGTCAACACTGCCCTTGCACCACTCGATGCCTGCATAGAGGTCCTCGGTGTTCTCGCGGAATACCGTGATATCTACGAGCTCGGGCTGCTTCACCGGGGCAGGCGTCCCCTGGTAGTACTTCACGGGCCTGATGCACGCAAAAAGGTCCAGGATTTGGCGCAAGGCCACATTCAGGCTGCGGATGCCGCCGCCCACAGGCGTGGTAAGCGGGCCCTTTATGCCCACGAGGTATTCCTTCAAGGCCGCGATGGTCTCTCCGGGCAGGTAGGCGCCGAACTTCGTATTGGCCTTTTCGCCCGCATAGATCTCTTTCCATATGATCCGGCGTTTCCCGCCGTATGCCTTCTTCACCGCCGCATCAAAGACCGCCTGCGAGGCGGCCCAGATATCGGGCCCTACGCCGTCCCCCTCGATGAATGGGATGACGGGGTCATCGGGGACATCCAGCTTGCCGCCTTCAAATGTTATCTTGGTCCCTTCCATTTTTCCTATTCTCCATAGAAACAAATCTTCCCTGTCACCCTCCTTAGAAAGGAGGGGAACTAGCTAACCAAGGCATGGGGCCTATTCACGATCTTACAAGTTTCTTCCATAGATAACAGCGAGCATCACCCCTTGCGAGGTGCTCCTCACCTTAGACCAAGTCCCGGTGGAGCTCATCCCAGAGCAGCCGCTGGTAGCGCTGGACATCCTTGGGGCTCATGCTCATGCCCCAGGCCTCGTACATGCTCTGTATGGCCTTGACCACATCCTCAAACCTGATGTCCAGGCCCAGCACGCCCACCATGTCTTCCTTTTCATTCAGGACAGGTGCGGAGACCGTAATGATCAATGCGCCGGTGATGCGGGAGGTTGCAACCCCGCTCACATGGAGCTTGCCGGTCTCCACGGCCTTGATGAACCACTCCCGATCGGAGCAGTCCTCATCTTCTTTCATCTTATGCATGAACTGTCCGCGGTACTCGGGCTGGGTGATGTTCTTGGTGATCTTTATCCCGTCCATGCCCGTGATATAGGCGAACTGGATGAACGGATACTCCTTGATGAACTCGGTGATGACCGGTTCCTGCTTCTTGGGTTTCATGCTCTTCATGTCTTCATTCTCAAGAAGCTTCTCGATGAGCTGGCTTGCATACTCCTGGGCCTCATACTTGATAAGGTCGAAGCCCGACAGGAAGATGTGGGGAATGAAACGCAAGGTGAGCTTTTCCAGCTCCTCATCCGTCATGGAGGTGTTGCGACCGTCCTCGAAATCCTTGACGATCTGCTGGTACATCCTGGTAATGCCCGGATGGCGCTTGTCGATCTTATTGGAATCCTCGATCTTGAAGTGGGAGTTGACCCAGTGCGCGATGCCGGCCTTGCCGGACTTGTCCGTGATGGCGATCTCGATGGGCCGGTTCAGGAACTTACCCGTGTTGAAGATATTGTAGATCTCCTCGTTCTTCACCAGGCCGTCTGCGTGGATGCCCGCCCTGGTCACATTGAAGTTCCTGCCCACAAAGGGGTAATTGCCGGGGATGTGGTAGT
The DNA here is from genome assembly GCA_963847605.1 of uncultured delta proteobacterium. Classification (GTDB taxonomy): domain Bacteria; phylum Desulfobacterota; class Desulfomonilia; order UBA1062; family UBA1062; genus MWEI01. Next base: position 132,855 of record CAWKAM010000001.1, on the reverse strand, counting down.
TGATCTCCGTGTTCACATATTCGGCCAACTCGGTGATGGCTCTTGTGTCGATGCTCTCGTCGTGGCCTCTCAGCGACAGATACTCAAAGACCATGGCCTCGATGGGTGTATTGCCGGTGCGCTCCCCGAACCCGAAGATGGCACAGTTGACCGCACTGCACCCGTATAGCCAGGCCGTAGTGGCGTTTACCACCACCTTATGAAAATCATTGTGCCCGTGCCATTCCAGCAGGTGCCCGGGGACACCGGCATCGTCGATGAAGGCTCGAACCAGTTTGTCCACGGCCCTGGGCAGCGCAGCCCCGGGGAATGACACGCCGTAGCCCATAGTGTCGCAGAGCCTGATCTTCACGTCGACACCCGATTCTTCCCTGAGCTTCATGAGCTCCCGGGCAAAGGGGATGCAGAATCCATAGATGTCGGCTCTTGTTACATCCTCGAAGTGGCACCTGGGAATGATGCCCTGGCCCAATGCCTCCCTGACGATCCCGAGGTAGTCGTTCAAGGCCTTGCGTCGGGACCATCCGAGCTTGAGATAGATGTGGTAGTCGGACACGGAGGTGAGAATGCCGGTCTCGTCGATGCCGAATTCACGGACCAGCTTCAGGTCATCCTTGTGGGCGCGGATCCAGGAGGTCACCTTGGGGAAGTTATATCCCTTGGCAAGGCAGGACTCCACGGCGGACTTGTCCTTTTTCGAGTAGAGGAAGAACTCACTCTCCCTGATGAGACCAGTGTCTCCGCTGATGCGGTGAAGAAAATCGTAGATGCGTTCTATCTGATCAACAGAGAACGGGGTCATGGACTGCTGCCCGTCACGGAAGGTCGTGTCGGTGATAAAGATGTCTTCCGGGGGCTGAATGGGGATCATCCGCATATCGAAGTCCACTTTCGGAACCTCGTCATAGTTGAATATGGAGCGGTAGTAGTTCCCGCGCTCGATCTCCTGGATACCGGATTCAAAATTCTTGCCCGGCGTATAATAGAACACCTTCTTTTCAGGGTCCCATCTGGCCATATTATTTCTTCTTCCCTTTCGGTATGTATGCGTCCTTGGGTATCTTTTCCGGCTCCGGTGCGCCGGCCTCGCGGCGGGCCTCGATGATCTCCTCGGTGGTCATATCCCTGGGGACCTTCAGATCCTGGCCTGCATAGAGTACCTTGGGGTCCTTGATCTGGTCGCGGTTCGCCTTGTAGATGAGCGGCCACATGAAGGAATCGTTATATATCTCATGGCGCGCGGCAATACTCGGTAGGGTGTCCCCCTTTTTCACTACATAGATGGTCGGGTAGGCTTCAAGAAGCGCCGGTTCGGAACTCTTCTGTATTTCCTCACGCTTCTGGGTTATTTCAGTCCCAAGCTCTTCGAGGTGCTTCTGCTTTTCTTCCGCCGTCTTCTGCTGGACATCCTGATAGGTGGTTTTGAATGTAACGGCCATCGATTGCAGGGTGCGTGCATCATTATCCGTGTATGCCTTGAGCATATCGAGGTAAAGCATGAGCAGTGAGAAGGATTCCTTCTTTGCATATTCAAAGCCCGAGATCTCAACAACCTCCTTGAGCTGGTCCGCGGCTGCGGACATGAGTGCCCTGTCTTCCTCGTCAGCAGTCCTAAGCTGCCTGAACGCCTGGACGAATTCCTCTGCAGCCTTCACATCATCCTTATGGTCAAGGGCATTCATGCCCTGCCTTATGCTCTGAGCGAACACCTTCATGGCCTCTTTCCTGGGGTCCGTCTGGGCGCCTTCCTGCGCAGTCTTTGTCGTTGCACAACCGAAAAGCAACAGCACCATGAAAAGGTAGTAAAAAAATTGCCTCATCTCTCGTCCTCTATCATCTTCAGGCCGAGTTCGGCAAGCTGCTTGGGGTCGACATCAGAAGGGGCCTCGGTCATGGTGCAGAACGCCTTCTGGGTCTTGGGGAAGGCAATGACATCGCGGATGCTCGTGGTGCCTGCGAGCAGCATGATGAGCCTGTCGAACCCAAAGGCAATCCCGCCATGCGGCGGTGCCCCATACCTGAGGGCCTCCAGCAGATACCCGAATTTGACCTTGGCCTGCTCTTCGGTCAACCCGATGACCTTGAAGACCTTTTGCTGGATATCTTGCGTGTGGATTCTTATACTGCCTCCGCCCACCTCGCTGCCGTTGATCACCATATCGTAGGCCTGGCTCTTGACCTTGGCAGGATCAGAATCCAACAGGGCTATGTCTTCCGGGACCGGGGCGGTGAAGGGATGATGGACCGAGACCAGCCTGTCTTGCTCCTGGCTCCATTCGAGCAGTGGGAAGTCCGTGACCCATAGGGCTCCGAAGGAACCTTCCGGTATCAGCTTCAACCGCTCTGCCAAGTGAAGTCTCAGGGCTGAAAGGCTTGCATTCACTACACTCTTCTTGTCAGCAATAAACAACGCTACATCTCCCGGCACCATATCAAGCCGCTGGGAAATGCCGGCAAACTGGCTTTCCTTGAAGAATTTTGTAAGCGTAGACTTCCACCCGTCCTCATCGAGACGGGCCCAGAGCACGCCCTTGGCTCCATAATCCGCAATGATTGACTGCAAAGAGTCCAGGTCCTTCCTGCTGAGGTTGTGCGGGGCCTTGACGGCAATGGCCTTGACCGCGCCGCCCTCGGAAACCGCGGCGGTAAAAACACGGAAGTCAGATGTGGCGGCGATATCGGATACATCGACAAGCTTCATACCGAAGCGGGTGTCAGGCCTGTCATTGCCATACTCGGACATGGCCTGTTCGTAGCTCATCTTCGGGAAGGGTTGAGGAAGCTCCACACCGATAGTCTCCCGGAAGAGATCGGCAATGGCCCCTTCGTTGATCTTGAGGACGTCGTCCATAGTCACGAACGACATCTCGATATCGATCTGTGTGAATTCCGGTTGGCGGTCGGCCCTTAAGTCTTCATCGCGGAAGCACTTCACGATCTGGTAGTAGCGGTCGAGGCCCGAGACCATGAGGAGCTGCTTGAAGAGCTGGGGCGACTGTGGCAGGGCATAAAATTTCCCCGGGAAGATCCTGCTCGGGACCAGGTAGTCGCGGGCCCCTTCAGGTGTGCTCTTGGCCAACACAGGGGTCTCCACTTCGATGAAGCGGTTTGCGTCATAGTACTTTCTAATGCTCTGCGCTGCCTTATGCCTCAGGAGTATGTTCCTCTGGAGGCTTGGCCTCCTCAGATCGAGGTACCGATACTTGAGCCTTAAGGTGTCGTTGATGTCTGCACCGTCTTCAATGACAAAGGGCGGGGTTAAGGCCTCGTTGAACACCACCACCTCATGGGCTGTAACCTCGATGTCGCCTGTTGCCATGGAAGGATTTCGCATCTCTTCCGGCCGTTTCAGCAGCTCGCCCGTGATGGCGATGCAGTACTCGGGCCTTAAAGTATGGGCCACTGCATGGGCCTTGGGCTGGGATTCAGGGTTGCAAACCACCTGGGCAATGCCGGTGCGGTCGCGTATATCGATGAATATGAGCCCGCCAAGGTCCCTCCTGCGCTGGACCCAGCCGAAGAGCGTCACTGATGTCCCCTCAGGGATATGGTTGATCTCGCCACAGTAGTGTGTGCGTTTCAGTCCTTGCTTACCGCTCGTCACGCATTCTCTCCTTTATTCACAAGCATGGATTTGATTTCATTAAGGACAGCCGTTCGCTCGATAGTACGCTGAGGCACATGGCCCGACATGTCCTTGACGCTCAGGGTGGAGGAATTTATCTCATTCTCGCCCATGATGACACAGATGGGGTAGCCCGCCTTGTCGGCGCGGCGCATCTGTGCCTTGAAGCTCTTGCCGAAGGCGGCCTCGGCCCGGATGCCTGCAGACCTGAGCTCGGAGATAAGGCCTAAGGCCTCCTGCTCTACCCGTGGCTCGGCCTGGCTCACCACAAAGCACCCCGCGAGCTGCTCCCGGGGTTCACCCATGAGCATGATCATACGCTCCATGCCGAAGGCGAAGCCGATACCCCCCACTGCCGGCCCGTCCAGGGTGCTCAGGAGGTCGTCATACCTGCCGCCGCCTACTATCGCATTCTGGGAGCCCAAGCCCGTGGCCGTAATCTCGAAGGTGGTCCTGGTGTAGTAGTCAAGCCCGCGGACCAGCCTGGGGTTTTTCTCATACCGCACGCCAAGGGTGCTCAGTCCGGTAAGGACCGTCCCATAGTGGGTCCTGCAGTCATCGCAGAGATGATCTTCAATGAAGGGTGCCCCCTCCACAGCCTCCTTGCAGGTCGGCACCTTGCAATCCAGGACCCGTAGAGGGTTCGTATGCATCCGCCTCCTGCAATCTTCGCAGAGGCTGTCCTGCCGTGAAGCCAGGAACTGCTGCAATGCCTCTTTGAATGCAGGCCTGCAGGCCTTGCAGCCCAGAGAGTTTACCTCCATGAGCAGCGCTTCTTTGCCCAATAGTGAGCTCGCCAGGTCATAGGCCATGGCAAGGGTCTCAGCGTCGGCCAGGGGGCCGTCCTCGCCAAGGCGCTCTGCATTGATCTGGTGGAACTGGCGGTATCTCCCCTTCTGGGGCCGCTCATAACGGAACATAGGGCCGATGCTGTAAAGCTTGACAATGGGGTCCTTGTTCAGCAGGCCGTGCTCGATGACCGCGCGGAGCACGCATGCCGTGGCCTCGGGCCTTAAGCTGACCGAGTCGCCGGACTTGTCCGTGAAGGTGTACATCTGTTTTTCCACCACATCGGTGTCATAGCCTATGCCCCGCAGGAAGAGCTCGGTCCGCTCCATTACGGGCGGACGCAGCTCGGAGAAGCCGTAGAGCGAGAAAATCCTGCGTGTAGTATCCTCAACGAAGCGCCACTTGGCAGCTTCGTCGGGCAAGATGTCGTTCATGCCGCGTATTGCATTGATCACACATATTCTCCTTAAGCTCGTGAAGTGTTCAGACTTTGGAGCATCAGAGACCGCGCTCCCATTCGGGCCGAATCATATTCGAGGAGGTGTCGGCAAGGGCCTGGTCGATGAGCCACAGGATCTCCTCCTTGTCCCGGGGCAGGGTCCCGCTGATGGGCAGGTAGTTGGATGCGTGTTCCGAGCCGAACTTGCAGTTTGTGAGCGTGAGGTCCTCTACAAACCACCTGAGCTCCTGAAGAGACTGCTTCTTGTCGATCAGCTTGAACCCGTCGCCCATGAGCTCCTCTTCATAGACCTTCTCGTAGGGTCCCAGCATGAGAGTGAGCGTGGCCAGGAAGTGCGGGTCGATGGCATTGGCAACACGGGCCGAGTCCTTGGCATGGGCATGGCTGCCGTCCACGCCGCCGAGGCCCAGGATGATGAAGGTGGACATGCGCAGGCCCGCATCAATTGCCTTTCTGCTCACCTCGATGATCTGCTTTGAGGTCGCACCCTTCTTGATCTTTTTCAGGAGTGCGTCGTTGCCCGTTTCGATGCCGAGATAAAGGACATCGAGCTTGCGCGCCTTGAACTCCTTGAGCTCTTCTTTTGTCTTGGCTTTCAGGTTGGTGGGCCCCGCATAGGTGCTGATGCGTTCCAGCTTGGGGAACCTCTGATTCATGAGGGTAAGGACCTTGATGATAAAGTCCGCGGGTGCTGCCAGGGGATCTCCATCGGCCAGAAAGATCTTACGGGTGTTCGGGTATCGCCACGACATCTCGATGACATCCTTTTCAACCTCTTCAAAAGGACGCACCAGGAATTTCTTGGTCTTGTACATGGCGCAGAACAGACACCTGTTCCACGAGCAGCCCAAAGTTACCTGGAAGATGAGCGACCTCGCCTCCGAGGGCGGCCTGAATAGGGGCATATCGTATTCCATCGGCTGTCTCCTTGATACTCTTCTCATGATGTATGTTTTTCGTTACCGGATGGTGCGTGGGCCCTGTCAGAAAGCTATCCGTCCTGTGTACTACTTCGGATGTGCTTTTAATGAGCGCACCTCTCTCCTCGTTTCCATCTCCAAGTGTAATACAAAACCATAACAGGGGAAAAAATTCAATCCCAAGCTATGTTGCCGTTCAATATGCCTGCCACGACACCCCATTTTATAAAGAGGGAGAAGGGCTTCCCGACCATGGCGTCCAAGATGAGCCTCTGTTATTCCCCCTTCGGGTAATCCTGTGATTTATAGGGCTTGATGTCCAAAATGGGTGTGCCGTCCAGCAGGTCTACATTATCCACAAAGAGTGTATTGCCCTCAACCCTTATCAGCCGCAGGATCGACATGCCGATGGCATTGGGCCGGTTCGGCGAGCACAGGCTGAACACCCCCTTAAGCTCTCCCTCCCCCCTGCGTTTCTGCTTAAGTGTGAAGCCTTCCGAGCGATGGAAGTGGAAGAGGACTACTATGCGATCATACTCATTTAACCCTGCAAGGCCTTCCACATACGGCTCTAATATCTCGATGGTACCTCTGATTTCTGAGGCGGTATAGAACTTGGGTGCCATATCAGAATTAACAAGCTCGCAGTGCATGAAGCCGATTGGCCTGTAGCAGAGATCCATAAAGATCTTGTACCTCATTCCGGCAACGATGGGAACAAAGGAAGCCATCCTTCATCGAGCAAAAGACCTGTCACTGTTTTATACGATGGGAATCCCTGTACGTCGTGCAATATGCTTCAGGTAAAAATAAGACAGTCTGGTTGCAGGCCTTTTCATCTCTCTCATGTGCTCCATTATAGCCCTTTCCATTCTATCCGACTGTATAAATGCCTTGTGGGAGGTCTCTCTATATGAATCTTCACTGCTATCCCACACATGGGCCGGTACGTATTCAGACCATTGTGCCTCAAGATCCATGATGCTTCCCTGAACCAGGGGTTTCACGGAATCATACCGGAGGACGGCATTGATATGATACGCCTCATGCCGCCACCAGAATGAATCTTCGGAATAAACACTGCCCCCCTTGGACGTATCCGTGAAAGGTGCTGCAGGCATGAACGGTTTAAATGGTGTAAGGCACGGGGCGGAACCCGCAGTAACAAATATCCTGATCTTATCGTCCGGGTGTAGTTCTACTACCATGGAACCTGTTGTCTGGGACCTCCTGATCAATGGATCTGATACATGCATACAAACATCACGGTTGAAGCCTTCGGATGGTGTAGGACCATAGTGGCTTCTCAGCATGCTAAACACATCGGTTATTCCGATACTGCCTTTTCCCTTCAGTATGGCGGCATCATTTTGCCTTTTCCTGAAAACACTGCCGGCAAAATAAGTAGTAATGGGGTCGGTTAAGATACTCAAATCGGTGCCCTTGGCAAATGAAGACCGGTCCCAATCTGAAGTGATGGTAATCCCATTTGAGATAACGGCAAAATCGTTATGGAGTTTGACGGCATAGTCCCTGCCGGCAGTCTCTAGAATCATGATGCGGTCCCGATCCATAATAATAAATGAGTTCATATAACTGAACTTCTTGTCGCGGTAACCGCATGGACCGGCCTGTCCATATTTACTTAAGAGATCGATAATGACACCCGCCGCCTCTTCGGCCGTGCCCGACCTTTCAAGCGCAAGCCGCAAGAGATCCATCCCGATGAGCCCCTGCTCCTTCTCGGGTTTGATCTTTGTGAATAGGGCCTCATTCCCAATGACTACGCCCTTCTCATTTACACCCATCTCCGCTCCCCAGATCCAGAAGGGCTTACTTATTACAATGGCGTGGGTATAACTTACCTGGGGAATCGCAATATGGGTGCATTTAAGGACTTCCCTTTCAGGATGGCTTTCCCGAGGAACCGAAAGGACAAGCTGCGCTTCGTCGGCCTCCCTGTCCGAGTTCTTTCCGAAGGTGCTTATACCGGAACTGGTAAATTTTGGTCCAATTCCAATAGTATCGCACATAGAATCTCCTTCTCTTGTAAAGATGAGTTCGTGAAAGAACAAATTTATGCATTTCATCATATACATATGTCTCCCTTGAGAAAACACTAAACTGTGCTTCCCATAACAAGATTCCTGTGAACTCCCATATAAGGAGGTGCACCGGTTGATTGCCATTTCCCCTGCTTAAGTGCCGGCTTTTGATTTCCGGTTCCTCTCATCCTTGACCAACCTAATTTCCCGCCCTATAACAGTCTCATGCATGTCCCCGAACATCTCGTCATCCGACCTCCCAGCGAGGCCAAGAGCCTTCTGATAAGGACCGTAAGAGGTTGCAACTGGAACAGGTGTATGTTCTGCGGCATCTATGACTATTTCGACACCTCCTATTCTGAGCGCGGCCTCGATGAGGTTATCAAGGACATCGACACGCTCTCAGACATGTACGGTGACATATTCAAGACCGCATTTTTGGGTGATGCGAACCCCCTTGCCCTGCCCACGGACTTCCTGGTTGAGGTGCTGACGCACCTTCGGAAAAAGTTCCCTTCCCTAACGCGGGTCACCTCATACGCAAGGGCATCGAGCCTAGCTAAGAAGTCAGCCGAAGAGCTCAGGGCCATCCATGATGCCGGCCTCGACCGGGCTCATGTAGGCATGGAGAGCGGGTCGGATGCGGTACTCAAGCTCCAGAAAAAGGGTACGAGCCAGGTCCAGCTTATCGATGCCGGGAAAAAGACTGTCGAATCGGGTATGGAGTTGTCCTATTACTTCCTTTTGGGGCTGGGGGGACTTGCACTGTGGGAGGACCATGTGAAGGGTACCGCTTTTGTGATTAATGAGGTGAAGCCCCATTTCGTCCGCGTGCGTCGGCTGTGGATCCACCCCATGTCGCGGCTGATGGAGAAGATCGATGCCGAAGAGTTCATGGAGCAGACCCCGGAAGGCACGGTGATAGAGTTAAGGGATCTCGTTGAGGCCCTCGACCCCTCGCCTACCGTGCTCGCCTGCGATCATGCGAACAACTACATCCAGGTCTTCGGCAGGCTTGATGAGGACAAGCAAGAGATGCTGCGCCTCATCAACACGTTCCTCGAACTACCTGTACAACAGCGGCAGAACCATTACCGTTCGATACCGTCGGTTATTTAATATGAGCTATTAAGCCTGTACTCCACACATCTCTTTCCAGTTTTTCCTTGACTTCTCGGTGCGTTTTCTTTAAAGCCCCTAGTCTATGGCATCTAGACTTCTGACAAATACTTCATTCGGGTTCTTCTTTTTTGATTAGGTCTGCCTGCGTTTAAGCTTTTTTAGATCTAGTCAAAAAAAGCCGTAGGTAGACCGGTTTTGTCTACCTGCGGCTTTTTTTATTTTAGGGATGTGAAGATCCCATCACAGGTGTGGTGGACAGTAAAATAAAGATAAGGGAGGAATTGAAATGAAGAGGAGAATGAGAAATGCACTGATCATGGGAGGTATGCTGCTTGTTGCCTGCATGCTTGCTGCGCCGGCGGTCTATGCAAAGGACATCAAGGTGGGCGCTGCCATCAACCTCACCGGCCCGGCATCCACCTGGGGCCAATACCATGCCAAGGGCCAGCAGGACTACTTCAAGTATGTCAACGAGGTCAAGGGTGGGGTCAAGGGCAACAAGATCCAGATGATCACGGTTGATACCGCATATAAGGCGCCCGAGGCCGTAGCTGCGGTAAGAAAGTTCGCCATGCAGGACAAGGTTGACATGATCGCCACCTGGAGTGCAGGAGAAGGCATCCAGGCGAAGCCTCTGCTCCAGCAGTTCAAGATCCCGGCCATCAACTACTCCACGGCCTGGGAGATCCTCCAGCCGCCTGTTGACTATATGTACCTGCCTTTCGGCAACTACAAGCTCGACTGCCAGGTGGTCATGGAGTATATCGCTGCCGTGCATAAAGGCCCCGGTGTGCCGAAGGTCGGCCTGCTTACATACAACAACCCCTACGGCCGCTCCATTCACGAACCGAGTAAGGAATACGCCAAGGGTAAGAACATAGACTTAGTCTCCATCGAGGAGTTCCCGCCACAGACGGTGGACCTTACCACCGAGCTCTTGCGGCTCAAGCAGAAAGGCGCCCAGTATGTGTTCATACAGATGCTGCCTGCTGCCATCATCAGCACGCTCAAGAGCGCAGACCGCATCGGTTACAACCCGGTCTTCATCGGCACCTGGACTTCAACCGATCCCGATTTTTTTAAAAACGGCAAAGGCCTCATCCGCGACCGCGTGAAGATGCAGTTCTGCGGCGGCCTGCCATCGGACAAAGCCCCGGGCATGAAGATCATGGAGGAACTCTGGAAGCGATATAAGACCGTCGACTCCTTCGATACCGCCTACTGGGAGGGCGTGGTTGTGGGCATGATCATGGAGAAGGCCTTCATCAGGGCCCAGGAGAATTTCGGACAAATCACACCCGAGAACATCAACAAGGCCCTCGAGACATTCAATAACGAGGACTTCGGCGGTCTGGTCCCCAACATTACCTATACCAAGGAAGACCATGGTGCATCCTTCAAGGGCCGTATCGTCCAGATCCATGAGAACGAGACCTTTACCCCGTTGACCAACTTCTTCACCCCCGGCAAGGACAAGATCCAGATACTGAAGTAGCAAAGGATAACGAGTGAGGGCATTTCGAGGGCATCCACGAATATTCTCAGCCGAAAAGATGGCGCTCAGGCAGGCCGAGCTGGAAGTCAAAGGCCTGTCTCTCGCCTTCGGCGGCATCCAGGCCGTCAAGAATGTGGACCTGTCCGTCCACACCGGCGAACTCGTGGCCGTCATCGGGCCCAACGGCGCAGGTAAGACCAGCCTTCTTAACTGCGTCACCGGGTTCTACAAGGCAACCTCAGGTGATATCATCTTCAACGGCCGAAGCATCGTGCGCATGCGCACACATAAGCTCACCTCGCTGGGAATCGGCAGGACCTTCCAGAACATCGAGCTCTTCCCGGGCATGACCGTTCTCCAGAACATGCTGTTGGCCCGCCACACCCGCTCCTCCTATAACTTCGGCCTGGCGTGCCTGTATTCTCCTTCTGTCAAAAAAGAAGAGATCGCTCACCATGAGATATTGGAAGAGATCATCGATTTCCTCGAGATGCAATCCATCCGCAAGGAGCTCGTGGGATCACTGCCCTATGGCCTTCGCAAGCGGGTGGAGCTCGGCAGGGCCCTTGCCTCTGAGCCCAGCCTGCTCGTGCTGGACGAGCCCTTTGCCGGCATGACCCTGGAAGAAAAAGAAGACATGGTGCGCTTCCTGCTGGAACTGCACGACGGCTGGGGCCAGACCATGATCCTGGTGGAGCACGACATGTCCATTGTCATGAGCATATCCGAGCGTGTCATTGTGCTCAACTTCGGGGAGAAGATTGCAGAGGGCCTGCCAGAGGAAATCCAGGACCACCCCGATGTCATCAAGGCCTACCTCGGAGACACCACGGACCTTGGCTTGAGCATACAGGAAAGGGCATAGGGCCAGAGCATGGGCAAAGGAAACTCTTTCAGGAAGGTCAGCACCGAGCATCTCGAAGAATTGACCGCCTGCACACTGCCTCAGGCCCTTGCAAAGCAGGCCGAGCTCTTTGGTAACAAGCATCTTGCCATCCGCGAAAAGGCCTATGGCATCTGGCAGACCTACACGTGGGAAGACTACCTTTCGTATGTGAAATATACCGGGCTTGGGCTCAAGGCCCTGGGGCTTGGCCGTCACGACCACGTGGGCATCATCATGAACAACCACCCCGAGTGGCTGTTCACCCAGCTTGGCTCCCAGGCCTTCGGCGCTGTTACATTAAACCTCTTTACCTCTGCCATTGCAAACGAATTGGCCTCTGCCCTAAACCGCATCCAGGCAAGCTTCGTCATCGTACAGGACCAGGAACAGGTGGATAAGCTCCTGGAGCAGATGGGCAAACTCACGCACCTTAAGTTCATCATCTACGTGGACCCAACGGGTATGAGGGGTTATGAGAGCAACAAGATCCTCATGAGCTATAAAGACCTGCTGGACCTCGGCAGGAAGCATGAGGCCAGGCACCCGGGTCTGTTTGCTGAGGAACTTTCCAAGGGCAAGGCGGGAGATGTTGCCCATATGATCCTGACATCGGGCACCACGGGCATTTCCAAGCTCGCCATGCTCAGCCACAAGAACTATGCGGACATGGGAAAGAAGTGGACCTTGTCTTCTCCGGTCCATATCGGGGCCAACTGGCTCTCCATGACCCCTCCTGCCTGGATCGTGGACCAGATGTGGGGTTTCGGCGTGGCCCTCTTCGGTGGCATGACCATGAACTTCCCTGAGACGCTCGAGACCGTGACCGCCGACTTCCGCGAGATCGGCCCGGGTCTGCTCATTTCTTCATCACGCTTCTGGGAGGATCTGGCCTCTAAGATCAGGGTCAAGATAGATGATGCGGGGCCCATCAACCGGGCCTTCTTTGCTTTTGCCGAGCGTATCGGCTTTGCCTCTATCGACCGGAAATCATCTAAAAAACCCATCTCTTTTGGCCTACGGCTCCTGCATGGTCTGGCCAAGGCCCTGGTATTCAATCACCTGATGGACCGCGTGGGCTGTTCACAGTTCATCAGCGCATACACCGGGGGCCACCCCATCAGTCCGGATGTAATCCGTTTTTTCAGGGCCTGCGGATTGAACCTCAAGCAATGCTACGGCCTTACCGAGACCTGCGGGATCTTCCAGGTGCAGCCCGATGACGAGGTGAAGCCCGAGACCGTGGGCAAGCCGCTGCCCGGCACCCAAGTGAAGTTGTCCAAGGACCAGGAGGTCATGGTTCTCTCCGGCTCGATCTTTGAAGGATACTACAATGACTATGAATCCACGGAAAAGGCCTTTGAAGATGGATGGTTTTTGACCGGCGATGCAGGCTACTTCGACGATGATGGACACCTCATCATCATCGGGAGAAAGCAGGACATCATCCGCGACAAGGAAGGCAACGCATTCTCCCCTGACTTCATTGAAACCAGGCTCAAATTCTCTTTATATATAAAGGAAGCGGTCATCTTCGGTGAAGGCCGCCCCTTCATTACGGCGCTCATCAACATCGATATGGGTAATGTGGGCAACTGGGCCGAGGACCGCATGATCCCCTATACGACGTATACCGATCTCTCTCAAAGGCCCGAGGTGGAACAACTGATCCTTGAAGAGGTGAAAAAGGTCAACACCGAGCTGCCGGGGCCTATGAAGATCAAGCGGTTCATCCTGCTCTACAAGCTGCTGGATGCAGACGATGAGGAGCTCACCCGAACAGGCAAGGTGAGGAGGCGTTTCGTCTATGGCCTTTATCTGCCCATGATCGAGGCCATGTACTCGGGGCTCAAGAATCTTCCGGTAAAGGGCAAGGTCCGCTACCGTGACGGCCAGGTGGGCATGATCGAAACTATAGCCCACGTGATTACTCTAAGCTGAGGTATTGGAGATACGGCATGGAATTTTTCTTTCAGCTTCTCATCAACGGCTTAAGCATCGGTCTTCTCTATGGGCTGTCCGCCCTGGGCTTTGTCATGATCTTCAAGTCGTCATCCGTGCTGAACTTTGCCCATGGCCAACTGCTTGCCATAGGGGCCTTCGTGTTCCTGGTTCTGGTATCCTGGGCCAAGGTCCCGGTGATCCTTGCCTTCCTCATCACTCTGGCTTTCAGCTTTGTGCTCGGTTTTGTAGTGGAGCGTATCTTCCTTAGGCCTCTAATCGGCGAGTCTCTCATCTTTGTCATCATGCTCACCGTAGGCCTGGCATCCATGTTCAAGGGCCTGCTCCTGTTCTTCTTCGGCGGCAACCTCCAGACATACCCCGACTTCCTGCCGCAGGGCCTTGCCATTACCATAGGCAACATCTATATCCCGCCGGTATATGTGGCATCCTCGCTCCTGGGGGGTGTCTTCCTGTTGCTCTTCGGGCTCTTCTTCAAGTACTCTTCCCAGGGCATCTACATGCGCTCGGTGGCCGATAATCAGACGGCAGCCCTGTCGCTGGGGGTCCACGTGAAAAAGGTCTTTGCCCTTTCCTGGGCCATTGCCGCAATGGTGGCAGGCATGAGCGGTATCGTGCTGGGGATCATCAACGGCATAAATGTTCACGAAATAAGCTCGATCGGCCTGAAGGTCTTCCCGGTGGTGATCCTGGGCGGGCTGGACAGCATCGGTGGGGCCATTATCGGCGGCATCATCATCGGACTGCTGGAGACCTTCACCTCCGGATACATCTCTCCATCGCTGCGCGATGTGATCCCATATATCATCCTGGTGTTCATCCTGCTCGTGAAGCCGTACGGCCTCTTCGGGCTTGTTGAGATCGAGAGGGTCTAGGAAGATTCCGATATGGAAATTATGAGAATAATCATCCCTGCGATCATGTCCCCCTCACCCATCCCTCTCGCCCGGATAGGGGGAGAGGGACAGGGTGAGGGGGCAATATCCCCGCAGCCGGAGGTAATTCCATCATGAAACGGCTGCAATTCCACCCCTGCGGGAACTACAAGGAACACTACGGAGCGGAACTCACCATCTTTGAGACCGACTTCGGAAGGATGTGGGCCTGCATCTCTCTGGTGTTCCTCTTTGCTGTGGTCCCCTTCATCTGCAGCCCATACCTCCTCTATGTCCTGAACATCACCGGCATCACGGCCATCGCCGCACTGGGCCTGAACATCCTCGTCGGGTTTACCGGCCAGATATCGCTGGGCCACGGGGCATTCTTCGGTGTCGGTGCATATGCCGGCGCCATCCTGGCCACCACCGTGGGGCTGCCTTTCTGGGTGGCCGTGCCGGCTGCCGGCCTGGTCACGGCATTTGTTGGCATGATCTTCGGCATCCCATCAGGCAGGCTCAAGGGTCTATACCTTACCATCGCAACCCTGGCGGGCCAGTTCATCATCGAATATATCCTGGTGCACTGGGACAGCCTCACCAAAGGGACCATGGGCATCATGCTGCCTACAGCCTCGTTGTTCGGCCTTGCCATTGACTCGGACATGCGATTTTTCTATGTGATTTTCGTATGCCTGGTGTGTACCACCCTGGTTGCATCAAACTTCATGCGCACACGGTACGGCAGGGCCTTCATTGCCATTAGGGACAATGACCGGGCGGCCGAGGGCATGGGTATCCCCATTTTTTTCTACAAGCTCCTCTCCTTTGCCGTCAGCTCATTCTATGCAGGTTTTGCAGGCGCCCTTTGGGCATTCTACATGAAGAGTATCTCCACCGAACCCTTCACGCTGGGGTTGTCTGTCGAATACATTGCCATGGTCATCATCGGGGGGCTGGGCAGCATTCCCGGCTCCATCTTCGGTGCGGTGTTCATCACAGGCCTCAATGAGATCCTGCGCTTTGCCACGGATGCCATGATGAACATCGGGGCTTTCCACGGCTTCGGACTAAACATAGCATCATTGCGCGAATTCGCCTTCGGGCTGGCCATTGTTTTGTTCATCCTCTTCGAGCCCAAGGGGCTTGCCGAACTGTGGAGAATCGTGCGTTCCTCCTTCAGATTATGGCCGTTCTCATACTGAGGTGACGACTTGGAAGCCCTAAACGCCGACACCCTGCTCCAGCTCAACAACATCAGTGTAGTCTATTCAGATGTCATCCAGGTCCTCAAGGGTGTATCCCTGAAGGTGCCGAGGAGCCGCATCATCTCTCTCCTGGGCAGCAACGGCGCAGGCAAGACCACGACGCTCAAGGCCATCTCAGGTCTACTCAAACCGGAAAACGGCAAGGTCACGGACGGCAATATTATCTATAATGGCAAACATGTCCAGAATCTCTCACCCGAAGAGATCACCAGGCTCGGCATCATCCAGGTCCTCGAGGGCAGGCAGCCCTTCAAATACCTCACTATCGAAGAAAACCTGAGGGTCGGTACGGCCACGCGTTGGACCAAGCCTTATAAAAAGGACCTAGAAATGGTCTACAATTACTTCCCAACCCTGGTGAAGCGCAGGAAGACTTTGGCCGGATACTGCAGCGGCGGCGAGCTCCAAATGGTTGTCATGGGCAGGGCGCTCATGGCCCACCCCAAGCTTCTCCTGCTGGATGAGCCGTCACTCGGTCTTGCACCGCTTATTGTGAAAGAGATCTTCCGGATCATCAAGCGGATCAACGAGGAGCAGGGGACCACCATTATCCTGGTAGAGCAGAATGCCAATATGGCCCTGCAGATCGCCCATTTCGGATACGTCCTGGAAAACGGCCGTGTCGTGATGGAGGGCGAAGCGGGGCAGCTGAAGGAAAACCCGGATGTAAAGGAGTTCTACCTGGGTGTGAGCGCAGGCGGTGCAGCACGGTCGTATCGGGACGTAAAGTCATACAAGCGAAGGAAGAGGTGGTTGTAAAAAGGGGCTGGGCGCTGGCCTGTTGGTTAAGGAAGAGAGATATATTCTCTTAACCTCGCACCTAACGCCAATAGCACCATGCCTATTTTTTAAGGAGGATGTTGTGAGCACGTATCTTGATGATCTCGAAACCATGTCCCGCTCAGAGCGTCAGTCATATCAGGACAAGCGGCTGGCCGAAATGGTACGTACCGGCTTTGAGAGGTCTCCCAAGCTCAGGTCCGTCTTACAGGATCGCGGTTTGAAACCTGTAGATATCCAGACTGTACAGGACCTAGAGAAGCTCCCCATTGTTTCGCGGGAACAGATTGTAGGTATCGAGGCCCAGAATCCTCCCTATGGCGGTCTTGCTGATCCTGATGCGCACATCGAGCGTATCTTCATCTCCCCTGGGCCGGTCTATGAACCTCATCTTGGCTCTGATGACCCGCTGTGGGCCAGGGCTTACAAGGCAGCCGGATTTACTAAAGGCGACACTGTTCTGAACGCCTTCTCTTACCATATGGTGGCAGCCGGGCTCACATTTCATGGAGGACTCAACATGGTGGGCGCAACAGTGGTCCCCTCAGGCACCTCAACCTCCCAGCAGCAGGTGCAGCTCATCAAAGATTTGAATATCACCGGTTATACCGGAACGCCGAGCTTCCTCATGTCCATCATCGACAAAGCGCGAGAAATGGGGTTTGATTTCTCAAAAGATTTCAAAGTCAAGCGTGCCAGCTTTGCTGCCGAACCGCTCCAGCCGTCCCTAAGGCAGCGGTTCGAGACCGAATTTGGCATTGACACCTTCCAGATGTACGGCGCCACAGAGGTCGGTGATGTGGCGTATGAGTGCCCTGCGAAAAAGGGCTGGCACCTGTGCGAGGAAGTGATTGTTGAGATCGTGGACCCTGCAACGGGTATGCATGTAAATCCTGGTGAACTGGGCGAAGTTGTTGTAACACGTCTGAATCACATCTTTTTCTTGTTGCGCTTCGGCACTGGCGACCTTTCAAGCATCATCGAAGAGCCCTGCCCCTGCGGCAGGACATCATTACGGCTCGCAGGTATTGCAGGAAGGGTGGGCGATGCCGTTAAGGTGCGGGGCATGTTCGTCGCCCCAAGCCAGGTGAAAAGGGTCTGTGCGGGCTTCGAAGGGATTGGTGTCCAACTCGTCATCACCCGCTCCGGCCACCGGGACATCCTGACCGCTAGGCTCGACAACAGGGGTGTTGACATAGACCGCCCGGCACTCCAGTTGCAGTTCGAAAAGGTCTTTCAGGAAATCTGCACTGTCAAGGTCGATGCTGTTGAGTTCCTTGAACCAAGAAGCCTTAAGGATGACGCCAAACTGTTGGTTGATGAGAGGACGTGGAACTAATCTATTGTACGAGGGATACTAATATCTTGTTCAGCTTGTACTCATTTTCCTATCATTGTTTAATTTGTGCATTCATTTCCATTGTTGTTGGACTAGTGAGATGAAAATCCTTTGATATTGAGTAGTAATGAAGGACGCTATTTTGCAGGAGGATCAAATTACATTTATTATATAACTCGTCCATGATCAGCACAGACATCTTTTTCCCTGCCTGTTTCGCTTCTTCTCGGAAATCAGCAATCAATTCCATCATCTCAAGGATGGTTATTTCCTGATATTCACATAATCTGTCCCAGAATTTTTTCTCTTTCATAATGCATCCTTGGCTATGCAATTAAAGATAATTATGTAATAGAAGGAAACAACTGTCGATAATGAAAGATAGGTTATATATTAGTGATCGATTGTCACTAATATTGAGAAGGCCTCTCCTATCCTAAAAGTCTGTAAATAAGACCTCAGATTTACCTTATTGTTTTTCAAGCCTGTTTTTATGCGAATCTTATACCGGTAAGTATGGACGGTATTAAGTGATATATTCAAGAGTTCTGCAATTTCCTTTGAGCTTTTTCCTTCTTTAATCAAGGATGCAACCAGGATCTCATGAGGGGTAAACCCGAGGTATTCCGATGAGACTTTTCGAATGAATGGTGAAGTGATATCCACCACTTAATTGTATCAGGGCTTGCTTCTGGACTATGCAAGTTAATCCTCTTTCTTAATCGCTTTCAATTTGAGAAGGTCGATATCCGTCATGGGTTGATACTTTTTAATTAAGCCGCCGATTGCCTCATTCACAAGGAGTGACAGCTCTTTTCCCGTCAAAGCAGAAAGTACTGTAAGGGCCTTTGCGTATCGCTCCTCGATGTAGTAGTTTCTCTTAATGAGCTTAACATTTTTATCACCACTTCTCAGTTCTAGCGGTTTCCTTCCTCTTACACTCATATTTCCCTCACTATTTAATTTGTGTATTCATTTCTATTATGATTGTTCTTCTTCCTGGATATTTTCAATCGGTTTGATCATCTAAACTATATCAATTTATTAACATAAACATATTTGTTCCAGAGTTTTTCTACTATAACTAATCCTTATTTTCACATATTATGCCTAAATATACTTGAATTCAATATACAGCAAGTTATTTTCTTCAGGATCATCAAAAATATTGGTTTCTTTTTATATCTAAACTCCTTTTTTATAACACCCTTGGCACAAACAGTTCTGTGAAGAGTCGCAGGAAAGCGGAATCGGTCAACCCTGCGATGAAATCCCTCACCATCTCGAAAGGATTATGGGTGTGGAGGTACCGCTCGCCAAGCCTGTTCAGGAAGTTTATGAAGACCGGTGAAGATTGATCTTTTTCTACAACGTCTTCCACGAGGCGGAAGAATACAAGCGAATACATGGCCTTGATCTTAGTCGACTCCACCTTGACCAAAGGGTTGGTGTAGATCTTCACGTAGTTGAATTCCTTCAAGGCCATAAGTGCCTTGAAGATCCGTGGGGAATATACAATAACCTCTCCTGTAGAATGCCGGGCAAGGTCTTCCACCAGGGTATAGACGATCTTGCCATTGGTATCGCCTAGCACGCGTACCACAGCATTCGGGAGCTCATTTCTTGAGATGATGCCGAGCGATATGGCGTCTTCGATGTCTCTTCCGATGTAGCTCACCGTGTCGGCAACTCTTACCAGGCAACCTTCCATTGTCATGGGCAAAGGGCTTTCTCCCTTGAGTGCAGCGTGCATCTTCCGGTCCAAAGCCTCGAAGGTCACCCCTTTCACGGGTGAGACGGACTGCTCGGTCATCTCGCCGTTGTGGCAGAGGATACCATCAAGAACCTGTAATGAAAGATTCAGGCCTAAGCCCGCCTTCTCGATGCGCTCAAGGGCTTGGATAGCCTGGAGATTGTGGCGGAATGGCCCGATGCCGGCATCTATGCAGAGTTCGTCTAAGTAATGCTCGCCGTCATGGCCGAAGGGCGGGTGTCCGATGTCATGGCCGATGGCGACGGCCTCGATGAGATCATCATTGAGCCCCAGCTTTCTGCCGATCGTCCTGGCGATGCGGGACAGCAGCTGCACATGAATTACCCGGTGGGATATACCCTGGTGCCCCACAAGATAGAACACTTGGGTCTTGTCGATGTAGGATGTATAGGCCTGGGAGTGAAGAATGCGATCTACATCAATGGAGAAGGCATCCCTCATATCGGCCTTGCTCGATGCCTCAGGCCGCCTCCTGATACCCTCTGCGGGATGGGACTTTTTCATGATTACTACTGCGTAGAAATCTTTGAGAACTTTGCCACCTTATCGAACAGCAAGACAAGTCCCTTCAGTAATGCAATGCGGTTCTCACGGACCGCCACATCTTCGCTCATGACGAGCACCTTCTCGAAGAAGCTGTCAATGGGCTCTTTGAGGCCTGCAAGCAGCTTCAAGGCATCTGTGTACTCGCCCTTCTGCGTATGGGCGGTAAATGCACCCTCCATGGTCTGGAAGGCCTTATGGAGGGCCTTCTCTTCGTCCTGGGCAAAGAGGTCAGGATTTACCTTTGCATGTGTGGCTGCCTTCTTGAGGATATTCTCCACCCGCTTGCTTGCCGCGCAGATGGACTCGAACCACGGTTCCTTGCGCATGGTTGCCAAGGCCTGCGCCCGCTGAAAGGTGTCCACCGGGTCATCAAAGGTCCCGATAACGGACTCGATTACATCACCGGGGATGCCCTTTCCCTGAAGAAGAGATACAAAGCGGTTTGCAAAAAATGCGATTGTATCATTCCTTGCCTCTTGGACCGGCCTTTTCAGTTTGGCATTGAGCTGCTTAAGCGACTCCTCAACAAGCCACGAAATGGAAATGCGGTAGCCCTTACCCAGCACGATGTTCTCAATGGCAATAGTCTGCCTGCGCAGAGCATATGGGTCAGAGGTGCCGGAAGGGACCATACCGATGCCGAAGCAGCCGCAGATAGTATCGATCCGGTCGGCAATGCCGATTATGTCTCCCACTACATCCGAAGGCAGTTTGTCTTCAGCGGATGCGGGCAGATAGTGCTCCCGGATGGCACAGGCAACCTCTGGATCGATGCCCTGCCGGAGGGCGTATTCCCTTCCCATGATCCCCTGGAGCTCGGGCAGCTCGCCCACCATGAGGCTGTTGAGGTCTCCCTTGCAAAGATATGCCGCCTCTTTAACCTTATCCTTCTTGTCCGGTGCGAGCCTGTCAGCCAGTGAAAGTGCTACCTGGCTGAATCGCTCTACCTTTTCATAGGAGGTCCCCAGGTCTTTATGGAAGATCACGTCCTTGAGTCTGTCGGCATAGACCTTCAAGGGCACCTTGAGGTCCTCATCGAAGAAGTATTTCGCATCATCCAGTCGAGCCTTGAGGACCCTCTCATTGCCGGTCCTCACCACTGAGTCGTCCTTGGGCACGATATTGCTGAAGGCGCCGAACGAGGCCTTGAGTTTGGAGCCGTCGCCGGCCGCATACATGGGGAAGTATCTCTGGTGGTGCTTCATCACCGTAACCAAGACCTCTATGGGAAGGTTGAGGAATGCCTCATCAAAGGTGCCGATGATGGGGTGGGGGTATTCCAGCAGGTTCACCACCTCATCGAGCAGGTCCTTGTCCAGGACCTCGGCGTCGATCTTTTTGGCCTGGTCACCCACGGCCTTCCAGATGGCTGTTTTTCGCTTTTCCAGGTCAGGGATGACATAGTCCTTCTCCAGGAGCTGCTCGTAGTCAGAAGGATCTTTGACTTCGATTGGTCCCTTGGCCATAAACCTGTTGCCATAGGTGAACCTGCCTGCATTTATGTTGCCGAACTTCACGCTCAGGACATCCTTGCCGAACAGAGAGAGGATCCAGTGTACAGGCCGGGCAAACCTTACATCCGGATTCGACCAGCGCATGGTTTTGGTAAACGGGATCTTCCCGATCATTTCTTCAAATATCCCCGGCAGTACCTCAATCATGGGTTTCCCGGGTATGGTCTTGGTGACTGAAAGGTACTCTCCCTTGGGTGTCTTGGCAATGCTGACCTCAGAGATGTCCACCCCGCAGGTCTGCGCAAATCCGAGGCCTGCCTTGGTGGGGTTGCCATCCTTGTCATATGCAATGCCCTTGGGCGGGCCCATCTTGGTTTCCACTGCATCAGGCAGGGTCTCAACCAGACCCGATATCCTCATGGCCAGCCGCCTGGGTGTAGAGAACATCTGTACCGTATCATGTCCAAGCTTGAGGGCAGAGAACTTCTCCGTAATGGAGGCCTTCATGAAGTTCAATGCAGGGACAATAAAACCCGAGGGAATCTCTTCGGTGCCGATCTCAAAAAGGAGTGTCCTCGCCATCACGCCACCTCATTTTTCACCTGGATGCCATCCAGATAAAGCTTGGCAGACAGTCGCGCAAGTTCGCGGACCCGCAGCACGTATGACTGGCGTTCAGTGGTACTGATGGCGCCCCGGGCATTGAGCAGGTTGAAGATATGCGAGCACTTGAGGCACATATCATAGACCGGCAGGCACAAACCTTCCTGTGCGATCCTTTTGCCTTCCTCCTCGAAAAGCCTGAAGAGCTCAAGGAGCATCCGGACATTGGCGAGCTCGAAATTATATTTGGACCACTGCACCTCTCCTGCATGGTGCACATAGCCATAGTTCCAATTATCTTTCCACGTTATATCATAGACCGAGCCTTTGTTCTGGAGATACATGGCAATGCGCTCCAGCCCGTAGGTTATTTCCGTGCAGACCGGGTCGAGGTCGAACCCGCCCACCTGCTGGAAGTAGGTGAACTGGGTGATCTCCATCCCGTCGAGCCAAACCTCCCAGCCCAGGCCCCAGGCGCCGAGCGTGGGGGATTCCCAGTCATCCTCCACAAAACGGATGTCGTGCTCAAGGGTATCGATGCCGAGCCGGCGCAGGCTGTCCAAATAGATCTCCTGGACATCGAGCGGCGAAGGCTTCAGGATGACCTGGTACTGGTAATAATGCTGGAGCCTGTTGGGGTTCTCGCCATAGCGGCCGTCCGTGGGCCTCCTGCTGGGTTCTACATAGGCGACGTTCCAGGGGTCAGGCCCCAGGGCCCTCAGGAATGTAGAGGGGTTGAAGGTGCCTGCACCCACTTCAAGGTCATAGGGCTGTGCAATAAGACACCCGTACCGCGACCAGTAATCATGTAAATTCAGTATCAATTCTTGGAAATCCATGCTCACCTCATCTAGCATTGGTTCATATCCAGGTCAAGCAGCTTTGCCAGGAACATTGCGGCCTTAAGCGGCCTCTCGGATACCTTTGAGCACAGGCGCAGCAGGTATGAGGTGATTTCCCTCCTGGCCTGTGAGCTCACACTTACTCTGGAAAGGACATCCTTATCCAAACAGGATCCCTTCTCAAGGAACATGCAGGCCTCTGGAGAAAGGCGTATTCGCCGTGTGCCATTGCTAGAGCGGTCCATGCCCTGTGCCAAGGAATCAAAATCAATGCCGTAACCAAGGGAACGCAGAATATTCACCATGGAGATGCTCCACAACGGAAACCACTGCCTGCTGGGGTCCATGCCCGAAAGGGCGTTACGCAGGCATTCATAGGTAGTAGGCGCTGGGTCATAGGGCCCGAGGTTCTCCTTGACCACCTCCAGAAGCACCGCCGAATGGCCCAGCAGCGAGAGGTCCTCGCGTATACCAAGATTCGCATTGATCAGCACCGCCGACTCAATACGCTGCAAATCAGAGCCGCGCCCGCGGTGGACCTGTAATGTCACCTCGCAGAAGGGTTCCAGTGTCCCCGGAAATCTCTTCTTGCTCCGGTGTGCCCCTTTGGCGATGGCGGTAATGAGCCCCTGGTCCCTGGTCAGGGCATGAACGATCTTATCCGACTCAAGGAAATCATTGGTATGCAGTATGATAGCCTCAGTAGAGTAACGCGGCATTTATGGCCTGCTTTAGAGAATATCAGTAAGGTTTACAGCGCTTCATGAAGGGGAGATGTAGGCTTCCTCCAGGCACGTGGAGGCATAGACCTGAGACAGATTACTGGTCTTCAGGTCTCCCTGAGGCGCCTGTCCGCACCTCCTTAACGAGACGGCGAAGATGACAATGGCGATCAGGACGGCTGCAATAATGATCAGCATCAGGGGCATTGCCGGTTTGTTGCGATAGGACTCAACCTTTGCCTGCTTGTTCTTTTGCTCATGTGATGCCAGGGTCTCTTCCAGATGCGCCAGGAGTTCCTCTTCATCAAAATGAAATTCCTTGCTGATAACGCGGAGGAACCCTCTCAGAAACGTCCTGGGCGGGAGCATGTCAAGCTGGTCTTCCTCAAGAAATATGAGGGTCTGGGCCGAGATCTTGGTCCTCTCCTCGATCTCTTTGAGATCGATTCCTTTTCTTTCCCTCTCCCTTTTGAAATATTCTCCCAAGGTAAGCTTCTCTTCCGACATAACCTTCTCCTGTATCCCCCAATATCACGACCTGTCCGACCAGGCAAGGATGAATGCGCGGTCCTGATGCAGGATTGACTCTTGAGAACATCTGTGTCTACCCTAGGAAACTTAAAAATGGGGGAACATGAACATTCACGATCTGCTTGAATCCATCACCAAACCTTCCCGGTACATAGGAGGCGAAGTAAACCAGATAATCAAACCGGATGATGAGGTGAAGGTGCGTTTTGCACTCGCCTTTCCTGATATCTATGAGATCGGGATGTCTCATGCAGGCATCAAGATCCTCTATAACATCCTCAATTGCATGCCCGGCGTCTGGGCACAGAGAGTCTTTGCGCCTTGGCCTGACTTGGCGGAACAACTTTTCCGCAAGAACATCACCCTTACGAGCCTCGAAGAAGGCCGACCCCTCTCACAGTTTGATATCGTAGGATTTTCGCTCCTGTATGAACTCTCCTATACCAGTATGCTCGGCATGTTGAAGATGTCCGGCATCCCTCTTTTAGCAGCACAACGAACCGATATTGATCCCATTGTAATCGCCGGCGGCACATTCTGCGCGAACCCCGCCCCGGTAATGGGTTTCCTTGACCTTGTGGTGATCGGCGACGGCGAGGAGATTGTACAGGAAATGGCAAAGATATGTCTGGCAACGAAAGACAGGGGGGAGCGTGTCAAGGCCTTTTCAGAAATTCAGGGGGTATACCGTCCTGGTGATACTGAAAAACCCAAAAGGAGGGTGCTGCCTGACCTTGACCTCTTCCCTTTCCCTGGTTCTCCTGTCTTACCCCATATAGGAATCGTCCACGACCGCATCGGCGTGGAGGTGGCCAGGGGATGCACGCGAGGGTGCCGTTTTTGCCAGGCAGGCATGATCTACCGTCCCTATCGTGAGCGTTCATACCAATCGGTGATGGAGTCCTACCGGCAGGGTCTCGCTGCAACAGGTTATGACACCGTTGCCATGATGGCCCTTTCCATGACCGACTTGAGTTATATAAACGAACTCATTGAATCGGTCCATTGCCCGTCCCGAGAGATCTCGGTGAGTATCCCATCGTTGCGGGTGGAAGGTATCACCCGCAGGGTGGCCGACCTCATTGCCTCGGTCAAGAAACCTGGATTCACCATGGCACCCGAGGCTGCCACAGAGAGGTTGAGGGCCGTGATCAACAAAGGCAACACCGAAGACGACCTATTCAGGAGCGCATCGCTGATCAGGGAACTTGGATGGCGATCATTGAAGCTCTACTTCATGGTAGGACTCCCCTCAGAGGAAGATGCGGATATCGAAGCCATCTGCACGCTGTCCCGTAAGCTCTCTAAGGCCTTTCGGGGCAATCTCACCATCAGCATCTCCTGCTTCATCCCCAAGGCATTTACCCCGTTCCAGTGGGAAGAACAGGCCTCCGCCAACCACTACCAAGAGTTGTTGAACCGCCTCCAGAAACAACTGCGCCACCGGAGCATCACCCTCAAATGGCACGACCCGAGGCTGTCTTTCTTGGAAGGGGTTTTCGCACGTGGCGATGAGCGGCTCTCACACGTCCTTATGGAAGCACATCGCCGTGGGGCCTATCTGGACGGATGGAGTGATACCCTCCATGAGAATGCCTGGGACGAGGCCTTTGAGGCAACGGGGATCGATCCTGCATCATATCTTGCACAAAGGAGAAGGGAGCAGGTGCTTCCCTGGGACTTCATAGATATGGGCATTAAAAAGGGCTTCCTACTCGCTGAGCGTATGCGCGCCCATGGTGCAAAGCCGACCGTTGACTGTAGGGATGGGGAATGCAGCGGCTGCGGCGTTTGCTCTGAAGAGCTTATCAATATCATTCGCCCAAAGCAGGAACCCATTCACCTTTTTCAGGAGCCATCGGCTCATGGTGTATATCCTTATGTAATCGGCATCACCAAGGAGCAGGGTTTGAGGTTCTTATCCCCAAGGGATTTCCAGGAGATGGTCAGAAGGGCTATCAGGAGAGCCGGACTGGAAGCAATCTACTCCCAGGGCTTCAGCCCTGTCATGAAGATAAGTACCATCCCTCCCACCTCCTATGGTATCACCTCCAAATGCGAATATATCCAGATAGAAATCAGGCATCCACTGATACCCCAGGAGATCTCCTCACGCATCAATGCCCACCTGCCGCCGGGCGCATCTGTCATCTCCTGCACTGAGGGCCGCCTGAAACAGGTACAAGCCTATACCTACAAGACCCTCAGACCCTTTTCTCTCACACTCCCTTCCGATGCTTGTGTTATCAAGGAAGGCAAGTCTTTGCTTGTGGCAGATTATCTCGAATACTCAGGCCCCCATACCCTGAGAATCGCATTTAGAAAGGGCAGGACTATTTCACCAGTACTGCTCCTGGAAACCTATTCACAAGACAAGCTCAGGCTGGAAGAGATCATCAAAACCGAGACCCAGTTTGTTGAGGATAAGGCCAGGGAAAGGTCTTCTATAAGGCCTTGATATCCTTTATCTCGGGCCTTATCTAAGATCGACAAGCCTTATGTGTAAGACCGGTCAGGAGGCATGAAGTGGATAATCCGTCAGACAAGCCCATAGGTATCATGGAAAAAGGAATTCAGATTCAGACTTCTCTCAAGGGCTGCCCTCATTGCTCCCCCGCATCAGGACAACTTGAGTTCATTGATCCTGTATGCATGATGAGCACAACAGACAAAGATGCTTACATTCCCTATGAATATAAGGGGGCAACATATTACTTCTGCAATCCCAAATGCCTGGAGAAGTTCAAGAATGACCCTCAAACATATATTGCCAAGCTCTCTGGTCCGAACCTCTCTATGACACAACCGCCAACCATAATGCAGGGAGGTGCCCCAGGGAAATACACCTGCCCGATGGACCCGGAGGTCATCACCGACGGACCGGGCATCTGCCCCAAGTGCGGCATGGCTCTCGAGCCTATGGCCCCTTCTTTGGAAGAAACGGAAAACCCTGAATATATCGACATGAAGAGGCGGTTCTTCTTTGGGCTCGTATTGACCATCCCTCTTATAGTTATTGCAATGCGTCATATGCTGCCGGGCCATCCTTTTGAAGGCATCGCATCCGAAAAGACCTTTGTATGGACGGAGCTTCTCATGGCAACACCCGTGGTCCTCTGGGCAGGATGGCCTTTCTTTGTTCGTTCCTGGGTATCTTTGAAAACAAGGAACCTCAACATGTTTACCCTCATCGGCATCGGCGTAGCCGTGTCTTTTGGCTACAGCCTTGTCGCAAGTCTTCTCCCGGATATCTTTCCGGCAACGCTGAAGGGCAAAGAGGGGACTGTGGGTGTTTATTTCGAGGCTTCTGCCATGATCGTCACCCTTGTCCTTTTGGGCCAGGTACTTGAGCTCAAAGCGAGAGCCCGCACAGGTGAGGCTATCAGGTCCCTCTTGAGGCTTGCGCCAAAGACGGCCCGGATCATCAGGGAAGACGGGAGCGAAGAAGATATCGCACTTGATATGATCCGTCACGGTGACCGGTTGAGGGTGAGGCCCGGTGAAAAGGTCCCCGTAGACGGAATTATCCTGGAGGGCGCAAGCGCTCTTGATGAATCCATGATCACGGGCGAACCCATACCCGTGGAAAAATCAAAGGGTGACAAGGTTGTGGGGGCCACGGTGAATGGGAACGGCTCTTTTATTATGAAAGCCGAGAAGGTTGGCAGCGAGACGCTTCTTTCACAGATCGTTCGCCTCACCATCGAGGCAAGCAGGAGCAGGGCACCTATCCAACAACTTGCCGATACGGCGGCTTCGTATTTTGTCCCTGCGGTTTTTGCCGTCTCTCTTATCTCTTTTATATTATGGATGATTATAGGGCCGGAGCCCAGGCTACCCTATGCCATCGTATCAGCAGTATCGGTCCTTATCATAGCCTGCCCATGCGCTTTAGGCCTCGCTACACCCATGTCCATCCTCGTAGCCACAGGCATGGGGGCGCGTCTCGGTGTTCTTTTCCGTGATGCCGAGGCCATCCAGTCCCTTGAAAAAGTCGACACCATGGTAATAGACAAGACCGGGACGCTCACCGAAGGCAAACCTACACTTCAAACGATTATTCCAAGTGGTACATTTGACGAGAACAAGCTCCTCTATCTGGCCTCAAGCATCGAAAAGGGCAGTGAGCATCCCTTGTCTCAGGCCATCGTACAGGCTGCCATTTTGCGTGGGATCCAACCGACTTCCCATACGGAATTCACCGCCCATATCGGTAAAGGTATTACCGGTATTGTGGATGGTTATAGGGTTGCATTAGGAAACGAGCGCCTGTTAGAAGACCTCCACATAGAGCCCGGATGGTTACATCCCCAGGCAGAGCAGCTTTCAAGCCAGGGTGCTACCGTGATGTACATTGCCGTTGATCTCAAGGCGCAAGGGGTCATTGCGGTCTCTGATACCATAAAGGAAACATCTACGTCTGCAGTACATATGCTTGTCCAGGATGGCCTTCACCTGGTCATGCTCACGGGCGATAGAAAAACCTCTGCAGAAGTAATCGCCAAGAAACTAGGCATCCACCATGTCATTCCGGAGGTGTCACCAACAGAAAAGGCGGCCATGATCAAAGATTTTCAAGAACAAGGCCGCCTAGTCGCCATGGCCGGAGACGGTATCAATGACGCCCCGGCCCTTGCACAGGCGAACGTGGGGATTGCTATGGGAGGAGGGACGGATATTGCCATCCAGAGCGCACATGTCACGCTCATCAAGGGTGATTTAAGGGCCATTGCCAGGGCGCGGCTCCTGAGCAAGGCGACAATGCGCAATATCAAACAGAACCTCTTTTTCGCGTTTTTCTACAACATCGCCTGTGTGCCCATTGCAGCAGGGATACTGTATCCCTTCTTCGGGATCATCCTGTCACCCATGATCGCGGCTGCCGCCATGAGCTTAAGCTCCGTCTCCGTCATCACCAATGCCATGCGGCTAAGAAACGCAAATATCTAGCACACACCATTCACACGTATTTGGCTGCGGGGGGAGGAGTCTCATATAATCAGGCAAATAAACCGCGGCAAAGCTATGTCTTACTGTAAGACATGTTTAAGGCTTACAATATATAGTATGTTTGATCCAAAAATCATTTTTTTATTGACCTATCATTTTACTTGTGTCATATACAAAATCACAACAAGTGTTGTTCTGACCTCCTTTACGCCAGAAGAGGGGACAAGTCCTCTCGTGCTTTGTCCTAAGACCTAAACTTCTTCTGGCTATTTTTTTGTTTAAAATCAGGCATCGGATGAAATTATATATCCAACAAAGATACGTCCGCTTTGCATAGGTTGTGTATGGGGCAGCCCATGCGTGACTTTGAGTACCTACCTTCGATCTAACAATATCATTTTACTAGATGGGCTTTTTTAAAATAAAGCATCACCAGTTGATATAAAGCAAAGAAGTTATTTAACCTGTGGAGACTTAATACTTGGATGGAATACACCTGCATGCTACAATGATCGTGCAAAGGAGTTATCAATGCCTGATCCAGATCTGAATGGTATCCCCCATGAAGCTGCTTCTGTCTTTCGGCCTTTTACGGAAGCACTTATTGCAAAATTCTCCACCAGCCTCCTGTCGATCTCTGTCGTTGGCAGCTGCCTGACAGGCGACTACATCCACGGAATATCAGACATCAATTCCGTGCTTGTGCTCACCAGGACCGACGTTCCCGAACTCGAAATCCTCGCATCTCTGTCGTACTATAAAAAGAAGCACATCAGGAGCCCTCTCATTCTGACCGAAGATTACATCACCCGCTCACTCGACGTCTTTCCCATTGAATTTCTGGACATCAAGCATTTTCACAAGACGGTTCATGGTCGGGACCACTTTGCCGACCTCACAATAGACAAGGCTCAACTACGTCTGCAGTGCGAGCACGATCTCAAGGGCAAGCTCATTAATCTGCAGCGGGGCTACGTGGCCTGCGAGGGTAAGACAAAAATGCTCAAGGCCCTGCTCTTTGAGGCATTGCCCGGATTTTTCCCTCTGCTGAGGGCCATGCTGTACCTTGTCCAGAGCCAGGAACCTCCAGTCCGGAAGGCGGACGTATTAACACAGGCGGAAGAGGCCTTCCATGTAGCCTTATCAGGCCTTCGCGAGATTATCACCTTGAAGACGAGCAGGGGATTTTTTCTCGATCGCGACCAAATATCGAGCCTCTTTAAAGAAATCTACAGGATCACCTATGATCTCTCTATGGCAACAGATGAACTGGCTGTTTAAGTTCTTCCTTCTTGCATGCATACTCTTTCCCTTCGTTGCCGATGCGGCAATTGAGCAGCCTGCATCATACGTGGTCGATAATGCCGGTATTATTGAGGAGGGCGCCAGAACAAGGCTGGCCGGGGTACTCCAGGAATTGGAGCAGAAGACGACTGTCCAGATGATTGTCCTTACGGTCCCCAGCACGGAAGGCATTCCTATAGAGCAATTCACCATCCAACAGGCTCAGATGTGGGGTTTGGGTCAGAAAGGAAAGGACAACGGCCTGCTCATGGTCATTGCCGTGAATGACAGGAAATACCGGTTCGAAACAGGGTACGGTTTGGAGCAAATTTTGCCCGACAGCCTGCTGGGGAGCATCGGGAGAACGTATCTCGTCCCGGCATTCAAGGCCGGTGATTATTCAAAAGGTGTCATAGATACTACATCCGTTATCGCACGCACCATTGCCGATGCCCAAGGCGTGAAACTCAGCGGACTGCCTGAGGTAAAGCAGCCGGCAAGGCGCGCCAGAGGCCTGCCTGGAGGGGCGTTACTCGGGTTTATCCTCTTCGTTACGATCCTCTCATTATTATCTCGTTCCCGTTCCGGGGGCCTCATGCAGGCGATTCTCCTCGGTACACTCTTAGGCGGCCGCGGGGGATCAGGCGGCGGCTTCGGCGGGGGAGGGTTCGGCTCGTTCGGCGGCGGGGGAGGCGGTGGGTTCGGCGGAGGAGGGGCATCAGGCGGGTGGTGAATCATCGTATTCCAATCAGCAGGGAAGATTTCATGTGGCTGCTACTCTTTATCAACCGTTTCGTGTATAAACGCATCAAGCGCGTGAACAAATAGGAGGTTATATGGGCAAGACCGCTCAGGTGATCATCGGGATCGTTGTCATTCTCATCCTTATCGCAGGTTTTTCCATATCAGGGTTCAACAAGGCCCGCCGCATGAATGAGGCGGTAACTGCGCAGTGGGCACAGGTGGAAAACCAGCTTAAGCGCCGTTTTGACCTCATCCCGAACCTGGTGGAAACGGTCAAGGGTTTTGCCACTCAGGAAAAAACTATATTCTTAGGGATCGCTGAGGCAAGGAAGGCCTATTTTTCCGCCCAGGATGTGGCAGGAAAGGCCAAGGCTGCAGGTGATGTAGAGCAGGCACTCTCCCGGCTGCTGCTGCTTCAGGAGCGTTACCCGGAGCTCAAATCCAATGAGAACTTCATGAAGCTCCAAGACTCTCTCGAGGGGACAGAGAACCGCATCTCCGTAGAACGCAAACGCTACAATGACCTGGTCCGTGAGCTCAATTCCTATGTAAAGACTTTCCCTGGAATATTCTTCGCTTCATTGGCCGGTGTGAAAGAGGCCCAGTACTTCAACGTGCCGGAAAAGGAGAAGCAAACCCCTCAAGTGAAGTTCTAAGGGGTTGAGATCTCGCGTAAAAACCCCGACGGCATCTGATATGTTTCCCTACCGTAGAGCGCCCTCACGCGTGACCATGATAGGACAACATGCCTGCGGGCCCTGGTGATGCCCACATACAGGAGACGCCTCTCTTCTTCGATATTCTCTGAAGTGTCAAAAGACCTTGAATGGGGCAGCAACCCCTCTTCACACCCGACGATGAAGACATAGTCAAACTCAAGACCCTTGGACATATGCAATGTCATGACACTGACCGTTTCACCTCCCGCTGCGTCCATGGTTGTCATCAGGGCCTTTTCCTGGAGATATGAGCTCAAGTCTTTTGAATCTGCGGCGCTTGCAATGAGCTCCCGGACGTTCATGAGCCTGTCCTGGCCATCCAATTCCTGAGAAAGGTACTCCTTATATCCCGTATCCTCCACGATCCTATGCAGCAGCTCCGCCACATCAACATCAGTAATCTGGCTTTTGATATCTTCTATCATGTCAAGGAAGGCCCGGGCGCCCCTGGTTGCAGAACCTTTAAGCACCTTTCCTGATACAGCCTGCTCCAGGGCATTATAGGCCGGGATTCCCCTCTTCCGGGAAAGGCCGAATACAGACTCTAGACTCTTGTCTCCCATTCCCCTCGCCGGAACGTTGATGATTCTTGCAAAGGCCTCTCCATCAGCCGGGTTTGCGATGAGGCGCAAATAGGCAAGCAGGTCTTTGATCTCTCTACGTTCGTAGAACCTTATTCCTCCATAGACGGCATAGGGGATGGAGCGCCTTACAAAGGACTCTTCCAGCACCCTGGAGAGAGCATTGACCCGGTAGAACACCCCGATCTCGGAAGGATTAATCCCTTGATCGATAAGGCGTGAGATGTTGTATGCCGTGTGGAGCGCCTCTTCGGTATCATCACTATATTCCATTATGCTCACATCACTGCCTGGTCCGCAGGCAGACCGTAATGTCTTGGGTGCCCGGTAGCGGTTGTTGGCAATAAGTGAAGAAGCCGCTTTCAGGATATCTTCAGTGGATCGGTAGTTCTGCTCAAGCGTCACGACATCAGTATCTGGGAAGTCGTCCTTGAAGCGCAGGATGTTCCCGACATCCGCTCCCCTCCAGCCGTAAATGGACTGGTCATCATCACCCACTACGCATATATTCCTGCCCGGTCCTACCAGATGCATGAGGAGCTTATATTGGGCCATGTTGGTGTCCTGGTACTCATCTACCAAGATATGGGTGAAGCGCTTATGATAGCGCTCCTCAAGGTCCGGCATGGAGGAAAGCATCCGGCCCGGGAGAAAGATGAGGTCGGCGAAATCGAAGGCACCGGATGCCTGTTTTTTCTGCTCATAGAGGTTTATCACCTCCCCAGGGTCCAGATGTAGATCAAAGGGGATCTCATCAATGCGCCTCAGCGTGTCCTTGCTCATATTGATGAGCCAGGCAATGCGTGCATCCCATCCCCTTTCTCGCTCGATGTTCAATTCCTTGAGACACCTGCTGATGAGCGAGCGCTGGTCAGCCTCGTCGTATATGACAAACGTGGCCGGATACCCGATGCGGTGTGCTTCGCGGCGCAGCATCCATGCGCCGAAGGCATGGAATGTCCCTGCCCAGACCGCAATGTCATGCTTCCCCAGAAGGAACCGCAACCGTTCCTTCATCTCGCCTGCAGCCTTGTTGGTAAAGGTAAGACAGAGGATCTGGTTTGCATCCACACCTTGTGAGATAAGGTGTGCAACCCGGTGGACAATAACCCTTGTCTTGCCGGAACCGGCACCTGCAAAGATGAGCAGCGGCCCGTCCTCATGTCGGACGGCACGTGCCTGCTCGGGGTTTAGGCCGTCGAGAAGGCGCGCCGGCATCAGGTCCCCTCGAAGGTTATCTTGTCACCCTCGCTGAAGGGCTTGCGGATGAGTTCCCCCGGGACGGGGACGAAGGAGGTCTTCAGGGAAAATACCTGGTTCGGCCTGATGCGATCAACGGGGAGTCCCTCACTGAAGGCGCCCTGCAGCGTGAAGGTCTGCCTATCACCGGACGCTGCAATCCATTCGAGCTCCATCCCTGCAATCAGCGGATTGCGGGCCTCCATGAGGGTCATGCCGCCCTGTATGCCGATCACTTTTGCTGCAAGATGGTGAGTCTGATCGTAACCCTTAAAGTCATACTTGATGCCGTTATGGTCCGGGAAGCCTGTAAAGAACCCGGTAAAGTACTCCCGGTTGCTGACCTTTCCGATCTCCTCGATCCATTCTTGTTTTACAGAGTAACCATGAGGGTCCATCAGGTATTCATCCCTGGCTATTTTATAAACGGATACTATTGTTGCAACATACATGGGCGCCTTGTTCCTGCCCTCGATCTTGAGTCCGTCCAGACCCAGGGCCATCACCCTATCGAATACAGGTAACAGGCAAAGGTCTTTGGAGTTGTAGAGAGAGGTGAACCCGTCATCTTCTATGACCCGCATGTAGTGGTCTTTTCGAGTTCGCTCCAAAAGGGCATAGTCCCATCTGCATGGTTGGGTGCACTGGCCCTGGTTAGCGCCGCGACCGCACAGATAGTCGCTGATAAGGCATCTTCCGGAGATGGATATGCACACACTGCCATGGATGAAGATCTCGAGTTCAATGTTTGACTTTGCCCTGATAAATGCAATCTCTTTCATAGAGAGCTCTCGGGCCAGGATTATCCTGCTCACCCCAAGGGCCGCCCAGGCATTGACAGTCCGCGAGCTCACGGTATTGGCCTGGGTGCTCAGATGGATGGGAAGTGCAGGGGCCGTTCGTTTAACCAACGACAACACCCCGATATCCGAGACGATAACTGCATCGATAAGGGCCTCATACGTGGCAAAACGAATCAGATCCGGGAGATCTTCATACTGGTCGTCATGGGGATAGGTGTTAATAGCCAGATAGACCTTCACCCCTTTTGCATGTGCAAAGGAGACAGCCTCTATAAGCTCCTCTTGGGAGAAATTCTTGGCATAGGCCCTCAGGTTTGTTGGTCCGTGAAGTCCCAGATATACGGCATCGGCGCCATAGATACAGGCAGTCTTAAGGGTCTCCATGCTGCCCGCAGGGGCAAGGATCTCGGGTCTATTCACGGCATAAAAGGCTATAGCGCAACAGGGCCTCTTATACAAGGCTTCAAACACCTCCGGAGGCCTGCCAAGGCTGATTTTACCTTGCCATTTTCTCCTTGACTAGAGATGGCCGGGCGGTTAATTAAGGCCCAATGCCCCCGTAGCTCAGTGGATAGAGCACAGGATTCCTAATCCTGGTGTCGCAAGTTCAATCCTTGCCGGGGGCATTCTTCGTGTTGATGTAATATATCAAATGGAATGGTGCGAATGAAAGAAAGGGGCCTTTTTAAAAGACATATGTCCCTGTGACGACGACAGGATGACAACGTCTTCATTTAAGGAGTATCTTGGATTCCAAACGCTCAATGAAGCCGTCTTTCTCGAGGTTTGAAAAGATCTTTCCAGCGTGCCCAGGCTCGATACCCATAATGGAAATGAGATCCTGTTCTTCCATGGTCCCTTGTGCAAGGAGCTTTTTAATGACGGCTCCCCTGACCTGCCGGTCCGATCCCTCAAAAGATGCCTGCCGGGCATAGTGGGCACTCTTCCTGTTGGCGTTTGCGCCCTGTTTCTTGAGCATTGCTCCATAGTCCATGAGGGCATAGTACCAGTGCCTGGGGTTGCCATGATCTATTGTCTCCTCAACAAGAGGCAGTATCTCGCTATCCCTGATATTAATCCTGTCTTTGAAGAAATAGTAGATGAAGACACACCTGATATTGGTCTCAATGAATACAACTGGCTTGTTGAAGCTAAAAGCCATGATTGCCCCTGCCGTAGACTGACCAATCCCAGGTAACCCGACTAGTTGCCCTCGGGTCTCAGGGAGTATACTATTATACTCCGATACAACTATCTGTGCTGTAAGCCTGAGATTAATGGCCCTCTGGTTGTAGCCAAGCCCCTGCCAGAGCTCCAATACATCCTTGAGCTGCGCTCCTGCAAGCGTTTGGAAGTTGGGAAACTGCCTGGCGAAAGGATCATAATAACTCAATACCCGTTCCGTCTGAGTTTGTTGAAGCATGAACTCGGAAACAAGGATAAGGTAAGGATCTATCGTGTTCCTCCAAGGGAATATTCTCGCATGTTCATGATGATGATCATAAATGGTTTTTCTGAATACCCTGTTAAGGCTCTTTTTGTTCGTCTGGGATAAGGAACAACGAGTTATATCAGGCACCATATCAGTTTAATACGATCAATCGCTTATGGCAATTGATCTTCAATAAAGAAAGCCCGGCATTAAGCCGGGCTTTTTCTTCTTCATGATCCTGCTGTGTTACTACTGTTTTGGAATAAACGCTGGGGGGAGCGTATCGTTATTATTCGGATTCCATAAACCACGGACCCCCTGTGCCACCCTTAAGGTGAGTGTTTTGCCGGCCCAAGTATTGTCTATCGTGCCATTAAATGTAACTGTAATATCTGCGTTGGCCGGGTTCGCAGCGTTATGCGCGGTTATTGATACATCAGTAATATAGGTCTGAGGGATGATATTTACACCAAAGGTGTTCTGTACCGCTGCTATGTTCGCGCATGATGTTGGATATATACTCTGGTTGTTGTAGTAATCTATTTGAGCATTACCTAAGGCTCCCATAGAATGCGACACCTCTGTCAGCCTCGCCTTTTTCGTGTAGTTGGCATACGCCGGGATTGCGATGGCCGCCAGGATACCGATGATCGCCACGACGATCATCAACTCGATCAATGTAAAACCTTTTTTGTTTGACCTGAACATTTTTAACATTGCTTCATTCCTCCTTGGTTTTGTGGAATTGCTTAATGTATAAAATAAGCCTTGGCGCCCTGCGTTCTGATCGAAAAAAGCATATAATTCATCAATATTCATTGTCACAATATATATACGGATAATTTTTAAAATACTTTAAGGGTATTTTTTGCATGTGAATTTGTAATCATCCGAGGTTCAGGCGGGTTCGTGATGAAAGAGGAGAACCACCATGGATACCTCCTTCCTAGAGCAATATCATTACATAATTATCAATTATAAGAGTGAAAATTTATGCTGCCTATATACTCTATACTTCGGTTGTACACAATACTCATTTGCGGCTTGTAGCTCTTTAAGACACCAACATACTGCTTAGTCCGGCTCCTCCTGGACCTTCACATAGAGGATCCTCTGGCATGCGGGGCAGGTAATCAATCTGTCGCCGCGGATGAGCTCGTTGAAGAGCTGAGGCTGGATGTGCATATGGCAGCCCCTGCAAACCCCTTCAAAACACTCCACCACGGCAAGGCCCTTCTTGCTCTGCTTTATGCGGTCGTACTTTATAAGCAGCGATTTGTCCACGATCTTGCGTAGGCGGCCGTCCTTTCCCTTGTATTCGGCCAGTATGGCCTCAAGCTCTTTCATCTGGGCAGTGATCTTGTTCTTCTTCACATCAAGGATCACCTTGTCGGTCTCAAATGAGTTCCTTATCCTCTCCCGGTCGGCTGCCTTCTTTTCTATCTTTTCCATGATGGCAAGGACCTGCTCCTCAATATCGGCCTTCCTCTTCTTGGCAAGGTCTATTTCCCGCTGCAGGGCAAGATATTCTTTGTTGGTCTTGATCCTCTTAATCCTGGCATCCGCCGCATCAAGGAGAGCCTGGTTTTCCTTCAGCTCCGCTTCAAGCGGTGTCTTTCTCTCCTCATAGGATGCAATCTCATCATCCACTGCATCCAAGGATTTCTTCCGGGCGCTTATAATGCTCTCGATCTCGGAGACCTCCTTGGGGAGTTCCCGTAAACCTTCTTCAGCCTTGAATATCTCAAGTTCCACATTCTGTAGTGCGATCAGATCTTCCAGTAAATCCTTCAACCTTTACTCTCCTTAGTTGTTATAGAGGGAAAAAATATCCCTGCCCTGGTAGGCATGGACTGCTATTCCCTTCAGCTCTTGTTTGAGCCTTTCTGTAAGGGGCTTAATAATAATCTCCTCTGATCCGAAGTGACCGAGGTCCAGCACATTCATGCTCGACTCTCTTGCATCGAGCCCAGCATGGTGGCGAACATCCCCGGTTACAAACGTGTCGCACCCCATTTCCCGGGCCTGTTGCCAGTAATCCATGCCGCTCCCCGGGCAAACGCCGACCTTAAGCACATCCCTACCCGCATCGATGAGACGCGCACTCTTAACAGGCAATGTATGAACCCAACCACCAAGTGGTGTCGGCATCTTAATGGACCCTACGCGCAAGGCCCCGTAGTTACTTATGTCATGTAGCCCAAGCATTTTAGCAAGCTCATCAGCAACACCCCCCGGTGCTTTATCAAGATTGGTGTGCATGCTGACCAGGTTGATCCGTGCCTCAAGAAGCATCGCAATCTTCTTTGCGATCATATCCTTGAGATCTATGCGGGAGATGGGCTTAAAAATGAGGGGATGGTGTGTGAGGATGAGATCCATACCCGTTTCCCTGGCAGCCTCGATAACCTCTAGAGTCGGGTCCAGGGCTACAAGTACTGATTTGATCTCGCTGCATGGGTCCCCGACCATGAGGCCCACATTGTCCCACTCCTCCGCGGCATCGAAGGGTGCTATCGTATCAAGCACTGTCATCACGTCTTTGAGCATCATCATGAATGAATAAAAAAGGGATGCTTTGATAGCACCCCTTTTGTATGGCCTTTGCCGCGTATCGTTTTCAAACAGTGATCATGTATAAAACCCGTTCTCACCCTTACTTCCTTAGCCCGATAATGGGCCCACCTGGAATCGAACCAGGGACCTACCGGTTATGAGCCGGTGGCTCTACCAATTGAGCTATGGGCCCTTCTGAGGGTTCATAGTCCAAACGAATTTGGGGTGTCAAGCACCTATTTGCCCTCTACGTGTTCAAGTATGGATACAATGTTAATACTTTCATTAATGGTTTTAATGCTTGATTCGATTTTTTCCAGCTGATCGGCCAGGCCTGCCTTTTCCTGCTCGTCCTTTTCGATTGCAAGCTGATCGGCCACCATGGCCTTGAGTCCTTTGAGATAATCCAGCTCCCGGCTTGGCAGAGAAAGCAGCTTGGGGACCTCGGTCTGGGAACCGGAAGATGTCTCTCTCAGGTACTCCAGGTCCTCAGGGGATTCTGCTCGGGTAAGCCCGTGCTGCATATCGGTGTTGATGAAGGATACCTGGTCGTAATAGAAATTGAAGATCGTCTTGATCATGCGGGCCCTGTTGGAGAGTATTCCTTCGAGGTAACCCTTAAATTCGGAGAACTTCTTTTCGATCTTCTCCTCGATCTTACTCCTTTTCCCCGTGTCGGTGCACGTATAGTAATCTTTTGTAGTATCAGCGAAGAAGTCAAAATAGCTGTGCAGGGCCAGAAACATGCTGATGTCTCCCACAATATTGCCATTTGTGGTGCAGGAGCTCGTGGACATGGCGCCTCCCCTTTTAATGATCTCCTGGGGTGCCTTCACGATCCAGTCGGTCCCGAAGAGTCCGGGGACATTGGTGACGGCTTCATACTTCAGACCATCCGCCCTGACCTTCTCGACCAGGGCACTGTCACGATAAATCAGGCCCAGTGCCTTGAGATTGGGGATGAGTGACGCGCAGATGAAGCCATATTCGTTGTCTTCATAGAAGCTGAAAATGATGTAGTCGGGCGATGTCACGGTAAGGAAGTTGGGAGGGTAGTTCACCAGGATCTCCTCACCATCGATCTCCCGGATTGTGGTGGGCTGTTTCTTAAGGATCTGTGCATAATTCTTGAAGACATCGTTTTGTGTAATCTGCGCTATGATCCTGCCGAATACCTTTTTAAACCTTTGTGCTACCTTGCCGAACTCAAAGTTATTATACGTGAACAAGGGCTGCTTCAGCGCGATCCCTGTCCTGAAGAGCGTCCCTGTGGGGCTGTTGTTCCTTGAACAGAGCATGCTGATCTCATCCTGACGGGAGAGCATCCTTTTCTCCCAGCCCTTGGCCGGCGCAGACTCTAAAAACCCCATCGGGTATTTCTTCTCGTGGATCTTGTCGAGCCACTTCTGCATCCGGTCCGCCTTTTTTGCCGTGTCTCCCACACATGACAGCAAGACGTTCGCACCCAGGTCATACGCAGTGTCCAGCACCCGGTCCATGATGGCCTCTGAAGAGAGCTCGCCGAGACGGACATTGGCGTGGCGGATAACCGAGAGCACCTCCTGCTTGTCATGGGACAGAATCTTGATGGCCGGCAGGCCCTCGGGCGAGTCTATGAGCTCCTGGCGGTCAAAGGGAATGACATGATCGCGCTGTGGCTCTTCATCAAGGGTCTGCTCCAGATACTTGGTCCTCAGCTCGTGCTTGCCGTCAGCCTTCAGGCGGAAGATGGGACTCCCCATCTTGTCATAACCTTCCAGGATCTTGGATTTTTCCGAACGCATGATCCCGGCAAGAATCTGCTGCACCGTAGGGATGTCTGCGGTAAAGGCCCCGAAAACTATATCTATCCAGACATCCTTATCGGTAAGCTCCTTGGTTTTTGCCCTGGCAAGGATATCTTCGTTATTCTCCATCGAAGCATAGATAGCCTGAAGACCCATCCT
Source organism: uncultured delta proteobacterium (assembly GCA_963847605.1). Classification (GTDB taxonomy): domain Bacteria; phylum Desulfobacterota; class Desulfomonilia; order UBA1062; family UBA1062; genus MWEI01. Next base: position 92,566 of record CAWKAM010000001.1, on the reverse strand, counting down.
TCCATTGGCACCCCTGATAGCAACCCTGATCACCGGAATCTTATCCCTGATATCCATGGCCTCCTCCAAGAATTGTGTTGTTATGCTGGCGCTTGAGTAAACCATGAAAGGTATACCAGATCACAGGGATACAGGCAAGGCGGTCAGTGGAATTTTACTGTTTTTTAAGACACCTCTCCTTAGGAGTGTTTATATTCATGCTGCGGCAAAGGACTCATTCATTTCCGTTTTACTTTTTCCTCGTTCTCTTTGCTGGTATAAGGGCTCTATGATTCACGTTGATATCACCATTGTCGGAGCAGGTGTTGTGGGCCTGGCCGTAGCCTGTGCGCTCGCAGAAAAAGGCAGGTCCATTGTCGTATTGGAAAAGGAATCCGGACCCGGCAAGGAGACAAGCTCACGCAACTCCGAGGTGATCCACGCCGGGATCTACTATCCCACGGGATCTCTAAAGGCCAGGCTCTGTGTCGAGGGATCCCGCCTGCTCTATACCTTTTGCGAGAGGCATGCTATCCCTTTCCGTCCATTGGGAAAGGTTATTGTAGCGGCATCAGAAGGGGAAGAGCCTGCCATCGAGGGTCTTTTGAGACAGGGGACAGAAAATGGTGCAGAGGGGCTCACCATGCTCACGAGGACCGAGTTGAACAAGAAGGAGCCTCGTATCAGCGGTGTGAGCGCCCTTTATTCTCCCCGCACCGGGATCCTCGATTCGCACCGGCTCGTAAAAATACTCGAGGCCCTTGCTTTGAGCCAAGGGTGTATCATCTTGTACAACTCACCTCTGTCTTCCATCCATGCATTATCTGACGGGTTTATGTGCTCTGTGGAGTCAAGGCCTGCAGATAGCTATACCTTTAATTCAACGGCACTCATCAACTCAGCAGGTCTCCATTCCGATACCATAGCCACCATGGCCGGCATCGATGTTGAGAGTGCAGGGTATCGCATCTATCCGGTCAAAGGCCAGTATTTCCGCGTGCGCGGGAAGAAACAGGGGCTTGTAAACGGGCTTGTATACCCAAGCCCGGAAAAGAGCCTTACCGGCCTTGGTATCCACGTGACCAAGGACCTCTCAGGTTCGGTCAGGCTTGGTCCCGATGCCCGGTATGTGGATGAGATCAACTATGATGTGAACCCTGCCCATGCCGGTGAATTCCTTCAGAGTGCCCGCAGGCTGTTGCCCTTCTTGGATGATGACGATATCATGCCCGATATGGCCGGCATACGACCTAAGATACAGCCACCTGATAGTGCGGTGCGGGACTTCGTGATCCGCCATGAAGCGGATCGGGGCCTGTTCGGTCTCATCAATCTGATCGGGATTGAGTCGCCGGGGCTGACCGGCTGCCTTGCCATCGGCGAAATGGTGAGAGGAATGCTGAAAGAAGCGGGCCTGCTCTAATCCGTGCTATAGACTGTTCGACCCTCGACGAGGGTACGCACCACTTTTCCGGTAAAGGTCCATCCGATAAAAGGTGTGTTTCGCGACTTGGAGAAGATCATCTCCTCGGTAAGGGTCCAGACGGCATCCGGATCAAAGATAGTAACATCAGCATGTGAACCCGGACTCAGCTTGCCTCCCTCAATGCCTAAGACCTTGGCAGGATTTTTTGTCACACAGGCCAGGAGCTGGGAAAAATCTATATCAAAGTCGAGGTGAAGTTTCATGAGTGCGGGCAGCAATGTCTGAAACCCAATGATGCCGAAGGGGGCCAGGTCAAAGTCCAGGTCTTTCTCATCCCTCACATGCGGTGCATGGTCGGTGGCAATGCAATCGATCAGGTTCATCCTGATCCCTTCAATCAACGCGTGCCTGTCTGCTTCATTCCTTAGGGGCGGATTCATCTTGTAATTCGCATTGTATGTCCGCACACCCTCCTCGGTAAGCAGGAGATGGTGTGGTGTTGTATCACAAGTAACCTTTACACCCTGCAGCTTGGCTGCCCTGATGATCTCCAGACTCCCTTTGGTGGAAATATGGGTGATGTGGACAGGGACTCCGGTGTACTGTGACAGCAGCACATCTCGGGATACCATGATCTCCTCTGTCAGAGAAGGGATCCCTGCAAGACCGAGTTGAGACGACAGCGCACCTTCGTTCATCACACCTGAGCCGGCGAGGTTTTTATCCTCACAATGAGTGATCACCGGAAGCGAAAAGGTGGAGGCATACTCAAGCGCCCTTCTCATTATGGATGCACTCTCTACGGGCCTGCCGTCATCCGAAACGGCTATGACTCCTGCCTCCTTCATAAGGCCCATCTCTGCGAGCTCTTTGCCTTGCTGCCCCTTGGTGATGGCCCCCACCGGGAGCACCCTCACCATACCTATGCTTGATGCCTTCTTTAAAATATACTGGGTCACGGACGGGTTATCATTGACCGGATCTGTATTGGCCATGCAGACCACGGTGGTGATGCCCCCTGCTGCAGCAGCCTGACTTCCGCTTGCGATATCTTCCTTGTATTCGTACCCGGGCTCTCTGAGGTGGGCGTGCATGTCGATGAGCCCTGGAAGCACCCACAACCCCTTAGCATCGATGATATCTTCCCCGGATGGTGTTAGTCCCCCTGCCGGCCGGATATCCTTAATTCTCCCATCCCATATGAGAATATCCACCTGCTCGTCACGGTTATTCGCTGGGTCTATAAGGCGGCCACCCTTAATCCACATTGACATTTCCTCCTAGCGACAGGTACAGGAGGGTCATCCTGACGGCAACCCCGTTTTCCACCTGATTGAGGATAATCGAGCGGCTTCCGTCTGCGGCGTCATGGGTGATCTCCACCCCCCTGTTCATAGGCCCCGGGTGCATAATGATTGCATCTGGTTTCATCTTATCCACCCGCTTCTTGTTGAGGCCGTAGAAGTACGCATATTCCCGTTCGCCTGAGAAGTATTGTTCGTGGATCCGCTCTTTTTGTACCCTGAGCATCATGATTGCATCCGCTTCGCTCACGACGGGATCAAATGCCGTCGCAATATTCACACCCCAGGTTTCCACACCTACAGGAAGAAACGTCTTCGGCGCTACGACGGTGACATGGGCACCGACCTTTTTGAGTCCGTAGATATTTGACCGGGCGACCCGAGAATGCAGAATATCTCCAACAATAGCTACATGCAGACCATCGAGCTTGCCGAAGTGTTCCCGCATTGAATACATGTCCAGCAGGGCCTGTGATGGATGTTCATGTGTTCCGTCTCCTGCATTGATAATGGAGCAGGGCAGTTCCTGGGCAAGTTTCTTGGGGAGCCCTGCATAGGGGTAACGGATCACGATGCAGTCGGGCGACATGGCCATGACATTGAGCGCGGCATCCATTATGGTCTCGCCTTTTGCAAAAGAGGACCCTGATGCGGACAAGGCCATGGTATCCGCACTCAGGCGTTTTGCTGCAAGTTCGAAGGACAGTCGTGTCCTGGTCGATGCCTCATAGAAGAGCAGCACAACGGTCTTGCCCCTCAGTGCCGGGACCTTTTTGATGTCCCGCTTGCTGATCTCCTTGAAAGACTTGCTCATGTCTAAAATGGTGTGGATTTCCTCACTCGTCAGGTCCTGTATGGCAATAAGGTCCTTGTGAGGCCAGTTCATCTTTTCACCTCGCTGATGATAACCCCGGGTATGTTCTCCTTATCAGCGGAAGCCTCGAGCTTGATGACCTGCTCATCAGGCAGATTTATCTTCATGCCAACAAAATCAGCCTGGATGGGCAGTTCCCTTCCACCCCTATCAAACAGCACCAGCAGGTAAATCCTGCCCGGTCGGCCCAAGTCTACTATGTGATCTATGGCAGCCCGTACAGACCGTCCTGTATAGAGAACATCATCCACAAGTATGATATCTTTGTGGTCAATGACAAAGGGGATGTCCGTACTCCTGACCTCAGGATAGAACTTTCTCCTCGTAAGGTCATCCCGGTACAGGGCGATATCCAAAACCCCCAAGGGGATCTGTTTTGCAATCTTTTCCTCAAGGAGTTTCACCAATCCTCTCGCAATCAGCTCGCCTCCGTTTCTTACCCCGATAAAAGCCACATTGTCCCATGCGCTGATGGAGTTCATGAGCTCCTCGGTGAGCCTGACGAGCATTGAGTGTATCTCTTTGGGACCTCTTGGTATCTCTGCCATATCCGACTCCTAGTGCACGAGATGACCTATGCGCCAGTAACGTATCCAAGGATTTTCACTTGTCCATGAGAAATAGATGATGAATGCCCTGCCTTTGATGTTCTCTATGGGGACTTGTCCCCAAAAACGGCTGTCATAGCTTTGATCTCTGTTGTCTCCCATCACAAAGACATGCCAGGGACTTACCGTTATCGGGCCAAAGAAATCCCTTACCTTGTTAGTTCCGATATTGATGGAAAAGGGGTCTGTGTATTTTTCATTCGGGATCTCAAAGCGCTTTCCATTGAGGAACACCTTCTTATCTTTGATCTCAATCACATCACCTGGCAGGCCGATCACCCTTTTTACAAAATCCATGTCATGGTTCACCGGGAAGGTAAAGATGATGACGTCTCCTCTGGCCGGAATCTTGTCGGATCCCCATATCTTCTTGGTTGTAAACGGCATAGTGAGTCCATAAGTGAACTTGGTGGCAAGGATATGATCACCTTTCAGCAGGGTATCTTCCATGGAGGAGGAGGGTATCCTGTAGGCCTGGAGAATGAAGGCCCGGATAAACATAGCTATCACAAAGGCGACTACGAGGGCCTCTGCCCAATCCCTTGCAGCACTCTTATTCTTGTCCTTACTCAAAATTCTCCTCCTTTGTGACACTATAGTTGCTGTTTCTAAGGACCCTTAAAAGTTTTCTTAATTAATTAAGCTGCCCATGCACTGTTTAACAGAATTGCACGTTTTCCTAAAGATGATTCTCATCATCTTTGAATACCATGGATGCTTGGAGGAGGAGTGCCTCTATGCCGCATCCCTTAAGCCATTCGTCAAAACAAAGGAGAATACGCTTAAACCCTTATGCCGCTCCTTTTGCATGCTGCAGATACTCATGCACAAAGTTTTCTAAGGATGTCTGCCATATGGGCATGAGCTTGCCGGTTTTTGTAGTGAACTTTTTCGTTGAAAGGATCGAATAGGCAGGCCTTATTGCCGGCAGGGGATATTCTTTCGTGCTTATCGGTATCACCTTTGTGCCCAAGCCTACAAACTCTATTGTTCTGCTTGCCAGATCGTACCATGTGGCCTTGCCTCTATTGCACACATGGAATATTCCCCGCGCATCGATTTCCATAAGCTGGGTTATCGCCTTTGCCAAGTCGAAGGCAAACGTTGGTGAGCCCCATTGATCGTTCACGACACGGATACTTTCATTGATCTGAGCGGCAGAAATAATCGTCGATACGAAGTTCCTCCCATAAAGTCCTATGAGCCATTGTGTCCTGATGATGACGTAATCATCCATCTGATGCCTGATGGCATTCTCGCCTGCGAGCTTGCTCACGCCGTAGGCATTTATAGGGTTCGGAAGGTCCTCTTCGATATATGGTGACCCCTTGGTCCCATCGAAGACATAGTCGGTGCTGATATGAAGAAGTTTTACTTTAATCTTCCTGCAAGCAAGCGCCAGAAGTTCCGGGCCTTTTGCATTGAGCGTAAGCGCTTCTTCCTCGTGTTTCTCAGCGCCATCGACATTCGTATACGCTGAACAATTGATTACCCATGCGGGACGGAAGGAGGTAATGGCATACCTGATCTGATCCTGCCGGGTGATGTCAAGCCGGTTATCATTTGATGTGATATCCGTTCCCCAGACCTCATGTCCGTGTATCTCCAAGTCCTTCACGACATCTCTTCCCAGCATGCCCCTGGCTCCGGTCACAAGCACTCTCATCGGTTGCCGTACATCCTTTCATAATAGCTTATGTAGTCACCGGACATGATCCTTTCCCACCAAGGCTTATTAGCGAGGTACCAGTCTATCGTGGAGGAAAGCCCATGGGCGAAATCTATGGAAGGCCCCCACCCGAGCTCGCGGGCGATCTTCGAATAATCCATGGAATACCGAAAGTCATGACCTGGCCTGTCCTTCACGAAGCGGATCAATGTTTCGGGCTTGTCCAGATGCCCCAAGATGGTTTGCACAATCTCGATGTTCTCCTTCTCCGATCCGCCTCCAAGATTATATACCTCTCCCTTCATACCCTTTTCCGCCACGGTGACGATACCTCTGCAGTGATCCTCCACATAGATCCAATCCCTCACGTTTTTACCTTTCCCGTAAACAGGCAGCTCTTTATTATTCAGTGCATTCACCACCATCAACGGGATAAGCTTTTCAGGAAACTGATAAGGACCGTAGTTATTAGAACACCGTGTGATCACAGCATCCATGCCGTGGGTCTTGATATAGGCCCTCACCAAGAGGTCGGCAGCCGCCTTGGAGGCGGAGTAAGGGCTGTTGGGTGCCATGGGTAGATCTTCTCTAAAACTGCCCTGGCTTCCAAGGCTCCCATAAACCTCATCGGTGGAGACCTGTAAAAATCGCTTTACCCCATGCTTGAGGGCGGCATCCAGCAAAACCTGGACACCGACTACGTTGGTCCGAACGAATACCCCGGCCCCTTCGATACTCCTATCCACATGGCTCTCAGCCGCGAGATTCAGTACCAAGTCAAATTTGTTTTGCTTGAAAAGATCCTCCACAAACCCGGGCTCGGCAATGTCTCCTCTGATAAATGAATATCTGGATGGATAGTCCTTCTCTAGGCCGGCCGTATTTTCCAGGTTTCCCGCATAGGTCAACAGATCAAGATTGACCACCTTCCACTGGGGTCTATCATTCAAGATATACTTAATAAGGTTCGTTCCTATAAAGCCACAACCACCAGTAATGAGGACCTTTGTCATGAATCTCCTCCCTATGATGCCTATTACTTATCCTGTTTGTTCATCATCTTTGTGAGCCTGAACATGCTCTCGGTCTAGACATCTGACCAAAACAACCTTTCATGAACCGGCTTTTTAATACTCCACGCTCACGAGATACAGGCCCTGGGGTGGGGCTGTGGGTCCGGCAAAGGCCCTATCCTTGAGCGCCATGATCCGTTGTAAGTCTTCCGGTACAAGCTTTTCCTTGCCCACCAGCAGCAATGTGCCAACAATGTTTCTTACCATATGCCGTAAAAATCCGCTACCTTGCATCCAGAAAAACACCTTGTTCCCCGTTTTTATAACCTCGGATGTAGTGATGATGCGGGTGGTGGTCTTTACAGGAGAGCCTGCAGCCTTAAAGGATGCAAAATCATGCTCGCCGAGTAAGAAACCGGCCGCTTCCTGCATGGAGACACTGTCAAGCGGTCCCTCCACGTGCAAGGCATATCGCTCCAAGAAAGGGTTCCTCACCGGTGAGGTATCCATGACATAAACATACGTCTTGGATTTGGCCATGTATTGCGCATGAAACTCCGGGGCGGCATCCTCGGCAGAAAGGATTGCAATATCACCGGGTAATATCGAGTTCAGCCCGCGGACAAGTCCATCTGTCGGTATAGTGGATTGGGTCGGGAAATTGATCACCTGTGCAAAGGCATGAACGCCCGTATCGGTACGGCCGGAGGCTGCAACACGGACAGGATGGCTTAAGATCACGTGAAGCGCCCCTTCTATGGTCTCCTGAACGGTCCTGGCCCCGTCCTGAATCTGCCATCCAAAGAAGCCTGCTCCATCATATGCGATTACACATTTGATATTCCTCATGTCATGCACCATTCCTGCCGAAAGATATATAAAAACACACCAGAGAGGCAAGGATTAACATGAATCTCTTCGGATGGAGCCCCAGGCACTTTCAAGTTGAATCCATGACAGCAGGCTGCAAGATAGGCGACGGCTATATCCAGTGCTCTGTGGGCGAAGTGTCAGGTAGCGGCTTGACATGTGCTTTCCCGACGAGCCGTATACAGGTAAGCCTGATGGATATGCTCGATAAAGCCATATCGATCAGCATCGACAATAAGCTCATGGAAGGGACCCTCGCTTGGTATACTATAGAAGAATCGACTTACCGGATCGGGATCACCATTGAGAATAAAGATCGATCTGCATGGCGAAAGATTATCGATTCCAGGTGCAGGGGGGTGATGCACACCTCCACCAGGCAAGCCTCTGTATAAGCCTTATGAAGAGACCGGAGTCCACTGAATCGTATTCTGATCGATTCTGCCCAAAGAGACAAACGTGAGCTTGTCCTCAATGAAAATATCGTTGGCCAAGGCCACGATATCATCGAGACTGACTGCCTGGAGCTTTTCCATGACCTCTTCCACAGTTATCTCGCGCCCGTAGTAGACCTCATTCTTTGCCATCGACGACATCCTGTTCACCGAGCTTTCTCTGGCAAGGAGCAGATTTCCTTTGATCTGCGCCTTGATGTCCTCAAGCTTCATGTCTTTAAGATCCCCGGATTTGATCCTCTTCATCTGGGTACTGATCACTTCCAGGGTCTTGTTTACGTTCTCTGGCGTGCATGCTGCATAGATGGCCAAAACCCCACAGTCGCGGTATGCGTTGAGAAATGAATAAATGGAATATACAAGACCCAACTCTTCCCTGGCCTCCTGAAAGAGCATTGAGCTCATGCTCCCGCCGAGCATGGTGTTGAGCACAATGTAGGCCCAGCGCCTCTCGTCGTTCATGGCGGAGCCGGTAGTCCCCAAGGTGAAGTGGACCTGCTCGATATCTTTATAGTACATCTTCCTCACTCCACTTAAGGAGTCCGGGATCTGTTCGTCATAGCGGCCTTGCCTTTGATTCATCCCTTCGAACAGGGGCGTGGTGAAATTCACCAATTCATGGTGATCGAGGTTGCCGGCCCCGGCAACAATGATGGAATCCGGTGCATATGAGGTGTTTAAGAATTCAATGATGCTCTGCCTACCGAAAAATCCCACATGCTCAATGGTCCCGAGGATAGAGATCCCCAGCGTCGTGTCATGGAAAAAGGCCTCGGCAAAGAGATCTGTGATGTAATCGTCCGGCGTGTCTTCAGTCATCCTGATCTCCTGGAGCACGACCTTTTTTTCCTTTTCCAGTTCATCAGGGTTGATCTCTGCATTGAGAAAAAGATCATAGAGGATGTCTGCAGCCTTGAAGAGATGTTCATCAAGCACCTTGGTGTAGTATACGGTATACTCTTTCGCAGTCTGTGCGTTCAAGTGTCCGCCCAGGGCATCGATCTCTTTGGCTATCTGAATGGCGGAGCGACGCTTTGTCCCCTTGAATAACATATGCTCGGTGAAATGGGCGATCCCGCGATCCTTCGGAGGATCATTGCGAGAGCCCACATTCACCCATACGCCTAAGGAAACCGATCGGATACCAGGCATATACTCGGTCAGGATTCTGACACCGTTGGGAAGGAGCGTGGAGTTGATCATTTAAGCGTCAGTGGCTGGTTTCGCTCAGGGCTTCCTTGCGTGATAAACGAATCTTCCCTGTCTTAGAATCAATTCCGATGACCTTGACAAGGATTTCATCCCCCTCCTTGACCACGTCCCGAACATTCTTGACACGCTCGTTGGAGAGCTGAGAGATATGAACGAGGCCTGACTCTCCGGAGGGGAAATCAACAAATGCCCCGAAATCCATGATCTTCACTACCTTGCCGCTGTATACACGGCCGATCTCAAGTTCCTTGGTGAGTGCTTGGATCATGTCGACAGCCATCTTAGCGTGATCCTCGTCCGGAGAGAAGATGTCCACCCTGCCGGAATCATCGATCTCGATCTTGGTGTCCGTCCTGGCGGTGATGTCTTTGATTACCTTGCCGCCTGGGCCGATGATATCGCGAATCTTTTCCGGATTGATGTGCAAGGTATAGATCCTGGGGGCATAAGGAGATATTACCGATTTAGGTGCGGCAATGGCCATGCCCATCTTCTCTAAGATAGAGAGTCTTCCTATGCGGGCCTTTTCAAGGGCATCGCGTAACACTACCTCCGGGATGCCGGATATCTTGATGTCCATCTGTAGTGCGGTTATACCGTCAGTAGTGCCGGCGACTTTGAAATCCATGTCACCGATATGATCTTCATCACCCAAGATGTCGGAGAGGACCATATATTCGTCGCCCTCCTTCAGAAGCCCCATGGCAATGCCGGCAACAGGCTTTTTTACCGGTACCCCGGCATCCATCAAAGACATGGACCCGCCGCAAACCGTAGCCATTGAGGATGAGCCATTGGATTCGAGGATCTCCGAGACAAGACGGATAGTATAGGGGAAAACGCCTTCCTCTGGAAGGACCTTGCTCAGTGCCCTCTCCGCAAGGTTTCCATGCCCGATCTCCCGCCTGCTGGGTCCTCTGAGCATCCTCACCTCTCCCACGGAAAAGGGAGGGAAGGAGTAATGGAGCATGAAGGATTTCGTTGTCTCACCGAGTAATGTCTCCACCCTCTGTTCATCCCTTGGTGTTCCAAGCGTCGTGGTGGCGAGTGCCTGGGTTTCGCCGCGGGTAAAAAGCGCCGAGCCGTGGGTACGAGGAAGGATCCCAACCATGCAATCGATAGTGCGGATATCGTCAAATCCCCTGCCGTCGATGCGACTGCGCCTGGCCTTCATCAAAGAACGAATGGTTTTCTTTTCCACCTCGGAAAAGGCCTCTTTCACAAAAGACTGGCGGTCTTCGGTGTCATCGGCAAAGGCCTTCAGCACATCCTCTTTCAGTTGTTCAATAAGGGCCTGTCGGGCCTGTTTTGAGTTGGCCCCTGCGATGATCTGCTCGAAACGGGGAGATGCCATTTTCATGATCTCATCGAAGAGCACCGGGTTCTCCTGTGGGGAGGCAATCTTTATCTTTTCCTTGCCGACGGCCCTTCCAAGCTCCTCAATTGCCTCTACTACCTCTATGATCCTCTTGTGGGCAAATGAGATCGCATCAATTATTGTGCTTTCGGAGAGTTCATTCGCCTCGCCCTCCACCATTACAATGGCGTTCCTTGTGCCTACTACCAGCAGATCCAAGGAACTGCTTTCCAGCTGTGCCACTGAGGGGTCGATGATGAATTCACCATTGATCAGGCCGACACGAGCACCTCCCACAGGCTCTAAAAATGGTATGCTTGATATATGCAGCGCGGCAGAAGCCCCATTGACCGCCATGACATCCGGGGTACATGCCGGGTCGGCGGAGAGCACCATTGCGATGATCTGTAATTCATTATGGAAGTTGGATGGGAAGAGGGGGCGGATAGGCCTGTCGATACACCGTGCCGTTAATATCTCCTGGGCACCCGGCCTGCCGTCCCGCTTGATAAATCCGCCCTTGATCCTGCCTGCTGCATAGCTCATCTCCTGGTACTCGACCACGAGTGGCAGAAAATCCACACCCTTACGTTCTTCCTTAGCTACAGTAGCTGTGACGAGAACCACACTGTCTCCTTGATGAACAAGGACTGCGCCATCTGCCTGTCTGGCTACCGTTCCGACTTCAAATATGAGAGGGAGCCCTGTCCCTTTTGCCTGTATTTTCATGTTCTCTCTGGCTTCCTATGTCATTATTTCCGGAGGTTCAATGTCTGAACAAGCTCGCGGTAACGTTTGATATCATGATCACGAAGGTAATTTAAAAGCCTTCTCCTCTGCCCGACGAGCATGAGGAGGCCGCGGCGGGAGTGATGATCCTTCTTGTGAATCTTAAAATGCTCGGTGAGATCATTGATCCTCTTGGTAAGGATCGCCACTTGGACATCGGGGGAGCCGGTATCATTCTCATTTCTCTTGTACTGATCGATAATCTGCTTTTTTTCCTCTGCATGTAAAGCCACTTCGTAATCCTCCTGGGTATATATGCGTCCTATTTTTTCTATTTCACTGTCTCTTCACACACGTTTCCCGTCAAAATAAGATCAGGAGCTTACCACACCTTAATTTCTGCTGTAAATAGCTAATAGGGCTTGAAACCCCTGGAGATATGTCCCCAGATGCCTCCCTCTCGGTTCACCCTTGCTATACAGAGGAGGATCCCGTGCATGTTCAGCACTGCCACGTATGTGCCCTCGGGCGCCGCCACATCATCGATGACCCAAGACAACTGGATGGACTGTCCATCCCTGACCCCCCGCTCGCCCATTTCCGTCACACGTGCCTTGGGGATGTTAAGCGCATCTATAAGAGGGATAACGGCCTGCTCCCCGAGCCTTACCAGCTCGTCGAGACTGGTTGCATGCTCAATGCTGAACCCCTCGCTTCGTATCCTCTTGAGTTCCCGCAGGTATCCCCCGTATCCAAGATGCAAGCCAAGGTCCCTGGCTATTGACCTGATGTAGGTGCCCCTTGAGCAAATGATACGGACACTGGCCCAGTCAGGACCCGTTTGGAGAATCTCGGCATCTTCGAGGTTGACCTGCTTGGGTCTGGGATTCACTTCCTTGTTGGCCCTTTTAAGCTTATAGAGGGGTTTACCGTTGAGCTTCTGGGCACAATAGTCCGGCGGGAGCTGATTGATCCACCCCCTATTTTCATCGAACCATGCCGTCAGCTTGCCCAGATCAATAGATACAGAGTCAAACCGCTTTGTAACTTTGCCGGTTACATCATCCGTATCTGTGGACATCTCAAATCCGATCAGCGCGATATATTCCTTCTGATGGGTCTGCATGAAAGGCAGGAGCTTCGTGCCTTGACCAATGCCGAGACAGAGCAGACCTGTGGCGAATGGATCAAGAGAACCGAAATGGCCCGCCCTCTTTACCTTCAGGATGTCCATTACCTTATCCACAGCCTTGCGAGAGGTGATGTCCTTGGGCTTGTCAATAAGCACGATGCCGTCTAAAGCCACTTGAGACCTTCCTTGATGACTTCATGAATGAGGTCTGCCGGTTTGCCTTTCACTGTGAAGCCTGCCGCCAGGCCATGCCCTCCGCCTCCGAAGGCGCTGGCGGTCTTCAGGGCGGCGTCCGCGACCTTGCTCCTGATGGAGCAGTGGACAGAGCCTTCTTGCAGCTCTTTAATAAAAATAATAAGGTTGGAGCCTGCTATGGACGCCATCTCCTCCACGATCCCGGATGCATCCTCAGGCCGGGCGTTAAACTCCTTGACCTCTTCGAAAGATATATAGCTGGCAAAGAGGCCGCCACGAATGACCATGCGATTCATCACCGTGCAGAGGATGCGATAGAAGGCAATGGCTTTGGTCTTTTTAAGCCGGTAGGCAATTTTGTGCGGTTCTGCTCCCGAAACGGTCAGCTCGTGCGCTATTTGAAAGATGTATGCGTTTGTGTTTGCATGGATGAACCCCCCAGTGTCTCCGAAGAGTCCCATATAGAGGTTCGAGGCAATCGAAGGTGTGATCGATGCCTTCAGCTCGCCCAGAAGAGCATACACCATCTCACAGGTCGAGGATCTCTCGGGATCGATCCAGGAGGCATATCCTATATCTCCTGTTGTCCTGTGATGATCGATCACCACGAGCTTGCCCCTGGGCTTAACCTTCTTGATCATAGCCATATCCGAGACATCCACCATGATGGAGATCTCAGGCGCATCAATGTCTTGTTCTACCGGCGTATCGGTAAAGGTGAGTGCAGCGGGAATGGGGGTAGGATAGATAAGACAGACAGATTTCCCCAAGGCAACAAGCGCGAGACCCAAAGCCCTTGCCGCGCCAACGGCGTCCTCGTCCGGGCTCTCATGCGTGATAATCTCGAAGGAGAGGTGCTCTTGTATGATCTCAGCTATCCTGGTCTTCATGTTTGCCAATGGTCTCGAGGATACCATCTATCTTGGAGCCATAATCGAAGGATTCATCAAAGGAAAAGAACAGGCTCGGCACGGCCCTCAGGCTCAGTTCCTTCTTGAGTTCATGCCGCAAGAACCCTGCTGCGCTCTTGAGCCCATCCAAGGCCTCGTCTTTCCTCGATGTGTCTATCAAACAAAAAAAGATGCGAGCGTTCTTCAGATCCACACTCACATCAACTCCCGTAATGGTGATCCCTTCCACCCGTGGATCCTTGACCTTGCGGTGGATCATTTCTGCGATGGTCTGCTTGAGGAGATCGCCCACCCGGGCTTGCCGTACACTTAAGATCTTCATATGTGTATAATCTCTATCCTGCTGGAGAGCATCTCTACTTCGCCGTTATCTTCAATGCCTTGAATGATCTTGTCGATCACTGAATTGACGAATCCTGCATCATTGCTCACGAGTGTTATGCCTAAGGTTGCGGCCTGCCATTTGTCGTTGTCATCCACTTCCGCCACGGACACGTTCATTCTCGACAGGCGGTCTTTGAGAGATTTCAATACTTTTCGCTTCTCTTTTAATGACCGTGCCCCGAGGATCATGAGCCGGACCTCGCAGGCACCTATCACCACGTGGCAGTATTCTCCACTTTCTCCTGGGTGAACGCCTCTATGATGTCGCCGACCTTGATATCGTTATAGTTTCCAAGACTGATGCCGCACTCAAAGCCCGTTGCTACTTCTTTGGCGTCGTCCTTAAACCTCCTCAGCGACTCGACCCTGCCCTCATGGATGACCACATTATCACGCAGCAGACGTGCCTGGGCACCTCTGACCAGCGTACCCTCGGTAACCATGCATCCTGCGATAATTCCTATCTTGGGGACCTTAAAGATATCCCGCACCTCGGCCCTGCCTTGTATGACCTCCTGGTAGACAGGCTCGAGCATGCCCCGTAATGCCTGTTTGATGTCCTCGATGAGATCATAGATGATGGTGTACAGCTTGATCTCGATATTACTCTTCTTGGCCAGGTCCCTCACCTTCGGTTCGGGCCTTACATTGAATCCGACAATGATCGCCATGGAGGTTGAGGCAAGGAGCACATCGTTCTCCGTGATGCCGCCTACTGCAGAATGGATCACATTGATACGCATGTCTTCACCGGTATCGATGCCCTTGACCGCATTGACAATGGCCTCTACGGTTCCGTGCACGTCGCCCTTGATGATCAGGCTGAGCTCCTTGAGCTTACCCTCCTTCACCTGGTTGTAAAGGTCCTCCAGCGTTACCTGGGCCTTCTGCTCGGGCGCCTGGAGACGGGTTATGCTCACCTTCTCCTGGAGGTACTCAATGATCTCCTTTGCCTTCTTCTCGTTGGGCACTACAAACATGCTGTCTCCCGCAGACGGCGGCTCTGTGAGCCCGGTGATCTCCACTGGCGTGGCCGGAGTTGCTTGATCGATGGGCACCCCCCTGAAGTCATACATGGCCCTTGCCTTACCCCATCTGGACCCGACAATGAAGATGTCCCCCTTCTTTAACTCGCCCTGCTGGATAAGCATGGTGCACATGGGGCCCTTGTTTTTGTCGAGTTTGGATTCCAGCACCACGCCTTTGGCCGGGCCGTCTGCCTGGACTTTGATATCCATGATTTCTGCCTGGAGCAGAATCATCTCCAGAAGGTCTTCTATGCCGATGTGCTTCTTTGCCGACACATCCACATAAATGGTATCTCCGCCCCAATCTTCCGGCACGAGCCCGAGTTCGGAGAGCTGCTCGCGGACCCGCATGGGATTGGCATTGGGTTTGTCGATCTTGTTCACCGCCACAAGGATGGGGATCTTGGCAGCCCGGGCATGATTTATGGCCTCTTTTGTCTGGTCCATAACCCCATCGTCTGCAGCTACGACAAGCACCACGAAGTCCGTGGCCTGAGCCCCGCGGGATCTCATGGAGGTGAATGCCTCATGACCGGGTGTGTCGATGAAGGTGATAAGCCTGTCCTTGCACTGCGCCTGATATGCACCAATATGTTGAGTTATCCCGCCGAATTCACTGTCAATAACGTTTTCAGATCTGATGGCATCGAGCAGGGATGTCTTCCCGTGGTCGACATGCCCCATAACCGTCACAACAGGAGGTCTCGGGACCAGATTTTCGGGCATTTGGACCGTCTCGGTGAAGTACTCATCGCGGATCTCATCACGGGCCTCCTCGGTCTCGAAGCCGAGCTCAGTAGCAACAAACGTGGCCTCTTCCGGAGATATGTACTGGTTCTGGGTGGCCATGATCCCAAGCTCCATGAGAACCTTGATGACCTCTGACACCTTTACACCCATCTCCTTGGCGAGGTTGGCCACGGTTATGGTAGCTCCTACCTTGAGTTTCTTTTTCTTGAGCGTCTGAACCTGCTGGAGCCCTCTCCTGTCCTTTTTCTTCTTGAGTTTCTTCCCCTGGGTTGCCCTGCCTGCACCATAGAGGTCGGTCTGGGTGTAGACCTCCGTCTCCGGGACAGGCTCGGGCTTCGGCTTCAGTATCGCGACGCGAGCCCCGGTCTTATCAACACCCGCTTCTTCCTCTTCTGCAAGGACTTCAATGGCCTTTGGCGGCTTCTTGCCCTTCTTTTTATCCTTCTTCTTTATCTCTTTTTCTTCTTCCTTCTCGATCTCCTGGGGTTTGACGATTACCCCGGGAACCGGGGAAACGGCTGCCGTGGTCTGTGCTGGCTCAGCCTTGGAAATGTCTGAGCCAGGGGCTGCAGGAGTCTTTGCCGGTTCAATAAAGGGTTCTTGGAGAGCAGGTGTAGCTTTCATCTCTTTTTGTGTTTCTTCAAACGCAACACCCGGTGTAGCCGGAGATACCGCAACGGGCGCTTTCTCTTTCAGGACAGCCTCTTTTCCCGGTGTCTCCTTCTTTTTAGGAGGCTTCTTCTTTTCGGCTTTTTCCTGCGCAACTACCTCAAACTCGTCTCCCTCGGGTTTTGGTTGTGCCTCTTGTGCAGAGGAGACCTCCGGTGCAGGGGCTTCCGATAAGGGGACGGCCTTGGCCCTGCGGCGAATGATGTTCGTACTTACCCTCTGTTCTTCATAAACATCCTGAAGCGGTAGATCATCCTTTTTCTGGGTGTCTTTCTCGAGCCGCTTCCTGATCCTCTCGATATCATGGATGTCGAGGATGCTCATGGTGTTTTCCACAGAAATGGCCAAGTCCTTGGCAACGCGGAGCAGCTCTTTTGCCTCGATGGAAAGGTCTTTTGCCAGTTCGAAAACCCTCATTTTTTTCATAATGCTCGCCCCTTGGAAGACAACCTCTCATAAAACCGAAGATTTCTCAATATCGGCGAGATCTTCGGAGTGTTCTTCATGATGACCCGGCACTCGGTGCCTTTGAGCACTTCAGCGGGAACGAGGAAGATCATTGCCCCTTGCTCTTTTGCGGCAGCGAATAGAGCCCGTCTGACCGGCGCCTTCATATCTTCTCTCACCAAGATGACAGCGCCTGAAGGAAAGTCTCCTTGCCCGGATCCTTCGTCAAAGGCTGTATCAACGCTCATAGGAAGGCCATCTATTCGTTCAATAGACCCTAAAAGCGTATCGCTGACAGAGTGAAGCAAGTGCCTCATCGCCGATTCATCCCGAAAGAGAGCTTTTACCCTCTTGTTCTTCCATGCACGCAAGAAACAGCCTTGCTCGGGGCACAGATAGTAGCCCCTTCCCGGGCGGCACTGCCGTTCATCAAAAAAGGCGGGTTCTTCCGTCTGTTGTACGAAACGCAAGAGCTCCTCCTTGCGGAATACCCTTCTGCAGCTTAGACATTGCCTGTATGGGCCTCCTTTATGCTTCACTGCCCCCCACCGTTGCCTTCTGAATGATCTTTTTTGCCAGTGTCTCGTCGATCCCTTCGAATTCAAGAAGGTCTTCTTCTTTTGCCTTGGCAAGGTCGTCAAGTGTCTTATATCCGGCCTCAATCAAGACTTCTATGAGCGCTGGATCAATATCTGCCAAACTCTCCAAAGACCGCTTGTCCTCGGAGGATACTACCACCTCGGTGCCCTCCGCCCTCACGTCAATCTTCCATCCCGTGAGTTTTGCAACGAGCCTCACGTTCTGACCCTTTCTCCCGATGGCGAGGCTCAGCTGGTCGTCGGAAACCACCACATCCATGCTGCGGGCGGACTTGTCCACGATAACCTTGGATACCCTTGCGGGTGATAATGCATTACAGACAAACCGGACCGGGTCCTCGGACCATACCACGATGTCCTGCCTCTCTCCTTTTAGCTCCTGGATCACGTTTTGGACCCGGGCCCCCTTGACGCCAACACAGGTCCCCACCGGGTCTACCTTTGAGTCATGTGAACGGACCGCTATCTTGGCCCTGATACCCGGTTCCCTGGCCACGGCCACGATCTCTACAATCCCTTCAGCCACCTCGGGGACCTCCATCTCGTAAAGCTTTACCAGGAACCGCGGATGAGTCCTGCTCAGTTCCACCTGCGGCATCTTGAGCGATTTGGTGACATCAAGGACCAAAGCCTGCGCCCGGTCTCCCCGCCTGAGGATCTCGCCCGGGATCTGTTCCTTCTCACGCAGAATGGCCTCTGCCTTGCCGAGGTTAACGATAACATCCTTACGATCAAAACGATGGATAAACCCTGAGACTATCTCTCCTTTGACGTCGATGAAATCGTTGTAGATCGCATCGCGCTCCACTTCCTTTACCTTCTGGACGATCACCTGTTTTGCGCTCTGGGCCGCTATCCTGCCAAGCTTACTGGAATCGAGCTTTTCACCAAGTTCATCACCTATCTGGCAGTTGGGATCGAGATTGCGCGCCTGTTTACTGGAAATCTGGATATTCGGATCCTCCACTTCTTCGGTGACAACTTTAAATTGGAAGACCTCCACCTCATCCAGCTCGGAATTGTAGTGAGCTTCAATATTATCATAATCTCCATAGACCTTCTTTGCTGCGCTCTGGACAGCCGCCTCAACGACCTGAACCAGATCTTCCTGTCGTAGGCCCTTCTCCTTTACGATGAGCTCGATCACTTTTGAAAGATTCAGAACCATACCATCTCCCTAGAAATCAAGATTGGCCTTGATGATATCGCTAAACTGCACAAATACCTCTGATCCATCCACATTGAGGATCACCTTTTCCCCTGTGAGGCCCTTGATGGTCCCTCGTAATATCCCTTCGGCTACCTGAATTTTCGCCTTTCTCCCGGAAAAATGCTCAAAATCCTGTGCGGTCTTGAGCTTTCTGTTCAGCCCGGGGGAGGATACCTCCAGCCGGTAGGATCCATCTATGGGATCTTCGGTATCAAGGAGGAGGCTCACCCTTCTGTTGACAGAGACACAATCGTCGAGCGTCACCCCGTCCGGCTTGTCGATGGTAAGCCGTAAGCTTTTCCCGGAAAATTCCAGCTCAATGAGCTCAAAGCCCATCATCGCGAGCTCCGGGTTTACCAGAGTGAAAAGCTTATCCATCAGTTCTCTTTCAATCATACGAAATAAAAAAGTGGGCAAGTGCCCACTTCATCGCCTCCCTCGTTCTCGTATTTCTGCTTCCCCAAAACGCTTCAGAGCGGGCAACGGGATTCGAACCCGCGACATTCAGCTTGGGAAGCTGACACTCTACCACCTGAGCTATGCCCGCATTGCCCTCTCTAATAGAATATGACTATATTGCTTGTCAAGGTAGTCTTTGGATAGGCGCACTTACAGCCGCCTTCACCTCCCCCCGCTCGGTGAGTATCTCTGCTCAGATACGGTCTCGGACGAGCGCGTCGCCTGAGAAGACTTTATCTAGCCGGGAATGAACTTTATCAGGACCGACCTCTTCCTTGGACCGTCGAACTCGGCCAAAAAGATCCCTTGCCAGGTACCCAAGATCGGGGATCCGCTCTCGACGATCACCGTGACACTCGAACCAAGCAAACTGGCCTTGATGTGGGCATCCGAGTTCCCCTCGGCATGGCGGTAAGCCTCATCGGGAGGCACGATTTTTCCAAGGAGCGCAGTGATATCTTCCTTAACCGAGGGATCGGCATTTTCGTTGATGGTGATGCCGCATGTGGTGTGCGGCACATAGATGACAAGGATGCCGGAAGATATATCCTCACTTCTCAGTAAGGTCTTCACCTGGGTAGTGATGTCGATGATCTGGATACGCGCGCTCGTTTGTACTTCAAGCCTCTTCATCATCTGATTCCTTTGATTCCTTTCCTACTCGCTTATCAAGCCCTTATTCCGTCATAAGGTGCACGCCGCGCAGAAATAGTTTTGTAAAGTTATCGGCGGTGAAGCGGGCCACCTCTTCAGGAAAAATCCCTTTTATCCTTGCAATTTCTTCTATAGCCTTCACTACATTAAGCGGTTCATTGCGTCTACCCCTCAACGGCTCGGGTGTAAGATACGGCGCATCGGTTTCTGCCAGAATATATTCCAGAGATGTCTGTCTTGCCACTTCCTTTAACATGGCAGCGTTCGTAAAGGTGACCACGCCCGGAATGGAGATAATGAATCCTTTGCTTATAACAATTCGTGCAAGGTCGGCGTCTCCTGAAAAACAATGAAAAACCCCTCCTGTTGACCATGCATCCGTTTCATCCATGACCTTTAATGTCTGATCATGGGCGGCACGATCATGGATCACGAGCGGGAGGCGGAGTTGTTTTGCAAGCGCTATATGGGCTCTGAAGATCTCCTTTTGCTTTTGCTGGCTTTCGGGTGTGCGGTAAAGATCAAACCCTGTCTCTCCTATTGCCACAACCTTGGCCTCCTTACAGAGATCAGCGAGCTTGAATACATCTTCAGGACCGAATTTATCGGCGTTTTGCGGGTGGATCCCCACAGAAACAAAAATTCCCTTGTGGGATAGGGCAACATCCAAGGCCTTTCTGCAGTCTTTGGGATCGATCCCCACAGCGAGCATAGAGGTAACACCTCCATCAACCGATCGGCGGATGACCTCTTCCATATCATGACGAAACGCCCTGAAATGGATGTGATTATGTGAATCGACGATATTCATCCTACATACAACCTAAGAGCTCCTGATGCACTCTGGCATTGCTTGCCAGGATATCTCCCCTGTACAGGTCAAAGGCCCCCCCGTCAATGGAAGTGACCAAGCCGCCCGCTTCCTTGAGGATCGTCACACCTGCTGCCATATCCCACGGCTTCAATCCCTCCTCCCAAAAGGCATCGAGCGCACCTGATGCGACATAGCACAGATCGAGTTCCGCAGACCCAAACCTCCTGATCCCGAGGGCCTTACCCAAGACTCGCGAAAACCGCGATACGATCACCTCTAAATTATCTTGTTTATAAGGAAAGCCTGTAGCAATGAGAGAATCGATCAAACATTCTGTTCTCGAAACAAAAACTCTCTGCCCGTTCAGATATGCCCCGCGTCCCACCTGTGCGTGGAAGAGTTCTCCGCTGAGAGGATTGTAGCACACCCCGATAAAAGGCATGCCTGCCTTCATCACGGCAATGGAGACACAGAAAAATGGTATGTGATGGATGAAGTTTGTTGTCCCATCGATGGGGTCAACGATCCAGGTGTACAAGGAAGAACTCTTCTTATCAAAACTCTCTTCTGCAACGATGTTGTGGTCGCCATAGGCGCGCTCGATCTCGTCCACTATTACTGCCTGCACCTTGCGGTCCATATTGGTCACAAGGTCGATCCGCCCCTTGTGTTCTATCTTTACCTCATCGCGGAGATGGGCATTAAGAAAGTCTCCCGCCTTTTTTGCAAGACACACGGCAAATTCCAGCATGGCTCCACTTGTCAAACAAAAGATTTTATGCAACATAAAAGACATGCAGCAGGTTTACAAGATAAAAAAAGCCCTCAAGGCGCCTATGTCTCTTGCCGTCATTATCTCCATCCCTGTTTTTATGGATGTCATCAACCGAGGTTATGAAACAAAAATCCTTGTCATGGCCTGTTTGCTCATTGTCCTGTTCTATCTCTTCACCTTGAATAACCTCCTTAAACAAATAAAGGTGAGTGATGGTGAAATCATCATCAGGAGCCTGTTCGGATCAAACAGAATTCACGTCGAAGATATCAAACTCGTGGACGGCGTAACTATCGGCTCCCGCCAATTCATTACCATATCGGCAAAAAAGAACTCCCTCATCCCGAATACCTTTGATGACTTCACCGGCATCATCGACTCCATCCGGGAGATTGTGAAGGAAGAATCCATAGGCAAGGGGCTGACAGATCTCAGGGGGAATGTTGTCAACCGCAAGAGCGATATCACCATGGCGTGGATCACGGTGATCCTCTTGATCATTATTGTTGTTATCCGTTTCTTTCCACAGTTCTTTTCATTGTGATGCACACTATAAATATCAAACTTTTCAGTCAGTTATAAATCGATATTCCCCGGAAAACGCCATTGGTTGCGGGTTTGTTTCACGTGAAACTTTTTCAATTCATCTTTCATAATTTTTATGGTACTGCTCCATTGTGCCTCATAAGATAATCAGCATATCCAATCAAAAAGGCGGCGTTGGGAAGACAACTACTGCCATTAACCTTGGCTCATCCCTCGCCCTTTTGGGGAAACGGACTCTCATTATTGACCTCGATCCCCAAGCTAACGCAACCACTGGCCTTGGGGTCGACCCCACAAAACTTTCTTCCCATATCTACCACGTCCTGCTTGGTGAACTGCCCATGGATTCCATCATCGTTCCCGCAAAGGTAGGCGGGCTTTTCCTTGCACCAAGCAATACCGACCTTGTTGGTGCTGATGTGGAACTCATGGATGTATCCATGCGCGAGCGGATAGTTTCCAAGGCGTTAACCACCATGGTTACTCCTTTTGACTTCATCCTCGTCGACTGTCCTCCGTCTCTCGGATTGCTCACCCTGAATGCCCTGACTGCTTCTGATACGCTCCTCATCCCTGTTCAGTGCGAATATTACGCACTGGAAGGCATCAAGAGCCTTCTGAATACATTCCAGCTTGTGAAAAAAAGGCTCAATCCCTTACTGGCCATTGAGGGATTTCTTCTCACCATGTTTGATTCCCGCACCCGCCTCAGCCATGAAGTGGCGAGCAACATGAGGAATCATTTCAACAATCAGGTTTTCAACACGGTTATACCCAGGAACACACGGTTGTGTGAGGCCCCGAGTTTTGGGCTCCCCATTTGCCTCTATGATATCTCTTCAAAAGGGGCCCAACATTATCTGATGCTTGCGAAAGAGATCCTGAGCAGGGAGGTTGCCGATGAAGGTAAAGCCTCGTCTCGGTAAGGGGATTGACGCGCTCATCCCTGTTGATGAAAATGATACAAGTTCACTTGTAATGGAGTTGTCTCTCGACGAGATCCGCCCCAATCCCATTCAGCCAAGGAAATCTATTGATAAGATAAAACTCTCGGAGCTTGCAGAATCCATCAAAGTCCATGGCCTCATATCCCCTATTCTTGTAAGGAAGTTCAATACCAAATACGAGATTATTGCAGGTGAGAGGAGATTTCATGCCTGCAGGCTGGCTGGAATGAAAAACGTTCCTGTTATTGTAAAAGAGGTTTCCGATGATAATTCCTTTAAGCTCTCCCTCATAGAGAATCTCCAGCGTGAAGATTTAAACCCCATGGAAGAGTCCGAGGCCTATTACACATTAAAGGAGCAGTTTGGTCTTACCCATCAGGTGATTGCAGAATCCGTAATGAAGGATCGGTCGACCATCACCAATGCACTTCGGCTGATAAGTCTTCCTGAGGATATGAAGTCTGCATTGCGTGAGGGATCCATTACCCCGGGTCATGCACGCGCCATCCTCATGCTGGAGTCGGAAGAAGAGAGACGTTCTCTCTTTAAAAATATCATTACTAAGGGATTAAGTGTTCGAGATGCTGAGCGGCATGCCTCTCGGAAGCGACTTGTTAAAGATAACAAAAAAGACATTGACCCGAGTCTGGACAAACTATCATCCTTTCTCTCCGATCGTTTCTCTACAAAAGTTGTTTGCTCGTGGTCGAAGAGAAAGGGAAAGATTACCATAGAGGTATCATCTCGAGATGAGCTCAAAAGGATTATCGATGATCTTACCAGAACGATATCTCCTCTATGATGGCAACATTGTGAACATATGGACATTGGATTGTGACATGACCTTTCGATATGAGAGTTATCAACGTACATATGATATATACATGTTTAATAAAATTAAAATGTTATATGATTTTTTAACATATTGACAGGATCATTAGTATATATAATCCATACATATGAGGAGTATAAAGAGATGAAGTGTACAATCTCAAAAAACATTCTGCAGAACATGCTCTCGAAGGTACAGGGTTTCACGGAACGAAAATCCACCTTGCCTATTTTAAGCCATGCCCTCATCGAGGTATTGAAGGGATCTTTATTCATAAAGGCAACGGATCTGCATACCTCGATCCAGGTGTCGTCTGAATGCTCTGTGGAATCTCCCGGTTCATGCGCCATTAATGCAAAAGGCTTTTACGATATCATCAGGGAACTCCCTGAAGATAATCTTCTCATATGGACCGAAGATCATAACCGGGCCAACATCTTGGTGGGGAATAAGAAGATAAAGATGAATATCATGGATGCAGAGGAATTCCCGAACATCGACCTGCCGGCCAATCCGAGCGGCTTTTCCATTCCCATAGATGTCATGAAGCCGTTGATCGACAGAACCATTTTTTCCATACCTGTCTCTGCGGAGAGCGATACGAAATATTCCTTAGGAGGGGCATTGCTTCTCGCCAGGGAAGAAAAACCTAAAACTACATATATTGAGATGGTAACCACCGACAGCAGAAGGCTCTCGCTGGCCAGATATGTTGTTAATGGAAAGCTTGATATGGGTGAAGGGATCATCGTTCCGAGAAAAGGACTGCAAGAGCTTAAACGTCTCATGGATGGGAAGGAGGACGAACAACACATCGTTCTCACAAAGGATTCCCTTTACTACACATCCAAGGAAACAACCGCCACGGTGCGGCTCTTTGACGGCAAATTCCCGGATTTCAGGAGTATTGTAAATATAGACACATATCCCATTGTGACGAGGGTCAATGTGAATGAGCTTGTCAGCGTACTCAAGTTATGCGTCGCCATGGTTTCCGAGCTTGCAAGCTGTGTGAAATTCTCGTTTATCAAGGACAAGACCATAATCTATGCCAATAATCCTGAACAGGGAGAGGTGGATACGGCAATCGCATCCGAACATACCGGCGACGAGGTTGAGATAACCTTCAACCCGAGGTATTTCATCGAGTGCCTTGCCTTCATCGATGGTGAGGCGGAGATCCACCTGAAAGGGCCCCAAGGTCCCTGCTTGGTTACGGACAGTGCCGAGCGGGAAAGCAAGTGGGTCATTATGCCCATGAGGTTTTAATTAATTTTTAAAGAAGAGGAATCCAAATGCAAGAATATACAGCAGATGATATCAAGGTGCTTGGCGATTTTGAAGCGGTGCGGCTCAGGCCGGCCATGTACATAGGGTCGACCTCGAGCCAGGGTCTTCATCACCTCGTCTTTGAGGTTGTGGATAACAGCATTGACGAGGCTATTGCAGGCTATTGCGATCACATCAAGGTCATCATCCATATGGATGAAAGTATTACTGTTATAGACAACGGCAGGGGCGTCCCGGTGGACACCCACAAAGAGACCGGAAAATCCGCGGTAGAGGTCGTCCTTACAACACTCCATGCAGGAGGAAAATTCGATAACTCCATATACAAGGTTTCAGGAGGTCTTCATGGAGTAGGTGTATCTGTGGTGAATGCATTGTCAGAATCCCT
Source organism: uncultured delta proteobacterium (assembly GCA_963847605.1). Classification (GTDB taxonomy): domain Bacteria; phylum Desulfobacterota; class Desulfomonilia; order UBA1062; family UBA1062; genus MWEI01. Next base: position 67,040 of record CAWKAM010000001.1, on the reverse strand, counting down.
TGAGGTTGACATCTTCCGGGATGGATACCGGTATCGTCAGAAATATGAACGGGGAGTCCCTGTATCACCGCTGAAAAAACTGGAACAGACAGACACGAGGGGAACCACGGTACATTTCAAGCCGGACCCCGATATCTTTGAGACCACAACCTTTGAATTCGATATCCTGGCAAACAGATTACGCGAGCTGGCCTTCCTCAATAAAGGATTGAAGATTGAGATGGAAGACGAGCGCACAGACACGATCACCACCTATGTTTACAAGGAAGGGCTCCTTGACTTCATTGCATACCTGAACGCCAAGAAGAAGCCCATTCACCAGCCCATCTATTTCAGAAAAACAAAAGGAGATACGGTTCTGGAATGCGTGCTGCAGTACAACACCTCCTACAGCGAGAGCCTGTTCTCCTTTGCGAATAACATCAACACCCACGACGGAGGCACACACGCTATCGGCTTCCGCAAGGCCATCACCCGAACCATCAATGCCTATGCAAGGGACAAGGGGATGCTGAAGAACGCGAAGATAGCCATCCAGGGTGAAGATACCCGTGAAGGCTTATGCGCCGTGGTCAGCGTGCTGCTGCCGCAGCCCCAGTTCGAGGGACAGACCAAGGGCAAGCTCGGCAACTCGGAGATCCAGGGCATAACCGAGAGCATCACCAATGAGGCACTCGGGGCCTATCTGAACGAGAATCCGTCAGAGGGCGCAGCCATTGTGAAGAAGATCCTGGACAGCGCCCAGGCCAGGGAGGCAGCCCGCCATGCACGGGAGCTTACCAGGCGCAAGACCGCGATGGAGAGCACGCTGCTGCCCGGAAAGCTGGCCGACTGCCAGGAGCGGGACCCTGCCCTGTGCGAGATCTACATCGTGGAGGGCGACTCCGCCGGCGGGAGCGCCAAGCAGGGGAGAGACCGGAAGAACCAGGCCATCCTGCCCTTAAGGGGAAAGATCCTGAACGTGGAAAAAGCCAGGATAGACAAGATGCTGTCTAGTCAGGAGATCAAGAACCTGGTGACCGCACTGGGAACGGGCATAGGCGCTGAAAGCTTTGATGTGTCCAAGCTCAGGTACCACTCCATCGTGATCATGACCGATGCCGACGTGGACGGCGCCCACATCCGCACCCTGCTCCTCACCTTCTTCTACCGGCAGATGCCCGAGATCATCGAACGGGGGCATCTCTATATCGCCCAGCCTCCACTGTTCAAGCTCGCCAAGGGCAAGAAGGTGAGCTATCTCCTGAACGAAGAGGTGCTCGATGAGTTCCTCGTGAAGAGCATCACCAAAGACATCGTCCTGAAGGGTACTATCGAGATCACAGGCATTGAGCTTGCCCGGTATCTCAAGCTCATCACCCGCAGGCAGAACATCCTTGAGAACTATGAGCAGAGGCAGATGGATGACAGGCTCGTCCAGTCCGTGTCCTATGTAAGTAAAGAACTCATTGCCGCTGCCTTTGATCCGGCCCGGATCAGGGATGAAATTCTCCATATAATCAGTGAATGGTTCCCCCATATCGGTCCGGTCACCTGCGAGATCTTTGAAGACCACATCGTGTTCCATTCCATCAAGAACGGCATACGCAAAGCGACCCCCATCGACAGGCGCCACATTGAATCCAAGGGCTTCGAGGAGCTCCAGAAGATCCATAACCAGCTCCAAAAGATCGGCAAGCCGCCATTCAAGGTGATCAAGGGCGATACCGTTCACGAGGTGACGAACCTGACAGAGGCGGCGAATAAGATCTTTGATGAATCCAAGAAGGGCTACACCATCCAGCGGTATAAAGGCCTGGGCGAGATGAACCCGGAGCAGCTCTGGGAGACCACCATGGACCCGGCAAGGCGAACCATGCTCCAGGTGACCATCGATGACGCGCTCGAGACCGACCAGATCTTCTCCACCCTCATGGGCGATGAGGTAGAGCCCAGGAGGGAATTCATCGAAAAGAATGCACTGAAGGTATCCAATCTTGATATCTAGTTTTCCACCTAAGAAAGAGGAGTTTGCATGAGTACGAACACTGTTGCCATAGACCAGGAGATGAGGCGCTCGTACCTGGACTATTCAATGAGCGTCATCATCGGACGTGCCATTCCTGATGTGCGGGACGGCCTCAAGCCAGTGCACAGAAGGATCCTGTTTGCCATGCAGGACCTGGGCAACACCCATACGAAGGCCTACAAGAAGTCGGCCCGCATCGTGGGTGATGTCATCGGTAAGTACCATCCCCACGGAGACGCTGCGGTCTATGATGCCATCGTCCGCATGGCCCAGCCGTTCTCCTTGCGATATCCCCTGGTCGACGGCCAGGGCAACTTCGGCTCTGTGGACGGTGATCCGGCCGCTGCCATGAGGTATACCGAGATCAGGATGTCGCGCATCGCCGAGGAGATGCTTGCTGACCTTGAAAAGAATACCGTAGATTTCCACCCCAACTACGACGAGTCTCTGCAGGAGCCCGATGTACTGCCCACGAGGATACCGGGGCTGCTGCTGAACGGGTCCTCCGGTATCGCGGTGGGCATGGCCACCAGCATCCCGCCGCATAACTCCACCGAGCTGATGACCGCACTCATCGCGCTCGTCGACAAACCGGGAATGAGCCTGCCCGAGATCATGCGGATCATCCCCGGTCCTGATTTCCCCACCGGCGGCATCATAATCTCCGAAGGCGAGATCGAGAAGGCCTACCGCACCGGCAGGGGCATCATCATCGTCCGCGGCAAGGTAGAAAGGGAGGAAGAGCAGAACCGGGAGAAGATCATCATCTCCGAGATCCCCTTTACCGTGAACAAGGCCGATCTCGTCACGCGTATCGCTCTCCTGGCCCAGGAAAAGAAGATCGACGGCATTGCCAACATCCGCGACGAGTCGGACAAGGACGGCATGCGCGTGGTAGTGGAGCTGAAGAAGGGGGCTCCCGCCGAGGTCATCGAAAACCAGCTCTACAAGCTCACCACGCTCCAGACCTCGTTCTCCATGAACATGCTGGCCATCCACAACGGCAGGCCTGCGGTCATGGGGCTGCTGCAACTGCTCCAGGCCTTCCTCGACTTCAGGGAGGAGGTGGTCACCCGCAGGTGCATCTTCGAACTGGCCAAGGCAAAGGACCGCATCCATATCTTGGACGGCCTCTTGAAGGCGTTAGAGCACATCGACGAGATCGTGGCGCTCATCAAGGCATCGGCCAACCCGCCTGAGGCAAAGGTAAACCTGATGGAGAGCTTCGGCTTCTCCGAGATCCAGGCCCAGGCCATCTTGGACATGCGTCTCCAGAGGCTCACCGGACTGGAGCGAGACAAGCTTGCCGATGAGCACGCGGCGCTTTCCAAAGAGATCAGGCGACTCGAGCTCATCCTTTCCGACCGCAATGAGCTGCTCAAGGTCATCAGGGCAGAGCTCGAAGAGGTCAAGGCCGACTACTCGGACGCCAGGCGGACCCTGATCCTGAAGGGCGAGATCGGCGAATTCAACATGGAAGACCTCATCCCCGATGAGAAGATGGTGGTCACCATCACCCGCAAGGGCTATGTGAAGCGCACCGAGCTCGACAAGTACCGCACCCAGAAGCGCGGCGGTGTGGGCGTCAAGGGGGCGTTGACCGGTGAGGACGACTTCATTGAGCACATCTTCGTGGCCACCAACCACACCTCCATCCTCTACTTCACCAACAAGGGCAGGGTATACCACACCAAGGTATACGAGATCCCGGAGCGCGACCGCGCGTTAAAGGGCGTACCCATCGTGAACATCCGCCCCATCCAGAAGGAGGAGCGCATCTGCGCCATCCTGGTAACCACCGACATCAACATGGAAGCCGAGGTCGTGATGGTCACTGCCTTGGCCAACATCAAACGGGTCGAGCTCAAAAGCTTCAGCAACATCGTGCGCACGGGCATCATCGCCTGCACGCTGGAGCCGGGCGACGAGGTCATGTCGGCCCGTATCACCACCGGCAGCACCCGCATCATCGTTGCATCCAGGGCCGGCAAGGCCATCATCTTCCCGGCCGACCAGGTCCGAGTCATGGGCCGCCAGGCGCAAGGGGTGCGAGCCATCAAGCTCAACGAGGGCGATTCGGTTATCGGCATGGATGTCATCACGAGCGACGACGACCTGGTCATCAATCTGACCGAGTACGGCTTCGGCAAGAAGACTATTGTCAGCAAATACCCGGTCCAGAACCGAGCAGGCAAGGGTGTAAACACGGTCCACATCACCAAGAAGACCGGCGACCTCGTGGGCGTTCGCGTGATCAAGGACACCGACGAGCTCATGATCATATCCACCTCGGGCCAGATCATCCGCATGCCCGTGTCCCAGATCCGCACCACCCGCACGCGCTCTGCCCAGGGCGTGCGCGCCATCCGCATGAAGGAAGACGAGAAGATCGTGGACTTCACCAAGTACGTCAGCGAAGAAGACGCCGACTAAACGGCGCTCATCACAGAGAATACCTTGAAAGTAAGGCCCGGCCGTAGTGGCCGGGCCAGGAGTAAAACGAGTGACCCCATTTGTGTCATTTCCGCGAAAGCGGGGATCCAGAAAAGTGAAGGTGTTATTTTTGCGCTTGATGGAGAGTCTAAGATTTATCTATCTTTTTAATTTTATGTCCTTTCTTTTGGTGCCAAAAGAAAGGACCAAAGAAAAGGCACCCCGTGAACCCGCCCTTCGGGTGCGTTCGCTCGCTTGGAAAATCCGGGTCGCGTCTAACTCGCTCCGTTTCACTCCGCTCAAACAAGAGACGCTTTCCCCCCGGATTTTCCTGCACTCGCTCACCGGGCTCAAAGGGGATTTAAAGCAAAAAAATAGTTATTGTTCGACCCAAGATTGATAATGAATAAACCTCAAGGAGGTATTATGATGGCAAAAGAGAAATCCAAAAATTTCCCAATGCTTCCGGTAACGCACTGGTGGCATTGAGAAGAACAATTTAAGGAAAGTATACCTGGTGTTGTGAACTGATAATTATTCTTGGACCTACTGCACTCATTTATAGAGAAATATCAGCCTGTGCCAATGTTCTTCCCTATTTAGACAAGACGCTCTTCTCAAACTTCATACGTGAGATCAAACTTCTTCATCAGATACATCATCAAAACGTTGTGCGTGTATTCAATTATTACCTTTATCCAGATCAGCTTACTGGATACATCCTGATGGAATTTGTAGATTGCTCTGATAATTGACGAATACCTTGAGATGTCGGAGAAGACACACGAAATATTCCTCCAATCAGTGGATGGCTTCAGGTATCTAGAAACAAACAACATTCTACACAGAGATATCCGACCTCAGAATTTAGAAAAGCTTGGCGTGATGATAAGCAATACGCTGAAGTTGCAAAATTACTAGATCAATATCTATCCCAATGAATTAATCTCCGCTGTTCCCAACACATCTGAAGATAGAAAAGCTATAGAACGTTGGTTTGCAAATCATACTGGAGCAGGAAGTGCGGCTGTAAAACGTATGGCTGCAATTTATACAGTAATTTCAGAGGGTGACTTGTCGAAAAAACCACAGAAGAAAACACAAGAGGCTAGTGTCAACAAAAAGAAGGTTGCTGTGACAAAACAGATAAGAAGTCTACTCCCCCTAGTCTACCATCTCCTACCCCACCATCAACACCATATACGAGTCCACAAATCCCGCCCGGGATTAACATCAACCTAGAGATTCATAATTTCATCATGACGCGACTCCAGATCAGATTGACAGGATATTCGAAAGTATGGCGAAACATATATATAAGAAATAATAGCCTATGAAATCACTAGCACGCCAAGCACTAGAAATAGCAAAGAACATCCAAGTAGAAGCACCAATCACCTATGTTCCCCCATCAGAAGGGACACGCCCCCGTAGTCAGAGTATACTTCCACGTGCACTTGTGACAAGGACTAGGGGATATATTGAGCGAGTAGTTGACCAAATTAATGGATGTTATGAGAAAGGCTGGTTTGATGGTTGCGCTGTAATGATGCGGAGACTTCTTGAAACTCTAATAATCGAGTCTTTCGAAGCTCACAGCCTAGCTCACAAGATTAAAGATCCTCGAACTGGAGATTTCATCAACTTGTCAGACCTTATTTCCAAGACTCTTCAGGAGTCATCTTGGAATTTAGGACGCAATACAAAAAAAGCATTACCAAGCTTGAAGTCACTCGGAGATCAATCAGCTCATAGTCGTCGATACAATGCACACAGAGAGGATATTGATAAACTGACGTCTGATTTTCGATCTGTCTGCCAAGAATTCATTTATTTGGCTAAACTGAAATAGGGGTCGAACAAACAAATCCAGAGGCGGGCGGCCTAGTTAATATAGAAAAATCATGGGTGGCACGGGCGAAGCCCGAAGGGCTTGCCCGTGGGACAAAGAAATAGTTAATGTCTTGCTTCTGCTTCTCAGGTTTTTAACCCCCTCGAAACAGGCGAGGAGCGCAGCGAAAATCCGTAAAGAAGCAAGCCCACGTTTGAGCGCAGCGAGTTGGCTTGTTTCAGGATTTTCCTGAGCACCGCAGCGGACCCCGAAGGTGCTGTTTCGCGGGGTGCCTTTCTTTGGTGACTTTCTTTTTGACTTAGGCCATCCATGGCCTTCGCCCTTCGGGCGCACGTGAAGTGCGTACAATTCGGCTATCCTGCCGAATTGTGGCACAAAAAGAAAGTCACAATGTAAGCAAATATGAATGCCCAAATCTAACCATTGGTTACTAATGATTTAATCAAGTTAAATCAACTTAAGAATATTAATTATAATCACTATTAAAACAGCAATGCCACTATAATCATTATAGCTAATTTAAGTAGATAAATCAGTTAACAAGAGCTTTGTCCCTCAAAAAAAGGGCATGTCGATAAAGTCTTGAATGTAGATCTAAGACGATTCCTAACTCAAGAAAATAATTGTTGGATTCATGCAAGTTTCAATAACAAGAAGTAACATATTGATTATCTGATCATAGTTACTATTATGAGATGCATGCACCTTTACTGGCAATCTATATAAATAGATATATAGTGAAAGTAATTATGATCTGTTTCATCTGAATAATTAATAAGGTGATATTGCAGGGACAGACTCCTGGACAAACGAAAGGTATTCTTATATATGTTGGTTAACCCGACACAAGGTGATCTCATGGATAAGCGGAATGCATTTTCATCAAATCATGTTGCCAAGGCGTTGAACATTGAGCCGGAGAGGCTGCGTCAATGGATAAGGCTTGGGTTTGTCACGCCGAATACCCCGGCGAAAGGCCAGGGCAGCCGGGGGATCTTTACGCGTGGAGATGTCTACTCTGTGGAACTTTTCAGGCGGCTTTTGGACTTGGGAATAGCGAGATCGTTCGCGGCATCGCTATCCCGGGTGTACTCTGTCCCCCGTAGATATTTTAGTCTCAACGATGAGACGGGACGGCCCATTGAAAAATCTCAAGAAGAGGACGCTTCTGAAGAGAGTTTGATCGAGGCCGGGGATATCCTCTGCATCGTCTTTCACGATGATCCGAAGTTCCCGGAAGTCAAGCTGTTGACCCCGACCGCGATCCTGGCTGTTGTTGGGACCAAGATCCTGAAAAAGGAACAGAGGGAAAAAGCGACTTTCGAGGACTTGATTTCCTCGAAGAGGGATCTGCTCGGCGTGGGAGAGTGGACGCGCATGCTTGCTGTGAACTTGAAAAAATTGCGTGATGAGATCGATGTAGGATTGCCGGACTAAGAATTATGGGAGGATATTGTTTATGTTATTTTTGATTATTGCCGTCATCCCGGCATTAAGGCATACAATCTACCCGGACCTTGTGAATATTTGCAGTGACGGCGAAATGGCTGGTGGTAATTTTTCTTACAAAGCTATGAAGAATTGCCGCCTGTCTCTTATCCCTTACCCTCGTTCTCCTGATGGGCAGCCTCACTGCGTATTTCCTGCTGCCTGAGTTCCCTACGCGCCTGAGCCTCCTTGCAACGCCGAGCCTGTTCGTTGTTCTCGACGATCAGTGGCGGGACCTTCATGGGCTTTGAGCCGGAATCCAGGGCAACATAGGTCAGGTAGGCCGATGCCGTATGCCGCACCTCTCCAGTCAGGAGATTTTCGGCCTCCACCCTCACACCCACCTCCATGGATGTTTTGCCGACCATGTTTATGCTGGCCTTGAGCGTAATGAGGTTCCCGACGTAGACCGGGTTGTGGAAATGCAGACGGTCGATGGATGCCGTGACGACATTGCTTCGGGAATGCCTGGCTGCAACCGAGCCCCCGGCATTATCGATGAGTTTCATGATTACCCCGCCATGGACATTCCCGGCGGGATTGGCGTCTTCCGGGGTCATCAGATGCGCCATCATAATCGTGCTTTCGCTTACCCTTTTTCCCTTCATGGCATTTACCTCTCTGTCAAAATAGGTGCTTAGGTTTATTCCTGGAAAGCAGTCGGGTCAAGCATTGCTTTTTTTATCGGGAATTTGACTTAAGGCATCTCAGCAGGTATCATTACCCTTGGAGAAATAGAGGCATGTTTGAGATACTATCCCCAATGGCGGGGATGAAAGCGTGAGGAGGAACATGTGTAAAGGCCGATATGGGGGCATTTCGGATGGAGAAACCGCCGGTTCAGCTCTGATTGATCTTCCATGAGCAGGGTCATCTTCCTCACACACCCGACCATAGGACACCTGAACAGTCTTCTGTCAATCGCCCTGAAGCTCAGGGAGAATGGGCATGATGTGCAGTTCATCGTGCCGGGGTCAACCCTCGCGGACCCACGGATCAAGATGTTCAAGGTATTCTATAATGGGAAAGTCGTCCCGGAGAAGATCCGTTCACATGGCATCCCCATCCGCCTGCTTTTCCCCCCGCTGCCATACATATACTTTGCAGCAAGGCTTCCATCGACCAAGGGGTTTGAAGAGACAAAAATGGCGCTGCGTCTTTTCAGCTCCGGACTGAAAAGCTACACAAGACGCGTAAACAGGCTTGTACAAAAATTCCGGCCCGATATGATAGTGGCCGATTTCTTTTTCTATGCCGCGCCATTGGTGGCTGAAATGAATGCGTTACCCTATGCGGCCATCTACCACTGCGGGCTCCCCTTTGCAGGGAAAGACGTCCCGCCGTTCGGCAGCGGTCTCCCGGTATCCGCTCAGGATACACCGCTGATGAGATCATACAAGCAAAAGGAACAGGAGCTGTGCGGCAGGCTCAAGGCGACGGTCAACAGGGCAAGACAAACCTTCTCGCTGAGGCCTGTCGTCAATGACATGCTGAAGTCGCCGCATTCCCCATGGCTCAACCTCATCGTAAGCCATGAATCCATAGACATCCCGCGTGGCGGACTCGATCCCCACACGGTCTATGTAGGGCCCATATTCATGAACATGGGGATGAACAGATCCTCCTTCCCCTACGAGGACTTGAGAAATGACAAGTACAAGATCTATGTCTCTTTAGGGACGGTGTTCAATGACAAGCCGAAGACCTATCTCAAAATCATCGAGGCCCTGCAGGGGAATCCGGGCTACCAGGTCATCGTGAGTGCAGGAGGCTCTTACGAAGCGGTTTCCAAGAAGAGCCATAACAGGAATGTGATGCTCTTTCAGTCCGTACCCCAGGCCGAGCTGCTGAGCCGTGTGGATCTTGTCATCAGTCATGGGGGTAACAACACCCTGAATGAAACGCTCTATCATGGGAAGCCGGTCATTGTTCTCCCGGTGGGTGGAGAGCAGCATGACAATGCATCAAGGATCGAGTTTCTCAGGCTGGGATGCCGCCTTGACATGGACTCGCTGAGCGATGAGGCTCTCTGCAGCGCAGTAGAGAAGATCAGGAACAACACGGAAATGAACCGACGTCTCAAGGATGTAAGCGAAGAGCTCATGAAATCGGACGGGACAACATCTTCTGTGCGGTTGATCGAGTGGGTTATGGAGCACAGGAGGCCCTTTGCCAGAAAACATCATCTGCCCCAAACCATCCCCAAACTCATGCTCGATCAATATCTTAAGGATTGAAAGTTATATTATAATAATTGACAGGCGCCAGGCTTTATAATCAACGCGAAAGGACGTTTTTATGCGCACAAACACCGTTCTCACCCTTACCGGTACCGATCGGACCGGGATAGTTGAAGAAATCACTAAATTACTGCTCGACCTCGGCGGCAATGTGGAAACCAGTCGCATGGCTCGACTGGGTGGCGAGTTTGCCGTTTTGATGCTGGTATCCATGCCTGCAGAGAAACTGGCCGACCTGGACAAAAGCATGCAGGCCCTTATACGCCAGGGATTCAAGGTGACAACCGTGCGCACAGAATTTACCTATGCAGCATCCCATGCCGGCTGGTTGCCTTATCAGATTGAAGTCCTTGGAGCGGATCACGAAGGCATCATCCACGAGATCGCCCGCACCCTTTCGCAATGCGGCATTAATATTGAGTCCATGGATACGGAGACGACCCGGGCACCGAACAGTGGAGCCCCGTTGTTTTCCATGACCGCCCTTGTCGTTGCGCCGCCAAACCTGACGCGCAAAAACCTGGTGGCTGCCCTCAAAGACGTGGGACATCATCTCCAGGTGGACATCAAGGTATCGGCTGCAGCAAGGCAATGATACTTTGAACAAAGGAACCTGGTATGCCATTGGGGCGTATGCCCTCTGGGGCCTGCTGCCCATATATTGGAAGTGGCTGCATCATGTCCCGGCAACGCAGGTGCTCTGCCATCGGATCTTCTGGTCGTTCCTGACCCTGTTCATCATCATCCTTCTCTTACGCCAGTGGAACGCATTCCGGCTGGCCCTCGCCAACCCGCGCGTGTTGTGCGCATACACCGTAGCTGCACTCCTGATCAGCATCAACTGGCTCACCTACATCTGGGCAGTGGGAGCCGGGTTCATCATAGAGACCAGCCTGGATTGCATTAACCCTTGCCGTCACCTTCGGCCTCTATGGCCTGGTCAAGAAGATTTCCCCGCTCGGCTCGCTCTACGGCCTGACCCTGGAGACAGGCGTCCTGCTTCTGCCGGCATTCATATTCCTGCTCTATTCCGACAGGGCCGGGAATGGCGCAATCTTCAACGTCGGAGCGATCACTGATGCGCTGCTTATGGGAGCAGGGGTCATTACCGCCGTACCGCTGCTGCTGTTCTCATCGGCAGCCAGGCGCATCCCGTTGTCGCTCATCGGCATATTGCAGTACATTGCCCCTACACTCCAGTTCCTCCTGGGGGTGTTTGTTTATCGTGAACCCTTTACAACCGCAAAGTTCATCGGCTTTGGGATTGTATGGATCGCGCTCATCATCTATGGGGTGGAAGGCCTCATGGTCTACAGGGGACAAATGTTTCCCGTAGTGTCGGAATAGGCTGGCGTGTGTTCCTCTCCCCCCCTTGGTACGGATCTTATTACACAGGTCATTCACCATGGAATCGACAACCGCGAACGACAATCCCGGCGGGCTTTTTTTCTATACAATGCCCTTGAGGAAGCCCACCGCATTGTCGAAGACGGCCATGCCCTCGCCCCTTTCCGGCAGGGTTTTCATCCTTGTCCAGCAGGGGTGGTTTGTTGCATGGGTATAGGCCTCGGGGTGCGGCATGAGTCCGAAGATCCGGCCTGTCTTGTCGCATATGCCGGCAATGGCGGATATTGCCCCGTTGGGGTTAAAGGGATATTCCATGGTAGGGAAGCATTGATCATCGGCATACTGAACCGTTATCAGGTTGGCCTTTGTGATCTCTGAGAGCGTTTCCTCGTTGTCACACACAAACTTACCCTCGCCGTGACGGACCGGCACGGGTAGATGGTCAATCCCTTTTGTAAATACACAGGGGCTTAACGGGTTCACCTTCAGGTTTACCCAGCGGTCCTCGAACTTGGCAGAGTCGTTGAAGGTGAGCGACACCCGCCTCTTTCCCAGCGGGTTGCCGGGCAGGATGCCCGACTTTACCAGGGCCTGGAAGCCGTTGCAGACCCCCAGGATGAGCATGCCCCGGCCGATGAAGGTCTCGATCTCCTCGAACAGGGTCTTCCCGGATGTCTTTACGCGTGCATGTTTCAGGCGGACACTTTCCACCTGGGCGGAGCCGAGGTCGTCACCGTCAAGGAATCCGCCAGGGAGGTTGAGGAAATGATAATCATTGATTTTATAGGTGCCGCTTAAGACCTCGCTGATGTGGGCGATATCCGTCTGAGCGCCTGCGAGCCTGCAGGCGTAAGCCATCTCCATCTCGCAGTTGGTTCCGTATCCGGTTATGACAAGTGCCTTTATCGTAGACATATCAGAAATCCAGACGTGCCTTCCAGGCGGTCTTCAATGTGCCTAAGTCTTCCCGGATGAGGACAGCCCCTGCTATCGATCTGACGGAAAGAAGGGTATCTGCTGTTGATTGCCCAATGCAAGCCGCATCCTTGCCGAAGAGCTTTTCTATTTTTTTAGCGTCTTGCGGGTTCACCTCGATGACGATCCTGCTCTGTGCCTCGGAATACAGGATCTCCGTATCGTTCATACCGGTCTCGGAGGGGACCTTGCCCAGGTCGACGGCAAGCCCGTATCCGCCGGCGAAGGCCATCTCTGCCAGACACACGGCAAGTCCGCCGTCCGAGCAGTCATGGGCCGACAGGATGAGACCCTCTGTTATGGCCCTGTGGAGAGAGCGGTATCGCTTTAAGGCTTTTTTTGCATCCACTTCAGGTACGAAAGCGCCTTTTCTCCCGAACGATGCAAGATACTCGCTCCCACCGAGCTCGTTCTTTGTCTTGCCTAGGATGTAGATGAGGCTGCCTTCGCGCTTGATGTCCATGGTCACGGCCTTCGTGATGTCAGGGATCTTGCCGATGACCGAAATCAGGATGGTTGGAGGTATGGAGATCTTGACGTCTCCGCCGATGTAATCGTTCTTCATGCTGTCCTTTCCCGAGATCATGGGGCAGGAATAGGCAAGTGCATAGTCGTAGAGTGACCGGTTTGCCCTCACGAGCTGGGCGAGCTTGAATGAGCCGTCTTTGTTCCTTGCACTGACCACCGGGTCGCACCAGCAGAAGTTGTCGAGAAATGCCCAGTGATCAGGGTTGCCGCCTACACAGATGTAGTTCCTTAGTGCCTCATCAAGGGCACAGGCAGCCATGTGGTAGGCATCCAGGTCCGAGTACCTGGGGACAATGCCGTTAGATACGACAACGCCCTCATTGGAATCGAGCAGGGGCTGTATAACCCCGGCATCAGAAGGTCCGTCGCAGCATACGCCCACCAGGGGTTTGACGACAGAGCCGCCCTGAACCTCATGATCGTATTGCCTTACCACGTATTCCTTGGAGCAGATGTTGAGCCTGCCGAGCATCTCCTTGAGCTTGGCTGCGTGGTCTAAAGGCTCTGGCGTCGGGCTTTTGTCTGCCGAAGGCGGCGTCCAACGGGCCTTCAGGTTCATGGTGGGGAGACCGTTGTGGAGGAAATCCAGGCTCAAGTATGCCACGGTCTTGCCGGCATAGGTGCAGTGGAAGAACCCTGAATCCGTGAAGGTGCCGATTACCGTGGATTCAACACCCATTTCCTGCGACAGGCCAAGGAAGGCCTGAATGTTCTCTTGGGGTACGGCCAATGTCATACGCTCCTGCGCCTCGGAAAGAAGGATCTCCCACGGGCTCAGTCCGAGATATTTCACGGGCGGCTTTTCCAGCTCGATGTGGCACCCGCCGCAAGTAGTAGCCATTTCACCCACGGATGAAGACAAGCCTCCCGCCCCGTCATCGGTGATAGCGTGGTAGAGGCCCTTATCACGGGCGATGAGCAGGAAGTCGGTGAGCTTCTTCTGGGTGATGGGGTCGCCGATCTGTACGGCGGATGTCGGGGACGATTCATGGAGTTCTTCAGAGGAGAATGTTGCGCCGTGTATGCCGTCCTTGCCGATCCTGCCGCCTGACATAACGATTGCATCGCCTGGGATGATCTTTTTGATGTGGGATGGCTCTCCATTGATTGTGGCGGGCATGATGCCGGCTGTGCCGCAATAGACAAGGGGTTTCCCGAGATAGCGCTCGTCAAACACGATGCAGCCGTTGACTGTCGGTATTCCGGACTTGTTGCCGCCGTGCTCGACACCTTCCCTTACACCCTCAAATATCCTCAAAGGGTGAAGGATTTTGGGCGGCAGCTTGCCCGTGTGGAACGGGCTTGCGAAGCAAAACACATCCGTATTGAAGATGAGCTTAGAGCCCATGCCGGTGCCGAAGGGGTCGCGGTTGACGCCCACGATACCGGTGAGCGCACCGCCGTACGGGTCAAGGGCAGAGGGGGAGTTGTGGGTCTCCACCTTGAAGACCAGATTATGATTATCGTTGAACCGTATAACGCCTGCATTGTCGGAGAAGACACTCACGCAGATGTCATTTTTCCCGGCGTCCTTGCGAATTTTCGATGTGGCGCCCTTGATATAGGTTGAGAATAATGAAGAGATCTCTTCCGATTTGCCGTCTTCCTCATAGGTTATATGTGCATTGAAGATCTTGTGTTTGCAGTGCTCGGACCAGGTCTGGGCCAGACACTCGAGCTCCACGTCCGTTATCTTTTCGCCGAGTTCAAAAGCAGATCGCTTTTGCAGTGTCTCGGGGTCCTTCATGTACCCTATAATTGTCTTCATCTCATCCAGGTTCAACGCCAGGGTCCGTTCCTGTGACAACCGCAGCAGGGCATCATCAGTAAGGTCCAGGGACAACTCTTCCACCACCGGCTCATGGAGTCCTGTAACCGTGGGGATAGAAGGTTCGATGGCCCCGCACTCGGGGTAACGCAAGACTTTAAGGGTATGGATGAGCGGGTTGGCCAGGCAGTCATCTGCAATTGCCTGCGCGGTGTCTCTCTCAAGGTCGCCCTGAAGGAGGTACCCCCGTGCGGAATAGACATTTACGGTGCTGCCGGAGATGAGCTCCAGGGCGTACCTCGCACTGTGGCCCACGTTGTCGGTGACACCCGGCTTGAACCCGACCTCGATATACCAGCCGCTCTCATTTCGTAACAGAGCGCCTATGGCGATATCTTGGATGACCGGGTCACAGAAGGCCTCTTCAATCCATTCCCTTTTCAGGCCCTCTGCAGCGATATGATAGATATCGAAACAAAAGATTTGTCCGAGAGTCGTTAATTGTGGAAAGGCATGGAGGATCTGCCTTTTTACCCGTGCCCCTCGGGCATCAAAGAGGTGCGGCTTGAGCCCGACCTCAACCCGCAAGCCCATGGAATTAGCCTTTTTCCTCTACATACAGAGGGGCAGCGGGCCCTTCAAGGCTTTCCCTTTCTGATTTGCACTTCACGCACAGTGTTGCAAAGGGCATGGCCTTGAGTCTTCCGGCAGGGATATTTTCGCCGCAGTCTTCGCAGAATCCATATTCACCATGCTCCATCCGGGTAAGGGCGCTCTCTATCTGGTCCAACTTCTGCCGTTCACGGGTGCCGAGCAGGAGGTTGAACTCCCTTGTCTGCTCGAGGTCGGCGTCGTCAAAGATGTCGCCGATCTCACGCTGGGCTGTAATATCATTGGATTTGATTCTCTCAGCAAGGGTCTTTAGGATGTCCTTCTTCATCTGGAGAAGGATCTCTTTGATCTCGAGAAGCTCATTTTTTCTTAACATCCTGTCCTCCACTGAAAATTTAAAAGTAGGCTACTTATACTTATTACATCCGCTCTGTCAACCATCAATTAAAAGAAATATCCCCCTTGGAAGATCTCGCATTCTACGAATGATCCTTGTTCCAAGGATGCAGCCCTTTTGGGCAAGACCATGAAGCAGTTGCCCCTTGTCATGGAGGTGAGGATGCCCGAGCCCTGGGGGCCTGTGGGGCTGACCACAAGATCATCGCCTATGCGCTCCAGAATACCCCTCATGTAATGGGGCCTGTCGCCCTTGTTCTCCATGGCCTCCTTGATCCGGGCGCGTACCCGGGGTAAAAGGATGTCATGGCTGCCTTGCATCTTGAGGATGGCAGGCCTTGCAAATTGATAGAACGAGGTCATGGCGGACACAGGATTCCCGGGCAGGCCGATGGCGGGGACACCGCACAGGGACCCAAATGCCAATGGCTTACCGGGTTTCATGTCTACGGTCCAGAATTCAAGGGCATTGCCTTCTTCATGCATGATAGTCCTCACCAGGTCAAAATCCCCCATGGAGACCCCGCCGGAGGTCAGGATCAGATCAGCCTTATGCGCCGAGGCAAGTTTTGCATTAAGGTCCGCCTTGTTGTCCTTGGCTATGCCCAGATAGAGAGGAATGGCGCCTGCAGCCTTGATGAGGCCTATCAAGGTATAGGAGTTTGAAGATATGATTGCTTGCGGGAAAGCCTCCTCACCGAGTTCTATAATCTCATCACCGGTGGCCAGTACAGCCACCACAGGTCTCTGGTGGACCTGCACCATGGGACGCCTTATGGATGCAAGTACCCCGATCTGTGCGGGTCCAAGGAGCGAGCCTTTGGTAATGACGATTTGGCCCTCCCTGATGTCCTCCCCTTTGAAGCGGATGTTTTCTCGTTTTTGGGGCACCTTGTTGATCTTGACCCGTTCAACGTCCTCGTCCGTTTCCTCTCGCTTGACCACTGCATCGGCGCCTTCAGGGATAACCGCGCCGGTCATGATTTTGACGGCATGACCCTTGATCATGGGTTGACTGGGCAGTACACCGGCGGGCAGGATGGAATCGATCACCAGAGTTATCCCAACCGATGGCACATCTTCAGTACGGATCGCATATCCGTCCATAGCGGAATTATCACAAGGGGGGATAGCACGCGTTGAGGTAATGTCCTCGGCAAGGTATCTTCCCAAAGAGTTTTCCAGTGAGACCCGTTCAGGAGGCAGGATCGGAATCTTTGTGAGGATAGTCTCTCTCGCTTTTTCAACGCTCAGCATGAACCCACCATAATACAATCGAAGATTATTTGGAGCGGCTTTAGCCGCAAAAATAAACAATACCCACGGGAAAAATGTACACACTATACCGCGCCCGGTATCTTTAAAGAAATGTATCCTATTTAATGCCTTGATCCAAGTCAAGATTCGATTCCGTATTGTCGATAGAGCCGTTATGGAACTCAGGGATATCCTTGCCCCCCTGGATATTGAGATCAAGAAGGTCGCGCTCCTTGGAGGCAGCATGGCAATTGTAGTGATCCCGCGCGAACACGCAGATATGGCGTTGCGGGCAAAGCGGGAGATGGACACCGCAATCACCTATAGAGATTATCTTATCCTCGGTGTTTTTGGCATGGGTGCGGATGAGGCCTCGGCCCAGTTCCTCTCTATCCCAAAGGGTATTGCCGTATATCCTCATGAAGGCGCTGATATTCAGACCCTGTTCTTCGAGGCGGTAGAACGGTTCAACACAAGCAAAGGGAATTCCCCCTGGGTCAAAAGTCTGTGGGAGAGTATCAGAGAGACAGCCGCATCCGAAAAAGATGGAGATGGAGAGGCGAAGTTCTTTGGCAATGCATTTTATCAATTCTATGCATTCATGGCATCTAGACCCCAGGAGGTCGGCCAGGTTCTTGCTCAGATGAGCCAGACCGACCGGCACTGGATCGAGGACCTCATCCCCTTCGGTATTGTCTCGACACTTCAACCAAACGGAATAGCCAAAGATAGTGATATCGAACTGCTCATACAGCAGTGGGGTTATCAGGAAAAGCTTGAGAAAAAGCGGGATATCGAAAAATTGACATTGCGGAAATTTCGCCATGTAGAGAACCTCTTTACCCTGCCTTCTATTTCCAGGGAGATCATCGAGCTTGCCGGAGATCCGATGGCCGCAGCATCCAGGATGGCAAAGATCATTGAGAAGGACCCGGTGCTCACATCACGCCTGCTCAAGGTGGTGAATTCGGCCTTTTATGGGTTTCGGCGGCAGATCGTATCCGTGGAGAACGCAGTAGTGATCCTGGGCAACGACGAGGTCGTCAACCTTGCATTTTCCATTGCCATACACCAGGTCATGGAGCGGATTGCTCCGAAAAAGGCAAGGCTCCTCTGGGAGCATTCTCTCATGGTGGCCCACCTGGCCCATTGGCTTGGCCCTCTGTTGGGCTGTAGTGCGGGTAGTGCCTTGTATACGCTGGGGCTTCTCCATGATTTCGGCAAGATCATCTTTCTCCAGCGGGGATACTGCCTGGGTGACTTATCGGTCTTGTCTTGTCTTGATGACCTGGCAAATGAGGAGATTGAAACAGGCCTTTCCCATGCAGAGATGGGGGCATATGTGGCTGAGAGGTGGAATCTCCCCGAAGACATTGTGGATGGCCTCTTAACCCACCACCTGCCCAGTAAGGCAAAGGATATCTGCCTGGCTGTGACGGCCCATCTCGCGGATATCATCGCGCATAAGCGAACAATAGCGCTGGATGCGGTTAATACCGCTGCTGCACGGTTCCTCACGCCTGACAAGCTGGCGCTGCTGAGTGAAGATGTTGTTGCCAAGCGGTATGAGGATATGGAATTGAGGGTAAAGGCCCTTCTCGATATGTAGCCATGGAACAGGACATCGTATCCATCCTGAAAGAGCGCATTGTATCCCTTGAAGGGGGTTACGAGCAAAAGATCGCGGAGCTCTCCCTTCTCAAAGAGCTCGGGGAGGCCCTCAAGGGGACAAGCCTCTCCCATTGGAACCAGCTCTTCTTACGGCAGCTCGATATCATCAAACAGGCCACAGGTATATACAGCATCTCGGTCATGCTCATAGACGAGCAGACCCAGACCCTGCATGTCGTGAGCGCATCATTGATGAAGAACACACCCAACAGACCGCCCATCTTGCTCAAAAGGGGCGAAGGGATTGCCGGTAAGGTAGTAGAGACAGGCAAGACCTTTTATATCCCTGATGTGACAAAGGACACCAACTTCTCCAACAGGGGAACAAACCAGGAAGGGTCGCTGGCATGTGTTCCTATCGTTGCAGAAGGACGCTGTATTGGGGTAATCAATTTCAGAGACAACATGCCCGGCATCTTTGGGGCCAATGAGCTCAGGTTCTTCGAGCTCATTGCAGATCAGCTCTCCATTACTGCATCGCTTGTGCGGACATACCAGGACCTCCTTAATCTTGAGAAAAAACGGATGAATCTGAGCAGGTACTTCTCTCGGGGGCTGGCCGAGCACCTTGTAGCCGATGACCGCATGACTGGTCTCGGCGGGCAAAGGAAAATCGTGACCGTTGTGTTTGCCGACATCACCTCCTTCACAACACTCCTTGACAGCAACCCGGTGGAGCAGGTGGTGGAGGTGCTTAACAGGTTTTTTGAGACCGTTGTCCCGGTCATTTTTAAACATGGGGGCATGCTCGACAAGTTTCTTGGTGACGGCGTCATGGCTGTCTTTGGTATCCCGGATGAGACGGACATGGACATGGTGAAGGCGATTCAGTGTGCCGTGGATATACAGAAAGGCGTAAGGGAGCTTAAAGATAAGCTTGTGAATGATGGGCTCTTTGCCATTGAGGTGGGTATCGGCATTGCCACCGGGTTAGTGGTAGCCGGGAATATCGGGTCGGTCGAGCAGATGAATTTTACGGTCATCGGCGAGCCTGTGAACCTTGCGCAGCGGCTCGAGACCATCAGCTCTCCGGGGGAGATCATCGTCAGCAGCCTCACCACCGACGTGATGCCCAGGCATGTTGATGAGAAATTCTGCTTCGAGCCGATGGGATGTATTCAGGTAAAAGGCATCCAACGTGCAATCAATGCCTTGAAAGTAATATACAAATAATTTGTGAGGAGGGAACACAAGACCGGGCCCCTTTTGCGCTTGACTTTGTAATTTGTTTCATTTAGTCCATGTCATACCGATTAATCAGTTTCGTGGGCCCTCACACAGTAACACCCCACATCAGCTCATAAAGCTAAAAAGGACGTTATATGCACTTAGAAGATTTAAAAAAGATGGACCCCAAGGACCTCCTCGAGTCTGCAAATTCACTTGAGATCGAGGGTTCCGCCACCATGAACAAGCAGGAGCTCATCTTCGCAATCCTCCAGGCCCAGGCGGAAAAAGATGTCTCCATCTCAGGCCAGGGGGTGTTGGAGATCCTGCCCGATGGGTTCGGCTTCCTGCGTTCCGCCGACTACAGCTACCTGCCAGGCCCGGATGATATCTACGTCTCACCTTCCCAGATCAGGAGGTTCAATCTCAAGAACGGCGATGAGGTAAGGGGCCAGATCAGACCGCCCAAGGACAACGAGCGGTATTTCGCCCTGTTGAAGCTCGAGACCATCAGCAATGAGGACCCGGAGGCGGCCAAGCACCGGGTGTCCTTTGACAACCTTACCCCGCTGTATCCCCTGAAGAAGTTCAAGCTCGAGACCGGGCCGGATAATCTCACCGGGCGGGTGCTCGATCTGCTTGTCCCTATCGGCAAGGGGCAGAGGGGCATGATCGTCTCCCCGCCCAAGGCAGGCAAGACCATGATGCTCCAGAGTGTTGCCAACAGCATAACGAAAAACCATCCCGACGTGGCATTGATGGTGCTGCTCATCGATGAGAGGCCTGAAGAGGTTACCGACATGCAGCGTTCCGTCAACGGAGAGGTCGTGGCATCCACCTTTGACGAGCCGGCTGCAAGGCACGTGCAAGTGGCCCGCATGGTCATGGAGAAGGCCAAGCGTCTTGTTGAATATAAGAAGGATGTAGTGATCCTGCTGGATTCGCTCACCAGGCTTGCCAGGGCACACAACACGGTTTGCCCCCCATCGGGCAAGCTGCTTTCGGGCGGTATCGATGCCAATGCCCTGCAAAAGCCGAAGAGGTTCTTCGGCTCTGCCCGGAATATCGAAGAGGGCGGCAGCATCACCATCATCGCCACGGCCCTGGTGGATACGGGCTCCCGAATGGATGAGGTCATCTACGAAGAATTCAAGGGCACTGGCAACCAGGAGATCCACCTCGACAGGTCAATTATGGAGAGAAGGGTCTTCCCGGCCATCGACATATCAAAATCCGGCACACGCAAAGAGGAGCTCCTGCTGCCCAAGGAGCAGCTGGATCGGATCTGGATCCTGCGGAAGCTCCTGAGCCCGCTCAACCCCATCGACAGCATAGAATTTTTGCTGGACAAATTATCTAAGACGCGTAATAATGCCGAATTTCTGGATTCCATGAATAAATAGGAGTAGATACGATGAAGAAAGGCATACACCCGGATTACTTCGAGACAACGGTCACCTGCGGGTGCGGAAATACCTTCACCACACGCTCTACCAAGAAGGATATCCGCGTTGAAATCTGCAGCGCCTGCCACCCCTTCTATACCGGGCAGCAAAGGCTCACCTCTACAGCCGGCAAGGCCGAGCTGTTCAAGAGGAAGTACGGCGAGTACCTGAAAAAGGATAAGCAAGGTAAAAGCAAGTAACCTTTAAAAAAACGACATGCTCGACAAACTGAAGGAGATTGAGGAACGCTACCAGAAGCTCTCTGATCTCCTCGCCGATGAGAAGATCCTTGCGGATCACACCCAGTATACCGCTATCGCCAAGGAACAGGCCTCCCTTGAGGAGATCATGTCCCCTTACCGGCGCCTCAAGTATATCTTGGCAGATATCGCCGAACACGAGACCATGCTCGAGGACCCTGACCCTGATATCAGGAACCTCGTGAAGGATGAGCTTGAGGCATTGCAGGCTGAAATGGAGCGCCTCGAACAGCAGATTAAGGCCCTCTTCATACCCAAGGATCCCAATGACGGCCGGGACGTCATCCTCGAGATTAGGGCAGGCACGGGCGGAGACGAGGCCGCACTTTTTGCCTCCGACCTCTTCCGCATGTATTCCCGTTATGCCGAGGAAAGGCGGTGGGCCATTGAGGTTCTGAGTATCAATGAGACCGGCATCGGAGGTATCAAGGAGGTCATCGCAGGCATTAAGGGCAAGGGCGCCTACTCACGGCTCAAGTATGAGAGCGGCGTTCACCGGGTTCAGCGGGTCCCGGCCACTGAGGCGAGCGGGAGGATACACACCTCGGCGGTCACGGTTGCCGTGCTGCCGGAGGCCGAGGAGGTGGATGTGGATATTGATCCGAACGACCTCAGGATCGATACATTTCGGGCTTCCGGTGCTGGCGGTCAGCATGTGAATAAGACCGAGTCCGCGATTCGCATCACCCATATCCCCACCGGGATCGTGGTTTCCTGTCAGGACGAGAAGTCCCAACACAAGAACAAGGCGAAGGCTTTAAGGGTGATACGTACCCGTATCCTGCAGAAGAGGCAGGAAGACCAGGATCGGGAGATCGCATCCCAAAGACGCTCTCAGGTGGGTACCGGTGACAGGAGCGAGCGTATCCGCACCTATAACTTTCCACAAGGCCGTGTCACGGACCACCGGATCAACCTCACCGTGCATAGGCTACCCCAGATCCTCGAGGGGGATATCGACGAGCTCATCGACGAGCTCACCACCCATTACCAGGCCGAGGCGCTGAAGAAGACCGGGAGTTGAGGCGTGGACGCCGCCATCTCCGAAGCGCTCGCCCGTGCCAGAGCTCTTCTCGCAGCGAAGAACATAGACTCTGCCGGTATCGATGCCGACCTGCTCCTTTCACATATTCTCCACCTCAAAAGGATCGACCTCATTATCCAGAGGGACCGTATCTTAAGCCCGGAAGAACTTGATTCCTTCAACACCCTGATCGGGCGTAGGCTCAAGCGCGAGCCTGTTGCTTATATCATGGGAGAAAAGGAGTTCTTCGGCAGGCAATTCAAGGTGAACCCCCACGTGCTTATCCCCAGACCCGAGACCGAGCTCCTGGTCGAGCAGGCAATCGCACTGGCTCCCAAAGGATCAACGATCTTCGAGATCGGGGTAGGTTCTGGTGCGGTGATTATATCGATCCTTTGTGAGAGGGCCGACCTGAAAGGCTTCGGCAATGACATCAGTATGCCTGCCCTCGCAACTTCGCGAGCCAATGCAGGGATGCATGGCGTCTCAGACAGACTCCGCCTCTTTGCGGGGAATACCATGGCAGGCTTACGGGTATTATGGCCTTTGATCATTGCTAATCCGCCGTATATCCCCTTGGCCGATGAGACCAACCTTGATGATGATGTCAGACTGTATGAGCCCAGGGCTGCCCTTTTCGGTGGAAAAGACGGGCTTGATATTGTAAAAGAGATCATCAAAGGGCTAAAAGGACATCTTGCCCCGGGAGGCGCTCTCCTCATGGAGGCGGGCATCAGCCAGAAAGACGCCATCGACACCATGGTGAGCAGCACTGATGTCTTGCAGGTAAAAACCTGGGTGAGCGACCTTGCTGGGATAGAAAGGGTCGTAATCATAGAGAGGATTCATGGATAAGTTCATCATATACGGCGGTAACGCACTACGCGGAACAGTTACTATTTCAGGGTCCAAGAATGCAGCACTGCCCATCCTCTGCTCATCTATCCTTGCAGACGGTTTGTGCACCTTCAACAATGTGCCGTGGCTCATGGACATTAAAACCATCTGTGAAGTGCTTGCTCAACTGGGCATCAAGGCTGACAGACCTGCGCAGAATACGGTCGTTCTTGACCCGACGGAAATCAATTCATATGAGGCCCCGTATGACCTGGTCAAGAGCATGAGGGCGTCCATCCTGGTGCTGGGTCCTTTGCTTGCCAAATATGGAAAGGCCAAGGTGTCGCTGCCCGGAGGGTGCGCCATTGGTGTGAGGCCCATAGACTTGCACCTGAAGGCCTTTGCCAAGATGGGGGCTGAAATCGAGCTTTCCCACGGGTACGTGATAGCCAATACCAAGAAATTGAAGGGCACCAGGATCGTGTTCGACAGCACCACCGTAGGCGGTACCGAGAACGTCATGATGGCGGCATGTCTGGCCGATGGAACCACCGTTATCGAGGGTGCGGCCAGGGAGCCCGAGGTTGTGGACCTTGCAGAGGCCTTGAATGCAATGGGCGCCTGCATCGAGGGCATCGGCGAGAGCACCATGGTTATAGAGGGTGTGAAATCGCTTTCCGGGCTGAACTATGATATTATACCCGACCGGATTGAGCTGGCGACGTTTCTGGTTGCAGCAGCCATCACCAAGGGGAAACTCACCATCAAGGGCGGCAGGGCCGGTCATGTATTAGCCGTCATCGATAAGCTCATGGAGATGGGCATTCAGATTGAAGAAAGATCCGGCGGCAATATCCAGGTGAATGGCGATTGTGATCTGAAGCCTGTTGATGTGGAGACCGTTCCCTACCCAGGGTTCCCCACTGATATGCAGGCCCAGATAATGTCTTTGGCCTGTATCGCTGATGGGGCCTCCAGTATCACGGAGAACATCTTCGAGAATCGTTTCATGCATGTGCCCGAACTCATGCGCATGGGGGCCAAGCTTGAGGAGAAGGGCACAACCGTGATTGTACGCGGTATCGATCGATTCCAAGGAGCTTCCGTCATGGCAACCGACCTGAGGGCCTCAGCAAGTCTGGTTCTTGCTGCCTTGAACGCCAGCGGATACACCGAGATCAGGAGGATCTACCATCTGGACCGGGGTTATGAAGGCCTGGATCAGAAGCTCATCAAGCTTGGTGCGGAAGTATCCCGGGAGAAGGGCGGTCTGTGATGATCATTATCCGGACATCAGAAAAGGGCTGGAAAGAAAACTTAAGATCCCTGCTTGACCGTATGAGGGATGTACCTGATGAGGTGGACAATACGGTCAGACATATCATCGAGCAGGTCAGGGCCAAGGGTGATGCTGCCCTGTTCGAATACTCAAGAACCTTTGACGGGTTTGACCCTGAAAAGGACGGGCTTTGCTTCGGCCCTGACGAGATTGCTCAAGCCCATAAACAGAGCCCATCCGAAACGATAGAGGCGATTACGTGCGCTGCCAAGCGTATCGAGTCGTTCCATACCCACCAGAAGGAGCAATCCTGGTTCTTTGCCGATGAGTCGGGCACCATCCTCGGGCAGAAGGTCACGGCAATCGGCAGTGTGGGCATCTACATCCCGGGCGGCATGAACGCATTCCCTTCCACGGTACTCATGAATGTCATCCCTGCAAAGATCGCCGGCGTGGAAAATATCGTGGTGGTCTCCCCCACCCCTTCAGGCAGGGTGAGCCAGGCCCTGCTGGCTGCAGCCCACATTGCGGGCGTAGAGAGGATCTTTCGTATCGGGGGAGCCCAGGCCATAGCCGCACTCGCTTACGGAACAAAGAGTATCCCGAAGGTGGACAAGGTGGTGGGCCCGGGTAACATCTATGTGGCGCATGCCAAAAGGCTGCTCCAGGGAACCATAGGGATTGACGCCTTTGCAGGCCCTTCCGAGATACTCGTGATTGCCGATTCCGGGGCGGATCCTCATGTTGTGGCGTGCGATCTGCTCTCCCAGGCGGAGCACGATGCAAAGGCATCAGCCATACTGATAACGCCTTCGGAAGTGCTTGCCGGCAAAGTGCTCAAGGCGCTAAAGAAGGCCATCACCACCCTGCCTCGGAAAGACACCATCGCTCAGGCCCTTGACAACCATGGCGCGTGCATCCTCACCAGGGATCTGGATGAGGCCGTAAGCATAGCCAATGAGGTAGCGCCCGAGCATCTGGAGCTCATGCTGGAAAACGCCTACGAATATCTTGGCAGGATAAAGAATGCAGGGGCTGTCTTCCTCGGATATATGACCCCCGAGGCCATAGGTGATTATATGGCCGGACCCAATCATACCCTGCCCACGGGGTCCACGGCGCGGTTCTATTCACCGCTTGGGGTCTATGATTTCACCAAGCGCACGAGTGTCATCGGGATCTCGAAGCAGGCCATTGACACGCTGGGTCCCATGGCGGTGCGCATTGCCCGCGCTGAAGACCTGGAGGCACATGCACGATCTGTCCAATGCCGTCTGGGCAAACAAGATACTTGATAAGATCCTGCCTCACCTGCCGCAGCAGACATATCTTGTGGGCGGGTGCGTGCGAGACCTGATCCTTGGAGCCGACCCTTCTGACTTTGACCTCGTCACATTCGGCCCTCCCATGGACCTCGCCCTCCAGATCGGTGCGGTAGTAGGTGGCAAGGCCTTTTTCATCGACCGGGAACGCCAGGTGGCCAGAGTTGCTCTTAACCATGGGAAGCTGACCATCGATGTATCTCCTCCCAGGGGAGCAGACATTGAATCAGATTTAGCACAGAGGGATATCACCATAAATGCAATGGCCATAAACCCCGCAGACGGTACGCTTATCGACCTGCATGGCGGCAGGCAGGATCTGAAAGAAGGACGAATCAGGCTCATAGCAGAGAAGAACCTGACAGACGACCCTTTACGGGGGTTACGATGCCTGAGATTCTCAGTACAGTTCAGGTTTTCTATCGATACAGGCACCATGGAACTCATTCGGAAGAATGCCCTTGCCCTTGAAAGGGTGTCCCCCGAACGGATCAAACAAGAATTTCTCAAGGCATTGGGTTGCCCCGGAGGCTCCATATTTTTCAGTCTCCTGGCTGATGCACACTACGCCCCGGTTCTCTTCGGAGTGTCCATCGATAAAGCTCGGCTTAGTGCCGCCCTGGAATTCTCTTCAGAGATGGACCGATTATTCCATGATGGAGAAACATGCCTCCCCGGTACAAAGGACCATTTTGAGCATGAACTGGAACATGGTTTGACAAGGGAAGCAGCTTTGCGGGTTGCGGCGTTTTTTGCAGGGATGCCCGATTCATTGCTGCTTGGAGATGGGCCTGACCGTGTCTACTCATGGTGCAAGAGGCTCGCCTTTTCCTCACAGGCATGCCACGTCATTGCCAAGGCCGTCTCAGGCTTAAGGATCGTGCTCAGCCAGGCCGAAAAACCTGTTCTTACAGGTAGTGAAGTGCACCGGCTTTTCTCTTCCCATGAGGAATGTATCCCTGAGATGCTCTTGCTTGCCATTGTTGCACACAGACAGGAATCAAGAGAACAAGAGGATTCCTTCAAGGTACGCATCAGAGCACTCTGGGAATTTTTCGTGACCGTTTTCACGGTCCATTCGCAGCGTCCGCTGCTCACCGGAGATGACATCATGGAAGCCTTTTGTATGCCACGCGGGCCTAAAATCGGGGTGCTGCTTCGTCAGGTTGAGGAGGCGCGGGCTGATGGTTTGATCTCGAATACTCAGCAGGCCCTTGAGTATCTCCGCAAGAATATCTCGGAATAACCCTTCTTGAAAGCAAGGGTAATCTCGTTGACTGCGCACATTATGAGACGGCATTGGCGGATTGTCGTTTTACATTCAAGCCAATATTTGGTATAGTTTCCTTCATGAAGGTCGAATCGTGGATGGTCAAGGATGTCGTCACCATTACGAGCAAGTCCGCCATCAAGGATGCACTCATGGTGATGAAAAAGCATTCGGTGAGGCACCTGCCCGTGGTGGATAAGGGCTCTTTTGTGGGGTTAGTGGCGCTCGGAGACCTCAAACAGGCTATTATCGCCTCCATGATAGAGCAGCTCAAGGTAAGCGATGTGATGATCCGCGAGCCATACACCATCACACGGGATACCACACTTGAGAAGGCTGCCCAGATCATCTATGAGAAACGCATCGGGTGCCTGCCGGTCGTGGAAGACGACAAGATCGTGGGCATCCTCACGGTCAATGACATCCTGAAGGCCTTCATCGACATCATGGGTGTGCTCAAAGGCGGCTCTCGGGTCGACGTCATCCTGAAGAATGTTCACGGGTCCTTTGACGAGGTGGTGTCCATCATCGAGTCCAAGGGCGGCTACATCATCAGCGTAGGCATGACTTTAAACGGCGAGGACAACACTCACCATTTCCGTATATCCGGAGGCGATGCCCCAGATATAGCCCGGGAGCTGACGAGCATGGGCTACCGCGGTGTCAAGGTTATTGACTGATTCCGAGGGAGTGTTCTATCTCCTCGATGCGCAAGCCCTCGACGGCAACAAGCTTGTTCCTGCTTTTTTCCCCCTTGATGATGGATATTCTTGATTTCGAAATTCCGAGGCGTTTGGAGAGGAATTTGATGAGGGCATCGTTGGCCTTGCCCTCCACGGCAGGTGCATTCAGACGGATCACCACGGCATCATTCTTTATCTCACCGGTACCTTCCCTGGCGGAGTTTGGTTGAACCCTGCACGAAATGATTGCAGAGCCCCCCTTTTGGCTAACCCACATTCCCCTGGTCTCTCATCCAGGACTGGTATGATTCCAGAACGGACTTAAGCTCGTTTAGGAGCGAGTCCTTTTTGTTTTTCAGGTCCGAAAGACTCCGCTCGATCTCGATCTTTGAGCGCTCTGCATCCCTGAGAATTTCACGGGCTTTCAATGCCGCCTGTGTATACAGTTCCTGGGCCTTCTGCTCCGCCTCCACCAGCTTCTGATTGGCAGAGAGCTGAATCTCGGAGGCCTTTTTTTCGGCCGTGGAGAGAATGCTGCGCGCATCGACATCGGCCCGCTTCATCTTTTCATCCGAGAACTGCTTGACCGACAGGAAGAGATCTTCCAGATCTTTCTGTCTACGCTGGACAGCCTCCATCTCGCTCTTAAGCATGGTGTTCTCCTCGATGAGCATCTCCATGTCCTCGGCAATGTCCAGGAGGAAGGCAATCACCTCGTTCTTGTCAAATCCGGACAGCTTTACCTTGAAGCGTTGTTCCCGGATCATCTCCGGCGACAGTTTCATTTAAAGCCCCCCTTTCAGCCTATACCCGGTTTCAATGATGGTCCTAGCCAAGGCATACTTGAGAAATACGATAGCAGCAATGACTATGATCGGAGAGAGGTCAATGCCGCCGAGCACGAGGGGAAGGCGTCTTCGCAGCCAATAAAAGAGTGGATAGGTTGCGCTCTGGAGGAAACGCACGATGGGGTTATATGGATCGGGATTCACCCATGAGATGAGCGCACCGATGATGACAATCCACATGTAAATGCTCAGGAGAATATCCAAGACATTTCCCAAGCCGATGAGTATGTTGCCGAGGATATACATAGCCCCTCTCCCTTGTACGGGTATACACCTTCCTATTTGCCGGTTTCATCAAGAGAATGCAAGGGATTTTACTGTGTTTCATCCCTCTTATCACCCGAAGCCATACGGATGCTTGCAGCGGACATCAAGCTCTGCTAAAGCGTGAGGTGTGAAATTGTCCAGGGTTGAAATTAAGGGGTTCAAGTCCATTGCAAAAAAGACCGCTCTCTCCGTGGCGGGCGGGGTGACCTGCATTGCAGGTCCCAACGGGTGCGGCAAGAGCAACATCATTGATGCCGTCAGGTGGGCCCTTGGCGAGCAGTCGTCCAAGGCCCTAAGGGCTACTGCCATGAATGAGGTGATCTTCTCCGGAACCCAGGAGGTAGGCCCCAGTTCCATGGCCAGTGTTACATTAGAGTTTATCAAGGACGGAGGCCATTTTTCCAAAACCCTGGAGGGGTTCGATCAGGTCTCCATCACCAGACGGCTTTTCCGATCAGGCGAGAGCGAATACCTCATCAACAACGTCAAGTGCCGGCTTAAGGATATAACGGATCTATTCTTGGATACTGGCCTGCACAGGAACGGCTATGCCATCATCGAGCAAGGCAAGGTCAAGGATATCATCCAATCAAGACCCGAGGAGATCCGTTACCTCATAGAAGAGGCAGCCGAGGTGGGCAAGTTCCGAGTAAAGCGTACCGAGGCCTTGAGAAGGCTTGAGGCCACATCCAGGAACCTTGAGCGCATCAATGACCTTCTGGGCGAGGTGACAAGGCAGAGAAACGATCTGAGATCCCAGGCGAACAAGGCCAGGAAATACCAGGAACTGCGCAAAGAAGTTAATGAGATCTCCAGGATTCTTTCTACATGCGAACTCAAGGAGATCGCCACGCTCAAAGGGGCCCAAGAGGCCGAGCTCAAGGGCATGGAGGCCGGCTTGAGCCATGTTGAGACCCAGCGGGTCGGTCTGGTGGAAAAGATGGGTGCGTATGAAGCCGAATGTACCCGGATGAAAACCGAAATGGAATCTCTGTCTTCACGTTTAAGCGCTGCCGAGTCCAAGCAGTTATTGGCAAAGCAGGAGATAGAGGCATCCGAGGCGCGGCTTAAAGACATCACCTCTACCATGTGCATGCTTACCCAAAACGTGGAGGACAGCCGCAAGTCTATTGATGAGGAGGAGGTAAAAACCGCAAACCTTAAGCAGGAACAAAGAGGCCTCACATCCGAGATAGAGGTTATACAGGCGCACATTGCACAACTCCAGGCAGGGCATGACAATCTTGTGAGGGAATGTGATGCGCTTGAGCGGGAATACAACGAAAAGAGGACGGGGCTCTTTGAGACTATTGGAGATGTACGTTCACTTGAGCAGCATATTATTGAGATCCAGGACCGCCATAAGGAGGTGACCTCCACCATTAAAAAGAGGCAGCAGGACCTTTCCGCTTCATCCGAGTCCGCTGAAACGTTGTCGCGTGAGCTTACAAATATTGAGATGGAGATTTCCCGCAGAAACGATGACATGCCGCCCCTCCGGCAACAGATCGATGATAAAACCGCAGAAATTAATAACGCCAAGTACCGCATTGAGGGTTGTACGCAGACCCTGATAGATCTTGAAAAGACTCATGCCGAGATCCTCGCCAAGCTCTCTGTTCTCGGCAGGATCCTCGATGCCGAATCCTCTCCGGCGAAAGGCCCGGACAAAGGGCGCCTAAACGGGGCAAAGAAAGTATCGGATCTTCTCAGCGTCCAGGCCGGGTTCGAGACCGCGGTCGGCAGGTCCATGGGGACTGCGTTGGACTACCTGATCTTCCGTGATCATGAAGAGATCCTGTCACTTAAGGAGTTCGAAACGAAAAGCCCCGGCTTTGTAATCGAGCAACCCTATATTGATAATCACGAGCAGGGCCCGCCTCCTGGAAGCAGTGGCGTGCTGGGGCACCTTAAGGATTTTATCAAGACCCATGACGGCTATGCGGATCTTGTGCATGCACTTTCCCAGAACATGTGGGTGGTCGAAGGGCTTGATACGGCCATCAAATTGTGGGAGCAGGGACAGCGTTCATGCAGCTTCGTCACCATGGATGGGATGATCCTGGAACCCACGGGTGTCATCAGGACCACACAGGAACACACGAAGTATGCGGACGTGCTCAAGGCAAAGGCCGAGATGAAGGAACTGGGTGAACGAAGGCATACCACCCAGGCGGATATGGAGCAGCAGCAGCGATTGCTCCGGCAGGCCAAACAGGAGCTTTTCGATCTTACGGCGGAGCACGATAACGCCTGCGCTTCGTTGAGTTTCCTGGAAGGGGAGACAGCGGCCTTTGTTGAGAAAAAAGGGCGCATCCTGGCCCAGAAGGAGAGGATCCTCGACCAGCAGCGCACATATGAGGCGGAACTCGCCCAGACAAATGATCTTGCAGCCAGGCTTGACACTCAGGCGGCTTCGTGTGCGCAGCAAAAGGTTACCCTTGAAGGTGAGCGGATGAAGCGGGAGGAAGCCCTCAGGGAGATTGATGAAAGAAAGAATGCATCGAGGCTGGAGCTTACCACGATGCAGACCCAGATGCAGATAACCCGGGAGCGTCTTAATGATCTGAAGGTCATCTTCGCAGAGAAGGCTGCAGCCATAAAGGCCCTTGAAGAGGCTTTTGATAAGAGAAGACAGTCCATTGTAAAGGACCAGTCAAGGGTCGATGAGCTTAAGGAAACCAGGTCTTCTGTGGAGCAGGTTATGCTCGCAGCCGTGCAAGAGATGGAAGACGCACAAACATCTATCGAAAGCCTCAAGATCTCATATGCTGCACTCATGCCCGAATATGAAAAGACGTTGGGTCTTTTAAGGGCTGCACAGGAAGAGGACAGGATACTACGCAATACCATTGATGAGATGGAAAAAATGCGTTCCGAAGTCCTCTTGAAGAGGAAAGAATTCGAGATCGCCTATGCCATGAACCTCGAACGGATGGAAGGGAGATTCGGCCAAGGTATCCCTGATATCCCGGATGTCTTTGATGCAGGACAGGCTCGGCAAAGGGTCGGCGAGCTTGAGGAGCGGATAGAAAAGATGGGGCAGATCAATTTTGCCTCGCTGGAAGCCTTCGAGCAGGCGCAGAAACGATGGGAAGACCTCCACCGGCAGTATGAGGACATCATTCACGCAAGCACCAGGCTGAAAGAGGTGATCTCGAATATCGAACGCCAGAGTATCAAGGCGTTCACTGCAACCTTTGTTAAGGTGAAGGAGAATTTCCAGGAGATCTTCACCGCCATGTTCGGCGGAGGAAAGGCGGACCTTGTCCTGGCCGAGGGAGACGAGATAGAGGCCGGCATCGAAATCTTTGCATCCCCGCCCTTCAAGAGACTTAAGGCCATGAGCCTCCTGTCGGAAGGAGAAAAGACCCTGTGCGCCATCAGCTTCATATTTGCCCTATTCAAGGTCAACCCATCGCCTTTCTGCATCCTGGATGAAGTGGACGCGCCTCTTGACGATGCCAATGTTATCCGGCTCAATCGTCTCATAAGGTCTTTCTCAGACGATTCCCAATTCCTTATTGTCACCCATAACAGGTACACCATGGAAACGGCTGATATCCTCTATGGCGTTACCTTTGATGTACCGGGGATCAGCAAGGTGGTCTCCATGGTCCTGGAGGGATTACAGGGATAAAACAATTCTTCATTAAGGGAAAATATTTACCGTTTTCTCCTTTTCTTTCCCGAAAAAACAGCTTACTAGAGAGGTTTGATCCGTGCACATATATTGCAAGGAAATAACAAGAGGAATGATTCATGACGCGGGTTATCGCAGTTACATCCGGTAAGGGAGGAATCGGCAAGAGCAACTTTGTGCTCAATGTAGGCATAGGGCTTGCTGCAATGGATTCGAATGTGTTGATCCTGGATGCCGATCTTGGGCTGGCGAATCTCGATGTCCTCTTAGGCGTAAGGCCTCGCAGGACACTTGAGGATGTGGTGCTGGGAAGGTCAAGCCTGAATGATATCATTATCAATACCGATTACCGTGTCGGTCTGATACCCGGGGCCTCAGGCATACCGGACTTGGCTGATCTCGGCAAGGAAAAGATCGGTACACTCCTTGAGGCTGTCAGGAAAATATCCCAGGACACCGACTTCCTCCTTGTTGACACCTCATCGGGTATATCAAACGGGGTTATATCGTTCCTTATGGCTGTTCCCGAAGTTGTCGTCGGGGTGAGCGATGAGCCCACAAGCCTAACTGACGCCTATGCCCTTATAAAGGTGCTCAAACGTAACGGGTACGAGGGCAGGATCTCGATGTTTGCAAGTCAGGTCAAGAACAGTACAGCAGGGCATACCCTTTACAAGAAGATATCGTCCGCGACCCAGAGATTCCTCGACATCCAGGTGGAGTTTTTGGGAAGTATCTATTCCGACGAAAAGCTCGTAAGGGCGGTAACCGATCAGGTCCCTGCCATCGTGAGGTTCCCCACCTCCGACATCGCACGCTGCTACCGGGTCATCGCCCTGACCATGCTCGGACAGAAGGGTGTAAGTGTAGACGTTGAAAGGCTCTGGTCCCGTCTCATCAACATGATCATTAAAGGGGCAAAACCCAAGGTGGTAAGGGCGGTATCTTTCAATGGAGAAGTCCCAGGTAAGACACTAGAGAAGACCTTCGAGGATATCCTGGATGAGCAGCGCAAAACCCGCCTCCTTCTGGAGCGCTTACTTACGAGGCTTGAGCAGGGAGCTACCAATACCAGAAGCCACAAGGGATATTCTGCGTGATAGCTGCCTTTGAGACCGCCCGTGGACCTTTGTGGATATCGGGCAGCACCGACACTATAGACGGCATTTCCTGGAATCCCTTAGACGGCATGAAACATCATGGCGAATTGGATTGGATGCTTAAGGCCCTCGACTCTTATTTTCTGGGAAAACTCAGCAGATTCCCAGGCGGCCTTCTGTTCATGGGAATAGGCACCCTGTGGGTTCGAACCCCTCAAAGTTCACGACCTTTTGTGAGCTCTCAGCAGATACTCTCGGCTATTGAACAGATACCCTACGGCACAACCAAGACCTACTCTGATGTGGCATCGACCGCTGGAAAACCCGGAACTGCACGTGCCGTAGGTGCTGTGTGTAGATCGAATCCCATACCTATCCTCATCCCTTGCCACCGTGTGGTAGGACAGCGCTCTCTTGGTGGATACACCCCAGGAATTCATCTGAAAGAGTTCCTGTTAAAGCATGAGGGAAGTCTCGAATATACGCAAAATGATACGGCAAATAAGACCTGAGCGAAACCGGGGAATCCATTTGACAAAGAAGAGAGGCATGGCATAGGGAGATCATGTGCTCAAGATATATGCTGATGCCCTCTTATCTACCGCACAAGATCCATTGGTACAAAGGCCGCTTGTAGGCCCCGGCTTCATTGCAGTGGCATTCAGTGAAACCGCAATGGATCAGTGCGCAAGCATTTTCTCGAGGTGATCTAGGTGAGGCCTCTTGTAGACTTGCATGAAAGGCGAATCAGGTATGTAAGGGTCTCTGT
The DNA here is from genome assembly GCA_963847605.1 of uncultured delta proteobacterium. Taxonomy (GTDB): domain Bacteria; phylum Desulfobacterota; class Desulfomonilia; order UBA1062; family UBA1062; genus MWEI01. The sequence goes on along the minus strand of CAWKAM010000001.1, from coordinate 32,551 downwards.
CACCGACCGGTGCAATCTGAGGTGCAGGTACTGCATGCCTGACAGTGGTGTAGAGTGGGTCCCCCATGAGCAGATCATGACCTATGAAGATCTTTATCGCATCCTGAAGATATGCATCGGCAGGGGTGTTGAGAAGGTCAGGATAACGGGCGGGGAACCCCTGGTCCGCAAGGGCATAATCAATTTCATCGAGAAGGTGAGTACGATATCCGGCCTTGCAGATCTATCCCTCACCACGAATGGTATCCTCCTGGAGCCTATGGCACACAAGCTGAAACAGGCAGGTCTGAAGAGGGTCAATGTGAGCCTAGACACCCTTGATAAGAAAAAGTTTGCCTATATTACCAGGATCGATGCCTTTGACGAAGTCATCAGGGGTATCAGCAGCGCCCTTAAGTATGATCTGAGCCCGGTCAAGATCAATGTGGTGGCGATCCGCGGTTTCAATGACGGCGAGATTCCCGAGTTCGCCGCACTCACCCGGACGCTCCCCGTAGAGGTACGCTTCATAGAGCTCATGCCCATCGGGTGCATTACCAAATACCCTGAGCATGAGGGCATCAGCGCCTCGGAAATCAAGGATTCCATAGAAAATGTATATGGGCCTATGGAACAGCTCGAGGGGGGGCTCGGCCCTGCCAGGATCTATCAATTATCAGGCGCTCAAGGGAGGATAGGCCTTATCGGATCTTTGAGCGAACGCGATTTCTGTGGGGCATGCAATCGAATACGCATAACTGCCAGGGGGTACCTGAGGCCGTGCCTTTTTTCCGAGGACCTGATCGATCTGCTCACACCCTTGAAGGGCGGAATATCAGATGAAGGACTGGAAGGGCTCATCGAAGAGGGCGTCAGGAGAAAGCCTCCCTCCCACGGCATCTGCAGGGGTATGGAACTGGTCCAGGAAGGTCCAAGGACAAAGATGTCTGATATCGGAGGATAAAGAGATTAGGGTTGTAATTGGGCCTGCACAACTTCAAGGAGTTTATTGAAGGAGACGAGGTCTTTCTTGAAGAGGACCTTGTTGGTGTTCAGAAAAAACAGCCCTGATAATTTTTCCTTTTTAGTCTCTTCCGAAGCCCATACTACTTTGCAGTAAAGCGATATCTCTCCGATGTCATGGAGATCGTCTATGGCCAGCCTCACCACTGATCCCACCGGGATATTAACCCCTGAGATACATACACCCTCTGCACTCGCATTAACTACAGTTATGGGTTTCACATTCTCGCTGATCTCGACGGAGCCTTTCACCTCGGGAAAGGGTATTCTTTCGTATATTCTCTTTTCCTTTTTGCTGTGCATGGTTGTAAAAAAATACATCGTAGATTTATGTCTGTCAAGACCGTATACTGGGTCTCGATTACAATTACGAAAAGAGGTAAACTATCCGCCATTGGAAGAACTCAATGGCTTTACAAAGGCATATGCGTTTTATGAATGGGGGGGCTATGGACTTCGATCTTTCCGAACACCATCTGATACTCAAGGAAACCATCCGGCGGTTTGCCGCACAGGAAATTGCTCCAAGGGTCGCAACCATGGACAGGGACGAGACCTTTGATGAACATCTCTGGGAAAAGGGCAAGGAACTGGGGTTTGTTGGAATGGGCATAAGCCAGGAGTATGGGGGCAGTTTCAGTGATTTCCTATCGCTCGGCATCATGGCGGAAGAGGTGAGCAAGGTCGATCCGGGCGTTGCCGTTGTCTTTGGTGCCCATTCGGTCCTGTGTGGCAATAATATCGAGCGCAACGGCACAGATGAACAGAAGAATAAATACCTCCCGCTGCTTGCATCAGGCAAGATGAGGGGTTGCATGGGTATTACAGAACCGGGCGCAGGTTCTGATGCGCTGTCCATACGCACCAGGGCGCGCAAAGAGGGCAAAGGGTATGTGATCACAGGCAGCAAGATGTTCATATCGAACGCCCCATTTGCGGATGTGGCCCTCATCTATACCACCACCGACCCTTCTCAGGGGCCCAAGGGGCTCAGTGCCTTTATCGTTGAAGAGACATTCCCCGGCTATACGAGGGGCAAGAAATTGTCCAAGATGGGGCTCCGCTCATCGCCCACAGGCGAGATCATTCTGGAAGATTGCCGTGTGCCGGAGGAAAATCTCCTGGGCGGGATTGAGGGTACAGGTCTTTCCATCATGTTTTCAGGCCTTGACATAGAACGTATCCTCTGGAGCGCTCAGGCCATCGGCATCGCACAGGCGGCCTTTGACGCTGCGCTCAAGTATGCAAAGGAACGGCAGCAGTTCACACAGCCCATCATCACCTTCCAGATGATCCAGGACAAGCTTGCAAGCATGCTCGTAGAGATCGAGGCCGCACGCCTGCTTGCATACAAGGGCCTTGCCTGCCTTGATAGCGGTAAGAAACGTCAGACCCGGATGATAGCTGCTCAGGTGAAGCTCTATGCCTGTGAGATGGTGAACAGGATCACCTCGGAAGCCCTGCAGATCCACGGCGGTTACGGATACATGAAGGAATTCCCCCTGGAGCGGTACCTGCGGGACGGAAGGGCCTATGCAATCGGCGCCGGCACGAGTGAGATCCAGAAGCTCATCATCGGGAGTTATCTCATGGCCTGAGGCCGTCGGGTAACCTTGATAGTGGCAGGACTGAAAAGGCCCTGTGATTTGCATACAATCATCTGCCCATTATTATTGATAGATAACTGTTCTGTTGCGCTATCCCCATAGAGACGAGGGCACGTAAGACACTTGTGTGGAGAGGGGCTATGATCAGAGACATCAAGAAGATGGCAGGGACGAACTATGATGTGTTGGTGATCGGCGGAGGCATCACCGGTGCCTTCATTGCCTGGGACTCTGCTCTGAGGGGGCTGAAGGCGGCCCTCATCGACAAGGGTGATTTCGGGGCAGCCACCTCGGCGGCTACGTCAAAACTCATCCACGGAGGCTTGCGCTATCTAAAGACACTTGAAGTGGGCCTGGTGAGGGAATCACTCCAGGAGCGCAGGATCATGGAGATCATCGCCCCACACCTCGTCTACCCTCTGCCCTTTGTTTTCCCGGGCTATGGCTGGGGTATGCGGGGCATGCCTGCCGCCGTTTCCGCCATGGTCTTTTATGACACGCTCTCCTATGACCGGAAGTGGATTAATGACGATGACAAGAAGATCCCCGGGTATGTAAAATTCTCCGCCGAGCAGATCCTTGCCATGGAGCCCATCCTTGACCCGGCAGAGCTCAAGGGCGGAGTCATCTATTATGACTGCCAGATGTACAGCCCCGAGCGTCTGACACTGGAGCCCATCCTCTCCGCCGCGGAATATGGGGCCGATGTCGCCAACTATGTGAAGGCCGAAGACCTCATCATGGATGGGAACCGGATTACAGGCGCGCACGTAGTGGAGCTGTTGACCGGCTCTGAATACGATATCAAGGCTTCCATTACGGTGAACGCTGCAGGCCCATGGGCCGACCTCATCTTGGGAAAGATCAGGGGGAGGAAGCACCACGGCCTCATCCGCTCCAAAGGCATTCACATCATCACAAAACCTTTGCATAAGGATCATGCCCTGGTCCTTCAGACGAAGACCGGCAGGCATTTCTTTATCATACCTTGGAGGGGATTCAGTCTCATCGGCACCACGGATGACGTCTATAAGGGCCACCCGGATGGCTTTAAGGTTACCGAGGCTGATATTGCCGATTTCTTAGGCGAGATCAATGCAACCGTCCCTGCAGCCAGGCTCACCAGGCAGGATATCCTGCATCAGTACGGGGGGCTGCGTCCCATTGTTGAGAAGGAGACGAGTGTCGAGGTGGAGGTCTATGATGCCTCTCGTAAGTACGAGCTCTACGATCATGAACTTGACGAAGGGGTCAAGGGGCTCGTCACCGCCATCGGCGGCAAGTACACTACCTCCCGCAACATGGCCAAACAGCTTGTTGATATGATCTTCACCAAGCTTGGAAGGGATGCTGTGCCCTGCCAGACCCATACAACGCCCCTCTATGGTGGAGAGATGGGGAGGTTTTCCAGTTTTGTTGAGCGGGCCAAGATCCTTAGGGCTGGAGATCTCGATGATAATGTTATCGAGAATCTGTGCCGCAACTACGGCAGCCGCTACCAGAATGTCATTCAACTTGCTGAAAAAAAGAAGTACATATCCGCCATCTGTGAGTCCTTCCCGGACATCTGGGCCGAAGTAGTCTATGCCATCAGGGCTGAGATGGCGGTTTCCTTAAGTGACGTGCTCTTCCGCAGGACCGGGCTATGCACGCTCGGCAACCCGGGTACTTCTATCATTGAAGAGGCTGCGGATATGATGGCCAAAGAACTCAAGTGGAAGAAGGCCAGGAGAAACCAGGAGATTGATAAGGCCTTGGATGTGTTTACCACCAGAGTTGAGTGAGCGTGCATGACGTGAAGTATTGAATGAAAGGCAAGAGGGTCCTCCTCGTCAATCCATGGATCTATGACTTTGCTGCCTATGACCTGTGGGCAAAGCCTCTGGGGTTGCTCTTCATTGGCGCCCTTTTGAGGAAGAACGGGTGCGGGGTGGACTTTATTGATTGCCTGAAGGCAGACAATGATCTTATTAAGAAACCGGGCGGGCATGGAAGATTTCCTCGCACAATCATACCCAAGCCGCCAGCCCTCAAGTCAATCCCGAGGAATTACGCAAGGTATGGTGTTACACCTGAGGCATTTCTCCATGAGCTTGAGAAGGTTGACAGGCCCGATGTAGTACTGGTCACATCCATGATGACCTACTGGTACCCGGGGGTGTTCGAGGCCATAGGGATTATCAAGAAATACCTCCCCGGAGTCCCTGTAATCCTCGGCGGTATATATGCGACCTTGTGCACAAGGCATGCTGAGAATTTCTCCGGGGCGGATTATGTTTTGACCCATAAGGGGGAGCGCAAGGTCCTTAAGCTTTTAGAGGAACTTTTGGGTCATACCCCTGTGTATGTCCCTGGCATGAACGATCTGGATATGATGCCCTACCCGTGTTTCGATCTTGTCCCGGATCTGCGTTATGTATGCATCAGTACTTCCCGAGGATGTCCGTACCGCTGCACCTACTGTGCCTCCCATTATCTGTGCGGATCTCAGCGCCTGAGGGACCCGGTCATGACGGCAGATGAAATCGAGTTCTGGAACCGTGAACATCGGGTGCATGATGTTGCCTTTTATGATGATGCCTTGCTCACCCCTCCCCCCCATGCCCAGGCCCTGCTCCATGAGATAGCATCCAGGGATCTCGGCGTAAGGTTCCATTGCCCCAACGGGCTCCATGCGAGGGAAATCACCCGGGAGACAGCCACGCTCATGAGGCAGGCAGGGTTTGCAACCATCAGGCTCGGTCTTGAGACGACAGACCCATTGAGGCAGCGCACAAGCGGCGGCAAGGTGACAAACAACGAATTTATCCGAGCTATGGAGAGCCTGCACAAGGCAGGGTATGATTCGGAAGAGATCGGGGTTTACATCCTTTGTGGGTTGCCGGGCCAGGAGGCCTCAGAGGTGATGGATGCGGTACGATTTGTCAAAGAATACGGCGGCAGGCCCAGGCTCTCTGAGTATTCACCCATACCTCATACGCAGCAGTGGGAGGAGGCGAAGAGATCGAGCCTGTACCCCATAGAAGATGAGCCCTTGTTCCAGAACAATACATTGTTGCCTTGCAGGTCGGATCGATTCACCTATGAGCAGTACCAGGATATCAAGATATCCCTCAAGGAGTTTGATACGAAGGTCTCTTGATATGTTCAGGCAGACATTACCTGAAAACCCTTGATGATAGCAGTGAGCACGTCATTGACCGGTGTTGGAATGCCATGCTCCCGACCGTATCTGCAGATGGCCCCATTCAGGGCATCTATCTCGGTGAGCCTGCTGCCTCGTGCCATGTCCTGGAGCATGGAGGACCGATGTGTTGCCGTGGGAGGGAGCTGAATCTCTGTCAGGATCTTATAATATACCTCAGCGTTTTCATACGGCAGCTTCACTCCCTTTGCGAGGGCAACTCCAAAGATCTCATGGATGATCTGCCGCATGACTTCCATCACTTCGGGGGCTTCCCGCAGGCGGCCGTAAGGCACATTCAATATGGCGCCCAGTGCATTCAGGGAGCAGTTATAGAGTACTTTTCCCCAGAGGAACGACGTGATGTCTTCACAGAGCATAGTGGGGATCCCTGCATCATTAAGGTGGTTACAGACGAGTTTGATCGGGCTTAAGGGTGCAGTTCCGGACGGCGAGCCTAAGAGCACCTTGTCGGCATAGACTGTCACCCGAGCTGTGCCGGGCCTTTCGACCTCGGCTCCGAAGATGACACGGGCACCCACGGTCCTTTCCCACCCGACGGCTTGGGCAATGGCCTCCCAGTTTCCCAGCCCGTTCTGGATGGAAAAGACGAGCGTCCCTTCATGGATGAAGGGAAGTGTCTGAGAGATAACCTCTGCGGTGTGGTATGACTTCACGCTGAGCAGTACGACATCGAAGACGCCGGACAAACCTTGTGTTCCATAGGATGCCTTTACGCTGTCGAGCCTATGCTCACCCCAGATGCCGGTAATCGAAAGACCCTGCTTCTGCAGGGCAAGCAGATGATCGTCCGCACCTACAAAGGTCACATCATGGCCGTGTTCTGCGAGCAACCCCCCGAATATACTCCCGAGGGCGCCTGCGCCCATCACCAAGTATTTCATTGAAGCCCTCTCATCCGGCCATAGCGAGAATTTGCCCGTGTGCCGGATATTCCATACCAGAGGGGGCCGTGTGCTGCAACCGCCACTTCAGGTATCCATGGATGGAAGCAATAGCATCCTGGGGGGTCCGGTAGACCGCAAGTCCGGCATCTCTAAAGATCGAGAACATCCTGATCCGCACCTCCTCGATGTCGAGGATATTTTCCGTAAACTGCGAGAGGATGGGGATGACCGGTTTGTCGATCTTCAGTGCCGCCTCGACGATGGCATGGGGACCGCTCTCGATCTGGTCTTTCTGGAAGGATGTTATGAAGTCCAGCGAGAAGTAGGGGATAATGGCATCGATGTTCTCATCTTGGGCCATGGCCTCGATGGTACGGGCCATGATGGTGAAATCAAAACCATGGAACCCAAGATCCACGGGGTTCGTGGTGCTGGTGTTCACGTTGCTTATACGCTCGCTGATACGCCTTTGGACTCCATCTGAGAGCTCCGGAAGTGATAAAGCGGCCAGAGAGGATATATCGGTGAAGAGCACGGATGTCCCTCCGCCTGCACCCAGGAAGCCGAGTCTGGATCCGGTCGGTGTCCTCTCGGCAATGGCCATCATGGTGAGGTCCACCATCTGCTCGAAATTGACTGCCTCGATACCATGATATTGCCTCATGACAGCGGTCCATATTTCATGGCTTGCTGCCATGGCCCCTGTATGGGAGGCCGCGGCCTTTGCCCCCTGTTCGGTGATCCCGCCCTTGAGGATAACCACAGGCTTTTTTGCAGTAGTCTTTTTCAAGGCCTCCATAAAGCGCCTGCCGTTCTTTATGTCCTCAATGTAGGCTGCAATAACCCTGACGGTGTCATCACCGGCCAGGTATTCCAGATAATCCTCCACCTTCAGGTCGATTTGGTTCCCGTATGATACCACCTTGTTTAGATCGAGTATGCGGGAATGGGCCATGCGCATGAAGTTGTGCGTCATGCCCCCTGATTGCCCGAGAAAGGCCACCTTACCGATCCCGGTTAAAGGCGATTTGGGGACGTCACAGGTAACGGCGGACCCGGTGCAATGAACCCCGATGCAGTTGGGACCGATGATCCTGGTCCCTCCCTTGTGTGCTGCTTTAAGCAGGGCCTTCTCAAGTTCCAGATTTCCGATCTCGGAAAAACCGGAGGTGAAGAAGTGAATGAATTTGATGCCCTTGCGTGCTGCTGCCTCTACCGTCTCCAGTGCATTGCCTGCAGGTACGCTCACAATAGCTAAATCTACGGGTTCCGGGATATCATCCAGGGTGGGATACACCTTGACCCCACTGATCTCTGTATACTTGGGATTGACCGGGTATAGCCTTCCCTTATAGCCTGCCATCTGGAGTATTTGGTAGTACGGCATCTTGCCGCCCCCCAGATGGGGAGATGCACCGACTACCGCGACGCTCTCAGGGAAAAAAAGCCTTTGAAGATCCATATATACTCCTCTTCTATGTTGCACAGAATGTGTTATGATCATAGCATAATACCAAAACAATGGTAGGACTACCAGTATTTTGTCTAGGGTATTGAGCTATTGATAAATACACATAAACGTGAAAAGGGCTTGAATCTTTCTTGGCGAACCTCTAGATCTTACACCAATGTATCAGAGGCCAGTCCATTTTATGACTATTCGCATAACGTTACCCGTCAGGTCCATTTATGCACGGCTTGGCTTCAAGAAGGGAGTGACTGAGCTTAAAGGCGCCCAAAAAGATGAAGTGGATAAGGCTATCGATGAGGCAGCAGAGATCATACATCTGAAAGGGGCTGCCCGAATGATAAACCTTATGAGGATTGACGCTGCCGGGGTTGAGCTGGAAGACGGGATCTTGTTCTCAAGCGGGGCCCTCGCGAAGATGCTTTCCGGGTGTACCCATGTCCTGCTCATGGGGGCAACTGCAGGTCAGAATATTATGGATGCCATTGCTCAAGCCACATCATCAAACAATCTTACCCGTGCAGTAGTGCTCGATGCGGTTGCCAGTGAGATGACCGATGGAGCACTGGAATGGATTATGGATTATGTAAATCAGGATCTTATGAGGCGGGTACAACATCTCACAAAAAAGCGATTTTCCGCCGGTTATGGTGATTTTTACCTGGAGAACCAGAAAGCCATGTATGATCTGCTCCGAATGGAGACCATCGGGGTGTCTATGACGGATAGATGCATCCTCATCCCGGAAAAGAGCGTCACCGCCGTAGCTGGAGTGGCTGCCCTGAGATAGATTATGCAGGTTTGCAAGTGAGGTTTTTTACGTGAACACAAAACTCAAGATTCAAAAGAAGATACGGCAAGGGCTGGTCATTCTGGATGGGGCTACCGGCACACAGCTTCAGGCGCTGGGCATGCCCGATGGGGAGTCGCCGGAGATGTTCGGCATCAAAAACCCGGAGGCCATCAAGGCCGTGCATCAAGGTTACCTGGAAGCCGGCTCGGATATTATCTATACCTGCACCTTTGGTGCTAACCGGTACAAGCTCCCACAGTATGGGGTCACCGATGTTCATGAAGTGAACAAAAGGCTTGCAGCCATCGCCAAGGAAGCGGCCGGAAAGAGGGGGCTTGTGGCAGGAGATATCGGCCCTACGGGCCGATTTGTGGAGCCATTCGGGGACTTAAGTTTTGAGGATGCCGTTGTCTGCTACAAGGAGCAGGTACAAGGACTTCTGGAGGGCGGTGTTGATCTCTTTGTGATCGAGACCATGATCGACATCCAGGAGACCAGGGCAGCGCTGATTGCCATAAAGGAGGTCTCGGACCGGTTCACCATCTGTTCCATGACCTTTGATGCCTCAGGCAGGACACTGAACGGTACGGATCTTTTATCAGCGCTCATCACATTACAGGCCCTCGGAGCGGACGTGGTAGGGTGCAACTGTTCGGCAGGGCCGAAAGAGATGATCCCGCTGATCAGACAGATGAAACCCTATGCAAAAGTACCACTCGTTGCAAAACCCAACGCAGGGCTACCCAAACTTAAAGAGGGAAAGGCGTTTTTTGAAATGGGTGCAGAAGAATTTTCCAGCTTCGGACCTGCATTCGTGGATGCAGGCGCCAGACTGCTCGGTGGTTGCTGCGGTACGACTCCGGAGCATATAAGGATGCTTCGAAAGAATTGTGACGGTCTAAAGCAGCAACCACCTCAAGTAAAATCAATAGGCGCAGTAAGTTCGCATGCAAAGACGGTAATGTTTGACAGAGGCGGACCGCTCATCATCATTGGCGAGCGTATAAACCCAACAGGGAAGAAGGATCTCCAGCAGGAACTCCTGCTGGGTAAGTTTTCTCTTGCGAGTTCATATGCCAGGGACCAGGTAAAAAAGGGTGCATCCATCCTTGATGTAAACGTCGGCATGCCGGGACTCGATGAAAAGGGCACTTTGAGGGGAGTTGTGAAGCAGATTGCACTGACCACCGATGCCCCCTTGTGCATCGATACATCGCGTGTCAATGCCCTTGAGGCCGCTCTGAGAGTTTATCCGGGACGCGCACTGATCAATTCCATTTCAGGAGAGGAGAACACCCTTGATGAACGGTTGAAGCTTGCTGCATTCTATGGGGCCATGTTCATCCTCCTGCCCATCGCCGGCAGGGCGGTACCGAAGACATCATCTGAGCGTAGAAAGATCATCAAGGACGTCTATGCCAAGGCCGGCCGGTATGGATTCACGAAAGATGATATCATCGTGGACGCACTTACCATGGCTGTATCCGCCGATGGTGCGGCTGCCCTGGAGACACTCAAGACGATTGACTGGTGCAACAGTACGTTCGGCGCAAAGACCGTTGTGGGGCTCTCGAATGTTTCCTTTGGTCTGCCTGAGAGAAAGTGGGTAAATGCATCGTTCCTGGCTATGGCGATCAGTGGCGGCCTGACGTGCGCCATAGCGAATCCGGAAAGTATCGAACTCATGAGCATCAAAAAGGCCTCAGATGTACTTGCAGGCAGGGACAAGGATGCATCTGCCTTTATCAGCTTTTTCAGCGGCCCCAAGGGGCAGGTACCGGATACTGAGAAAGAAGTGCGGGATAAAACCTCCAAGGAAAGAATCTACCAGGCCGTTATTGAAGGGGATAGGGATGGGATTCAGACATCTATTGATAAAGCTATTGCTGAAGGGTTGAGCGCCCGAGCTCTGGTGGATGAGCTCATGGTCCCTGCAATCCGGAAGGTTGGGGATCTCTACGAGAAGAAGACCTACTTTCTGCCTCAGCTTATCGCCAGCGCCGAAACCATGAAGCGCGGCTTTGAGCACCTGGAGCCCCGTCTAAATGAGGAAGGGATATCCTCTGCAGGAAAAGGAACGATCATGCTTGCAACAGTCAAGGGTGACATCCACGATATTGGGAAGAATATCGTGGGGTTGATGCTGAAAAACAATGGGTTTAATGTGATCGACCTGGGCAAGGATGTGGATCATGAGGCATTACTTGAAGCCGCAAGGAAACATGATCCCGACATTATCGGCCTTTCGGCCCTCATGACCACCACTATGGTAAATATGCCGGAGGCCGTGAAAAGCATAAAGGATTCCGGGCTGGTTTGCGACTTCCTTGTAGGAGGTGCCGTAGTGACAGCCGATTATGCTGCCTCCATAGGTGCCAATTTCGCCAAAGACGGTGTTGAAGCGGTCCGGGTCGCAGAATATCTAATCAGCTTGAAGCGGAATACGAACATTTGAATATGTTTTAGGTTTAATGGTCTGACTGAGCGGTTTTGTTGATTGAAGCGATTGATCGAAGACCATAGGCGATGTCCTACTTTCCCTTCATGAGCTCGTCGATCTTATCTTCGGCCGAGTTGCATTGCCAGCATCCGATGTTGCCATTCTTTGACACAACGACCTTGGTAGGCACACCCCTGACGCCGTATGTGCGCGCAACCTTTGCGTCGTTGTCAATGAGAATAGTGTAAGGCAGAGAATATTTCTCTGCAAAAGAGGTCACCTTTTGGGGGCTCTCCATTACATAAATTGATATAAGCTCGAAGTCCTTGCCTTTCATGGTGGTATGGAGCTTTTTCAGGTTCGGAATGTCTTTTTTACAGTACGGGCACCATGTGGTAGTGAAGTCCAGGAGTACCACCTTGCCCCGATAGTCCTTCAATGATCTGATCTTTCCGCTGAGATCCTTCAGGGAGAAGTCGGGAGCCATGGGCGGGTCTGGTTTCGTACCGATCTTTTGGTCATCCGCGTCGCTGCCTTGTACATCACCTATCTTCATGGAGAGTACGGCTGCAATAAATAGGGCAGATAAGAGAATTGCCAGACAGATCTTCTTTTTCATGGTGAGAGAACTCCTTTTTAAAGCATGAATTTACCCGCAGTGATAAGAAAGTATTCACCCATTGCAATAAAGATGCAACCAAAGAGCTTTTGGATACGGACCATCCATGGGCCTGACTTAGGAAGGCTTGTCAAAAGGGCTGTGAACGTACCCAGGAGTATGAGGATTGTCCCCATACCGAAGGCAAATACAAAGAGCAGGGCCATTCCAAAGATGATGTTCTGTTTTGTTGCCACATAACTCAAAAGCACGGCCAGTACGGGCGCGGAGCAGGGGCTCATGATAATACCCGATGCGATGCCCAGGAGCAGCGCCCCGAGCATGCCTTTCCTTCGTGTAGTGAACATCGGGCTGCTGAAGAAGCGTGGCAGGGGGATAAAGAAGACATCAAGCATGGAGAGCCCCATGAGGATGAAGATATTTGCCACGACCAGGTTTGTCCATGGGTTGGTCTGGATGGTACCGAAAAAACTTCCCGTAAGCCCGGCGATGCTGCCTAAGACCATATATGTCAGCGATGTCCCGAGTACATACACCAATGAAAGGAGAAAGCCGTTAATACGCGACCCCCTTCCCTGGGACCCAATGAAAGAAACAGTAATGGGGATAAGGGGATACATGCATGGGGTGAAGCTGACGAGGACACCGCCGATATATGAAGAGAGAAGGGCAAGAACCATAGATCCTTGAAGATATGTGTCAAGGCCGCTGGTCAGATTCTCAAACATATGGGCTCTTTTCGTAACTTGTCAAAAGCTCTACTTTTTGAAAACGAATCTAACACAAAGTAGACCTTTAAGGAATTCGATAAGAAATTGACCCATCATATATTCACCTATTAAGCGGCCTTTGGTCCTTCATCCTTTGCCGGTTTTGCTTATATAAATAATTATTAAAGTATTGACAGGCAGATTTGTTAATAGTAATTATTATCATTAAATAAAGCTTTTTTGTTATTTCTCCATAGATTTTAGCTATTGGTGATCAGATGATAAAAAAACAACAGAGGATGACAAGGCAGAGGATGATTATCCTTCAAGAATTAAGTAAGGTGAGAAGCCATCCCACGGCCTATGAAGTCTATGAGATGGTCAGATCGAGACTCCCTCGGATCAGCCTCGGCACGGTGTATAGAAACCTTGACCATCTCTCTTCAAGCGGGCAAATCCGGAGGCTCGACCTGGGACTAGGGCAGAGGAGATTTGATGCAGTAATGGATGATCATATGCATATCAGGTGCCTTTCCTGCGGCAGGGTAGATGATGTTCCCTTGAATCCATCCATGGAGATAACTACTATTAAGGGCATTGTGAGTAGCCAGAGCGGTTATGAGGTCCTGGGTTGCGGGATGGACTTCCTGGGTATGTGTCCGAACTGTAAAAAGGCTGAACGAACAAAAGATTAATGGATCTAAGGTCTATTCATAGCAATAAAACGAATACTACTCTTAAGGAGGAACATCATGGGAAAGTTAAAGGGTTCACGGACGGAAAAGAATCTATTGGGCTCATTTGCGGGAGAATCCCAGGCTCGCAACCGCTATACATATTTTGCGAGCCAGGCCCGGAAAGAGGGCTTCATGCAGATAGCCGACATCTTCGAAGAGACCGCAAGCCAGGAGAAAGAGCACGCCAAGAGATTCTTTAAATTTCTTGAAGGCGGAGAAGTGGAGATCCAGGCAAGCTTTCCTGCCGGTGTCGTCGGCACGACCCTGGAGAACCTTAAAGCGGCTGCTGCAGGGGAGCACTATGAGCAGTCAGAACTCTACCCGGGATTTGCCAAGACAGCCCGCGAGGAAGGGTTTGAAGTTATTGCAAAGGTCTGGGAGGCCGTCTCGGTAGCAGAGAGACAGCATGAGAAGCGCTATAAGGATCTTGCCGCCAACATCGAGGCGGGCAGGGTATTCAAGCGGGACAAATCAGCGGTATGGAGATGCCGTAACTGCGGGTACCTCTTTGAGGGTAGTGATGCCCCTGCTGCCTGCCCGGCCTGCGCCCATCCGAGAGATTATTTCGAACTCCTCGGAGAGAACTGGTAAAGACAAGCGCAGCGAGCCAAGCCCTGAGCACATATCGAAGATATTCCTTGGGGCTTGGTTTGTCCTTGTGCAGGCTCAGATCCACTTCAAGAACCCTGCAAAGACGACCAGGGACACCGCGTTGATCGCGAAGAGCGTGCCGATAAAGAGCCTTTGTTTCTTAGGCGGCCAGTCATAGGCATAGAATGCCGCCAGGAAAAACGGTATATAGACCGTGATGAAGACCGGGAATGCCCCCCACCAGGGCCAGACCCAGACAAAGGTGGGCGTCTTGACCAGGAAGATCTCGAGGATCGAGGCGAAGGCTGCATTCCCGATGGCAAAGACAAGACGGTTGTTGATGCCGAGAATTTTCATATTCGGGTCTTGGGGAAGGAGCTTGCTCAAGACAAGACCCGCAATGGAGAACATAAGACTGATCTCCACGCCAACCCCCACCAGGATCAGAAATGCAGTGCCAGTGGGAACAGTCCAGAGTGCATGCCCGGAGAAGTGCTGGATCAGGGCATTGACGATCTCCACAAACCAGTGGACCATATACAATGATAGACCCGCTGCGATTCCCTTCCAGTTTTTCTGGGAGGCTTCGTTGATATAGACATAGAGCGTCAAGGCGAAAAGCGTGATTACATACCATTGGAAAGGGTTGCCTGATCTCAGGATGGAAAGCGCCATAGCCGTTGCTTCCGGGTGATTCATACAAACCTCATCGTATTACAAGATGAACAGATGATATTCTTGTTCAGTCATTCAGGCAAGTATGCTCATGAAAAAATATAGTCAAAGGGTAGTTTGCCAAGGCACGAACACCTGTAGAAGAGTCTTGTATGCATCAGCTAATTTTTTTTAAGGTATTTAGGTATTGCTTTACGAGCTCCACATACATCTGTTTGCCTGCCAGCATGACCTCCTGGTATTTTTCATTGATGTCGCCCTTTTCTATAGCAGGAGATCCTGCATAGAGCTTATAGTCTGGGACAACCTGGTTCTTCTTTACCAGAGAGTGCTCTGCAACAATGGACCATTCCCCGACCTGCGCGTTGTCCCCAAGGGTTGAATTCATGCCTATCACTGCGTAATCCTTTATAATGCTGTTGTGGACCATGGCAAGGTGGCCTATGGTGACTTGCTTTCCAATGGTGACCATTGAAGGTGTATGGATGACCACCCCGTCTTCCACAGCAGTTTCATCCCCGATTATAATGGTTCCGAAGTCCCCCCTGAGTACGGCACAGGGACCTATCCAGCAGCCCTTTCCTATCCTTACGTCACCGATGATCTCGGCACTTGGCGCAATCCACGTCCCTTCGCCTACCAGCGGTGACTTTCCGTTGTATTCGAATAATGCCATATCATCCCTCTGATTTTTTCAAAAGTTGTATGAATAATAACCTATTTCGAACGCAATTGTCATGAGCAATGAGGTATGAAGAATATTACAGAGATAATCAGCCTTCCCATAATTACAACAAGCTCTCACGGCTTGGCATTGGGCAGTCGAAACTACACATTTCAAATCTTCTCGATACAACGTTTCGGTCCGATGCGTTCATTTGAAGCGCTCACCCGACAGACAGTCACAGGAGAGGTACTTAAGATATCTGTGGCCATGAGAATCCTCATGGGCGATGATGGAAAGACGGTGATATAACAGCCTCGATGAAAGATGATCTGAATTTCGAGACATTCCAGAAGATCGTAAACGTATCCATGGAGGATATGTGCCGGGAGTTCTTCCTCGGCAATCGTGAGAGCATAAAGATCAAGAAGGAAGCGGTCGCTGTCAAGAATCTTGTGAAGATATTCAATGCAGCCCTGACCATCAGTAACGTTAAGGGTTTCGCGGCAATGAGCCTGAGGGAGTTGAGCTCAGAGGCGGGACTCAGCATGGGGGCACTCTACATCTGCTTCATGAGCAAGGACGAACTGCTCGACATGATCCAGCGGCTGGGCAGAATGATCACCATGCGGGTGCTCTTAGACCAGATCGAAGGAATAGATGATCCACGCGCTAAGCTCCGGAGGATGATCCAGGCACACCTATACCTGAGTGAGATCATGCACCCGTGGTTCTACTCCTCCTATATGGAGACAAAGAATCTTGCCAAGGGCAAGCATCGCTCAGCCATAGAAGCCGAACTCTTCTCGGAAAAGATTCTTATAGACATCATGAAGGATGGTCAGGACAAGGGTGTCTTCAAGTCCGTGAATACGCAGCTTACTGGTGCGGTGATCAAGGCCATGCTCCAGGACTGGTATCTGAAGAGATGGAAGTATGCATGGAGGAGGGTAACAGTTGATAAGTATGCCGCATTCCTCGTAGATCTTGTTGAGACATGCCTTGCGCCACCGCAACTATGAGCCAGGGCAGGGGATGATATGGACCTGTCCGATAAGCCCACACAGGCATGGCAGGACCCATAGCCGGACCTGAAGCCTGTTGAGAAGTTCTTGTCTGAGAGATGATATCGGGTACGCCTGAAAGAGGCGTACCCTTATTAAGTCTCTTAGAATTTTGTGAGAGAACCGGGTTTCAGCTTTTCCACCCCTGCAAGGGAGTTCACGAGATGTTCCCGCAACTTGATATCGTACTGTGAAGTGATAGCGATCTGCTCCATGATAGGCGAGCCACCACCGTGGAAGCTTCCATAGGTCATAAATCCAGTATTCCCAGAGCAGGTGACTTCGGCAAACAGCAGCCAGAATTTTATCTGATCCGATACCGGGACATCCGGATTGCGTTTCAGGTATTTCTCCAGCAGAGGTTTCAGTTCCGGGTTTGCCAAGTCGGCTTCATACGGGAATGTTGAAGGCAGACCGCCGGCAATGTTACACAGCATCTCCTGTTCCTCAAACACAGCTTCGCCGGTAAGGCATCTCCCCACATTGGCGTATATGGAATGAGGGATATAGCTGCCGGGGCCGTAGGGTACCTGGCCCATGCCTGGTATGTATATTGCGGGCTTGCTCAATGCCGAGGCAGTATACCCGGCAGCATAACCCAGCTCAGTAACCTTGATAATTTTAGCGAGCAACTCTCTGACATGGGGGGACTTCCTGATCCCGTTATGCCGGGCCGCCATAGATGCCAAACCGAGAAGAACATCGCCGATAGCAGGTTTGCAGCCGGAGTAGCTGTGTCGGTGGAACAGGGCGAAGAGCATTGCCAAGGCTCCTCCGTGATCATTCTCGCCGCAGAGGAATACCCTATCCCAAGGGATAAATGCGTCATCGAAGATCAAATAGGAATCGGTATACCCGGCTTCAGGCCCCCCGGTTTTGAAGTGAGTTCTTTTCCGGGTCTTATGGACGTGAACAACCTGTTTTACTCCTTCATGATCACCCGGCACTGCAAAAGCTACCGCATATTCTTTCTCATCCGGCCCCAGCATCCTGGTGGGGACAACCATAATTTCGTCAGCGATTGAGGCCTCTGAGATATGGAGCTTGCACCCTCTGACCACGATGCCGTCACTCTTTTTCTCCACCATCCGCAGGTACATATCCGGATCGCTCTGCTGAGACGGTCGTTTAAGCCGCTCACCTTTCATGTCGGTCTGGGCGCAGCACCCGACAAGATCGTTTTTCTGAAAATATTCAAGCCACTTGAGGAAGTTCTTATGATATTCACTGCCCCCGTTGTTTTGTTTGTCGGCTTCAAAGGAGACTGCGTTGACGGCATTGATTGCATCAATTCCCATGCAGCGCTGGATGCAGAGCCCTGCCTTTCGGCACAATGCACGTGTCATATCCTGTTTTTTGTGGAGGTCTTGGGGGTTCTGATGGACATGACAGAATCGGTTGATTGTTTCTCCTGTTAGATGTGAGGTTGCGGTGCATAATTCCTTGAGCTCCGGAATCTCAGTGGCCTCGAAGGTAAAACCCATGACATTCAGAGTGGCGGCTTGTGCCTCATCATCCCTATCGATCTTACCTCCATCAAAATAGAGGTTCCTCCGCATTTTTCTTAGGCCTTCAATATACTGCTCCTTTGTTCTCATAAGCCTCTCCTTTCTTGATCCACCTTAAAGTTAAATGATTACCTGATCCTTCATGAAAAAAGTCATGTTTCTTGAGTCTCCCTAGTAAGTTCGGGTTTTTCGGGCAGCATGTTATCATCCGTGAGATGCAGGTGAAGAGAGATATTCTTCGGATGTTTCTGGACTCTTATACCATCGAGTATTAGATCAACGAGAGGATCGACATACTTCACCAGGTTGGATGGAGCCCCCAGGAGATGCCACCTGATGCAGAGATGCTCCATGGTACCAAGGATCATGGAGCGCACCAGGTAGGGGTCGGTATCCTTTTTAAAAGTGCCATTATCGATACCTTCCTGAATGCAATTCAGAAGCACGCGCGCAACGCTGCGGATTTTCTCGTATGATTTGGTTTTCAGAAAATTTCGGTTGGTCTTAAGCTGGAGCATGACCAAGGCACAGTAGTGTGGATTATTTTCATAGAGGGTCATGTAGCCCTGAACGATCGCTCTCAGTTTGCACTCAATGCCCCTGAGAAACGGTAGGATCTTTGCCATGTCTCTGATAGGCTCTTCGGTGATCTCCTCTGGAATCGTAAAAAGCAGTTCCTCCTTGCTGTTGAAGTACTCATATACCGTGGCATCAGAGACTCCTGCTGCCTTGCTTATTTCAGAAATGGTCGCATCCTGAAAACCTTTTTCTGCAAAGATCTTGAGGGCAGATTCGATAATTTTATTTTTCCTGGTAGTTTTTGGGCTTATTTTTGTCAATCCATTCACCTACGGCTGTTTCATGCCCTGCATATGGTTATGCTCTTCCCATAGAAGCGAAAAAACTAAGTGTCTCACTGCGAAAGAACTCTTTCTCTATAATCATTATTATTATAGCAATGAATAGATTATGTCAAGAATTATGTCAAGAATAAAAGAATAAATTGACATCCACTATGAAATAATTTATATAAATCATAGTATCATTATGATTTATATTATTTTAAAAGATGTCGCATTATAATTTTGATTTAATTAATGTAGTGTGAGCATACTTCAGAAAAGAGAGGTTTCCCATGATCAGAACCAAGGAAGATTATATCAAGAGCCTTAAGAATCTCGGCAGCGTCATCTATTACAACGGCGAGATCGTGAAGGATATCACGTCGCACCCGGCATTCACACCGCACATCAACTGTGCAGCCATGACCTATGAAATGGCACTCATGCCTGAGTATGAAGACCTGCTCACCGCGAGGAGCCACCTTACCGGAAAGAAGATTAACAGGTTCACCCACATCCACCAGTCCGTGGACGATCTCATTAAAAAGGTGAAGATGCTTCGTCTTATCGCACACAAGACCGGCAGCTGCTTCCAGCGCTGTGTTGGATTCGACGCCATCAACGCAACCTACATGACCACATTCGACATCGACGAGAAATACGGGACTGATTACCATGCACGGTTCAAGGAGTATCTGAGGAGGCTCCAGGAAGAAAACTTCATGCTCGTGGGCGGGATGACCGACCCCAAGGGCGACCGCTCCAAATCCCCTGCCGAGCAGTCCGACCCTGACCTCTTTGTCCATTTAGCGAAGAGACGCAAAGACGGCGTGGTAATACGCGGCGCCAAGGTCCATCAGACCGGCGCAGCCAACAGCCACGAGATCCTCCTCATGCCCACGCAGTCAATGACGGATGCCGACAAAGACTATGCAATCCTGTGCGCGGTCCCGCTGAATGCGAAGGGCGTGATACAGATATTCGGCCGGCAGGCCAATGACGGTAGGAAGATGGAAGGCGGCATGGATACCGGTAACCCGACCTATGGGGTTGTGGGCGGCGAAACGATGGTTGTCTTTGAGGACGTATTCGTACCGAACGAACGGATATTCCTCAACGGCGAGATCGATTTCACAGGAGTGCTCGTAGAGCGCTTCGCCACATTGCACCGGCAGAATTACGGTGGTTGCAAGGGCGGGGTCTCAGACATCATGATCGGCGCGACCTCACTCATCACCGATTACCTGGGCACGGCCAAGGCCTCCCATATCAAGGACAAGCTCGCCGAGATGATCCACCTCACCGAGACAGTGTTCTCTGCTTCAGTTGCCTGCTCAGCCATGGGCGGTAAAACTCCCTCGGGCGCATATTATCCCGATCCGTTGCTGGCTAATTGCGCGAAGCTGAACACCTCGCGCAATATCTACGAGATCTCCAGGCTTGCACACGATATCGCAGGTGGGATTCTGGCCACCCTGCCCTCCGAGGGAGACCTGAAGAGCAGCAAGGTCGGTAAGTATGTGGAGAAGTACATCGCAGGGGCGCAGGGTGTGTCGGTTGAGAACAAGTACAAGATTCTCAGGCTCATCGAGAACATGACGGGTAGCACAGCACTGGCCGAGTCCATGCACGGAGCAGGATCGCCGCAGGCGCAGAAAGTCATGTATGGCAGGCTGGGCGGACTCGAGATGAAGAAAAAGCTCACGAAGGAGATCGTGGGGATAAAGGAATAAAAGCTTTTGAGGAACTCATATGAGAGCTGATGACATCTTCACAGTCTTCATCATAGGGGCCGGCACAGTAGGCCAGCAAATCGGGCTCCCATGTGCCATGCATGGCCATGAGATAGAGTATTATGATATTCTACAGGAGATCTCGGATAAGGCATTGAATCGTGTCGCCAAGTTCGGTTCGCGGCACGCCCCATCGTCCGCTTAACCGAGTCATGACATACATTGTCTATAGTATGACTCTACAATTGTTAAGATAATATTGAGTTCAACTATTTTTTCATCTATAAAAATCATAGTGCAACTATGATTTAACAATAATTAACCTACTCCTAATTTTTGAATTATGAGCGCAATAAAATATATGTAAGAATATGGTTATGCAAAAGATGAAGCTCCTCATCGCAAACAGGGGCGAGATAGCCATTCGCATCGCTCGTGCGGCAGCGGGACTCGGTATTCGGACCGTGGCCGTGTATTCGACCGATGATATGCAGTGCCTCCACACACGAGCTGCGGACGAGGTTTACGCCCTGGAAGGCACTGGTGTCCCGGCTTACCTTGATATTGAGCAGATCCTCGCGGTGGCCCTGAAGGCCGGCTGCAACGCTGTTCACCCGGGGTATGGATTTCTCAGCGAGAGTGCAGTCTTTTCCCGTCGATGTGCCGAGGAGGGGCTGACGTTCGTCGGCCCCAGCGTGGAAGTGCTTGAGCTGTTCGGCGACAAAGCAAAAGCGAGAGCATTTGCCGTGCAGTGCGGTGTTCCCGTACTCCCTGCTACATCGGGAGCGGCAAGTCTTGAGGAGGCAAAGGCCTTCTTCTCATCGCTCGGCAGCAATGCCGCAGTCATGATCAAGGCCCTTGCAGGCGGTGGCGGCCGAGGTATGCGACCGGTCTACAGCCTTGCAGATCTCGATGAGGCCTATGAGCGCTGTGTCTCAGAGGCGCGCGCTTCGTTCGGGCTTGGTGAGGTCTATGCCGAGCGGCTTATCCGGCAGCCCCGGCATATCGAGGTTCAGATCGTGGGCGACGGCACACGGGTGATTCATCTCGGCGAGCGCGAATGTACCCTCCAGCGGCGCAACCAGAAGCTCATCGAGGTGGCACCGAGCCCGACCCTTTCTCAGGGGCTCCGGAAAAAGATAACCGATGCGGCGCTGCGTCTCGCACAGGAGGCCCGCTATGAGAGCCTTGGCACCTTCGAGTTCCTTGTCGATTCTACTACCACGGATGAGGATGCGTTCACCTTTCTGGAGGTCAACCCGCGGCTCCAGGTGGAGCACACGGTGACCGAGGAATTAACCGGTGTCGATCTCGTCATGACCCAGATTGAGATCGCCTCCGGCAGATCGCTCATAGACATGGGTCTCGCTGAAGGGGTTGCGCAGCCCCGCGGCTATTCGCTCCAGCTTCGCATCAACATGGAGACTTTCGATGCGAGCGGCAGCATCAGTCCGGCCGGTGGTACATTGATGGTCTATGAGGTGCCGTCAGGGCCCGGCATACGGGTCGATGGGTATGGCTATGCCGGATACACGGCCAATCCCGCCTTTGATTCGCTGCTTGCCAAGCTGATCGTCACTTCACGCTCTCCTCGATATGAAGACGTGGTTGCAAAGGCCTACCGGGCGCTCAGGGAATTCCGGATCGAGGGGATCGAGACGAACAGAGTGTTCCTGTGTGGTCTGCTGCGTATGCCGGAGGTTGCTTGTAACGAGGTCTACACACGCTTTATCGAAGACAATATAGCTGAGCTTAGGGTGGCTCCCGAAGAGTATCAAACAGGTATCTTCGAGGGGCTGGTGAAAGAGGCCCTCTTAAAAAGCGAAGAAACCGCACCAGCGGCACCTGAGGGCACCATCCCGGTGAGGGCGCCCATGCAGGGCCGTGTCGTTAGCTTTGAGGTGGCGGACGGTGATGCTGTTGCAGCCGGACAGAGGGTGGCGGTGCTCGATGCCATGAAGATGGAGCACGTCATAACCGCAGATCGGAGCGGTTATGTAAGACGCGTGTGCGTAACACCCTTTGAGGTCGTCCTCAAAGGGGCCCCGCTGATCTTCCTCGAAGAGGCGCAGATAGAGGCAAGTTCGGCCGATCTTGAGGAGGACTTTGACCTGGATGCGATCCGGCCCGACCTTGCCGAGGTCATAGAACGGCATGGCTTCGGCCTCGATGAGAGGCGGCCCGAGGCGGTTGCACGCCGGCGGAAGAAGAATCAGCGTACCGCCCGTGAGAATATCGAGGACCTGTGCGACCCCGGCAGTTTCATCGAGTACGGGGCGCTCCTCCTCGCTGCACAACGCAGGCGCAAGCCGTTGGATGAGCTCATCAGGACGACACCTGCCGACGGATTGATCACCGGCATCGGGACGGTCAACGGCCCTTTATTCGGAGATGATAAGGCCCGCTGCATGGTTATGGCATATGACTATACCGTGCTGGCCGGGACCCAGGGTTTGATGAATCACAAGAAAATGGACCGCATGCTGAGCGTGGCGCACGAATGGCAGTTGCCGCTGGCCCTGTTCGCCGAAGGCGGGGGGGGAAGGCCGAGTGACACCGATGCAAATGTGGTTGCAGCCCTCGATATCACTACTTTCAGCCGGTTTGCGGGCCTCAGCGGCAAAGTCCCGCTCATCGGCATTGTGTCGGGGCCGTGCTTTGCAGGAAACGCTGCATTGCTTGGCTGTTGCGATGTGATCATAGCGACCGAGAATTCCAATATCGGCATGGGCGGCCCTGCAATGATCGAAGGCGGGGGGCTCGGCGTGACCAAGGCTGAAGATATCGGGCCGATTGATGTTCAGACACGTAACGGCGTCGTCGATATTGCCGTGGCCGATGAGGCCGAGGCGGTGGCAGTCGCGAAGAAATACCTCTCGTATTGCCAGGGCCCGACATCCTTCTGGGAAGCTGTGGACCAGCGCCTTCTTCGAAGGGCAATCCCGGAAAACAGGGTGCGCGTTTATGACATGCACGCTGTTATCGAGATGCTCGCTGATACCGGTTCGGTGTTGGAGTTGCGGTGGCATTTCGGGCCGGGAATGATCACTGCGCTTCTGAGGATCGAAGGGAGGCCCTTCGGTACAATAGCAAACAATCCCATGCACATCGGCGGTGCTATAGAAGCGGAAGCGGCAGACAAGGCCGCACGATTCATGCAGCTCTGCAATGCACATGGACTGCCGATCATTTCTCTGTGTGACACACCGGGGTTCATGGTCGGTCCCGAAATAGAGACACGTGCGCAGGTCCGTCACGTATGCCGGATGTTTGTTACAGGGGCACATGTACAGGTCCCGTTCTTCACGGTCGTCTTGCGCAAAGGCTATGGTCTTGGAGCGATGGCCATGGCGGGCGGCGGCTTCCATGACTCATTCTTTACTGCATCCTGGCCCTCAGGGGAATTCGGCGCCATGGGCCTCGAAGGGGCTGTTAAGCACGCCTTCAGAAAAGAGCTCGCGGCAATTAACGATCCGGCGGAGCGTGAAGCAAACTTCAAGTTTCTCGTAGGCCAGGCCTATGAAGGGGGCAAGGCCATCAATACGGCTTCTTACCTCGAGATCGACGCTGTGATCGACCCGGCGGATACCCGCATGTGGATCATGCGCGGCTTGAAGTCACTCCCTGCCGGTTCAACCCCCAAGGCCGGTCGCCCGTTTATCGATACATGGTGACACGGGAATGGTGCACTATGGTGGAAGATGGAAGGGCTGAGGTGATGGTAGCATAAACACAACGAGGGCCTTGAGCCCTTGTTGAAACGCATAGAGGAGACGAACATGGACAAGGTGGATTTCAGCTTAAAAGGAAAGATAGCAGTAGTGACAGGGGCCAGCCGGGGAATAGGAGAGGCCATAGCCGTAACTTTGGCCGATTACGGGGCGCACTGTATCCTCGTGAGCCGCAAGGCGGATGCGCTGGCAGGGGTTGCAGAGAAGATCGCATCCCGAGGCGGCAAGGCTGAGGTAATGGCCTGCCATGTGGGGGATCTCAAGCAGATAGAGGGTCTGTTCGGCCGGATCAAGGAGCGGCACGGCAAGCTCCATATCCTCATAAATAATGCAGCCACCAATCCCTATTTTGGCGAGATGCTGGGGGCGGACGAAGGGATCTGGAACAAGACCTTTGATGTGAACCTCAAGGGGCCGTTCTTTCTGATACAGCATGCAGCCAAGCTCATGGCGGAATCAGGCAGTGGTTCAATCGTGAACGTATCCTCTGTTAACGGGGTGAAGCCAGCGCTGCTCCAGGGGATCTACTCCATCACCAAGGCCGGCCTCATCTCCATGACCCAGGCCTTTGCCAAGGAGCTGGCCGGAAAGAACATCCGGGTGAATGCATTGCTGCCCGGGTTGGTGGAAACCCACTTTTCCAAGGCGATCATGGATAATGAAGCCATCCACGACATAGCCGTTAAGATGATTCCCATGGGGAGGCATGCACAACCCATGGAGATAGCCGGAGTGGTGCTCTACCTGGTATCGGATGCGGCATCGTTTACGACCGGTGCGAGTTTCGTGGTCGACGGCGGGGCCCTGGCATAGGGTGGATGATGAGTGAAAGAACAACTTGAAGACTAAAACATGAAAGGGAAACTCTATGAAGATTGAAGACATCAAACGAGTGCTTATCCTGGGCGCCGGGACTATGGGCCAGCAGATCGGGCTTCAGTGCGCCATGAACGGATACGAGGTGGTGTATTATGATATCTCCCAGGATGTTCTGGATGACGCGATAAAACGTGTGACCAAGCTCGCCACCTGGTATGCATCCACCGGACGCCTCACCCCGGAGCAGCTCAAAGAGACCCTTGCCCGGATCACATCCACAACAGACCCAGCCAAGGCGGCTGAAGATGTTGACATTATCAGTGAGTCGGTGCCGGAAGATCCGGCTCTGAAAGGCAAGGTGTTCGCCCAGTTCAACAAGCTCTGCCCCAAGCGCACTATCTTTACCACCAATACATCCTACCTCGTACCCTCCATGTTTGCCGAGGCCTCAGGCAGGCCTGAAAAATTGGCAGCGCTCCACTTCCACGACCTGAGGGTCAGCAATATAGTTGACGTCATGCCGCACCCTGGAACAGCACCGGAGGTGACACGGCTCGTCCATGACTTTGCCGTGAGCATCGGTCAGATCGCCATCATGCTCCACCGGGAAACCTACGGCTATGTATTTAATACCATGCTTTCGAGCCTCTTCTTCTCGTCACTCACCCTGGCATCGAACGATGTCGCCTCTATTGAAGACATAGACCGCTCCTGGATGGGCGTAACGCACATGTTCATGGGACCCTTCGGCCTCATGGACCAGGTAGGCCTGAAGACCGTATGGACCATCACCGACTACTGGGCCAAGAAGGCGGGAGACCAGCAGTCCCAGCAAAACGCCGATTTCCTTAAACAGTATGTTGACAGGGGCGAACTGGGTTATAAGACGAACAAAGGTTTTTACTCGTATCCGAAACCTGCATACCAGGACGCGAATTTCCTCGCAGGGGAGACAAAGAAGGAGAAATCCTAATAGGTCAAAGGGTTCAAGGACAGGGGACCCGGATGTGGTTCCCTGTCCCTTGAACCTTATTCCCTTAATTTTTCACCTCGCATCCGCACCACTACTCTGCTACAATTTCATTTATTGATTGCATTGAAAAGGGGGCGCTATGCTCAAGAGCAAGGGGTTCTGGTATTTGATGATGGCAGGGGCTGTTTGTGGATGGATCTTCACCGTGGCCGGCCTGGTCAAGCCTTACAAGAATGAGACACTCAAGAAGCTCTGGAAATCCGTAGCATTCACCTGGCTGTTCGGCCATCCCCTCGAGCTTCTTGTGTCACGCGGGGTTTGTGCGGCGGCAGGTATCACCCCCCGGAAGGCCCTCATCAAGACTATCGTCTATGGCATCACATGGTGGCTGCCCATCAAGCTTGGCGTATTTAAGTCCTGAGGGGCTGTTTTATAAATGACTTTATTTTCTTTACAGTTTAATAACTTCACATGAGGAGCAGCACAATGAACAGCATGCTCTATATTGTCTATGGTATCGGGACGGATTCAGTGGGGCTTGTGGGGGCCATCACCTCCCCTATCGCACAGGTCAAGGGCAACATCGTGGATATGCGCCAGGATGTGCTGCATGGGCTCTTCACCATCTACCTTGTGGTGGACCTGGCCAAGGCCACGGTATCCGTCAAGGAATTCAGAGGTCTGGTGGACAAGATCGCCTCTGATACCGGCCTGAAGCTCTCCATCGAGAAATACACCCCGGTCCCCCGCGGTCTTGAAAAGAAGAACATCCTGGTGACGCTCGTGGGCAAGGACAAGGCGGGCATTATTGCCGCCATTACGGAAAAGCTCGGCACATACAACATCAACATAGAGGTATCCGAGGTGGTGGCGCGCGAGAATATCTTTCTCATGGATCTCATGTGCGACGTAAGCCACAGTGCACTCCCCACGGATAACCTGAAGGCCGCCATCCGCGACACCATGCTCTCTATGCAGATCTCCTCCATGTTCCAGGCCGAGGACGTATTCAACAAAAAGAAGAAGATCATCATGTTCGACATAGCGCACAGCTTCATGGACAGCACCACCATGCGCGAGGTCATGAAACAGGCCCTCATCAAGCCCGAGGCGCTGATGCGCTCAC
The DNA here is from genome assembly GCA_963847605.1 of uncultured delta proteobacterium. Lineage (GTDB taxonomy): Bacteria > Desulfobacterota > Desulfomonilia > UBA1062 > UBA1062 > MWEI01. The sequence goes on along the minus strand of CAWKAM010000001.1, from coordinate 5,357 downwards.
GCAGCGACGAGACGGACCTCGCCTATATGCATGCAACCGCCTCGCTGCTTGAAGGGTTGCCCCTGTCGGTGATCGATACGGTCATGAATGCGACCGAGATAAGCCAGGGAACCCAGGAGCTTCTGCAGACGCTCAAGATCATGGGGTACAAGATCGGCCTTATATCAGGTGGTTTCAGCTTCTTCACCAATGCCCTGAAGAAAAGGCTTGGTATCGACTATGTGTACGGGTTCGAGCTCCCTATTGACGATGACTCCCAGGCCGTCATCGGCGACCTGCCCACAGGGCTTATGCAGCCCGTTGACCGGGCCAAGATCATCTCGGGAATCATGAAGGCCGAGCGGATCGACGAGGAAGATATCACGATCATTTCAGACAAGGATATCGACTATCCCACGACACCGGGAATCAGCTCTGATCTTCAACATGAAGGTGATGCTCGACCTCGTTAACCAGCATGCCCTGAGCAAGGACTCGCTCACGGGTCTGCTCCGGGGTTTCGGGATACCCCGGCCCCTCTAGTTCAAGGATCGAGCATCGGGAATGATGATGAAATCAGATATCGAGATCGCCCAGGGCATCGATATTAAGCCCATCTTTGAGATCGCGGCCTCTTTGGGCTTGAGCGCGGAGGATATCATCCCCTATGGCAGGAATGTCGCCAAGATTCCCCTATCCGTCATGGAGCGCCTCTCAGAGGCGAAAGACGGCAAGCTCATACTGGTGACGGCCATGTCGCCCACCTCCATGGGTGAAGGAAAGACCACGACGACCATCGGTCTGGGCCAGGCGCTGAACCAGATCGGAAAACGCGCCGTCATGGCCATCCGCGAGCCGTCGCTGGGCCCGTGCATGGGGCTTAAAGGCGGGGCCGCCGGGGGCGGATATTCCCAGGTGCTGCCCATGGAGGACATCAACCTCCACTTCACCGGCGACCTCCATGCAATTACGGCTTCCCACAACCTGCTGGCTGCAGTGGTGGACAACCACCTCCACCACCGGCAAACGCCGGAGGTGAATCCCCGGCATGTTGTCTGGAAGCGTGTCATCGACATGAACGATCGGTCCTTGCGCAGCATTATCCTGGGGCTTGAGGATAAGGGCATAAACGGTGTCATGCGGGAAGACGGGTTCGAGATCACCGCAGCATCCGAGATCATGGCGATCCTCTGCCTGTCCAGGAATCTCAAAGAGCTTAAAAACCGGATAGGCAACGTGATCATCGGCTACGACTACCTGCGCAAGCCCGTATTCGCACGGGACATAGGCGGGGCAGGGGCAATGGCCGCCCTGCTCAAGCATGCCATCAACCCCAACCTCGTCCAGTCCGTGGAAGGCGTTCCGGTGCTCGTGCACGGAGGCCCCTTTGCAAACATCGCCCACGGCTGCAACTCGATTCGTGGCAACAAAGATGGCCCTCAAGCTCGCGGACTATACCATTACCGAGGCCGGGTTCGGGGCCGACCTCGGGGCGGAGAAATTCTTCCACATCAAGTGCCGCACTGCCGGTCTCAAACCTTCGGCCGCAGTTCTGGTGGTGACCCACAGGGCATATGCCCTGCACGGCATCGATAATATCAGGAAGCACCTGGATACCCTGGCCCGGTTCGGTGTGCCTGCCGTCATCTCCATCAACCGCTTTCTGACCGACAGCGAGGCGGACCTTAAGGACCTGAAGGCCCGCTGCGATGACCTGGGCGTGCCGAGCATCATCACCGACTTCCGGGAGTCAGGGGGGGCAGGCGGCCTGGAGCTGGCAGAGAAGGTGGCGGATGCGTGCGAGCAGCCGAATGACTTCCGCATGCTCTACGACCTTGCGCTACCCATTGCCGAAAAGGTCCGCACCGTGGCTACAGAAGTCTATGGCGCAGGCGGGGTTGAATTCTCTGCGCTGGCCGCGAACGAGATCAAGAACATCGAGAACATGGGCTACGGCAATCTGCCGATATGCATTGCCAAGACGCAAGCCTCCTTGACGGATAACCCCAAGATCCCGGGCTTTCCCAAACAGCCCTTCACCATCACCGTGTCGTCCGCCCGCGTGTCTGCAGGGGCCGGTTTCGTGGTGATCTACACCGGCAAGATCATGGCCATGCCGGGCCTTCCCAAGACCCCGGCGGCCCTGGCCATAGACGTGGACGAGGACGGCACCATCAGCGGGCTGTTCTAGATAGTTTACCTCCCCCTTTGGAAAGGGGGACAAGGGGGAATTTTTACACCTGACATAATGATATCATGAAGCTGTCTTCCCGCGAAAGCAGGGATCCAGGGGTGATGACCATGTTTATGGGCATAAGTTCCAATTCTATCTTTTATTTGTTCATTTCTTTGCTTGCCCAAAGAAACGAACCAAAGAAAGGCACCCCATGAGCCCGCCCTCCGGGTGCGTTCGCTCGTTCGGAAAATTCAGGCCGCGGCCAACTCGCTCCGTTTCACTCCGCTCAGACATGGGCCGCTTTTCCCCTGAATTTTCCTTCACTCGCTCACCGGGCTCAAAGGGGATCAAAAGCAAAAAACAAGATCTGACCTTGATTTTTGCTATAGCTGAGGGGATTGGAACGGAAAGTAATATCCGGTTTCAATATAAACAGAATAATGCCTTGCACTCAATATCAGGATATACTGCAATTGTGTGCTTCTGCTAACAATGGTGATATACTGCAAAAGTGCAGTATAGTTTTTGTTAGGCGAGCAGAATACTACGGAGCAAAGCCCTTATGGCACTTTCCCTCAAAGAGTCCAAAGCAGTGACTGAGATGGCCAATCTCCTCTATGATTTCTGCCCGGGTCGGGTAATGCCAAGTGGAAAGGCCACGTTTCCTTTAAGACGGTTCCCGAAAAGGTCGGTGTCGGTGATTTCTGGCAGCCCGGTAGCTTAAGACACCAATGCTTGTTGCATTGTTTCAGCGCACCCTTGAGCACCGACGCGGTCAATTCGAAAGGCTAATTCTTGAGATAGTGCGAGCCAGTCTTGCCTACCGAGAAAAGCAAGGCCGCCCCATCAAGCCGTCGGAGATCGAACAGTTGAATGGATTCTTGCTGGACGTTGGTTTTCAAGTTTCCGGATTTATGGGACCCCGATTTTCTAGCCTCCCTGCGTATGGATAGCGCACGTCGCGCGAAGAGAGGGTCGAGCAAGTAATCGCAGAAGACAAGGTGCGCACCGAAAAGGAAAGTGAACGTTCGTCTTCTCTGCGTACGCTCCGTGACGAGTTCTTCTCCCTGGGGCAGACAACTAATGCCCAGGCTGCTGGGTTTGCATTCGAGAAGATACTGAATCGCATGTTCGCGCTTCATGGCTTGGCGCCAAGGGAACCGTTCAGAATCGTCGGAGAGCAGATTGATGGGTCATTTGATCTCGACCACGAGACGTATTTGGTTGAAGCGAAATGGGAACGTGCACCAATTCCAGAAGCGCCCTTTCTGGTGTTCCGTGGCAAGATTGAAGGGAAGTCCGCCTACACACGAGGGGTATTTATATCCTTAACGGCATCACCGCAGAAGCGAAACAGGCCATAACGTGCGGAAAACAACCTACGTTTTTCGTTGTCGATGGATACGACCTTAGTATGATTCTCTTAGACGAGGTGAAGCTTGCGGAGTTTATGCGTCAGAGGCGGCGGCTCCTTGCGGAGGAAGGGGCCGTTGTGGTTCCCTTTCCTCAATTGTGGATGGGCTCCAGAAACCGATTAGTGAAGAACCGAGCGCCTAACACCCGGCTTCACTTGTACGCGAAACCTGTGCCGGGTTTTGCGCCGGTGAGCCGGAACGTTTAGGCATCACGGGTGCGTGGCAAGGATAGAAAGGAAAATATTCTGGGTGGCACGGGCGAAGCCTGAAAGGCTTGCCCGTGGGACAATTCCCCATCCCGCACTGGCAGACCAGGTTTCTCCCCAGGGATTACCAGCAGCTTTACCGGAAAGAGAATTCATAAAAAATTGTATGGACCCCTCACCTTAATCCTCTCCCCACGTTGTGGGGAGAGGGGATCATTTCAACAACGTCAGGATTTCTTTTTCTTTCCGCCGCCTCCTCGCGAAGGATCTTGCGCAGGATTTTGCCCACAGCGGATTTGGGGAGCGAGTCCCTGAACTCCACCTGCTTCGGCACCTTGTATCCAGTGAGCTTGGTCTTGCAGAATTCGATGATCTCCCCTTGTCCGTGGCTGTCTGGCCGGGTTTGAGGACGATAAAGGCCTTCACCGTCTCTCCCCGGTATTCATCGGGTATACCACTGTTACTGCCTCGGCGATTTTGAGATTCTGGAAAGCACCTCGTCTATCTCGCAGGGGTAGATATTGAGACCCGCCGGCAAAGACATGCGGTGATTTCAAATGCGGGTAATGCATGGCTGTTTTAAAGATGAACTCTGCGATGAACCCGAGAAGTGCTGACAAAATCGCCAGGGTGTCGTTCTGCGGTGACGGGCGAACCAGCCGGTTTCCTTCTTCCCGGACAATTGCAAAGGCGGGAATGGCGAGCGCCACTGCCGAAGCCATGAAACAGATATGCAGATAGAGAAGATATGCCATAGCATAAACCCCTGTATTGCTATTTTGATGATAAACGTATCTTATCATAAGGGCTAAGTTTTTGAGAATACAAATGAGGAGGCATCCGATTGCCATGCATGAAGGAGAGACGAACAGACAGGTGATGGCGCGGCGATCCAGCTCGCCACGAAGATAGCCGATCCAACAGCGAATATCTTTAGCTGCGCGCGGCTTGCAGGGGAGGCTGTTCAGAAAGGCGCCCAATGGATCGCGCTCCCGGAATTCTTCACTACCGGGGTCGCCTGGGACCCGCGGATTGCAGACGCCATAGAAACCGAGGGCGGCAAGGCGCAACCTTCCTGCGTGATTTCTGGCACGGCACCACATCGTTATCGGCGGCTCCTTCCTATGCCGCAGATCTGATGGAACAGTGAGGAACCGCTACATGGCGTTCGCGAACGGCACGCTGATCGGTCGGCATGACAAGGACCTGCCGACCATGTGGGAGAATGCGTTTTACGAAGGGGGCGATCCGGGTGATATTGGTGTGTTGGGGAGTTATGCGGGTACTCGTGTCGGGGTGCAGTTTGCTGGGAGTTCATGCGCACCATGACCGCACAGAGACTTCGCAGCAGAATCCATGTCATCATGGGAGGCTCCTGCTGGTGGAGCATCCCCACCTATCTGCCTGGCTGGATAAAAAATCCATGGGAAAAGAGAACGCCATCAACGCCCTGGCGTCGTGCAGGTTACCGCGCGGCTGGTAGGCGCCCCGGTCATCCATGCCGCACACTGCGGACAAATCAGGTTCCCATGTTCGGCCTGCCTTTGCTGCCATATTGGGGATATTTTGAAGGGAATGCCG